>NZ_DASWOT010000112.1:0-36236 GCF_036404235.1 Pseudomonas sp.
AGACTCGCTGACTCAATCCCTCAGCCACTTCGTCCAAAGATGCCAGATACCCCGAGTCACTGGGGTATTCCACGGAAAAATGCTCACCGTAGTAACGATGAAACTCACGTAGCGACTCGATCAGCATGTAGTTAAGGGGCATGCAGATCGCTCCGCGCCAATTGGAGTTGCCGCCAAACAACCGAGATTCCGACTCCGCAGGCTCGTAATCTGCACACAGCTGGTTGCCATTGATGTGCATGCTGAACGGCTGCGCGCCGTAAATCTTGGACACGGAGCGAATACCAAACTCGGACAGAAATTCACTTTCATCGAGCATGCGCTTGAGCAAATCCTTGGTCCGCTGACCCCGTAACAGAGCCAGCAACAAGCGGTTGCCCTTGCCCGGCTCGGTCCAGCGCGAGACCAACAAGGCCAAGTCAGGACGATGGTGCAAGAAGCCGAGCAAGCGCTCTCGCAACCCTTTGAGGACCTCGTGTTCGCGCTGCTCCAGCACGCGCACGGCGAACAGTGGAATCAGTCCGACGATAGACCTCAAGCGCACCGGTTCTCTGGAACCATCGGGACGATGCACCACGTCATAGAAGAAGCTGTCTTCATCGTCCCAAAGACCGTCAACGTCTTTGCCAACCTGGTTGATCGCGCCAGCTATGTAAAGGAAATGCTCGAAAAACTTGACCGAAATGTCTACATAGACCTCATTACGTTTTGCCAGCTCCAACGCGATGCGCATGAGGTCCAGCGCGTAGCCAGCCACCCATGCCGTGCCGTCAACCTGGTCGAGTTGGTAGCCCGGCGCCATGGCGGTGGACCGATCAAACAGCGCAATGTTGTCGAGCCCGAGAAAGCCACCCTGAAAGATGTTGTGGCCTTCGGCGTCCTTGCGGTTAACCCACCAGGAAAAATTCAGCAGCAGCTTGTGGAAAACTCGTTCGAGAAAGTCCGCATCGCCTTCACCTTTGAGTGCCTTTTCCATCTGATACACGCGCCATGTCGCCCACGCATGGACGGGCGGGTTGGCGTCGTCGAAGCGCCATTCGTATGCGGGTAGTTGACCATTGGGGTGCATGAAGCGGTCTTTGATCAACAGCAGCAGCTGATCTTTGGCAAAGTCCGGGTCAATGAGCGCAAAAGCAACCGCCTGAAAAGCCAGGTCCCAGGACGCGTACCAAGGGTATTCCCATTTGTCCGGCATCGAAACGATGTCGAAATTGCACAGGTGTTGCCACTGGCTGTTACGGATTTTTGCCCGTCCCTGCGGCAATGGTCCCTGATTGGGATCACCTTCAAGCCAAGCCTTCACGTCGAAATAATAGAGCTGCTTGGACCACAGCAATCCGGCCAACGCCTGACGCTGCACATTACGGGCGTCGGCATCCTGCATGCCGCGCTGTAGGGCGTCGTAATAGTCGTCCGCCTCTTTGAGCCGTGTCTTGAATAACTCGCGGGCATTGATCTGTTTTGCGCCCGCTGGCGCAAACCGTAGATACACCATGTCACTGGCGTATCCCGCCAACTGCATCACGAAATGTGCGGCTCCACGAGTGCCAGCATCGTGGCGGATAGCGCCCGGATTGGCGTCGACAAGGTAATCGTTGATTCCATCTTTGAATGGACCATTTGCAGGTATGTCGAAGAGCTTGGGACTGTTGGTTTCATTCTCGCAAAACAACCACTCACAGGGCTGCCGTCCCCACGCGGTTGCTTGCTTATCCGGTAATTGCGGGTGGCGCGCTTTTACCGTTTCGCCATCCAGCCGCAGAGTAGGGCGCTGGGCATCGCGCCCCGAACTCCAGGTGTTCCTTGCCCATAGGTGCGGCAGGACATGCAGTTGGGCGCAACGCTCCGATCGGTTGACCACCGTCACCCGCATGAATATGTCATCCGGGGTGTGCTTGGCGTATTCGATAGTGACGTCGAAATAATGATTGTCGTTGAACACCCCGGTATCGAGGATCTCGTACTCGGGATCTTCCAAACCGCGTCGCGCGTTCTCGGTCACCAGGTCGTCGTAAGGGAAAGCGGCGTGTGGATATTTGTAGAGCATGCGCATGTAGGCATGGCTGGGGACGCCATCAACATGAAAGTACAACTCCTTCACGTCCTCGCCATGATTGCCTTCGGCATTGTTTAGGCCGAATAGCCGGTCTTTCAGAATTGCGTCGTGCCCGTTCCATAACCCCAGCCCCAGGCACCAATGCTGCGATTGGTCAGAGAACCCCGCCAAACCGTCTTCACCCCAGCGATACGCGCGGCTGCGTGCATGGTCATGGGGAAAGTAATCCCACGCATTGCCATCAGCACTGTAGTCCTCCCTGACGGTTCCCCACTGCCGATCACTTAGGTAGGGCCCCCATTCCCGCCATTGGGCTGCATCTTGTTCGGCGAGGCGCAGGCCTTCAACCGTTTCAAGGAGAGTCTTCGGATTTGCATCGACAGTCATCTTCACTTCCAGCATGAGTTGGACGTCCAGCAGTGTAGAGCCGTCTTATTGTTAAAAGGAATTCATAGGCCGCGATCCAGAAGCAAAGCCTATCGAGTGCAGCTCAATGGTGTGCGGTTTTGTCGCACCCTTCTCAGATCGCAGTGCTGCCGGGGCTTTTTGCGAGCCGCATACTGTCGCCAAATGGCAAAGCGATGGCTACGCGGTGTCCTCCCACCGCCAACGATGCTAAATTCCGCTGATGAATTTTGTCCGAACTCACCGATCGCTCATTGCCTGGATGCTTTACGGCTTCATCCTGTTCAATGGGCTCGCATGCAGTATCGGTCACGGACAAATGCTGGGAGCATTCTCAGGTGCCGCGCCGACCATGGATTGCGGTGATAATCCTGAGGCTTCGGCCGCCATGGACATGTCTGGCAAGAGTGATCACTCGCTGATCATGAAGCTGTCGATGAGCGATTGTGCGTTTGCTGGCACACTCGCGCTGTCCTTGATTTTTTTTATCGGTTTTGGCTGGCTGATACGCACATCCCGAATCCGACTGCACACCGCTTACACGTTCTACCCACGAACGCCCCGCCTTGCTCTTCCCGGACTGATACCTCAGGCGCCTTGATTGATGGGCTGCATGTGCTCGTCTGACGAACACACCCACAATCCTGAAACCTGACTGCTTGCGCCACTGACGAGTTCGTAGCGCATGCGCATAAAACCGTGGTGGATGCCATGTCCGAACCAACTGTAAACGCAGCGCACGATGTGCTGCATGCCGATGCTTAACTCACCGGCGCGTCCACGCTCGCCTGGCCGGGCGGTGCTCAGGTAATGCGTAACAGGCCGCTCATCGGAGCATGGCTTGGGCTGTTCGCCATGCTGATGATCTTTGTCGGCCCTTTGGTCAGCCAGGGGATCAGCCTTGCCCATGGCATGAATCAGCCCATGAGCATGGCAGGCATGGCGTGCGACGAGATGCCTGGCATGAGCCAGATGTCCCATCACGCCTCGGCCGACCAACACGATGATCTGATCATTTGGGAAAAGTGCGGCTATTGCTCGCTCTTGTTCCAACATCCGCCACTGGCGCAATCAAACCTGCTTATCACTGCGCTGGGGGTTCCTCCAGCGCAGTTTCTCGCCATCCAGTTCATCCCCGAACAGGCCGCACCGCCTGTCTTCCCGGGTGCGCGAAGCCGAGCGCCACCGACTCAACCGTTGAACGTCATCGCAACTTTTTGCTGAACGCGCACCGCCAAAACCCAACATCGACGTACCGTTGAGTCCGTTGATGCGGGGTGAGCATGTGTGCGTTGGGCCCACCTGACTTTCATCGGAAGATCCCATGTACTCGATCAATAACGAGCCGCTGTTTCACCTTGATCTGATGCGCCTGCGTTGGCGCCGTGCCTTTTGCATGTTTCTGGGGCTGGCATTGCCCGTCATGACGCAGGCCGCACCGGCGCAGGAAGACAATGCCGATCCGCAACAACCCCCGCTGGGGTTATCCCCGCTGGTGATCACAGCGGTACAGCAAAGCTCGCCCCTGACCATTGTCACCAATCCCAAAGACGCCCGTCAGCCGGTTCCTGCCAGCGACGGCACCGATTACCTGAAAACCATTCCTGGCTTCTCGGCCATTCGCAGCGGCGGGTCCAACGGCGATCCGGTGCTGCGCGGGATGTTCGGTTCGCGTCTCAATTTGCGCACCAACGGTGGCCTGATGCTAGGGGCTTGTCCGTTTCGCATGGATGCGCCCAGCTCCTACATTGCCCCCGAAACCTTCGACAAACTGACCGTCATCAAAGGCCCGCAAACCGTGCAGTGGGGCCCTGGCGCTTCAGCGGGCACCGTGTTGTTCGAACGTGAGCCGGAACATTTCGGTGAGCTGGGCAGCCGCCTCAACGGCAGCGTCCTGGTGGGTTCCAATGGCCGATTCGACAAAGTGCTCGATGGCGCAGTAGGTGGCCCGCAAGGCTATATACGGGCTGTCGGCAATCAAGCGCAGGCCGACGACTATAAAGATGGCCACGGCAACACGGTTCCATCGCGTTGGGATAAATGGAACGGCGATGTCGCGTTGGGCTGGACACCGGATGCCGATACGTTGGTCGAGCTGACAGCGGGTAAAGGCAACGGCGAGGCGCGCCTTGGCGGTCGAGGGATGGACAGTTCGCAGTTGGAGCGCGAGAGCCTCGGTTTGAAGTTCGAAAAACGCAACATCGGTAGGGTGCTGGATAAATTCGAAGCGCAGGTCTACTACAACTACGCCGACCACATCATGGACAACTTCCGGCTGCGCACCCCAGACCCAAGCAGCATGATGGCCATGCCGATGGCGTCGCAAGTTGATCGGCGTACCGTAGGCGGGCGTATTGCCGCGACGTGGAAATGGCAGGACGTCGAGTTGGTCACCGGTGTTGATGCCCTGCGCAGCGAGCATCGCGATGCGTAATTCCACCTACAACATGATGACCGACCTCTACACCGATACAGATGCGTTTGCCTGGAGCAAGGATGCCGTCGAGCACAACTACGGCGCCTTCGCCGAAATGACCTGGTACGCGGCCGAGCGCAGTCGTATCGTCTCCGGCGCACGGCTGGATCGAGCCTCGGCCAAGGACTATCGGCAGTCCATCAGCAGCATGACCACAAGCACGCCCAATCCCACGGCCAACGACACCCGTGCAGACACATTACCCAGTGGTTTTGCTCGCTATGAATACGATCTGGCAGATTCGCCGACGACTTTGTACGCCGGTGTCGGCCATGTGCAGCGCTTTCCCGATTACTGGGAGTTGTTTTCCGGTGACAGCGGGCCAACCGGTTCGCGCAATGCGTTCGACGGTGTGAAACCTGAGAAAACCACCCAGTTGGACTTCGGTGCTCAATACAACGGCGCAGACCTGCAAGCCTGGGCGTCGGGTTATGTGGGGCAAGTCCGCGATTTCATTCTGTTTGACTACAGCACCGACATGATGGGCACGAGCAGCTCTCGCACCGAGAACGTCGATGCCCGAATCATGGGGGGCGAACTGGGCTTCGCTTATCGCTTGAGCCCGAACTGGAAGACCGACGCCACGCTGGCTTACGCCTGGGGCAAGAACAGCTCCGATGGTCAGGCGTTGCCGCAGATGCCGCCACTGGAAAGCAAACTCGGGCTGACTTACGAGCAAGACCTCTGGAGTGTCGGTGCGTTATGGCGGGTGGTCGCAGCGCAAAACCGAGTGGCCGAAGGGAAGGGTAACGTCGTAGGCCAGGACTTTGGCAAGAGCGCAGGTTTTGGCGTGTTCTCGTTCAATGGCAGCTACAAGCTGAGCAAGCAGTTCAAGGTCAGTGCCGGGGTCGACAATTTATTCGACAAGAACTATGCCGAGCACCTGAACCTGGCGGGCGATGCAGGTTTTGGCTTCCCGGGGGACAGGGCGCTCAACGAGCCTGGCCGAACCCTGTGGACCAAAGTCGACTTCAGCTTCTAGCAACCGCAGCCCTGGGCATTAGCACCAGGGCCGTTGCTCCACGCGTTCACTCTTTATCGAGATAGTCATGTCTTTAGTCTTTAAACGGCGTTTGCCCTTGTTACTGCTGCTGCCATTTTTTTCAAAATACGTACTGGCTCAAGAGGCTTCTACTGCTGAACAAACGGTGAACCTCGCGCCCCTGCAAGTCACGGGTGATGCACTGTCCGAGGTCGAGGACCCCTTGCACCTTGAAAGCCAGAATTCAACCGGCAGTCGGTTGGGGCTCACGGCCCGAGAAACACCGGCAACAGTCGAAACCAAAACCCAACAGGACATGCAGGTCAAAGGCCTGCGCACGACCAAGGAGGCGTTTTCGGACATCACCGGCGCCACGGTGGGCAATGTCCCAGGTAACCCGGCAGTGTTGTCGATGCGCGGTTTCAGCGGCAACACCATCAACGTGTTGCAAGATGGCGTACGAGTGGCTGCATCGACCATCGTCACCCGCGACGTGGACACCTGGAACTTCGAAAAAATCGAAGTTCTAAAAGGCCCATCCTCGGTGCTTTATGGGGAAGGGGCCTTGGGCGGGGCGGTGAACATGATCACGCGCAAGGCCAGTCTCGACGGTCAGCATCTGGACGGTATGCTCAGCTACGGGAGCTTCGGCACCCAACGCAGCGCCATCGGCGTTAATCAGCCGCTGAGCGATACCGTCGCGGTGCGTGCGGATGTCAGCTACACCCAGTCCGACAGCCTCTACGACGTCGATGACCAGAACACCACCGCACTCGGTATCACCACCAGCTTGCTCTATAAACCCAACGACGATCTGTCGATGTTGTTCGCCTTTGACCACTTCGACGATCAGTACGACTCCAGCTACCAAGGGTCACCCCTGGTGGCCGCGTCCGCTGCGAAGAACCCCAGTTCCATCGTCAACAACCCCTATGGGCTGGTGATCGACAAGTCTGCACGCGACACCAACTACAACCCTGACGGCGCTCATTCCGGCGCACGCAGCAACATGGTGCGCTGGACCACTGACTACCAGTTGAATCCCGATTGGAGCCTCAACAATGTCATGAGCTATTACACGGCTCGGCGCGAGTTTTTTCTGTCCGGCGAACAGACCTACAGTGCGACTACTGCAAAGCTCAACCGAACCGTACAGCGCATCACCCACGATCAGCAGTTTTGGAGCGAGCGTCTGAGCGCCAATAACGATTCGCTGATCGGCGGGTTTCGTAACCGTTTCACCCTGGGTGGTGAATACAGCTACACCGACCTCAACAACCCCCGGCAAAACGGCACGACCACGGCGGTCGATCCAATCAATCCGGTGGTGGGCACGTTCCCTTCAAGCGCCAACAGCAACTGGCCGGGCGCGGGCAAGAACATTGTTTATCAGTCGAACATGGACAACGTGGCGGTGTTTGCCGAGGACGCGTTCAATCTGACACCTGACTGGTTGTGGGTGGCAGGCGCTCGCTATGAAGACATCAATCTGCGACGCACTGTGACCGACATTAATCTGGGCACCGAGCAGGCGTTTCATCCCACCTATGATCCATTTTCCTGGCGCGTGGGTACGATCTATAACCTGACGCCCGAAGTGCAGTTGTATGCGCAATACTCGACCGCCGTGACGCCGGTTTCGTCGTTGCTGCTGATCTCGTCCGCCAACGGCGACTTCGATTTGTCCAAAGGCAAATCCGTTGAAGTCGGTTTCAAGGCTACGGCATTCGACGGGGCGACGACGGTGCTGGGCTCGCTGTATTGGATCGAGTTGAACGACATCCTGACTCGCGATCCGAACGACTCGACCCTCACCGTGCAAGGCGGCCAGCAGACGTCGCGTGGCATAGAGCTCAGCACCTCAACGAAATTGACCTCGCAACTGCAAGTGGACGTGGGCGCCTCGTTGGTGGATGCACGGTATGACGACCTGGTAGAGGCGGGCGGGGCTGACCGCTCCGGCAACCATCCGATCAACGTGCCGCACACCACGGTCAACGCCAGCGCACTCTATAAACTCAACAGTCTGCCCGTCACATTGGGCGCTTTCGCCAAACACGCCAGCGGTTTCTATACCGACACGGCCAATACCTACTTTGTGCGAGGTCATACCACGCTCGATGCCTCGATTGCCTACGAGATGAAGAACGCAACGCTGACGCTGCGCGGGCGCAACCTGACGAACGAATTTTATGGAGAGTATTCCGGATACTCTTCCACGCAGGTGTATATCGGCACACCCCGAAGCGCCGAACTGGGTGTGACGTTCAAGTTTTAATCGGCTGATCAAGAGCAGCGGGGCGGTATTTCCTGCCCCGCTGCCACGCGGCCGGCCTACCTGTATTTTTCTTCTCGCGCGGGAACCACCATGCATCGAACAGCCGCTCGATTGATATCGAGAAAACCTACTCGTTTCTCAGAATAGATCCGTCCAAGCAGAAAGACTTAACCTCGTCCTCGGCACCATCATCTTCCTTACGCTTTCGTTCACGTGATTTGATCTTTGTCTGGGCCGCCAGGGAGCTGTGTTAGAGACCGTAAGACTCGTTGTCTGGTCAGAATTAACTCGGTCTGGGCAATTTAAAAGACGTTCAGAATGTTTGCGGAGCGCTCTACTGCACCAAACCGCCGTAAACACTGTACAACCACCCGCTCGAACAATACGATGAGAAGCATTATCATTCATGCCTTGTGAGCCCCTCATGCAGGACGCCACTCCCACATCGCCCATCGAACAGTTGTACGAGAATCATCATGGCTGGCTACAGGGCTGGCTACACCGGCGATTGGGGCACAGGGCCGATGCCGAGGATCTGGCCCACGACACGTTCATCCGTGTCCTGCGCTCCCCTCAGCAGGTGCGCGAGTTGCGCCAGCCCATGGCGTTTCTCGCGGCGATTGCCAATGGACTGCTGATCAATCGCTGGCGCCGTCAGGAGATCGAGCGGGCTTATCTTGAAGCGTTGGCTGCTCGGCCCGAAGGGGTGGCGTCGTCGCTCGAGGATCGGTATTTGGTGATCGAAACCTTGTTACAACTCGACTCGCTGCTGATTGGCCTTTCGGTGCGCGTACGGCAGATTTTCTTTATGTCTCAGCTCGACGGCCTGACTTACCCGCAGATCGCCGCACAGTTGGGGCTGACTGTGGCTCAAGTGCAAAGAGCCATGGGCAAAGCGTTCAGCGTTTGCTATGCGAGCCGTTTCGAATGAGGGCCGCCGTTAATCCGCAGGTGCGCGATATCGCCATTGATTGGCTTGTCAGAATGCAGTCCGGCCTTATGAGCGCGCCTGACCTGGAGGCATTGCAGCGCTGGCGCGAGGCGAGCGATGAGCATGAACATGCTTGGCAACGTGTTGCCAGCTTGCCGCTGTTGCAGCAGCCTGGAGCCAATCTTTTGCGCGATGCCACCGCGCGCAGGGCGCTGGAGTCGGCCGGGCCGGACATGCAGCGACGTCGGCAGGTACTCAAGCGCCTGTTGGTCCTTGGTGCGGTTGGCGGTGTCGCCTGGCAAGGCGCGGGTTCCATACCTCTGCGCGCTGCACTGGCGAACCACCGCACAGCAACCGGTGAGCGCCGCCAGTGGACACTGGTGGATGGCAGCTCGCTATGGCTGAACACGGCGAGCGCCGTGAACCTGGATTTTACTGATCGGGTACGTCGCATCCAAATGATCGAGGGCGAGCTGGCCCTGAATGTGCGGGCAGAATCGCGCCCGCTGCAACTGATCACCCCGGACGCGATCCTGCTGAGTCGCGAGGCAAATGTGCAAGTGCGCCATGATCGGCAGGGCACGCAGGTGACCGTGCTGGGAGGCAAGGTGCAGGTGAGCTCACGAGGCCAACAAGCGTCATCCTCATTTGAGGCTGGATGGCAAGTGCGAGTGGATCGCTTCGGTATCGGCATGCCGAACCGCGCCGATCTGCTGGTCACCCAGGCTTGGTTGCGCGGAATTCTGCCGGCGAATCGTCTGCGCCTGGATGCCTTGGTGGCCGAACTCTCGCGTTACCGCCCCGGTATTTTGCGTTGCCATGAACAGGTGTCGGGGTTACGCCTGACGGGCAGTTTTTCGCTGGATGACACCGATGCAGCGTTGACGCTGGTGGCTCGCACACTGCCGGTGCGTATCGAGCGCATGACCCGGTATTGGGTCTCGGTCGTGCCCGCCTGAATTATTTTTTCCGCTGCGCGATAGTTTTTTCAAACTCGCTTGGCCTATAGGGATCACCCACCCGCCAGAGGTGGGTTTTAACCCCTTAGGAGCCCCGTATGACTTCACCTTCCCGCGCCCTGCGTGCCCGTACGCTTGGACTGTTGTTGCTCAGCGCGCAACCGCTTTGCAGCCTTCCCGTTTTTGCCGCTGATAGTTGGCAGCATTACAGCATCGACGCTGGCCCCCTGGATTCTGCGCTGTCACGTTTTGGCGCACAGGCCGGGATCAGCATGGCGGGCAGTTCAACGCTGACGGCTGGCAAGAATACCCAGGGACTGCAAGGCGATTTCAGTACTGAAGCCGGTCTGACAAGGCTCTTGCAAGGCTCAGGCCTAGGCTTTGTACGCCAGGACGACGGTAGCCTACTGCTGGTGCCGAGCAACAGCGACGTGGTGGAGTTGACGCCGACCGCAATCAGTGGCACCGCGTACGATACCTCGCTGGGTCGTAACGATGGCTTGGTCGCCAGCCGAACCATGAGTGCTAACAAGACCGATACGTCGATCATGGAAACGCCCCAATCAATCAGCGTAGTCACCCGCAAGCAAATCGACGCTCAGCAGCCACAAAGCATCGGGCAGGTGTTGCGCTATACGGCGGGGGTCAATGGTGAAGCCAACGGCGTCGATACCCGGCGCGATACTATTAATATTCGTGGCTTTGACGCCACCACTGGCGGTGGCATTTATCGCGATGGCCTGCGCCAGTACAGTTTTGCCAATCAGAGCCGCGCCGTTGGCGAAGTGTATGGACTGGAGCGAGTGGAAGTGCTGCGCGGACCGTCGTCGGTGCTCTATGGTCAAAGCTCGCCGGGTGGCATGGTCAACGTGATCAGCAAGCGTCCCACCGATGAGCCGCTTCATGAACTGGTAGTGCAAGCAGGCAGTTTTGATCGCAAGCAATTGGCCGCGGACTTCGGTGGACCGCTCACCGATGATGGCGTCTTGACTTATCGTCTTACCGGGCTGTGGCGAGAGAGCGATACGCAAACCGACTACGCACGTGATGACCGTCAATTCATCGCCCCGGCGATCAGTTGGCGCCCCTCGGAAGACACCTCGCTGACGGTTCTAGCGTCGTTTCAAAAAGACCGTAATGTGCTGGGCTACTATGCTTTGCCACGAGTGGGTACCCTCGACAGCTCGCGTTACGGACGGATCGCCACGGATCGTTTTGTCGGCGACCCTGACTTCGACAAGTACGACGTAGAACAATGGGCGCTGGGCTATCAGTTCGAGCATCACCTCAACGATATCTGGACATTCCGCCAGAACGCCCGTTACAGCCGTTCCTATCAAGAGCAGCGCACGATTTACCAATACGGCCTGGATGACGATCAACGTACAGTGGGCCGCTTCGGTTATCTGGGCCACGAAAAGGTCAAGAATGCGCTGCTCGATAACCACTTCCAAGCTCAGTGGAACGTCGGCCGCTTCGAACACACGACGTTGTTCGGTATCGATCTGCAACACGCCAGTACCAACCAGTTGGGGGGTGGCAACGTGGTCGATCCACTGGATATCTATGCTCCGGTCTATCACCAGGACTACAGCGACCTGGACGCCTTTTACGACATCGATCAGCGTCGTCAGCTTGACCAAGCGGGAGTGTATCTTTCGGAACAGCTCAAATTTGATGAGCACTGGGTATTCAACCTGGGCGGTCGCCAAGACTGGGCCCGTTCGAAAACGATCCATTACAACACCGACACCGCTGCAGACCTCAAGCAGCGTGATCACGCCTTCACTTGGCGAACCGGTGTGATGTACCTGGCAGACAACGGCTTAGCCCCCTATGCGAGCTATTCCGAGTCATTTTTCCCTAACATCACGGCGGTAGCCCGGGATGGCAGTGCCTTCGAACCCGAAACCGGCCGCCAGTACGAAGTCGGGATCAAGTTCCAGCCCAAGGGGAGTGAGAACTACGTGACCGTCTCACTATTCGACCTGACTCGGCAAAACGTACTGACTTCCGATCCCGCCAACAATCGCTTCTCGGTCGCGACTGGAGAGATCCAGTCGCGCGGTATCGAACTGGAAAGCAAGGCGCAGTTGTCCGATGCCCTGGAGTTGATTGCCAACTACAGCTATGCACACCTTGAAATCACCCGCAGCAACACGGCCGATGAAAAAGGCAATCACCCTGGCAATACCCCTGAACAACTGGCCTCGCTCTGGTCGCAATACACCATTCAGAGCGGTGCGCTGTCAGGCTTAGCAATAGGAGGAGGGGTCCGCTATGTAGGCGCGAGCTACATCGACTCGCAAAATAGCGAAGCCATTCCCCACTACACCCTGTTTGACGCCAGCCTGAGCTACGATCTTGGCAAGCTGTCTTCATCCTATGCAGGGGCGAAGCTGGCGCTCAATGCGTCCAACCTCACCGACGAAACCTATGTCTCTCAGTGTGGTTACACGGGCGACAGCTGCAAATATGGGTATCGCAGGAATGTAACCGGCTCGGTGAGTTACAACTGGTAGGGCCCAACGCTTAAATCCAAGGCGCCAATGGTCCCTTTGGAGGCTGTTCAGCAATCAACACTGTGCCCTAGGGCCACCTGGCTTTTTTATCGCGCACAAAAAAGCCAACGTAAAAACGTTGGCATTTTTGTTCACTTCAATATTTCACATGTTCAACAATTTGTGAAAATGCTCATCTCTTCTGTGAACCTACACGAACATTAAAAGTCCAGGTTCGACACCGCCAAGGCGTTGCTCTCGATGAACTCACGGCGCGGTTCTACGGCGTCGCCCATCAGCGTGTTGAAGATTTGGTCTGCACCAATTGCATCTTCGATCGTCACTTTAAGCATGCGGCGTACGGCCGGGTCCATTGTGGTTTCCCACAGTTGATCCGGGTTCATTTCACCCAGACCTTTATAGCGCTGGATGGTGTGGCGCTTGGTACTTTCAGCCATCAACCAAGCGAGAGCTTCCTTGAACTCAGTGACCGGCTTTTTACGCTCGCCACGTTGAACATAGGCACCTTCTTCCAGCAGCGTACTGATCTGTAGACCAAGGGCGGTGACGGTCTTGTAATCATTGCTGCCGAAAAAGTCGCGGTTGAAAGTGACGTAATTGGAAAGGCCGTGGGAGATGAGTTCAACCTCCGGTAGCCAGACTCCACGCTCACGGTCTTCACGCAGGCTGGCCTTGTAAACTAGCCCCGACTTCTCACCGACACGCAAACGCGCGTCGAACTTCGACAGCCAGAGTTGCATGCCCGCGTGGTCCGACAATTCCTCCAAAGTAACCGGCGGCAGATACACGAAGTGTTCGGTCAGCTCCTGCGGGTACAGCCGTGAGAGACGCTTGAGGGTCTTCATTACCATACGGAAATCGTTGACCAGCTTCTCCAGCGCTTCGCCAGAAATCCCCGGTGCCGATTCGTTCAGATGCAGACTCGCATCTTCAAGGGCCGACTGCGTCATGTACTCTTCCATGGCGTCGTCGTCTTTGATGTATTGCTCTTGTTTGCCTTTCTTCACCTTGTAGAGCGGCGGCTGAGCGATGTAGATATAACCGCGCTCGACCAACTCCGGCAATTGACGGAAGAAGAAGGTCAGCAGCAAGGTACGAATGTGCGAACCGTCGACGTCAGCATCGGTCATGATGATGATGTTGTGATAGCGCAGCTTGTCGATGTTGTACTCGTCGCGGCCAATCCCGCAGCCCAGAGCCGTGATCAAGGTGCCGACTTCTTGCGAAGAAATCATCTTGTCGAAGCGGGCTTTTTCAACGTTCAGGATCTTGCCTTTAAGTGGCAGGATGGCCTGAGTTTTACGATTACGCCCCTGCTTGGCGGAGCCGCCAGCAGAGTCACCTTCCACGAGATACAGTTCAGAAAGCGCAGGGTCTTTCTCTTGGCAGTCGGCAAGCTTGCCCGGCAGACCGGCGATATCCAAAGCGCCTTTACGACGAGTCATCTCACGCGCTTTACGCGCTGCTTCGCGAGCACGGGCGGCGTCGATCATCTTGCCAACAACTGCCTTGGCTTCGTTCGGATTCTCCAACAAGAAGTCCGAGAAGTACTTGCCCATTTCCTGTTCGACCGCAGTCTTCACTTCGGAAGATACCAGCTTGTCTTTGGTCTGCGAACTGAACTTAGGATCAGGGACTTTCACCGAAATAATAGCGGTCAGACCTTCACGCGCATCATCACCGGTAGTGGCGACTTTGTGCTTTTTGGCCAAGCCTTCTTGCTCGATGTAGTTGTTCAGGTTACGCGTCAATGCGGAGCGGAAACCCACAAGGTGAGTACCACCGTCGCGCTGAGGAATGTTATTGGTGAAACACAACAGGTTCTCGTTGAAGCTGTCGTTCCACTGCAAGGCAATCTCGACGGCTATGCCATCGTCACGCTGGACGTTGAAGTGGAACACCTGGTTGACCGGAGTCTTGTTGGTGTTGAGATATTCAACGAACGCACGCAAACCACCTTCGTACTTGAACAACTCCTCTTTGCCGCTGCGCTCGTCACGAAGAACGATGCCTACACCGGAGTTGAGGAAAGACAGTTCACGGATACGCTTCGCCAAAATATCCCAGCTGAAGTGAATATTCTTGAACGTCTCAGGCGAGGGTTTGAAATGGATTTCCGTACCTGTCGAATCGCTCTCACCAACAATACGCATCGGCTCTTGAGGAACGCCATGTATATACGTTTGTTCCCAAATCTTGCCGCTACGACGCACAGTCAGCAGCAGCAATTCGGAAAGCGCGTTAACCACAGACACGCCCACACCATGCAGGCCGCCAGAGACTTTGTAAGAGTTGTCGTCAAACTTACCGCCGGCGTGCAGCACGGTCATGATGACCTCGGCTGCTGAAACGCCTTCTTCTTTATGCACATCGACCGGAATACCGCGACCGTTGTCGCGCACGGTAATGGATTCGTCAGGGTGGATAACGATGCTGATGTCGTCGCAATGGCCAGCCAATGCTTCGTCAATCGAGTTATCGACCACCTCAAATACCATGTGGTGAAGACCGCTGCCATCGTCGGTATCGCCGATGTACATACCGGGACGCTTGCGTACGGCGTCTAGACCTTTCAGTACCTTGATACTGGAGGAGTCGTACGTTTGATTTTCGCTCATGCATTCACTCCCGATGATCGTGGGTCTGGGTGATACAGCCTTGTTCCACGTGGAACAAAGCAACTGGCGTTTCCGTCTGCCAGCCTTCCCTCAAAAATTCCTGGTCCACACAGGTAATAAAAACCTGGCAGTTTAAGTCTTCAAGCAAGCGACACAGCGCATTGCGGTGATTCTCGTCGAGCTCTGAAGGCAGGTCATCAACAAGATAAATGCATTGGCCTCGACGAGCCTGACTAACCAAATGGCCTTGAGCGATACGTAGGGCGCAAACAACTAATTTCTGCTGCCCACGCGAAAGAATATCTGCAGCATTATGACCACCAAGTCGAAGCCTTAAATCAGCTCGTTGGGGTCCTGCTTGTGTGTGGCCCATCTGTTGATCGCGGTAGAGAGAAGAAGCCAGCACTACGCTCAGCTCTTTTTCTTTATCCCATCCGCGGTAGTAACTCAGGGTCAAACCTTCAAGCTGAACCAATTCGCTCAAAGTTTGCTCGAAGACAGGCTTTAAAGCCTTGATATACGCTCGTCGAAATTCATCGATTTCATCGCTGGCCAGGCATAACTCCCGGTCCCATGCCGCTTGCGAAGCGGCGTCAAGTGTACCATGTCGCAGCCATGAGTTTCTCTGCCTCAGAGCCTTCTGCAAACGCTGCCAGGTTCCCATGAATCGAGGTTCCACGTGGAACACTCCCCAGTCCAGGAACTGGCGACGAATCTTTGGGGCGCCTTCAAGTAATCGAAAGCTGTCTGGGTTGATCAGTTGCAAAGGTAACGTCTCAGCCAGCTGTGCTGCACTTTTTGCGTTTTGACCATCTATACGAATCTGAAACTCGCCTTGACGGTCTCGCGAAATACCGAGGCTGCTGTGCCCACCTTGGGCTAATTCAACTTGTCCAAAGACGGTGCAAGCAGGTTGCTCGTACTGGATAACTGGCAAAAGCCGAACACTGCGAAACGAACGCGCAAGCCCAAGCAAGTGAATGGCCTCCAGGACACTGGTTTTGCCACTGCCGTTGGCGCCATAAAGAATGTTGATGCGAGGAGAGGGAGAGAAGGTCACCGGTTGCAGATTGCGCACCCCGGTGACCGAGACGCGGCTAAGAGACATCAGGTTCTGCTGTTACAGGCGCATCGGCATAACAACGTAGGCAGAGTCATCGTTACCGGACTCTTGCACCAACGCACTGCTGTTGGAGTCAGACAGAATCAAACGAACCTGTTCGGTGGTCATCACCCCCAACACATCGAGCAGATAGCTGACATTGAAACCGATTTCCAGTGATTCTCCGTTGTAGTCGACGCCAATCTCTTCTTCCGCTTCTTCCTGTTCAGGGTTGTTGGCCTGAATTTTCAACTGGCCGCTTGCGAGCTGCAAACGGATACCACGGTATTTTTCGTTGGACAGAATCGCTGTGCGGCTAAACGCTTCGCGAAGTGCCTGGCGATCACCGACCACCAACTTGTCACCGCCTTTGGGCAGAACGCGTTCGTAGTCTGGAAACTTGCCGTCAACCAACTTCGAGGTGAATGTAAATTCCCCAGTGGTCGCGCGAATGTGATGCTGACCCAATACAATACTGATCAGACCATCTTGCTCCGTCAGCAAACGCGCCAGCTCAAGAATACCTTTGCGCGGCACAATCACCTGGTGGCGATCAGCTTGCTCTATCTCGGCTGACATTGAGCACATCGCCAAGCGATGACCATCTGTTGCCACGGCACGCAGGATGCCTGATTGAACCTCCAGGAGCATGCCGTTCAAGTAATAGCGAACGTCCTGTTGCGCCATCGCAAAACTGGTACGCTCGATCAACCGACGCAGCTTGCTTTGGCTCAGGTTGAATGTCAGCGAACCCGGGCCTTCTTCAACCGTCGGGAAATCATTCGCCGGCAACGTCGACAAGGTAAAGCGGCTGCGACCGGCCTTGACGATCAGCTTCTGCTCGTCGAGCTTGATATCGATCAGCGCGTCATTTGGCAGACTTTTGCAGATGTCCATCAACTTGCGAGCAGGAACAGTGATCTCGCCAGGCTCGGCAGCTTCTTCAAGCTGAACACGGCCAACCAGTTCGACTTCCAGGTCAGTACCCGTCAAGGACAACTGTTGGCCCTCGACAACCAAGAGAACGTTCGACAGAACCGGCAAGGTCTGACGGCGTTCTACAACGCCTGCGACCAGTTGCAGGGGTTTCAACAGGGCTTCGCGTTGAATGGTGAAATGCATGGTCTAGTCCCTTGCCTTGATAAGCTGCGTTGGCATCGTTAAGTAGTCAGTGTACGCAGCAGGTTCTTGTAGTCCTCGCGAATATCCGCGTCGGATTCTTTAAGCTCGTTGATCTTGCGGCAGGCGTGCAAGACCGTGGTGTGATCGCGTCCACCAAACACATCGCCAATCTCTGGCAGACTGTGGTTGGTCAGTTCTTTGGACAACGCCATGGCCACCTGACGCGGCCTTGCTACCGATCTGGAACGACGTTTCGACAAGAGGTCGGATATCTTGATCTTGTAGTACTCAGCGACCGTTCGCTGAATGTTATCCACACTCACCAGCTTGTCCTGCAACGCCAACAAGTCCTTGAGCGATTCGCGAATCAGCTCGATGGTGATGTCGCGCCCCATGAAGTGGGAATGCGCGATGACCCGCTTCAGCGCACCTTCAAGTTCACGGACGTTAGAGCGAATGCGTTGTGCAATAAAGAACGCCGCATCGTGAGGCAGATCTACCTTGGCTTGATCAGCCTTTTTCATCAGGATGGCGACACGAGTTTCAAGCTCAGGCGGCTCTACTGCAACGGTCAGGCCCCAGCCAAAACGCGATTTGAGACGCTCCTCAAGGCCTTCGATTTCTTTTGGATAGCGGTCGCTGGTCAGAATAACCTGCTGACCTCCCTCAAGCAGTGCATTGAAGGTGTGGAAAAACTCTTCTTGCGAACGCTCCTTGCGGGCGAAAAACTGAATGTCGTCAATCAGCAGAGCATCAACTGAGCGATAGAAACGCTTGAACTCGTTGATCGCATTGAGCTGCAACGCTTTTACCATGTCAGCCACGAAACGCTCTGAGTGCAGGTAGACGACCTTGGCATTCGGGTTCTTCTTGAGAAGGTGATTACCCACCGCATGCATCAAGTGGGTTTTACCCAAACCAACGCCACCATACAAAAACAGTGGGTTGTAGCCATGCTTGGGGTTATCGGCAACCTGCCAGGCCGCTGCTCGAGCCAATTGGTTGGATTTACCCTCGACGAAATTTTCGAACGTAAAAGTACGGTTCAGGTAGCTGGTGTGCTTGAGCGCACCTTCAACCTGAACATTACGCTGCTCTGCGCGTGCAGGCGCCTGCTGAGAACTCGCCCCAGCCATTGGATCAAAGCTTGCCCTGGAAGGCTCGTCATCAACGTCCAGGGAGTTTTGCGTCGGCACAGACTTAGTTCTGGCTACCGTGACAGGAGCAGTTAGCGCAGCCACACCGTTGCTATTAGCAGTCAATGCCTGGGATGCAGCCGCAGCGGCCAATGGGGCATTCGGCGCTGCACGAGGGGCTGAGCTTCGTTTGCTGCCTATTAATAAGGAAAGCGCAGGTGCCAGACCCCGACCATGCTCTGCGAGAAGCTCAAGCAAACGGCCCAGATACTTTTCGTTGACCCAATCAAGCACAAACCGATTGGGCGCATAGACACGCAACTCGTCGCCTTCGGCTTCGACCTGTAGCGGACGGATCCAGGTGTTGAATTGCTGGGCAGGCAGTTCATCGCGCAATAGCTCTACGCACTGCTGCCAAAGTTCCACTGACACGGACATCCCCTAAGTCAAAAGCCGGTGAGGCAAAAACAAGCGACCATTGTAACGACCAGACGCAGACTTATCCACATGTAGGTTACTGAGGAGCATCCATGAATCAGCATCTTAGGCCGATAAAAGTCGACAGACGGACTGCGAATAAGACCTGTGGATAACTTGCATTCAGCTCGTTGCATAAGTCGGGGTTGAACTCTGTGGATAAACTACCTGTGGATAAAAAGGCGTTCCACACACAGCTTTTCCGAGGTCACAGCACAGCTACATCACCGCTTTTGGACAACCTTTCTTTCCTCTGTACATGGCGTAAAACATGGCGCTCATAACGTTATCCACAGATAAGTGGCTGTATAGCTTCTATAAGCTTTACAAAAAAGCTTTAAATACTCTCCTTCTTTATTTCTATATCTAGATTCCCTGACTCACCTGGGCAAGTCCACCACGGGTGATTTCCCACGGGTAAGAAGTAAATGCAGGAAACGCTGGTTGGAAATTGACCTGAGGGCCCGCTTTCTCTAGAATCCCCGGTCTCTTAAAACGGGGGCCATTCCGGCCCGTTGTGGACGAACCAGGTAACACGCCATGAAACGTACTTTCCAACCCAGCACTATCAAGCGCGCCCGCACCCACGGTTTCCGTGCTCGCATGGCCACCAAGAACGGCCGCGCAGTCCTGTCGCGTCGTCGCGCCAAGGGCCGTAAGCGTCTGGCAGTTTGATTAATCGGCACAGGTGGTGAGTCGAGACTTCAGTCGGGAAAAGCGTTTGCTGACACCCCGGCATTTTAAGGCAGTCTTTGACTCCCCCACCGGCAAGGTTCCGGGGAAAAATCTCCTGCTCCTTGTGCGTAACAACGATCTTGATCACCCCCGTTTAGGGTTAGTGATCGGGAAAAAGAGCGTAAAACTCTCCGTTGAACGCAATCGTTTGAAACGCCTGATGCGCGAATCGTTTCGCCAACACCAAGATAATTTGGTCGGTTGGGATATCGTGGTAGTCGCGCGCAAAGGTTTGGGTGACATTGAAAACCCCGAATTGATTCAGCACTTCGGCAAGCTCTGGAAACGTCTGGCGCGTAGCCGGCCTACTTCAGAAGCCACAACCGAAACTGCGGGGGTAGACAGTCCTGATGCGTAAACTGGCGCTCGTTCCGATCCAGTTTTACCGCTATGCCATTAGTCCTCTAATGGCCAATCACTGTCGTTTCTACCCCAGCTGCTCCTGCTACGCGTACGAAGCCATCGATAATCATGGTTTATTACGCGGTGGCTGGCAGACCTTACGTCGCTTAGGTCGCTGTCATCCGTGGAATCCCGGTGGTTATGACCCGGTTCCACAAGATCCCACCTCCCGTTCCTCTTCGATGGCCGAGTAATCATGGATATTAAACGCACGATCCTGATCGTCGCCCTGGCAATCGTGTCCTATGTCCTGGTCCTGAAATGGAACCAGGACTATGGGCAGGCTGCACTGCCGACTCAGAATGTCGCCGCTAACACAAATACATCCGCGCTACCGGATATCCCGTCAGACACAAAAGCGCCAGCAAACGCTGATGTGCCAAGTGCAACGGGTGAGGTTGCTGCTCCTGCTGAAATGCCAGTGGCGATCAGCAAGGATCTCATTCAGGTCAAAACAGACGTCCTTAATCTGGAAATCGACCCCGTTGGTGGTGATGTCGTGCAACTTCGGTTGCCGCTTTATCCTCGTCGTCAGGACCATCCAGAAATTCCATTTCAGCTTTTCGACAATGGTGGCGAACGTACCTTCCTGGCACAAAGCGGCCTGACGGGTGCTGACGGTCCGGATGCTCGCTCGACGGGTCGTCCGGTCTACACCAGCGTGCAGAAGAGTTATCAACTGGTCGATGGGCAAAATGACTTGGTCGTCGATCTGAAATTCAGCGACGCCGGCGTCAATTACATCAAGCGCTTTACATTCAAGCGTGGCCTGTACGATTTGACCGTGACTTACCTGATCGACAACCAGAGCGCACAGCCCTGGAATGGCAATCTGTTCGCTCAGCTGAAACGTGATGCCAGTTCTGATCCATCCTCCAGCACAGCCACCGGCACCGCGACTTACCTCGGCGCCGCAATGTGGACAGCTTCCGAGCCTTACAAGAAAGTGTCGATGAAAGACATCGACAAGGGGTCGGTCAAAGAAACTGTACAAGGTGGATGGGTCGCCTGGTTGCAGCACTACTTTGTAACTGCCTGGATTCCGAACCGCGGTGACAGCAACACCGTTACCACTCGCAAAGACAGCCAAGGCAACTACATTATCGGTTTCACCGGTCCTGCACTGACCGTTGCACCGGGTGCCAAAGTTGAGACCAACACCACTCTTTACGCCGGCCCAAAAAGCCAGGCTGTACTCAAGGAGTTGTCCCCTGGCCTGGAACTGACTGTCGACTACGGGATTCTCTGGTTCATTGCCCAGCCGATTTTCTGGCTGTTGCAACATATCCACAGCATCGTCGGTAACTGGGGTTGGTCGATCATCTTCCTGACCATGTTGATAAAAGGGCTTTTCTTCCCTCTGTCAGCGGCCAGCTACAAATCGATGGCGCGCATGCGCGCCGTTGCGCCAAAACTTGCGGTCCTGAAAGAACAACACGGCGACGATCGTCAGAAACTATCGCAGTCGATGATGGAGCTGTACAAGAAAGAGAAGATCAACCCCTTGGGTGGATGCTTGCCTATTCTGGTACAAATGCCTGTGTTCCTGTCGCTGTACTGGGTACTGCTGGAAAGCGTCGAGATGCGTCAGGCGCCATGGTTGCTGTGGATAACTGACTTGTCGATCAAGGATCCGTTCTTCATTCTGCCGATCATCATGGGCGCAACCATGTTCATTCAGCAGCGCTTGAACCCAACGCCTCCGGATCCAATGCAGGCCAAGGTCATGAAGCTGATGCCGATTATCTTCACGTTCTTCTTCCTATGGTTCCCCGCAGGTCTGGTTCTGTACTGGGTTGTGAACAACACCTTGTCCATTACCCAACAGTGGTACATCACTCGTAGTATCGAAGCGAAGGCCAAAAAAGCCGAAGCTTGATCTAACCTGTGAATAAGTTCTACAGGACGCCCCCTCGTGGGGCGTTTTGCTATCCGTCATTTACTCAGGAGCCGGATCATGAATGTCCCGCGTGAAACCATTGCCGCCATCGCCACGGCTCAAGGACGCGGCGGTGTGGGCATCGTGCGCATCTCCGGTCCGCTGGCAGGCGTTGCCGCGCAAGCGATCATCGGCAAAATGCCGCAGCCACGTTATGCGCATTACGGGCCTTTCCAGAACGAAAATGGAGAAGTGATCGACGAAGGCATCGCGCTATATTTTCCCGGCCCTAACTCATTCACAGGGGAGGATGTGCTTGAGTTACAAGGACACGGCGGGCCGGTTGTGCTGGATATGCTACTGCAACGCTGTGTACAGCTGGGCAGCAGACTCGCGCGTCCAGGAGAATTCAGCGAGCGCGCGTTTCTCAACGACAAGCTGGACCTGACTCAAGCTGAAGCAATCGCCGATCTGATCGAGGCAAGTTCTGCACAAGCCGCGCGTAACGCTCTTCGCTCGCTGCAGGGCGCGTTTTCAATTCGTGTGGATAACTTGACCGAGAAGCTGATCAACCTGCGGATTTATGTCGAAGCAGCCATCGACTTTCCAGAAGAAGAAATCGACTTCCTGGCCGACGGTCATGTCTTGGCCATGCTCGATGGCGTACGTGAAGAGTTATCCACTGTTTTGCGCGAAGCTAACCAGGGGGCTTTATTGCGCGACGGCATGACGGTGGTGATCGCTGGCAGGCCCAACGCGGGTAAATCAAGCTTGTTGAACGCGCTCGCTGGCCGCGAAGCTGCGATTGTCACCGAGATCGCCGGTACTACCCGTGATGTGTTGCGCGAACATATCCACATTGATGGCATGCCGCTTCACGTGGTCGATACAGCAGGTCTGCGCGATACCGTGGACCAGGTAGAGAAAATAGGTGTGGAGCGGGCGTTAAAAGCGATTGGCGAAGCAGACCGCATTCTGTTGGTGGTCGATGCAACCACTCCGGAAGCGAGCGATCCCTTCGCACTGTGGCCGGAATTTCTGGAGCAACGTCCTGATCCAGCCAAAGTGACATTGATCAGGAACAAAGCAGATCTGAGCTCGGATACTGTTGGGCTTGAAGTCAACGCCGATGGCCATGTGACCATCAACCTGAGCGCCAAGACGGGCGGTGATGGTCTGGAGCTGCTGCGAGAACACCTTAAGGCGTGTATGGGCTATCAACAAACCTCGGAGAGCAGCTTCAGCGCACGCCGACGCCATTTGGAAGCGCTTCATCGGGCCTGCACGTCGCTTGAGCACGGGCGATCACAACTGACTCTTGCTGGGGCCGGTGAGCTCTTGGCTGAAGACCTGCGCCAGGCTCAGCAGGCGCTTGGAGAAATCACCGGCGTATTCAGTTCTGATGATCTGTTGGGCCGGATCTTTTCCAGTTTCTGCATCGGCAAGTAGCCAATCCCTCCTCTAAGCGGGCCATTTTGATTGAGTGGCCTGCTCGCCGTATCTTCTTGCGAAACCTTCGAAACCTTCGAAACCTGCGCCTCGACACCTTTAATGACGAATTTCGTTCGCGCACGGGACTCATTTACTCAAATTTCGCGGAATAAGGTCTGTGCATAACCATACCCAAGCTCGGTTGATAAATAGGCTTTTTATGAGGGGATAACCGCCCCTGTGCATAACAACCCATTTAATCCACAGGCTTAACTGTGTTATCCAACGCCCCCAACGCTGGATAGGCACAACCTTTTGATTCTCTGTACATTACGAATTTAAAGGCTTATACGATTCTATCCACAGAAATGATGCCCTATAGAAATAAACATAAAAACAAAGATCTTATAAATTTCTTTCTTTTTAATTTCTATAACCGCGTTCTATCCACAGCTGGTTAAATTTTGCGCATAAAGGTTTCTTCAAAGGGGTGAAGTCCCTATACTTGCCGCCAATTCCTATTCCCCCAAAAACAGGCACGAGGTGCGTGGTGGATTTCCCTTCCCGTTTTGAAGTGATCGTCATCGGTGGCGGTCATGCCGGTACCGAGGCAGCACTGGCGTCTGCACGCATGGGCTCAAAAACCCTGCTGTTGACGCACAACGTGGAAACCCTCGGCCAGATGAGCTGCAATCCGGCAATCGGTGGTATTGGCAAAAGCCATTTGGTCAAAGAGATCGATGCCCTTGGCGGTGCCATGGCGATTGCCACCGATAAGGCTGGTATCCAGTTTCGCGTATTGAACAGCCGCAAAGGCCCGGCGGTGCGAGCAACGCGCGCCCAGGCAGATCGCATCCTGTACAAAGCAGCTGTTCGCGAAATCATAGAAAACCAGCCAAACCTGTGGATATTTCAACAAGCCTGCGACGACCTGATCGTTGAACAAGGTGAAGTGCGTGGTGTAGTCACCCAGATGGGTCTGCGTTTCCTGGCAGACTCAGTTGTGCTGACCACCGGCACCTTCCTTGGCGGACTTATCCACATTGGCATGCAGAACTATTCCGGTGGCCGTGCCGGCGATCCACCTTCAATCGCCTTGGCGCATCGCCTTCGTGAATTGCCGTTACGTGTAGGTCGCCTGAAAACCGGGACACCACCGCGTATCGATGGTCGTTCTGTGGATTTCTCGGTGATGACCGAGCAACCTGGCGATACGCCGATTCCCGTCATGTCGTTCATGGGCTCGAAAGAACAGCATCCGGCTCAGGTCAGTTGCTGGATTACTCACACCAATACGCGCACCCACGAAATCATTGCGGCTAACCTCGATCGTTCACCGATGTACTCGGGGGTTATCGAAGGCGTTGGCCCGCGCTATTGCCCGTCGATCGAAGACAAGATTCATCGTTTTGCCGACAAGGAAAGCCATCAGGTCTTTATCGAGCCGGAAGGCCTGAACACCCATGAGCTGTACCCCAATGGGATATCGACCTCTCTGCCGTTTGATGTGCAATTGCAGATCGTTCGCTCGATCCGAGGCATGGAAAATGCTCATATCGTGCGTCCGGGCTATGCAATCGAATACGATTATTTCGATCCGCGAGACCTAAAGTACAGTCTGGAAACCAAGGTCATCGCCGGGTTGTTTTTCGCTGGGCAAATCAACGGTACAACCGGTTACGAAGAGGCCGGGGCGCAAGGTTTGCTGGCGGGTGCTAACGCCGCGCTTCGTGCACAGGGCAAGGACAGTTGGTGCCCGCGTCGTGATGAAGCGTACATCGGCGTTTTGGTCGACGACCTGATTACCCTGGGTACTCAAGAGCCATACCGCATGTTTACCTCTCGGGCTGAGTACCGCCTGATCCTGCGTGAAGACAACGCGGACCTGCGTCTGACCGAAAAAGGCCGCGAGCTGGGATTGGTGGACGATACGCGTTGGACTGCGTTTTGTACCAAGCGTGAAAGTATCGAGCGAGAAGAGCAGCGGTTGAGGTCCACCTGGATTCGCCCGAGCACACCGCAAGGCGATGCGGTCTCGGCGCATTTCGGTACGCCGTTGACCCATGAATACAACTTGCTCAACCTGCTCACCCGTCCTGAAGTGGACTATGCCAGCCTTATCGCGCTGACGGGTGAAGGCTGCATCGACCCGCAAGTCGCCGAGCAGGTCGAAATCAAGACCAAATACGCCGGTTACATCGATCGCCAGCAGGATGAAATCGCCCGTTTGCGTGCCAGTGAAGACACCAAACTGCCGGAAGACATCGACTACACCAACATTTCCGGGCTGTCGAAAGAAATTCAGAGCAAGCTGGGGATAACTCGTCCAGAGACACTGGGGCAGGCTTCGCGGATCCCCGGCGTCACGCCGGCGGCCATTTCATTGTTGATGATTCATCTGAAAAAACGCGGCGCGGGCCGTCAGTTGGAGCAAAGCGCTTGAGTTCTATGGTCACCCCGCAACACGCTGATGAACTGACCCTTGGTGCCCGCGAGTTGGGCGTCGAGTTGACCGAGAACCAGCACAACCAACTGCTGGCCTATCTGGCCTTGCTGATCAAATGGAACAAAGCCTACAACCTGACGGCGGTTCGCGACCCGGACGAAATGGTCTCGCGTCACCTGCTCGACAGCTTGAGCATCATGTCTTTCATCGACGGTGAGCGCTGGCTCGACGTAGGCAGCGGCGGTGGAATGCCCGGGATTCCAATGGCCATTCTGTTTCCAGGCACCAAGGTCAGCGTGCTGGACAGCAACGGCAAGAAAACTCGTTTTCTGACCCAGGTCAAACTTGAGCTGAAGCTCGATAACCTGGAAGTTATCCACAGCCGTGCAGAAGCGTTTCAACCGCAGCAGCCGTTCACCGGGATCATTTCCCGGGCATTCAGCAGCCTTGAAGACTTTACCCAGTGGACTCGTCACATGGGCGACACCGAAACGCGTTGGCTGGCGATGAAGGGTCTGCATCCGGCCGATGAACTGGTAGCATTGCCGACGGACTTTCGCCTCGACAGTGCGCAGGCTCTGTCTGTTCCGGGTTGCCAAGGGCAACGCCATCTGCTGATACTGCGCCGCACGGCTTGACAGGGAACACACGCAAGAATGGCTAAGGTATTCGCGATAGCGAACCAAAAAGGTGGTGTGGGCAAAACCACCACCTGCATCAACCTCGCAGCTTCACTGGTCGCGACCAAGCGCCGGGTGCTGTTGATCGATCTCGACCCCCAAGGCAACGCCACAATGGGCAGCGGTGTGGATAAACACGCGCTGGAAAACTCGGTATATGACCTGCTAATTGGCGAATGCGATCTTGGCCAGGCCATGCAGTTTTCTGAACACGGCGGCTATCAGCTCCTGCCTGCCAACCGCGATCTGACTGCCGCAGAAGTCGTCTTGTTGGAAATGCAGATGAAGGAAAGTCGTCTGCGCACTGCGTTGGCGCCAATTCGCGAGAACTACGATTACATTCTCATCGATTGCCCACCGTCGCTTTCGATGTTGACGCTCAATGCATTGGTTGCCGCCGACGGTGTGATCATTCCGATGCAGTGCGAGTACTTTGCGCTCGAAGGTTTGAGCGACCTTGTGGATAACATCAAGCGTATCGCCGAGTTGCTTAATCCACAGTTGAAAATCGAGGGTCTGCTGCGGACCATGTACGACCCACGTCTGAGTTTGATCAACGACGTGTCGGCGCAGCTCAAGGAGCATTTCGGCGATCAGCTGTATGACACGGTGATCCCGCGCAACATTCGCCTGGCTGAAGCACCGAGTTTCGGTATGCCGGCGCTGGCTTACGACAAGACATCTCGGGGGGCTTTGGCCTATCTGGCCCTGGCTGGTGAAATGGTTCGTCGTCAACGTCGTAACACTCGCACCGCTCAGCCCACTTAAGGAATTCCCATGGCCGTCAAGAAACGAGGACTCGGACGTGGGCTGGATGCTCTTCTGAGTAGTCCAACCGTCAGTTCCCTGGAAGAACAGGCCACCAAGGCCGACCAGCGAGAGTTGCAACACATCCCCCTGGATCTGATTCAGCGTGGCAAATACCAGCCGCGCCGCGACATGGACCCGCAGGCGCTAGAGGAACTGGCGCTGTCGATCAAGGCTCAAGGTGTCATGCAGCCGATCGTGGTGCGGCCCATTGGCGAAAACCGCTTTGAGATCATCGCTGGTGAACGTCGCTGGCGTGCGAGTCAGCAAGCCGGCATTGAGACGATCCCGGCCATGGTTCGAGACGTGCCGGATGAAACGGCCATCGCCATGGCGTTGATCGAGAACATCCAGCGAGAAGACCTCAACCCAATCGAAGAGGCGGTTGCGCTCCAGCGTTTGCAGCAAGAGTTCCAACTGACGCAGCAACAGGTCGCTGAGGCTGTGGGTAAGTCGCGGGTCAGCGTAGCCAACTTGCTGCGCCTGATTGCATTACCAGAAGTGATCAAGACCATGCTGTCGCACGGTGATCTTGAAATGGGTCATGCACGCGCTTTGTTGGGTTTGCCAGAAGATCAGCAGGTTGAGGGGGCGCGACACGTTGTCGCACGTAGCTTCACGGTTCGCCAAACCGAGGCCCTTGTACGGCAATGGTTGAGTGGCAAACAAGAGCCTGCGACGCCGGCAAAACCGGACCCTGATATCAGTCGTCTGGAGCAGCGTCTGGCAGAGCGGCTAGGCTCTGCAGTGCAGATTCGCCACGGTCAGAAGGGAAAAGGCCAGTTAGTCATCCGTTATAACTCACTGGATGAGTTGCAAGGTGTACTCGCTCACATCCGCTGAAACGATTGCTGTGTAGCGTGTAGTCGGAAATCACTACCCAGCAGTTGAATAGGGACTTAACCGCCCCTATACTCTGCGCGCATTTTGTCGGCACAAATTATGCCAAGTTATTGATTTTGGCCGCCGACGCGCGGGGAGCAATTGTGATGGAAACACGCATGCCGAACAGGTTGCCATTCCATCGCCTGGCGGTTTTTCCAGTGTTACTGGCTCAAGGTGTCATGCTGCTGTTGGCCGCTTTGGCGTTGTGGCAGTGGCACGGGGTGGTAGCTGGATATTCAGGGCTATGCGGAGGCCTGATAGCTTGGCTGCCCAATTTGTATTTTGCTCATAAGGCATTCCGGTTCTCCGGGGCTAGAGCAGCGCAGGCCATCGTTCGGTCTTTTTATGCTGGCGAGGCGGGCAAACTGATTTTTACAGCAGTGCTATTTGCACTGACTTTTGCAGGCGTGAAGCCGCTGGCACCGCTGGCGGTTTTTGGAGTGTTCATCCTGACCCAGTTGGTCAGTTGGTTCGCACCCCTGCTTATGAAAACAAGACTTTCGAGACCTTAGGGCGTTTGAGGCAAACATGGCAGAGCAAACAGCTTCGGGCTATATCCAGCACCACTTGCAGAACTTGACCTTCGGTCATTTGCCTGACGGCGGTTGGGGTTTCGCCCATTCCGCGGCACAAGCAAAAGAAATGGGCTTTTGGGCTTTCCACCTCGATACCTTGGGTTGGTCGGTCGCTCTGGGTCTGATCTTCATTCTTATCTTCCGTCTGGCCGCCAAAAAGGCGACCTCCGGCCAACCGGGCGCTCTGCAGAACTTCGTTGAAGTGATGATCGAGTTCGTCGATGGCAGCGTGAAAGACAGTTTCCATGGCCGTAGCGCCGTGATCGCGCCTTTGGCCCTGACCATTTTCGTCTGGGTGTTCCTCATGAATGCCATCGACCTGATCCCGGTCGACTGGATTCCGCAGCTAGCCGTGATGATTTCCGGCGACCATCACATTCCGTTCCGCGCAGTGTCGACCACTGACCCTAACGCAACCATCGGTATGGCATTGTCGGTCTTCGCACTGATCATTTTTTACAGCATCAAGGTCAAGGGCATCAGCGGTTTCATTGGCGAACTGACCCTGCACCCGTTTGGCAGCAAGAACATTCTTGTCCAGGCGCTATTGATTCCTGTGAACTTCCTGCTTGAATTCGTGACTCTGATTGCCAAACCGGTTTCTTTGGCTCTGCGTCTGTTCGGCAACATGTACGCTGGTGAGCTGGTGTTTATCCTGATCGCCGTCATGTTTGGCAGTGGGCTGCTCTGGCTCAGCGGTCTGGGCGTGATTCTGCAGTGGGCGTGGGCTGTCTTCCACATCCTGATCATCACCCTGCAAGCGTTCATCTTCATGATGCTGACCATCGTCTATCTTTCGATGGCTCACGAGGATAACCATTAAGACTCGCCTGGCGTGTCTGATGATCCCCTTGCTCGCGTGAGGGGATGCCCGCGAGGGCTTGATGTAAGAAACGATTTTGTTTTATCGCTTTAATCTAAGAAAACCTAACCAATACGACGTAAAAGTCGGGAGGAAAGATGGAAACTGTAGTTGGTCTAACTGCTATCGCTGTTGCACTGCTGATTGGCCTGGGCGCACTGGGTACTGCAATCGGTTTCGGCTTGCTGGGCGGTAAATTCCTGGAAGGCGCTGCGCGTCAACCAGAAATGGTTCCAATGCTGCAAGTCAAGATGTTCATCGTGGCTGGTCTGCTCGACGCCGTGACCATGATCGGTGTTGGTATCGCTCTGTTCTTCACTTTTGCGAACCCCTTCGTTGGTCAACTCGCTGGCTAATCACTCGAATTTTCGAGTTGATTGGTGTGATGGACAACGAACGAGCGAGGTGTTGGCGTGAACATTAATGCAACCCTGATTGGCCAGTCCGTTGCGTTCTTCATTTTTGTGCTGTTCTGCATGAAGTTCGTGTGGCCTCCGGTCATCGCGGCTTTGCACGAACGTCAGAAGAAGATTGCGGATGGATTGGACGCTGCCAGCCGAGCAGCTCGCGACCTGGAGTTGGCCCAAGATAAAGCGGGTCAACAACTGCGCGAAGCGAAAGCTCAGGCAGCTGAAATCATTGAGCAGGCCAAGAAGCGCGGTACTCAGATTGTCGACGAAGCCCGGGAACAGGCTCGCGTTGAAGCTGACCGCATCAAGGCTCAGGCTCAGGCCGAGATCGAGCAGGAACTGAACGGTGTCAAAGACGCGCTGCGCGCCCAATTGGGTAGCTTGGCAGTCAATGGTGCAGAGAAGATCCTGGGTGCCACAATCGATCGAAACGCGCACGCGGAGCTGGTTAATAAACTGGCTGCAGAAATTTAAGCGAGGGCGATCATGGCAGAACTGACCACGTTGGCCCGACCTTACGCTAAGGCAGCCTTCGAGCATGCACAGGCGCACCAGCAGCTGGCCAATTGGTCAGCCATGCTCGGCCTGGCTGCTGCAGTGTCGCAAGACGACACAATGCAGCGTGTGCTCAAGGCCCCGCGACTGACGAGCGCAAACAAGGCCGCCACTTTTATTGAAGTGTGCGGCGACAAGTTCGATGCCAAGGCACAGAATTTCATCCATGTCGTTGCTGAAAACGACCGTCTCCCGCTTTTGCCGGAGATCTCCGAGCTGTTCGACCTGTACAAGGCTGAGCAGGAAAAGTCGGTAGATGTGGATGTGACCAGTGCTTTTGCATTGAACCAAGAACAGCAAGACAAACTCGCCAAGGTTCTCAGTGCACGGCTCGGCCGGGAAGTGCGCCTGCACGCTGCGGAGGATGCCACCCTGATTGGTGGTGTCATCATTCGCGCCGGCGACCTGGTTATCGATGGTTCAGTTCGCGGCAAACTCGCGCAACTGACCGAAGCATTGAAATCTTGAGTTTGAAGGGGCAGCAGAGCAATGCAGCAACTCAATCCTTCCGAAATAAGTGAAATCATCAAGGGTCGCATCGACAAGCTCGATGTGACTTCCCAAGCCCGTAACGAAGGCACCGTCGTCAGCGTGTCTGACGGTATCGTGCGGATTCACGGTCTGGCCGACGTTATGTACGGCGAAATGATCGAGTTCCCGGGCGGCGTCTACGGTATGGCGCTGAACCTTGAGCAAGACTCTGTGGGTGCCGTTGTACTGGGCGCTTACACCAGTCTGGCTGAAGGCATGAGCGCCAAGTGTACTGGCCGTATCCTGGAGGTTCCGGTTGGTAAGGAACTGCTGGGTCGCGTTGTCGATGCACTGGGTAATCCTGTCGATGGCAAAGGTCCGCTGAACAACACCGAGACCGACGCTGTAGAAAAAGTCGCCCCGGGCGTTATCTGGCGTAAGTCGGTAGACCAGCCGGTACAGACTGGCTACAAGGCTGTCGACGCCATGATTCCTGTCGGCCGTGGCCAGCGCGAGCTGATCATTGGTGACCGTCAGATCGGTAAAACCGCTCTGGCGATCGACGCGATCATCAACCAGAAAAACAGCGGCATCTTCTGCGTCTACGTAGCCATCGGTCAGAAGCAATCGACCATCGCCAACGTGGTTCGCAAGCTGGAAGAAAACGGTGCTCTGGCCAACACGATCATCGTTGCCGCCAGTGCGTCCGAATCCCCGGCGCTGCAGTTCCTGGCACCGTACTCCGGTTGCACCATGGGTGAATACTTCCGCGACCGCGGTGAAGATGCGCTGATCGTTTATGACGATCTGTCCAAGCAAGCAGTGGCTTACCGCCAGATTTCCCTGCTGCTGCGTCGTCCACCAGGCCGTGAAGCTTATCCAGGCGACGTGTTCTATCTCCACTCCCGTTTGCTGGAGCGCGCGTCCCGCGTTTCGGAAGAATACGTTGAGAAGTTCACTAAAGGCGCAGTGACTGGCAAAACCGGTTCGCTGACCGCATTGCCGATCATCGAAACCCAGGCTGGCGACGTTTCCGCGTTCGTTCCGACCAACGTGATTTCCATCACCGACGGTCAGATCTTCCTGGAATCGGCGATGTTCAACTCCGGCATCCGTCCGGCAGTGAACGCCGGTGTTTCGGTATCCCGTGTGGGTGGTGCCGCTCAGACCAAGATCATCAAGAAGCTTTCCGGTGGTATCCGTACCGCTCTGGCTCAGTACCGTGAATTGGCCGCATTTGCCCAGTTCGCTTCTGACCTGGACGAAGCGACCCGTAAGCAGCTTGAACATGGTCAGCGCGTTACCGAGCTGATGAAGCAGAAGCAATACGCGCCAATGTCGATCGCTGACATGTCGCTGTCGCTGTATGCCGCTGAGCGTGGGTTCCTGACTGACGTTGAAATCGCCAAAGTTGGTAGCTTTGAACAAGCGCTGATTGCTTACTTCAACCGCGATCACGCCGATTTGATGGCGAAGATCAACGTGAAGGGTGACTTCAACGACGAAATCGACACTGGCCTCAAAGCCGGTATCGAGAAGTTCAAGGCCACCCAAACCTGGTAAGCCGCAGCGGGAGCCGCGAGGCTCCCGCTTGCTAACCTGATAGGTGTTACATGGCAGGCGCAAAAGAGATTCGCAGTAAGATTGCGAGCATCAAAAGCACGCAAAAGATCACCAGCGCCATGGAAAAAGTGGCGGTCAGTAAAATGCGCAAGGCTCAAATGCGCATGGCTGCTAGCCGTCCTTACGCGGAGCGTATCCGCCAGGTGATTGGTCATCTTGCCAACGCTAACCCGGAATACCGCCACCCGTTCATGCTCGACCGCGATGTTAAGCGTGTCGGCTATGTCGTAGTGAGCAGTGACCGTGGTCTGTGTGGTGGCTTGAATACCAACCTGTTCAAGGCTTTGGTCAAGGACATGGCGAAGAACCGTGAAAACGGCGTAGAGATCGATCTGTGCGTGGTCGGCAGCAAAGGTGCGGCGTTTTTCCGCAACTTCGGCGGTAACGTCGTCGCTGCGATCAGCCACTTGGGCGAAGAGCCGTCGATCAACGATTTGATCGGCAGCGTCAAGGTGATGCTGGATGCCTACCTGGATGGCCGTATTGATCGCCTGTCCGTGGTATCCAACAAGTTCATCAACACCATGACCCAGCAACCAACGGTCGAGCAGTTGATTCCGTTGGTGGCAACCCAGGATCAAGAACTCAAGCACCACTGGGATTACCTGTACGAACCCGACGCCAAAGAGCTGCTGGACGGCTTGATGGTACGTTACGTGGAGTCGCAGGTTTATCAGGCGGTGGTCGAGAACAACGCAGCTGAACAGGCCGCGCGGATGATCGCAATGAAGAACGCCACAGATAACGCCGGTGATTTGATCAGCGATTTGCAGCTGATCTACAACAAGGCGCGTCAGGCAGCGATCACTCAAGAGATCTCGGAAATCGTCGGCGGCGCTGCCGCGGTTTAACGGTTCAAAATTCAGAGGAACCAGCTAATGAGTAGCGGACGTATCGTTCAAATCATCGGCGCCGTGATCGACGTGGAATTCCCACGCGATAGCGTACCGAGCATCTATAACGCGCTGAAGGTACAAGGCGCGGAAACTACCCTGGAAGTTCAGCAGCAGCTGGGCGACGGCGTGGTTCGTACCATTGCAATGGGTTCTACCGAAGGCTTGAAGCGCGGTCTGGACGTTATCGACAGCGGCGCAGCCATCTCGGTACCGGTCGGTAAAGCGACCCTGGGCCGTATCATGGACGTCCTCGGTAACCCGATCGACGAAGCAGGTCCGATCGACACCGAAGAGCGTTGGGGCATTCACCGTCCGGCGCCTTCCTTCGCTGACCAGGCAGGCGGCAACGACCTGCTGGAAACCGGTATCAAGGTTATCGACCTTGTTTGCCCGTTCGCCAAGGGCGGTAAAGTCGGTCTGTTCGGTGGTGCCGGTGTCGGCAAGACCGTAAACATGATGGAACTGATCCGTAACATCGCCATCGAGCACAGCGGTTATTCCGTGTTCGCCGGTGTGGGTGAGCGTACTCGTGAGGGTAACGACTTCTACCACGAGATGAAGGACTCCAACGTTCTGGACAAAGTGGCACTGGTTTACGGTCAGATGAACGAGCCGCCGGGTAACCGTCTGCGCGTAGCCCTGACTGGCTTGACCATGGCCGAGAAGTTCCGTGACGAAGGTAACGACGTTCTGTTGTTCATCGACAACATTTACCGTTACACGCTGGCCGGTACTGAAGTATCCGCATTGCTGGGCCGTATGCCTTCGGCAGTGGGTTACCAACCGACCTTGGCCGAAGAGATGGGCGTGCTGCAAGAGCGTATCACTTCGACCAAAGAAGGCTCTATCACTTCGATCCAGGCGGTATACGTACCTGCGGACGACTTGACCGACCCGTCGCCAGCGACCACCTTCGCCCACTTGGACGCCACTGTCGTTCTGTCCCGTGACATCGCTTCTCTGGGTATTTACCCAGCGGTCGATCCATTGGACTCGACTTCGCGCCAGTTGGACCCGAACGTGATCGGTCAGGAACACTACGACACCGCTCGCGGCGTTCAGTACGTGTTGCAGCGTTACAAAGAGCTCAAAGACATCATCGCGATCCTGGGTATGGACGAGCTGTCGGAAACCGACAAGCAGTTGGTATCCCGCGCGCGTAAGATCCAGCGCTTCTTGTCGCAGCCGTTCTTCGTGGCTGAAGTCTTCACCGGTGCATCGGGTAAATACGTTTCCCTGAAAGACACCATTGCTGGCTTCAAAGGCATCCTGAACGGTGACTACGACCACCTGCCAGAACAAGCGTTCTACATGGTCGGTGGCATCGAAGAAGCGATCGAGAAAGCCAAGAAACTGTAACCCCCGGCGCCCGGTAACGGGCGCTAATCAGGTTGAGGCAGGCAAATGGCTATGACAGTCCATTGCGATATCGTTAGTGCGGAAGGGGAAATTTTCTCCGGCCTGGTCGAGATGGTGATTGCGCACGGTAACCTGGGTGATATCGGTATCGCTCCAGGTCATGCACCGCTGATCACTGATCTGAAACCGGGTCCGATCCGTCTGATCAAGCAGGGTGGAGAAGCCGAGGTGTTTTACATCTCCGGTGGTTTCCTCGAAGTTCAGCCGAACATGGTCAAAGTGCTTGCCGATACCGTGCAACGCGCTGCTGATCTGGACGAAGCCTCTGCTCAGGAAGCCGTTAAGGCTGCCGAGAAGGCGCTGAGCGAGAAAGGCGCAGATTTCGACTACGGATCTGCCGCTGCACGTCTGGCCGAGGCCGCAGCTCAGCTGCGTACCATCCAGCAAATTCGCAAGAAATTCGGCGGCTAAGGTCGTCGGTTGTCATGCGCAATTGAGTAAAAGGGTAGCCTCGGCTACCCTTTTTCTTTTTTCAGGATCAGCTCGGCCCGGTTTAGACCCCAAGCCTGGGCTCGCTCTGTTGGAACTTCCGTTATGTCCCTCGATATCGTCATTCTCGCCGCCGGCCAAGGCACCCGCATGCGTTCGGCGTTGCCTAAAGTGCTTCACCCCGTGGCAGGCGACTCTATGCTCGGCCATGTTATCCACAGTGCCCGACAGCTCAGTCCCCAGGGGATCCATGTGGTCATTGGTCATGGTGCGGACATCGTGCGTGAACGGCTCGCCGCAGACGATTTGAATTTTGTCCTGCAAGACAAACAACTGGGCACTGGCCACGCCGTTGCTCAGGCGGTGTCTGCCTTGACCGCCGACACGGTATTGATCCTTTACGGCGATGTTCCGCTGATCGAAGTCCAAACCCTGCAACGACTGCTCAAATTGGTCAACGCAAACCAGTTAGGTTTGCTGACCGTGACCCTTGATGACCCCACCGGTTACGGCCGCATCGTTCGCGATGAGCAGGGCCGCGTCAGCGCCGTCGTGGAACACAAAGACGCGACAGACGCCCAACGGGCGATCAAGGAAGGCAATACCGGCATTCTCGCTGTCCCTGGCAAACGCCTCGCAGATTGGCTGGGTCGTCTTTCGAACAACA
>NZ_DASWOT010000113.1:0-33125 GCF_036404235.1 Pseudomonas sp.
TGGCCGCGTACAAGCTCCTGGAGATTGCCGTTGGCGTCAAAGCCGGTAGTCAAATCCAGCGATGTATCGCCATCGGGCAGGCTGCGATTACTGTCCGTCGCCACCTCCATCGTGCGGGTAAATGACTGGGCGCCGACATGCCGCATTTGCAGCAGATTTGCGCCTGCGTCGTAGCTGTAAGTCTGGGTGTAGTTGCTCAACTTGTTAGGATCGGCAATCGGTGTTTGTAAGTCGGGCAGGGCAGGCCCGTGACTGGGGCCAGTCGAGACTTCCCATCCGCTGGCCTGGATCAGTTGATACAGGCTGTCATAGCAATAACGGTTAATCGGCTCGATTTTCTGGTTGGCAAAAAAGCGCGTGTTTTGTGCGCGATCTTCGATCTCGATGATGTTGCCGACCGGATCATAGGCGTAGGTCAGATCCTGCAAAGCGGTTTCGTCGGCAAGGCCTGTGCGCAGTTCAACCAACCGACCCTGACGGGGCTCGTACACGTACTGATTGGTTGTGCCGTTGCCAGCGGTTTGCTGTTCGAGCTGGCCGAAGGCGTTGTACTGCACGTCGCTGACCAGCAGTAGTGACTGGCTTTCACCCATCAACTGCAACGTTACACCGCTCAATTGTCCGGCCACCGTGTGTAAGAGCGCCTGGGTATTTCCTCTGGCGTCGGTCTGCTCGACTGTTTCGGCCAAGGCGTTGAACTGCCACCTGCTGGTCCATGTTTGTGCCTCCAGCCATTCGTCACGTTCTGGCACATTGATCGGCCAGTCAGGCGTTTCAGGCTTGAGTAGAAACTGACGTATTTCGCACAATGGCGAGCCGTGCAAGCCATAGCTGGGCAGTTGGAGTGCGCCTGCGGTGTCGTCGTGACGGATCAAGCGATTGCACTGATTCTCGGTCGACGCGTCCGGGCCGCCGTAGATGAAGCGCTCCACGGTTGAAGGCAAGCCGTCTGTGGCGATTTCGCTGATCGCCGTCGGGCGTCGCAAGTGATCGTATTCGATGTGTTGCTGGTTGCCACGGCCATCCCAACGAGTCAGAAGCTCACCGCTTGCACCTGTCAGGCTTAGCTGCCAGCCTGCGTCGACACTGTCTTCCAGTAGTGTTTGCCCCGATAGACTGTGGATCGCCCAGGTGTTTGGTCGCGGTGCGGTCCCCCACAGGCGTGGATCCCAATCGGCAACATTTCGGCCTGCACAATCCCACATGTGGCGGGTCACTTGTGTTTCGGGCGAGGTGTGTTCGGCCTTGCGCAGATACGCGACTTCGCGGATCGATAAGTCCCTTGGGTCATTCACGTGAAGTTTTGGCGTATGGCTATGCATGCTCACAAGGTTGACGTCCGTGTCATGTATCGATGCTTTGAGCGTAGGAGAGATCCGCGCCCATATGCTTATAAGCAGGGGCGCAGAGACAGGCGGTTGATGTTTGACCTCATCCATCTGTCCGTCCGTTTCCACGCGGTCTGCGTGTAGTACTAGGCTGTTACCCGCTGTTTTGGATGTGGCTTGATACTGCGCCCATCAGACAATCACCCACGAAGAGTACACAGGTCATGGCGGCGAAGAAGATTCTTATGCTGGTTGGCGACTACGTCGAAGATTACGAAGTGATGGTGCCGTTCCAGGCGCTGTCAATGGTGGGTCATACCGTGCATGCCGTGTGCCCAGGCAAGACCAAGGGGCAGACGATTCGTACCGCGATTCATGATTTCGAAGGCGACCAGACTTACAGTGAAAAGCCGGGGCATAACTTTGCCCTGAACTTCAGTTTCGATGACGTGAAGAGCTCAGACTATGACGCGCTGTTGGTGCCCGGTGGTCGTTCACCCGAATACCTGCGCTTGAATGAAAGGGTTCTGGAATTGGTTAGCGAGTTTGGCCGTGACAATAAGCCCATCGCAGCGGTGTGTCATGGCCCGCAGTTACTGGCGGCAACCGACGTACTCAAAGGCAAGTCGTGCAGTGCTTATCCTGCTTGCGCGCCGGAAGTGCGACTGGCGGGCGGCGAGTACGTCGAGATCGGCATGGATGAGGCGCACACTGACGGCAACCTGGTGACCGGCCCGGCATGGCCTGCGCACCCGGCGTGGTTGGCGGCTTTTTTGAAAGTGCTGGGCACGCAAATCATTCTTTAAACACGGTGGCTGAAACGACGTTTTCGCGAGCAAGCTGTTCGCGAGGACGTCAGTTGTGCCAATCGAGGTTTCCGAGCGAGGCGAATAAACCATGTGCGAACTCTACGTAAAAGCCGATCCGATCCTCTACGAGTCACGCTCGCGCTCCCTGCGCATTTGCGGCGTAGTGACGACCTTGAGGCTGGAGAATCAGTTTTGGGATATTTTGTCCGAGATCGCCGAGCATGACGGTATGACCACCAATCAACTGATAACCAAGTTGTATGAGGAGGTCATGGGGTTCAATGGCGAAGTGGTGAATTTTGCTTCGTTCTTGCGGGTGAGTTGTACGCGGTATTTGAGCCAGCGCCGGAGCACGGCGCCGGAGTTGAGTGTGGTGCGTGCGGTGGGCAAGTGAGTGCTTGCTGAGTGTATATCGCGCGGGCAATTGTCAGCTCAAACTTCGTGTGACCCCCAAGGGGTGATTAAAGGCTCGATGGGGGTACACCTCGATATATTCTATGAAGGTTGTTTGCAGCCAATGCAAGGCTATCGGCATTTTCAACGGCCATTGCAGTCGCTATGTTGCTGTTTCGATTGAACACAGCAATGGAGTCGCTTAAGTTTTGAATAGGTTCAGGTCCAGAGTGATGATCCCTTACTCTTGATATGAAATTATGTTCTATCTCGGGGAAACGAGAAAAATAATCAGTGTTCAATCCGCCGCCAACGATGATCTCGGATACGTTCTGGTACGGATCTTCATAGGGCAGAGTTCTACCTGGCAATAGAGAGGGTAATCCGCTTCGGAACAGATACCAATAGTCTTGGGTCGCGGGGCCCACCGTTCTGATTCTGTTGACTCTGCCTAAATGAGAAGCTTCATGGGACAAGGTCACGGGCAAGTCAGGCTCATCTAAACTCTCAATGTTGAGTGAGATACGACCATGAAAATCTCCGGGGATGATGCTGGCAAGACCGCGGTGCTGGCTCAGGCCAATAAATTTTGCTTGCCCCCAGTGTCCCTGATAGTCATGGAGCAGGTCCCTGGTTCTTGTCCACGTGTTGATAATAGTGTTCTGAATGTCTGTATTTTCGTGATGTGCCCCAAAGTAACTGCGCAGGACAGGGGCGCTATGCTCTGGAAATTGACTAATCATCGTTAGCGCGTCTTCGTGCATCGTTTGAGCTTCGAATAATGCTGAACGGATGGAGTGTCTTTGTGGGGCGGTAAACTCAGCAAGCCCCCTGTGAGTGATAGGTCCACCGCTGCGTTCAAATACGCGTTCGATGTCGTCGTTACCTCCTTCATACAATCTCCCGTCTGTATCTTTGTAACAGGTGGGTGTATTGGCGACAAAGCAATAGATATTGAGACCATTGATCACCCCTGCCGGGTCCGGATTAATCCAGTGCATCAACCAGGGCGCGTAATACCTGAAACCATAGTAATAAAGCCCTGTTGCGTCTCGTTCTTTACCTGAGTAACGGACGGTCTTGTACTTGGCGTCCAATGCCGAACGTGCCGCCCACCAAGCCGTTCCACCGTAGGGGTAATAAGTTTCCTGGCTGATCAAGCCTGCTTGCTCGTCCAGTTCCAGAGTGCTCGAACCCAAATGATCACTCAGGCTGTAGCGCAACTGATCGTTGCTGATGTCGCTCGGTTTGCCAGCCTGCCAATGCAGCACGCGCACGCTGTTACGCCCAGCTTGAGCGGTGATGACATGGAGGATGTCGCCGTTTGCGCTGGTGCGTATTTCCAGATTGGGTAAATAGCGCACTTCGTTGATCAGGGTGCGGCCGGAGGTATGAGTGCTGCTGATTTTGCGGCAGCGCTGGCCATTGCCGTCATAGATGAAGGTTTCCTCATCGTTTGGCTCACTGTCACGTTGAACGGTCGTAATCTGGCGCAGTTGATTGCGCACATCCCAGCTCAAATCCTGATCGCGCACCAGTTGCTGAAGATTGCCGTTGGCATCGAAGCTTTTCTCGAAATCCACTGCTCCTTGTCCATCGAGCAGGCTGCGATCGCTGTCTGCGGCTACCCGCATCATGCGGGTAAAGGACTGTGCGCCGACGTGGCGCATTTTCAGCACGTTACCGCCAGCATCGTAGTCGAAGGTTTCGGTGTAGTTGGCCATCTGGTTTGGATCGGGAGGCAGTTTTTGCAGATCAGGCAGCGCCGGTCCCTGGCAGGTGCCGGTTTTGACTTCACGGCCAGTGGCTTCGATCAGTTGATACAGAGTGTCATAGTGGTACTGGTTGATCGGTTCGATGCGCTGGTTGGCGAAGTAACGCACTGGTTGCGTGGCATCTTCGATTTGCACGATATTGCCGACCGGGTCATAACTGTATTTGAGGTGTTGCAACGGCTGAGCGTTGCCCAGGGCTGCGCTGAGTTCGATCAGTCGACCATCATGTGGGTCGTAAAGCGAATGACTGAGCACGCCGTTGCCAGCCGTCTCGCTGTCTACCTGATCGAAGGCGTTGTAGTGGATATCACTGACCAACGTTATGTGAGCATCCGCATCAGCCAATTGCACACATGTTTCTTTTAACTGCCCCGCCGCTGTATGAGCAAAACGTTGGGTGTTGCCCATGGCATCGGTTTGTCTGATGGGTTCGTCCAGTGCATTGAATGCTCTTTCGGTCGTCAGGCCGCCAACCTCCAGCCATGCAGTGCGTTCAGCCACTTCTATTGGCCAATCGGGGGATGCCGGATCAAGCAGGAAATGACGAGTTTCTAGGAGCGCTGAACCCGATAGCCCATATTCCGGCAGATACCGAGAGCCTGCGGTATCGTCATGACGCACCAGTTGATTGCAACTGTTATTGCCAGCGCCATCCGCGCTGCCGTAGGTGAGGCGTTCGACAACCTGATCCTGTTCAGTGATGGAAACGGGGCGCAATAGAGCGTCGTACTCGATCAGGCGCTCAAGACCTCTGCCATCGCGTTCTATCAAGGTTTGGCCCGCACCACCCGGTAACGCCAGTCGCCACCCGGCATCTACGCTTTCGGTCAGTAACGGGTGGCCGGACAAGCTGTACAGCGTGAGCAGGTTCGGTTTTAACGTTTCGCCTTTCTCCATGCGCGCCCACAAGCGCGCGTCCCACTCTGCGTTCAGTCTTCCCGCCAGGTCATAATCTCTGCGAATGATCCTTGGTGTTGGCACGTCATCGGCGAGCACTCGATGAAAGGCTACCCGGCGCACAGCTAACCTGCGACTGTCGATGATGCTCAGCGTTGGCGTTTGCCCATGCAGACAACTCTTCATTTTTGGCTCGCGGCCCTGAGCGCAAGCACTTCCTCTGCCGTATCGTTTTCGTCCTCGCTGATGGTGTACCAGGTCAGGTAGGTTTGTCGGCGCATCCACTCGTTTGCGGTTACGGTGATCGTTGGGCGGCCGAGGGGGTCGTAAAATTGCTTGTCGAAGAACCCCCATTGTCGGTACGAAGCATCGTTGACGTAGCAGGAATTATTGGAGAAATAAGGCCGATAGACTCTGACTGCCAACCCCTTGTTGTTGTATTCCACTTGCTCGCTGACGCGCCAGCGCGGCGACGCCTCCACGACGACGGGTTTGCCGTCGATAATGCTCAGTGAGCCATCGTTATTAACCTGGAATGCCTGACCAGCCTCCACCCATTGTCGGGTCTGCAACGTACGACCAAAACCGTCGAATGACGCCAGTGAGACTCGGGTCTGTTTTTCCGGATCGCCAGGGTAACGGTCTGCTAGCAGCGTCACGCCGTATGCCGGCTCTTCGCCGTTCATCCAACTGAACGCGTCGTAGCAGTGAACGCTGGCGAGGTTGCCAAGGGTTTCATCGGGCTTATGGACCGCACTGCGTGGTGATATCGAATTCAAAAGGGCTTCATCGATGGGGTCGAAACCAACATCCTCGCCCAGTTCGGTGCCATAGAAGCTGGTGGCGCGCAGCATGCCAAAGGCGTCGTAGGCTGCTTCCTGGGTGTTCTGGTTAGGGTCGACGATGCGTCGCGGTTGTAGCGTGCGGTAGTCGTAGGTCGCTGATGTCGCACAGCCTGCAGGATCGGTCAGGCGGGTCACCGCCAGGTGATAGGCGTCGTATTCGACACTGCTCCAGCCATGGCTGCGCGTTGGCCTGAAGGTGGCGATGCTGTAAAAATCTTCGGCGCCCGCATAGGTGTTGAAGCCTCGCTTGATCGACCACAGGTTGAGGTCATCATCAGGCAGGAAGCTTGGCATGCGCTCATACCCGACCTCCAAAAGCTTTGTTGTCAGCTCTTCGGGCGTCATGACCCGGTCATAGGCGGTTAGCGCATGGTCATCGAGCTCTGCGGTTTCGGTGGCATCCGCCAGCGCTATAAACGTCGCCTCGCCATCACCGCAACTCAGGTAGCGCTGCACCGAAAGTCCGGTCAACGTGCGTGGCAGGGCAGCGAGCTTACCCTTCGGATCAATGAATTTTTCGTAGCCGATGTCCTCAGGCGCCAGTGCTGTTGCGGGCACGACCATGGCGTTGCTACGTTGCCGGTACGGCAACCCCAGGCGCCAACTTTGGGCGGCGTCCAGATGGATGAATTCAGCGCGGGCTTCCTGCAGATAGAAACATTGCTGCGCATCGTCGTGTGACGCCTGCCACCAGGTTTGTTGGTACTCGTCCTCGAACGGTGGGGCATCGCCTGCTTTTTTGCGTCTTGCGTAGTTCACCGTCACACCATGGGTCAGCGCACCGAAGGCATCCCAGGCAAGGCTCAGGCTGTGTGCGCACAGCGGGTCATCAGCTTGTCGCTCGTAGTGATAATTGATGGATTCCAAGGCCCGCGGCAGCATCCTTGCGTAAGGCCGAGAAGGGCCGACAGCCTCAAGTTGGCGGACCAGATAACGTGACGTTTGTACCGAATAAGGCACCGATTGCGCCTCGTCGCCATCCAGGCCGAACACCTCGGTGCGCAGCACGGAGCCTGCGAGGGTACGGGCCATCTCGCGCAGGGTGGCTTGATCGGCGTCGGTGATGATCGAGTCGGTCAGACTGGCGGCGTCGTAACGTGTCAGCAGGTGGGCGCCTAATGGCCGAGCGTCTGGGTCGCTGTCGTTGCAGTCGCTGGGCGTGCTCTCGGGGAATCGTCCGGTGTGGAACCATGTTTTGGTGATCACCGGCGCGGTGAAACCCTCGTCCTCAGACTCTGTTGGTAGCTCTGTGTCGGACTGAATCAGCAACCCAAACCCACGAAACTCTCGTTCATGGCCGTCGTAATAGCCGTGTCGGTATTGGAAATGCTGACTCAATCGGTTGCCGGTGATTTGGTCCAGTTGTGTCTGTCTGACCACCAAATGCAGGGCGAAGGGCAGTTCACATATGGGCTGTGCGTGGTTGTCGAGCAATGCACGCTTCTCGTCCAGCCACTCTTGGGCCGAGCTGCGGTACTCGACCGTACTTATTGCCCCCATGTAGTTATTGGTCAATGTCAGCAGGTAAGGCTTGACGGCTGGGTAATCGAAACGCCAGTGGCGAGGCTGCATGTGCGGCACGGTGAGCACCACGCTTGAGCAGCCAAGGCCCTGCAGGTCCGCAACGCTTACCTCACAAAAGCGGTCATAACGCACGCCGTCCGGCCACACCTGGTCGAAGGGTTCGTTGAGTCCATTGCCACCACGGTTCATGAAAATACGCAGGCGGTCTGCTTCCAGATACAGCAAGTCCGTAGCGCCCGAACCGTCCAGGTCGGCCAACCTGACGCTGGCACTGTCGAACGCCTCATAGGTAAATGGCAGCTTGGCGAACAGCTTGCCGGTGCCAAAGCGCCCGTGTCCCAGATTGGGCCAGCACCGGATCTCGTTATGACGGATGCGGATCAAATGTTGTTGGCCCGTACCCAGTACATCACTGAAGGCGACCAGTTCGTTGGGGCTGTCGCTGAGCAGCGGCAACCGGTCGTTCGCGTCGCTATGGTCGACATCTAGACCGGGGGCGAAACCTGCCGCGCGTCGATTGGCATACAAGCGCACGCTACGCGGGCCTATCAACGCCAGATCCGACAGGCCGTCACCGACCAGGTCAGCGAGTTGCCCTAAAGGGTGGAAAAACTCTAAGGGAAAGGCATTGAACGTCGCGAATTTGGACCATGTCCTGTCCGGGTTAAGGGTGAAGACGCCAGCCATGCCAGGCTGGGCAACCAGCCAGTCAAGACGCCCGTCGCCCGTCAGGTCAGTTAACGTTTGTCGAACAGATGCGTGAGCATCGGCCACCGGGATTTCTGGCAACGCACGCCATGGGCCATAGGTCACAGCGTCCACCGAATCAGCATCCACCGCGCGTAACGGCTCGCGGTACAGCCAATTTTTGTCCTCTCGATAGAGCACACCCGAAATGCCTTCGCCATACAGGTCGACCAATTGATACGGCGCGCCGCTGTTCAGACCTGGCATTGCATCGAATTCGCTGAAACGGCCCTCGCCGACATTGAATTCAGCGAACTCCACAATCAGTGGCGGGCGCGACTCAAGTGCCCCTTCGTTGTTTGAAAAGGGTGCAGACAGCGCTTGGTGGTGAACTTCGCTCAGCGTTTGGTAGCCAAGGGCGAGGGTCTTGTATTGCAGCAGCAGGCGGTTGATCAGCCTTGGCTCTGCACCCAGCTCATCGGGAAAGTGATGAAACATCAGTACCTGATGGCAGAGGCGCAGATTGCCGAGTTCAAAACCATAGGCAAAGCTGGAATGAGGGTCGTTGCGTACCGGCCAGAGCGTTGTCGCTTCATAGGTGGGGACCTTTTCCTTGTCAGTGTCACGCTCGCCATAATCGAACAACAGATCGAAGTGCCATTGCAGGTCATTCAGCGAGTCTGGGGTCCAGAGGTAGAGATGAGGATATTGCACCGCATTGCCATATCGCACTCGCCACAGGTAGCGCTGGGCGATGTAGTCGCGATTAGGGTCGCCGCTCAGTCCGACTTCATCTTCAGGTTTGTACTCATACAGGATGTGTTCGCCAATCTCGTTCATCGTTTCTTCCAGCAACCATTGCGCTACGTGGTTGCTGTCAGTGGGGTCTGCCGTGCGTGATCCTGGGTTTTTGCCATACAGCGCAAGGCTTGCGTCCGCGCCATGTATCAGCCAGAAGCCAGGATCACCGGGATTCAGCCGCCAGTGTTCTATCCGGTCGAAGGCGTCTTCTATCCGGGCGAAGTAGCGAATCACTTGATAGGTCTGATCCAGTTCGAGGCCGTTGTAGTTGCTTACCGTCTCGAACTTGAGGGTCTCATCGGCATTCAATTCCGGCAGCCAGACATCGCCGCTTGGCCCAATCATTACGTCGTCATCGGTATACGTGGGCACACCTTTGCTGGCACGGCGGGCCACGCACCCAAGGTTCAGGCTCCAGCCCAATCCGAACAGACCGTTGCCCACGGTGCTCTGATAACTCAAGGCTAAACCTGGCGCATAACCGCGCCCTGGGCTGATCGGCAAGCTGATGTCGAACGACGCCGATCCGGTGGTGCCGACTGCCGACCAGCCCTTGCCGATGCTCTGGATGGCACCACCACCTTTGGGCAGTGCGGGTGCGGAAATACCGGGTTGTTGCTGTTGGTTTTCCATGGCGGTGACTCTCCGTAGTCTCGGTGTTGGCGTGTTTCAGTCCTTTGTCAGAGCACGCATCTTGCGCCGCGCGCCATCTGCCTTGCCGAGCACACCGCCGTTTTCGCTACGTAGAGGATGTGCAGGGTGATCGAGGTGACCGGTGCCAGCTGGGATTCAGAGTTGAGGCGCGTCAATGCCTTGCGCGAACTCATCTCGGTAACGTCGAAGGGGGCCTTAAATCATCTTAATACAGAGGGTTATGCCTCTTAGAATAAGAGGCGATAACGTTTATTTCGATCGGTTCTAGAGGGCTTTGATATCGAACCAATACCTGCAGCGGGCGGTATTAATTCAAGGCATTGAAAAAAGTTGATAGGTAATAACTCAGGATGGGTAATACATCCTGGCTGTCGCAAGTTCGAAGTCAGGGGCATCTGTAAAGGGGCCTCGTTTGTGAGCAAATACCCTTTTCAATACTGAAATTCTGGTTACCGGTGCAGTGGTGGCGGCGCCGTGCATCTTGCCCGTGATTCTCATTGGGGATTGCAGGGTGGCAGCACTGAGCAGGTGGATCTTGCTGGTATAGGCTTCGACCGGTCGCTTGAGCACATTGGCAACGTTTTGTGCGGCTCCGGTTTTTCCTGCCCAGCAAGCCAGTAACACGATCTTCTGGTCTGCCGGATAACCGATGGCCGCGAGTTTGGGGGCAATCAGATGGGTGGCGACATTGGCCGCAGAGTCCGCCTTGCCGTGGGCGTTCATGAGTTGCCCAAAAGGTGAACCGTGGGTCACGAATGCGGCGTAATCGTCATCCCAGAGTCGCTCGATAAACGCGACGTCGCTACCCCCAGGGCTTTTCTCGAAAAGGATATCGGCCTTGCCTATCCGGTGAGCAGGTCGGGTGGTGGCCGACTGTCCGAGCACTCTGGACCTTGCGCGCCCTGGCACACGTGCGGCTCTGGTTGCCAGCCTGGCAGCTGCGGCGGGCGCCACCTTAAGTCCCCCTGTGAACAGGCCAGTTCCCAAGGACACCCAGCCGAGAATGCTCGCGGCTTTTTCATCCTTGCCAGTGGCTTCCAGAATCACAGATGCGATGCCGGTACCCAACGAGACCGCGCTGAGGGTAGCCGCACCGATGGCCATGGCACCGCTGGCGGTAAGCGCCGAAATGCCCACGGCGTAAAGTGACGCAATGGCAGGTGCCGCGACACCGAAGCTGGCAACCATGACTGTGACGCCCAATGCGATGCCGATGCCGCCCGCCACCCAGGTTGTCCAGCTGTGGCCGTCCGGATCGACGCGGTTCACTGGGTCGCCGCCGCAGTAGGCATAGGGATTCAAACCGCCGCGACCGAATGGGCTTTCGCTATCGGGACTGAGGAAACACATCAGAATCGGATCATAGGGGCGATATCCACCGGGGATATACCAGCCGGTGAAGTTATCCACGCGTTCACCGGCAAAACCGAACGGGCTGCGAGCGTCATCGGCTGGCTCGACGCCATGCGCGGTGTATCTGCGGGTGCGCAACTGGCCGTCGTCTTCGAAATGCACGCTGCCGTGTGCATCGGTGCCAAGCAGAATGGTTTTTCGGACATCGGCGGTAAGCTTGCTCAGCGCAAACAGCGAGCTGCCATCGCCTATCAAGGTCAGGCTTTCATCGCTCCGCTGCTCGTGAGTCATTTGACCGTTGCTAAAGAAGCTGCGGGTCAGGGTTCCGTCGAGCAGGCGGTCGGTGAGATTCCCGCTGGGATCGTAGCCGTATTCGCAGGTTTTGCCTTTCTGGCTAACGCTGACCAGGCGGTCCTGAGAGTCCCAGGCGAGGCTGCGCCCGAGGCTGTCTTCGATCACCCGGCCACAGGCGTCGTAGCGCAGATTTATCCGGCTGGGCCAAGACATATGGGTATGGGTGACCTGCACCACTTGAGTAGGGTCGTTTGCGGCGTAGCTGAACACCGCTTCGTCATGCGTATTGTCTTCAAACTGGCTGATAACCTTTTCATAGCCATCCAGCGCGTTGAAGGTGAATACCTGGCCGACGATGCGGTTACCGAATGGATCGGCAGGCGCGGCGACGGCGTTGGCGGTGTAGCGAATCAGTCGACCGCGCAGGTCGTAGGAAAAGGTTTCCTGACCCTGTTGCTCGCCATCGTCCCAGGTGCGTGATGTCACTCGGTCCAGCGCGCAGTAGCCCAGGGTCTGGGTGAAAGTGCGCAGCTTGCCGTCGGTCGTCACCTCGAAGGTGCGGATGTGCTCGCGTCCCAATGTGTCATAAGCGAACCTTTTGACCAGTTGCTGACCGCTGTCCCGATCATGGGTAACGCTCATGGAGGGGCGCGAGAAGTCGTCGTAGCTGAAAATGGTCTGCACGGGGCCGATATTCAACTGCTGCAATCGCCCGTAGGCATCGTATTGGCGCTCATGGACATTGCCTTGGGCGTCGTCGAAGCCGAGCAGCATGCCATTGAGCGAATGCCTCCATTGGGTAATGTGTTCGTGATCATCGACTGCCCAGGTTTCGCTGTCTGTCTGGCCTGAAGCTGTGTAGTTCCAGCGTTGTGACCCAAGTGTCCCGCTGGTAGAGATGGGTTGGGCGAGGCGCGGGTCATAGGTGATTCGATGGGCGGTTTCACCTGTTGGCGCTATGCCGAGCAGTTGATTGTCCAGTTGAGGCTCATAGGTAAAGTCGACCCGTTTGCCATCGGGCAGGGTGTTGGCAGCCGGAGGTAATTGGTCTTTCCGGTAATGAAACCGGGTGGTACGGCCCCCCGATTCGACAGTGCGTTGGCGACCAAGGCCGTCGAAGGTCTGACGACCCATGACCAGTGGGGCGGTTAACGGATTGGCGATAGTCATACGTTTGCCTCCTTGGCGGGTGTGACGGTGATCGACTCAGGATGGTCTGCGTCGCTGTGGGGTGCATAGCGCCAAGTGACGGTCGTGCCGTCCGGCAATTGGCGTTCGATCACGCGTGAATAGGCGTCAAATCGGGATCGAGTGACGATGTTAGGTTGCCCATCGACCTTGATACGCTCCTCAATGACCCGATCCAGGCCATCGCGGATCAGTTGGGTGGTGCGAACCAGGCGATCGTCCTCGTCAAACAGTTGATGTTCAATCGGGCTCCCTGCGACGTTGGTCAATGTCACCCTGCGTGGGCCGCGTTTGTTCGTGCTTTGCTGCCACTGCTCGTTGCGTCGCAATATAGGGTCGTGACGGCTGTGGGAAATGACGCCGTCTGGCGCTTCCACGCTTGAGACATTGCCCCAGTCGTCATGGCGCGTGAGGGTGTTGCGCACCAGCGGATGGGGATTGTTGGGCAGCCAGTCCTGCACGCGCTGATTAACCGGACGACCTTGTGCGTCATAAACGGTGCGTGCGATTTCATGGAATACGCCCGGCGCGTGATCAAGGTCTTCCAGTTCGACACGCACGGTCCGTCCCGCGCCATCGAGCCAACTGCGCTTGCGTTGGCCGGTGACGTCGGTTTGCTCGATAAGGACGGGATTGATCTGGTCGTCTGCACGGTTTTGGTAAGCGAACGCGTCTTCGATGTGGTATCGGGTGGTGTTCGCGGCCTCGTAGGCGCTGCCCTGGGCGACAACCGTGCGTACTACGCGGTCAAGCGCATCGTGCTCGTAGCGGGTTTGCATTCCTGTGCTGCTCTGCTCAAGGATGGTCAGCCCGGTGAGAAGCGATTGAGTACTGCTGCTGATATCGCGGTTCTCGGCATCGTTTTCGAAGCCATGGACGGTGATCTCAGTCTTCAGCCCGTTGTCGTTGATCTCGTAATGATACGAGGTGCTGGTGGCCCTGCCATTGAGCGTATTGATCGAGCCTGCGTCCCGGCCATAGTGAGCGTTACGGGTCTTTACGTAGCTTTGGCGCGTGGTTTCCAACACCCGGTCGTGCGTGGTATCACGCACTTGTTCGCTCACCACGACCGCGTGTGACAGGCCGTCTTCGAGCAGCGAATCCAGTGTTTGGTAGGTGTAGTTGATCGAGATCACCGCAGCTTCGTTTTCGACACCGTCTGGCCCGCGTGCCGGGATCACGGTATTTTGTTTCAGATACCTGACCATGCCCAATGCATCGGGGGGGCAGCCTTCGGCTCCCTGCGCGGGGTAATACTCACTGTGCTCTTCTACGCCTGTGGGGTAACGGATGTACAAGACGTTTGCGTAGTCGTCATACCGATATAGGGTCTGTTCACTACGATGTGCATTGATACGGCTGTGATCGATATAGGTGGTCACTGTTTTGTGAGGCAGTTGGCACCACGCAGGTTGCTGTTCCCAGGTGAGGTGCGGATCGACTCCGTAGAGTGTGTCGACACGTGCTTCGCACGGGCCTTGCCTGGACACCTCTTGGGTCTGCAAGTGAAACCTGTTCCAGGTCCGGGTGATGGTGGCCAGCAACTTGTCGTTGTTGTCGCGCTGGGTTTCGATGACTTCGTAGTTGTAGTCTCGTTCGACCTGATAAAGGTTGTCACGCCCCTGCTGCCAATTGAAACTCTGGTCGCTGCCGAAGCCCAGGAAGTTATGCTCGCCGATCCATTGGTAGGTCCGATAGAGTTCGCAACCATGCCCCCCCGCGCAATGTGTCCAACCGGCAACTCGCGGCAGGTATGGGAACGGAGCGCCCGCAGGCATAAGGTGGCCGTCATCACCCGTTGCCCACAACACGGTGTCCCAGGCGCCCATCGGCCCTGAGAGTTCGACGGGTAACAGCAGTTGTGCATCCGGGCCCACGGGATATGTCTCGTAAGAAAACGAGAAGGGCCTCTCAATCTCCGGCAGATAGACGCTGCTGAGCTGACCATTGCTTAGTAGCAGGCGAATGGTGGTGCTGCCAAGGTCGCTGTCCGGGTTGTTGATGAAATGTATTTCTTCATTTTCGCGGACGATACGCAGCAGTGTCCGGGTCTCGTCGCGAATCTTCTCGATGATGCTGTGGCCGTTGTCGATAGGCAGCCAATCGATGAATAAGCAACGTCCTTCGACTGTACGCCGCTCGGTGAGTAGATAATTGCCACTGTCCTGCAGTTTGAGAATTTCACTTTCACCTGACTTCAGGTCCACTCTGAAACTGTCGTCCGTTAGCCGCGTGACCACCAGTGAACGCAGCTTGTAATCGAGCAGTGTCAGCTTGCCGCCAACGCTCAAGTCTGTGCTTTCCCAATCCACCGCGAATTGCTCGCCCGATGTCAGGCGCAACGTGGGGCCATTTGGGTTGAGGTTAAGCTCTGACAGATTCAGCGACCAGCCAAAACCGAACCCATGGTTTTGCGTTGATCCCAGAGTACTGAAAGCAAGTGTCGGAGTGAGAGTGGGGCCCGCGAGGTTATTGGCGGGCACAGTTGCCAGGCTCATGGCAAGTGTGAACTGCCCGGTTCTGGGGTCGACACCGGTTTTGACAAAGCCCAGAAAGTTACTGGCTTGCGAATGAACTTCATAAGTTGACATGTTTTACCCTTTGCAGGTTTTGCAATTAAGAGCGTGCAGTCATGGCTGTGCCGCGACGTTGGATGACAGCGCAGCACACCTGCACGCTTTTGAGGGAAGTACGGCTTTGAGGTGATTCAGGCGATCCTAGTCAAAGCGCTTGAAGCCGATGCGATTACCCTCATCGGTCTGAATGAATTCGATCTTTCTTTCATTACCGTACTGATCGATAACACCCCAGACGCTTCGCTCTGATTCATTCTGCGGCCTGTTATAAGAAACCTCGTGTGTGGTCGCGCGCACGAGGTTCATTTGTCCGGCCCTGCGGTTTAGCGTGATGCTATTTGTACCCGCAGTGAACGCTCTTTTTGGGCCGACCTCGAATGCATAGTGGGTGTACCAGGAGGCAATAACGTTCTGTCCCGCGTCCGACCTTGTTTCGTAGCAATAACGGTAATACCAATCGTCGTTATAAAAGCTGTCATAAGGTTCGCTGTAGTACTCAGTGTAGGGGGTCGATTTGACGATTTGGTACTGAGGATTTTTGAACTTCAGGTAGTAAAGATCCATGTCTACGCGGTCTGTCGACAGTTCATTCACTGCACTCAACTCGAAGTCATTTTCGTCATAGCGCCTTGGAGTAATGGACTCGATGATAATTGACGAGTTGAAAGCACCGCCATCGGTCACGTGGTAAGTGCTTTCATCCTTTGAGATGCGGGCATACACCCTGTCGAGCGAGCCGCCCGTGCGTGAAGACGAAATATAAAAGCGCTTGCGTCGGACCGGCCCCCTGATTTCGAGGTTGCTGGGCGCAGAGCCAGTGTCTGCGAAGTACTGGTAGAGAGGGTCCCTGTTAAGAGAGGCCTTCAGCCCACCTGTGAGCTCGCGGTAGACTCCGTCATCGTCGAGCGTGACGAGCGCAATAGAGGCCAGCTGTTTATCGGTAATCGTCCCGTGGTTGCGAGGCGCGACGATGACAGTGGCCTCAAGCTGTTGGCGACCATTGCCAAACACCATGTTGGCGCTGGAGGTTATTTCGACTTTGAATTGACTGAGCCAGGTATTGGCCGTATTGGATATATTCATAATCCCATCCTTGGTGTTGTGAATAGACGCTATTTAAATTCCCTGAGTTGATCCTCGGTATATAAATATGTATTGCATTACAGCTATTTTGTTTCATGTTGTTTTTTTATGCCGTATGAGCCTGAATGTCGATGGCGTCGGCGCCCTTTCGGAATATTTTGCTATAGGGATTAGTTCGATTGGGAATAACGGCGGCTACTGTTAGTTGTGATAATTGCATTCTGTTGTAGAGTTTGTGATAGGCAGGCTTGGCACAGTCTCTCGGTAGTCGAAAAGAATATTAATATTCCTGACACTGATGAAATAGGGGATCGCCATGTCGATGCATACAAACACCCCAATGCTGCTGGTGCGGGAGCCGCGGGGGCTGACGACGCGCGTTGTCCAGTTCTGTCGGGCGCAGGCGAACAGCGCATCAGAAGCCCGTATTTCCTGGCAATGCTATAGCGAGGCGGGGTTTGCGGTGCGCAGCCGTGATCCGCGGCTGTTTGCCTTGGCTCAAACCGACGACGTGACCCCGTTCAATCTGAGCCAGGTTTTCAGTTTATCCGGCATGGTGTTATCGACTGAGAGTGTTGATGCAGGTTGGCATGTCGGTTTGAACGGTGAAGCAGGGCAGGGACTTGAGCGCTGGGACGGACGCGGCACGCATACCTCTACTGATTTTGACGATGTGCTGCGTCCGTTGGCCATTCATGAGCAGGGCAAGGATGAGCCATCACGTACCCGTGAGCGATTCAGTTATGCAGGCAGCGATGCGGATGCGGCCAATCACAACCTCTGTGGTCAATTAGCTCGTCACGACGATACTGCGGGTGCCCATTGGTTTGAGGAGTACGCGCTGACAGGCGCGGTGATCAGGCAGCAGCAGCGTTTTCTGGCATCGCCAAGCCCGTCGGATTGGCCGTTGGCCGATTTGGATCGCGACAAATTGCTGGAAGCAGTGGACGGCCAGATCAGTCTTCGGTGTTTGACTCCCTTGGGCGAAGTGCTCAGCCAGACTGATGCTCAGGGAAATACCCAGCGCTTTGGCAACTCGGTTGCCGGAGCACTCAAAAATGTCCGCCTGCAACTGAGCGGGCAGGCTGAGCAGGATCTGGTCACTGACATTCAATACAACGCTTTTGGTCAGGTCCAAAGCGAGACTGCCGGTAATGGGGTGATGACCGCAAATACTTACGACGCTGTCGACGGGCGCCTGCTGCGGCTTACGGCTCGCAAGGCTGATAACGCTGCGCTGCAAGACCTGAGCTACGAATACGATCCTGTGGGCAACATTTTGCGCATTGAGGACTTTGTGCAGACAACGAGATATTTCCGCAATCAGGCCATTGATCCTATCAGTACCTATGTCTACGACACGCTTTACCAACTGATCCAAGCCAATGGGCGTGAGGCTATCGATGCGACGATTGGGCCGTTTCTGCCAGGTTTTCAGACTCATGCATCTGATCCTGAGCAAATGGCCAATTACACCCAGCGCTACGACTACGACGCGGGAGGCAACCTGCAAACGCTGACCCATGCTGGCAGCCAGGGCTATACCCGACGCCAGGTCACCGCCCGTTATAGCAATCGAAGCCTGCCGGTGGTGGACGGGCAGGCTTGCGGCGAAGCTGAGCTGGCGGCGGGGTTTGACGCCAATGGCAATCTGCGGCAATTGCTGCAAGGACAGGCATTGACCTGGGATCTGCGCAATCAGTTGCAGCAGGTGACGACCGTTGTACGTACTGCCAGTGAGGATGACTACGAATGTTACTTCTACGACGGGTCAGGGCAACGTCAGCGAAAGGTACGGATTACCTTGGCCGCCAATGTTACTCATCGTGCTGAAGTCCGTTATTTGCCGGGGCTGGAAGTTCGCACCGATACGGCGACCGGAGAAAACCTACACGTGATAAGCGTGTCGGCAGGGCGTAATAACGTGCGGGTATTACATTGGGTTGACGGCAAACCCCCCGGTCTGAGCAATGACCAACTGCGCTATAGCCTGAGCGATCACTTGGGTTCCAGTACCCTGGAGTTGGATGACGCGGCCAATCTCATCAGTCAGGAAAGTTATTATCCGTTCGGCGGGACATCCTGGTGGGCAGGTCGCAACGCGATTGAAGCCAAGTACAAAACGGTTCGTTATTCAGGCCAGGAGCGGGACCTGAGCGGGCTTTACTACTACGGCGTTCGGTATTACGCGTCCTGGCTGTTTCGGTGGATCAATCCCGACCCTGCTGGCGTTGCTTATGGTCTGAATCTATATGCGATGGTGGGAAATCAGCCAATCAGCAGATTCGACTCCCACGGCCTACAGCCAGTTGAATTGAATGGCAAGCTGAGGGCCGTCGCTAAACAAACAGCGATTAAGCTATTTAGTACGGAAGGTGTATTGAGTCCCTTCATGCGTGAAGAGGTGAACAATGAAACTCAGAGCTGGATGCACCGAGAAATTCGGAAGCTGACTCATGGGACTACCGAAAAAGCCTACAGTGCAGCGGTATGGGGACCTAAAGTTTGGCAGTATGCGGCGGAAAATTTTTTCCCAATGCAAAAAATGCTGGCGGAAGATCGTGCTGGAATGACGCCCAATGAAAAGCAAGGGATGCATATTTTTTGGTCGACAAACGCGGGAGCTCGCTACATCAACGATACAACCAGAAGTTTTACTTCTGGGAGTGCCACAGCACCTTTGTCGATTAAAACCGCTGGAGGCAACGCGCTGGCCGAGCTTTCTACAAATAATGGCGACTCGACGGTGAAGCTTACACATACGCGTAGGAGTGGTATGTTCGACCCCGCCATCAAGATGTTAGGGAAGTATGAGGGGCAGGCCGATTCAATGGCGAGATTGTTTACTGCATCCTTGGGCAATGTCATGAGCGGCGAGCTCTATCGGGGGGGCAGAGTCAAGCATGTTGAGGATTTCAGGGAGGGAGTTGTGATTAGGACCAGTGGGTTTACCGCCTTTACGCCAGATGAGTCCATTGCCAAAAGCTTCACAAATAAGTTTCATGATTCTGAGTTCATAGGCAGCACTTCTCCGGTACTTTTCATCGTTCAGGGCGGCGCTCAGGAAATCACCTCAATGACCGAAGAAGAGGGGCTATTTCTACCCAATATAAATTTCACTATCACCAGTACGCGTTCTGCCGATCGTCATCTCAACGTCTTTCTGAAGCAGGGAGGCGCGCAGCCAACGCACTGGATTTAATGTTGAGTCGTAAGTTTGTGCCCGACTTATGCAAAAAACCCGGCTTGGCGCCGGGCTTTTTGGTTGGGTGTTGGCGATTACTGCACTTCTACCGCCAGGCTCTCACTGATCTTTTTCTGCCATATCGCAGGACCTGTGATGTGTACCGACTCGCCTTTACTGTCGACTGCAACGGTCACCGGCATGTCTTTGACGTCGAACTCGTAGATCGCTTCCATGCCCAGTTCAGGGAATGCCAGCACTTGCGACTTCTTGATCGCCTGAGCGACGAGGTAGGCAGCGCCACCGACAGCCATCAGGTAAACAGCCTTGTTGTCCTTGATCGCTTCGATGGCGGCTGGGCCGCGCTCGGATTTGCCGATCATGCCCAGCAGGCCGGTTTGCTCAAGGATCTGACGGGTGAACTTGTCCATGCGCGTGGCGGTAGTCGGACCGGCAGGCCCTACTACTTCGTCACGTACCGGATCGACCGGACCCACGTAATAGATGAAACGACCTTTGAGATCCACGGGCAGTGTTTCACCCCTGTTCAGCATCTCGACCATGCGCTTGTGCGCGGCATCGCGACCGGTGAGCATTTTGCCGTTGAGCAGGACGGTTTCGCCCGGCTTCCAGCTCTGTACGTCTTCGGGGGTCAGGGTATCGAGGTTGACGCGGCGCGCCGACGGGCCGGCTTCCCAGACGATCTCCGGGTAGGCGTCCAGCGGTGGTGCTTCCAGCGAAGCAGGGCCGGAACCGTCGAGCACAAAGTGCGCGTGACGGGTGGCGGCGCAGTTGGGGATCATGCACACCGGCAGCGAAGCTGCGTGGGTTGGGTAATCCATGATCTTTACGTCGAGCACGGTGGTCAGGCCGCCGAGGCCCTGGGCGCCGATGCCCAGTTGGTTGACCTTCTCGAACAGCTCCAGGCGCAGTTCTTCGATACGGTTGGAGGGGCCGCGTTTCTTCAGCTCATGGATGTCGATGGAGTCCATCAACACTTGCTTGGCCATGATGGCGGCTTTCTCGGCGGTGCCGCCGATGCCGAGCATGCCGGGTGGACACCAGCCAGCGCCCATGGTCGGAACGGTTTTCAGTACCCAGTCAACGATCGAGTCGGACGGGTTGAGCATCGCCATCTTCGATTTGTTTTCCGAGCCGCCGCCCTTGGCCGCTACGTCCACTTCCACGGTGTTTCCCGGGACGATGGAGTAATGGATGACTGCCGGAGTGTTGTCCTTGGTGTTTTTGCGAGCGCCCGCCGGGTCGGCGAGGATCGAGGCACGCAGGACGTTTTCCGGCAGATTGTAGGCGCGACGCACGCCTTCGTTGATCATGTCGTCCAGGCTCATGGTCGCGCCATCCCAGCGCACATCCATACCGACGCGCACGAAAACGGTGACGATGCCGGTGTCCTGGCAGATTGGCCGATGGCCGGTCGCGCACATGCGCGAGTTGATCAAGATCTGCGCCATGGCATCGCGTGCTGCAGGCGATTCTTCGCGTAGATAGGCCTCATGCATGGCCTGGATGAAGTCAACGGGATGGTAGTAGGAAATGAACTGCAGGGCGTCTGCGACACTCTGGATCAGATCGTCTTGCTTGATCACGGTCATAGGGGGCGCGCTCCTCTGATTTGGCGGGAACATACGATTTGCTGTTTTCGACAGTACCGCTACGGTCTGACGAAATCGTCTTGATTAAGCGTTAGTCAGGCGTGCCGAGTGTCTACATCGACGGTGTCGGCATAAATAAAGGCGCCGAAGTATAACCTGCGGTCAGCGTGGGTACACCCGCTGTGCGGCAGTCGTTAGTCGAAGGTCGTCCATTTTTTGTGCAGCAGATAGGTGCAGGGGCCGTGGTTGATCAGCTGGAGCACTAGAATTGATTAGTCAATTTTCAGCGTAGGCACTACAGTGGCAGACTGCCTGCTTTGCCGATTAGTCTGATAGGAACTCGTTTAGTCGCGAGCATCGGATGGTGCTGCGGGGCATCTTGCCTGTACGGGATGGATCCTTTTTACGCATGATGAGCATCAAGTGACCGACAAAATCATACAGCGACTCTTGCTGAAGCGTTTTACCCTTGCTGTCAGCACCTATTTGCTGGTCATTGCGCTTGTCTGGGTGGCGATATTGACAGGTTGCTATCAGGCGCCGTTGTCTGTGGCCTGGATCAGTATCGCTCTTGTATTACTGATGCTGGTGGCGCTGGGCATTACGTTTTTATCCGGCTTCAATCGGCGCTTCAAAGACCCCAGTCTGACTGAACTTCAGGTATTGCTGGCGCTGGGCTGGCAAACCTGGCTCTTGGGTCAGTTCGACAGCGCCCGGGGCACGTTCCTGATTGTCTATGTGTTGATTCTGCTCTTTGGCCTTTTTCACCTCACGCCGAAGATATTCACCCGTTGCGCTTTGCTGGCGTTCTTGGGTTTTGCTGGCGTGAATCTTTGGGATGCCCTGAATCACCGCTTGCACGACCCCAACCTGGCAGCTTTACAGACGTGTGTACTCTTCGTCGTGCTGTGCTGGTTGTGCTTATACGCCCGCTTCGTGCAGAGTTCGCGTCATCGCATGCATCAACGGCGGGTGACGTTGCAGGCGCACCAGGACACCCTGCGCGGCATGATGTTTCAACTCGAAGAACTGGCTTCCACCGATGAGTTGACCAATCTCTACAACCGCCGGCATTTTCTTCGCATCGCTACGCTTGAGCTGGAAATGATGGACGGTAATTACACCCAGGGGCTGGCGTTGATAGACCTTGATCATTTCAAGCACGTCAACGATGTATATGGTCATGCCGCAGGTGATCGGGTGCTGCAAGCGTTCGCTGCCAGCGCGATCGAGTGTCTGCGGGAAGACGACATCCTGGCGCGTTACGGTGGTGAAGAGTTCGTGCTGTTGATCCCGCGTTGTACATGCGCGCAACTTTTCGATTGTTGCGAGCGCATTCGTCAGGCGTTTGAACGGGTGCAGGTCGCTGGTTTGTCCGAGCTGGACTTGAGTTTGTCCGTTGGCATGACCCTGCTCGAAACCGGGAATGACCTAGACAAAGCCTTGCAGCGAGCAGATCAGGCGCTGTATCGCGCCAAGCACAATGGCCGCAATCGCTGTAGTGGTTCGTGGGAATACGCCGATGCCTGAGTTACGCGTTGGTGATCGGCAGTGGTCGGTCATGGCATCCAGTAATCTGCTGGATGCACTGAACAGTGCGGGGATTTCGGTGCCATACAGCTGCCGCGCTGGCAGTTGTCACACCTGTCTGGTGCGTTGTATTTCCGGCGAGCCGCTGGATGCCTTACCGCGGGCACTGGACGCCGGCAAGCGTGAGCAGGGTTGGCGGTTGGCCTGTCAATGCCGCGTGGTTGAAGACTTGAGCGTCGAAATCTTCGACCCGCTGCGTGATGGTTTGCCGGCAAAAGTGGTCGGCGTGGATTGGCTCAGTGCTGATGTGCTGCGCTTGCGCCTTCAGCCCGAGCGGCCGTTGCGCTATCGGGCCGGTCAACATCTTGTGCTATGGACCTCAAACGGCGTTGCGCGACCTTATTCGCTGGCAAGCCTGCCCGGCGAAGACGCGTTTCTTGAGTTTCATCTGGATTGCCATCGCCCCGGTGCATTTGTCGATGCCGCCCGGCAGTTCAAGATGGGTGATCCGGTCAGGCTCGGCGAGCTGCGTGGCGGCGCGCTGCAATATGACCCTGACTGGCAAGAACGACCGCTATTGCTCCTGGCGGCAGGCACCGGACTCGGCCCGTTGTGGGGCGTGCTGCGTGAAGCGCTACGTCAGGAGCATCAGGGCCCAATCCGCTTGGTGCATTTGGCGCGTGATAGCAGTGAGCATTATCTTGCAGAGGCGCTGCGTGGGCTGGCAGTCGAGCATCCACAGTTACAGGTTGAGTTGATCGAGATGAGCGGCTTTCAAGCGTCATTGGCTGCGCTGCGGGTCACGTCTCGTCACACCATAGCGTTGTTGTGTGGATCTCCCGGCAGTGTGGAAAGTTATTGCAAACGCTTGTACATCGCTGGATTGCCCCGCACTCAACTGCTGGCGGATGTATTTCTGCAGAAGGTGCGATCGGACAAGCGTCTGGCTTCAGAGCAGTTCACCTGCAGGCTTGATGGCGAATGGGTTCAGACATATCGATATCGTCTGGCCCACCGTGCCCGCCCGCAAGCCGTCTCCTATGGGCAGCCCAGAAGCAAAAGCGACCCTATTATCTGCTGTCATTTTTTACCGAAAAAAAAGCCCCAAACTCTCACTTGCGAGCTGGGGCTTTTTGTTGCTGCTGAAACGTCTTAAACCATTGGGTCGCCGACGTGCAGGATCTTCATGCCGTTGGTGCCACCGATGGTGTGGTAGCTGTCGCCCTTGGTGAGGATGACCCAATCGCCTTGCTCGACCAGACCGCGTTTGAGCAGTTCGTCGACTGCAGCCTGACTGACCTGACCGGGTGGCAGGGCCGCCGGGTCGAACGGCACGGTGTACACGCCACGGAACATGGCCGCACGTGCTTGAGTGCCGCGATGCGGAGAAAACGCATAGATCGGCACCGACGAGCGGATGCGCGACATGATCAACGGGGTGTAGCCACTTTCGGTCAGCGCGATAATCGCTTTCACGCCAGGGAAGTGGTTGGCCGTATACATGGCTGCCAGCGCGATGCTTTCGTCACAGCGCGTGAACGATTGGCCGATGCGGTGGCTGGAGGTCTTGCCGGTTGGGTGACGTTCGGCGCCGACGCAGATACGCGCCATTGCTTCAACTGCTTCGACAGGGTACGAACCCGCAGCACTTTCCGCAGAGAGCATGACGGCGTCGGTGTAGTCGAGCACTGCGTTGGCCACATCGGACACTTCGGCACGGGTCGGCATGGGGCTGGAAATCATCGATTCCATCATCTGCGTCGCAACGATCACAGCCTTGTTGTGGCGACGAGCGTGCAGGATGATTTTCTTCTGAATGCCAACCAACTCGGCGTCGCCGATTTCAACGCCGAGGTCGCCACGGGCAACCATCACGGCATCACTGGCACGAATCAGGGCGTCAAGGGTTTCGTCGTCGGCAACGGCTTCAGCACGTTCGATCTTCGCCACGAGCCACGCGGTACCGCCGGATTCGTCACGCAGCTTGCGTGCGTATTCCATGTCGGCTGCGTCACGCGGGAAGGACACGGCGAGGTAATCCAGGTCCATTTCGGTCGCAAGCTTGATGTCTTGCTTGTCTTTTTCGGTCAGTGCTGGTGCTGTCAGGCCGCCGCCGCGACGGTTGATGCCTTTGTGATCGGACAGCGGGCCACCAATGGTCACCGTGCAATGCAGCGAATCAGCGGTTTGCGTGTCGACACGCATGACCACTCGCCCGTCGTCCAGCAGCAACTCGTCGCCTACACCGCAATCTTTGACCAGGTCGGGGTAGTCGATGCCAACGATGTCTTGAGTGCCGTCGGTCAGAGGATGGCTGGTGGAGAAGGTGAATTTGTCACCGACTTTCAGCTCGATCTTCTTGTTGATGAATTTGGCGATGCGGATTTTCGGACCTTGCAGGTCACCCAACAGTGCGACGAAGCGACCATTCTTGGCGGCAATGTCTCGAATCAGCTTTGCCCGAGCCTTGTGCTCGTCGGGAGTGCCGTGGGAGAAGTTCAAACGGGCGACGTCCAGGCCCGCAAGAATCAGCTTCTCGATAACTTCTGGCGAATTACTTGCAGGGCCAAGTGTGGCTACGATTTTGGTGCGGCGAACGGACATGCACAAACTCCTTAAATGAAGCGCAGCGAGAGGCTACTACTCTGCGGCGCTGTAGTCATTGTTCCTTTGCACTACCTTGCTGCCCGATGACTGGGCAAACGGCAGGTAATCGGCACTCAAACAGCCTTGAAGAATTCTTGCTATACGCCGATACAATGCAGAGCACAGGAGAGTCTCATGCGAATCGTGATTATTTTAATCGTGATGGCCGCTATTGGCGGTTGCACACGTTGGTCGATGAACAGCCATTTGAACAATGCCAACCACGCTTATGCGCAGGGCGACTGCGATGCGGTCATGTATAACCTGTCCAAAGTCGAACGGGAAAGCCGTTCGCGCCGCTACGTTCAGCCAGAGGTGTCGATGCTGCGCGGGCAATGCCTTGAGCGGCAGAAGCTGTACCTGGACGCCATGCAGACCTACCAGTTCATCATTACCCATTACCCGAACAGTGAATATGCGTACAGAGCCCAGGCCCGCATGGACACGTTGCATCAGCTGGGACATGACCGCGGTGCAGCGCCGGCTGTGACAAAACCTGCTTCACTATGATTACACTCGATTGGATGGGCGGTATCGTTTTAGATCGCTTGCTAACGATCTTGAGCTAGGCTGCGATAAGCAGGGAGTCGAAACAACCAAGGCCAGGAGCGCGAACGGCGTTCTGGTTATCACGAAAACGAATAACCGGACGAGTGACTTCAGTCAGTGTTGCACTGTCAGATGACGTCCCTGTTGTAATAAATAGGTAGATTCGCTCGTTTACGTCGTCTTGTAGTCTCGTGTGCGACCGAATTTCAATGCACTAGCGCGACCATGCTCAATGGTCATTCCAGGGCGAATGTCCAATGCTGAACGAGAGACGAATCGAGCGTCATCAATTGCCGTATTACCTGCAGGTCTTCAATCGGTATACCGATAAGCCGATGGGGTGTCTTGGCAATGTGTCCGAACAGGGTTTGATGCTGATCAGTGATCTGCCGGTACTTGTGGGGGCGGATTTTCAGCTACGCCTGAAAGTGCCCGACGGCAAGAGCGGCCTGAACATCATCGATATCAACGCCAGTTGTCTGTGGTGCCAGGAAGATGAAACGCCGGGAGTGTTTGACTCGGGGTTCAGGTTGCAGGCTGCACCGATCGAATATCATCAGCTTATTCAGGCGTTGCAGCGCTATTTCAGCTTCTACTCGCTTGAAGCTTCAGCATGATAGCGGCGCCTTTTATAAGGTGCCGGCTTTCTTCCAGCTCAAATAACGACTGATCAGCTCCGGTCCCAAATCGCTTGGGCGCACATCCAGTACAGGAATGCCATGGGCGATCAATCGTTCGTGCAGCGTTGTCCGAGCGTTGAGAAAATCCACGGTGCCGCAGTAGTCCAGTGCCTCTTGCCACGACTGAACCGGCGTCTGGCGGAGTTCGTCGAGCACTTCTTCTCGCAGGCTGGCAACCAATACCCGGTGCTGGCGGCCCAGTTGTTTGACAGCGCTCAACAACTCGGCGTCGTCTTCGTCGCGCAGGTTGGTCATCAGCACCACGAGCGCCCGACGTTTGTGTCGCACCAGTAATTGTCGAACCGCCGCGCTGTAATCGGCCGGACGTTGCGTGCTGTCCAGGTCATACACCGTGTTGAGCAGCAGGCTCAACTGCGCGGACCCTTTCACAGGCGCCAGGTAGCGATTGTGCTCGGCGGCAAAAGTTGATAATCCCACCGCGTCACCCTGGCGCAATGCCACGTGGCTAAGTAGCAGGCATGCATTGAGCGCATGATCGAAGTGCGTCAGCTCGCCATCCTGACTGCGCATCCGCCGACCGCAGTCGAGCATAAAAATGATGTGCTGATCGCGTTCGTCTTGATATTCCTTGGCAATCGGTGTGCGCTGACGGGCGGTGGCTTTCCAGTCGATCTGGCGCAGACTGTCGCCCTCGCGAAACTCTCGAAGCTGGTTGAACTCCAGACCAATGTCCCGGCGCTGTCGTTGGCGCACACCCAGCTGGCTCAGCCAGTTATCCACAGCCAACAATTGACCGCCTTTCAGGCGTGCGAAGTCAGGGTAAACCCGAGCTGCGCTGGCGACCGGCAAGTAACGGCGCGAAGTCCATAATCGCAAGGGGCTGGGCAGGCTGATTTCAATCCGTTCAAAGGTGAAATCACCGCGGCTGGTGGGACGCAGGCGATAGCTCAACTGAGCGCTCCGGTTGGGGCGCAGCACGATACGTTGTGCAGCGTTCTCCACATCGAAGCGGTTACCTGGGCCGGCTGGGCCGTGATCGAACAGGTTCAACGGCAGCATTCGTGGGTAGTCGTGCTGAATGTCGATGCGTACTTCGCTCCAGCGCCCTAGCGCGAGGCTGCCAGACAACTGACGCTGCACGCGCGGCGACGGCAGACGCCACAGCCAGAAGGCATCCAGCGCACAGGCCAGCGCCAGTAAAAACAACAAGGTCCAGAACACCCCGGCGAGTTTTGTCGTGGGGCCATGGCCAAGCGATTCCAATATCCCCAGCAACACCGCCAAGCCCAGCAACAGAGCGAGGCTACGAAGCAAGCGCGGGGACGGCCTGAGCATCTGCGTCATTGACGGGGCGCCGGAACCTGATCGAGCAGTTGCTTGAGGACCTGATCAACCGAAAGCCCTTCGATATCGAGCTCGGGCGATAACCTGACCCGATGCCTCAACACCGCCAGCGCACACCCCTTGATGTCGTCAGGTATTACAAACTCACCGCCGCGCAGTAATGCCCGGGCGCGACCGCCTCGAACCAGTGCGATGGACGCACGCGGCCCGGCACCGAGGGTCAGCCCTGGCCATGTTCGCGTGCTGCGTGCCAGGCGTACCGCATAATCGAGGACATGCTCATCAATCGGCAAATCGCCAGCAATGCGTTGCAGGGTCAGCACATCCTTGGCGTGTACAAGCGTGCGCAGCGGCTGTACGTCGAGCATGTCGGAGCGTGTCGATTTGCTGACCTGGCGGACCATTTCCAATTCTTGCGCGGCGTCGGGGTAATCCAGGCGCAGCTTGAGCATGAAGCGGTCAAGTTCGGCTTCGGGCAGCGGGTAAGTGCCTTCCTGTTCGATGGGGTTCTGCGTCGCCAATACCATGAAAGGCTGTGGAACCGGCAGCGCTCGGCCTTCAAGGGTGACTTGACGTTCTTGCATCGCCTCCAGCAAGGCGGCCTGGGTCTTGGCAGGCGCACGGTTGATTTCGTCGGCGAGCAGCAGATGAGTAAAAATCGGGCCTTTGCGCAGTTTGAATTGTTCGGTGTGCATGTCGTACACCGCATGACCTGTGACATCGCTGGGCATTAGATCGGGGGTGAACTGGATGCGCGCGAACTCGCCGCCGAAACAGCGGGCAAGCGCTCGGACCAACAGCGTCTTGCCTAGTCCGGGCACACCTTCAAGCAGTACATGACCACCGCCGATGAGTGCTGTCAGCACGTCGTCGATGACAGCATTCTGGCCGATCACGGCCTTTTGTAATTCGTGGCGAATAGCTTGCACCAGGTGAATGGCACGTTGACGCTGCTGCATCGGGCTGCTGGTCGACGCGGCGGCATCGGTCGCAACAGATTCGTGGGCGGTATCGGTAGCGGTATCTTCGCTATTCGTCGGGTCTGTCGGGTGATCGCTCATAAGGCATTCCTGAGGGTTTGCAGGTAGGCAACCTGACGGATGAATTCGGTTCGCGAAAGGCGTTCGTTCGGGCGCGGCCGCAGAGCCTGGCCGACAGCGCTGGTCGGTTGACGTGTCAGGCGTGCAACGGTCTGCCACTGCTCGGCAATGCCCAACCCGTCAAAACCTGGATGGCGTTGGCGGGCCCGGCGCAGGATGTCTGTTTGCAGATTACGCAACAGAGCTTGCTGTCCTTTGCGCCTGAGCATGAAGTCGGCGCTGGCGCGCAGGTGTTCGGCCAATTGCCGTCGCGCCCGTTCGGGTGCTGGCTGTAAGGGACCTTGCCGCATTCCGACGCGCCACAATGCCATGAGCGTCAGCAATACCAGCGCAGTCAGCGCCAGTGGAAAATATCTCACCAACAGGCTGAACACGTCTGCGTGCTCAGTGCGCAAGAGCAGGGTCACTGCGCTGTCTTGAGTCAGGTACCACAGTAGCCAGGCGTTGTCGTATTTGCCGATCGCGCGGTTTTTCCACAGGTCGGCATCGGTAAGGACGGTGATCAGCCCGTTGCCATAAACCATTTGCAGCATGTGCGTGGCGTCGGCGCTGTTGGCCCAGGATTGCGCCTGGTCCTGAGGGTCGTCCAGATGAAACGCTGGATCGAAACTCATGTAAGCCGGATCAGTTTCATGTTCCACGTACAAACGCGTCAGTTCCGGCCACGGTGTTTTCGAGGTGTTCGCGAGGTCGGCGCTCAGGGGAATGACCGGCTTGATCATCTCCTGTTCCCGACGTCGATCCTGCTCGCGCAGATCACGGGTGAGGAATTGATGAATCTGTATCTGATCGAGCAACAGGTCGCCGCTGCGGCCCTTTTTTTCATCCCACAATTGTTCTGCGACGAACACCAGTCGGCCGCCGGAGCGTGTCCAGGCCAGCACTCGCTCGACCTCTGCGGGTGTCATGTTTTCGCGGGTATCCAATAGCAACAGGGTTTGCGTTTGCTGTTGAGTGGCTGGAAGACCGTGCAGCGTCTCGATCACTTTCACTGGAATCGAACGCTGATCAAGGAATAGTTGCGCGGCCAGATAGGGATTGGCCTGGGCTTTTGGAGAGGGGCCTTGATCAATGACCTCCTGGTAATGTTCCAGCTGTTGGAACAGCAGCATGGCAACGGCAGCAATCACGACCAGTACCAGCGGCCCGATCCACCATAGGATTCGGCGACTCATGCTGATCCTCTGGTCGCAAACAATCGCCGCCAGCCGTCACACAGTTCTTGCTGTACATCGGTGGGTGGCAACTGATGCCCGTAAGCAAGATTCTGCCAATGGTCGGTCAGCTTTTGACTGAAATCCTGCAGTGGCTGATCAAGAGTGGTTATCCGTTCAAGCACCTGGCCTTCGGTGTCGGCATTTTTGAGCGGCAAGTGATAATCGGTGATTAGCCGGCTGAGCAGCGCTCTGTAGAGCAGGCTCAGTGCCTCGCGCGGTTGTTGCGGCCAAAGTTTCTCGACGCTGGCGGCGACATCGTTTGGCAGGCTTTCGGCGCCGACCTGTAAACCGAACAATTGTTGTGGTGTCGTAGGACGGGGAGCTGTCTTGTGTTCGTGTTTTTTGACGAAAGCGCCGATCCAGCGTCTGTATTGCCATGCCACCCAGACCACCAACACTGCGATAGCGCTCCACAGCAAGACTTCGAAGACATTGGCCAATAGCGCGGCGACGGCCATCAGGCCGTACAACAAGCTGACCAGCCAAGCAGGGGAGTCGCTGTGCTTTATCGCCCTGGCGGCGTCCTGTGGTTGTGCAATGCGCCAGCCGGAAACGGTCTTGGGGTTTTTGAACGGAGGGTTTTCCAGCACCGACTTGACGGCTGTTTCAGAGGCCTGGCTGGTGAGTCGCTGGGTCAGCAGACGAGGGCTGCCGGGTGCCGCGACGGTGTCATCGGGTTGCGGTTGATCAAGTGGCGGCAGCGGGCAGCTGTAGCGCTGCGAGTCCGGTAATTCGTCGGCCATGACCAAGGTGGGCGGCAACGAGAACAGCAGGGCGCATCCGAACAGCAACGCATACGCACTGCCGATCAAACGTTGGCGCAGGCGTCGAAACACCAGTTCGATGTCCCAGGCTTCAAGTTCTGTGCGGCGATTCAGGTACAGGGTAAAACCACAGGCGACATAGATCGGCCCCCACACGATTAATACCAGCGCGTAAAAAGCATTGGTCAGGTGCTCAAGCCAGTTCCAGTCGCCCTCAATGTTCAGCAAGCTGTTCCACGACCAGTCGACTTCGATTTGCTGCGGGATTAGTGCATAGAACAGCACCATCAGTCCGACCCAAAAACACATTTCCAGCGCGCTACCCACCGACGTCAGGCAACGGGCTGCGCGCATGTCCTTCTGGCTGAGCACACTGATACGTTGCGCTCGCTCGGAGCCGGACAACCCTTCGAGTTGCTGAACTGGCAGTTTGAAACTGCGACTTAAGCTAAAGCGGCGCCAGGTCAGGCTTGCCAGCAGTTGCGGTTTGAGTGCGCGCGGCCAGGCACCCAGTGCTTGCTTGAGCGTGGGTGTCGCGCCGAAAAGCGCTTGCGACAGGATCAATAGCGTTAACCGTTCATAAAGTGGTTTCAGCCACCAAAACAGGAAGATCGCCAGCGATGGGTAATCCCACAGCGCGAGGCTGAGCAGGGTAAATACTGGCAGCGTGACGATGGCCCAACTGCTCATCAGCAAGCCGCGATGTTTACGTGCCAGCAACACCCCAAGATCGATGGCTTCCCATGGGTTACGCGGGCGGATGACAACGCTGGCGTCAGTCAGGCGCATGGGGGGAGCGTCCGGCAAAGATCAAATAAGAGGCGACCAGTGTCCAGAGTACCGCGCCCACCAGGTATTTGGTCAGCGGCGCTGGCCAGCTCATGGATGACCAGTAGGCCTCGATAAAAGCGGCGATCGACAGAAACACAATCACTCCCGCTATCAGACGGATGCTGGTTTTTGCTGCGACCCTCAAGGCTTCGCTGCGCGGCAGCGGGCCTGGTGCCAGCAGTGCCCATCCCAGTTTCAACCCGGCTGCGCCGGATAACGAAATGGCAGTCAGTTCGAAGGCGCCATGACCAATGACGAACGACCAGAATGTTTCACCGAAGCCAACCTCGGTAAGATGCCCGGCAACGGCACCGATCATCAGTCCGTTGAAAAGCAGGAAGAACAAACTGCCCAACCCGAAGATCAATCCGCTGGCGAAGGTCTGAAAGCAAATGCCGATGTTGTGCATGATGTAGTAGCCGAACATCATCCAGTCTTCAGTCGATTCGCGCTCGACAGCTTGGCCGATACGTCGTGCGGCCGGGTCGTACATGGTCTCCATGTCGCTCACCTGGGCAGGGCTGACCACGCTGTAGACCAGATCGGGAAAGCCGTACATCAGCATGGCCATCAGCAACAGACTGCCAAAGAACAACAGGCCGGCAATCATTACGCAGCGCCATTCGGCACGCACCAGTCGCGGGAACCCTGCCAGCAGGAAGCCGATTAATTGCGTGCCGAACTGGCTGTGGTGGCGATAAAGCTGTTGGTGGCCGCGCATCGCCAGTTGATGCAAAGGGTCGATCAGGTGACTGCTGTATCCCCGCTCCTGCGCCAGGGCCAGATGGTGGCAAATGCGTCGATAGTCGCAGGCAAACGTTTCGCTGGCTTGCACGGTGCCTCGGCTGCGTTCAAGCGTGTCCAAGCGCTCGGCAAAACACTGCCAGTCTTGCTGATGGCGGGCTTCGAACTGGCTTTGTTTCATGCTGACTGCAACTTCATGTTGGCCCCAACAATCCACGTGCGATTCCATTCAATCGCTCGACGGCATGATCCGGCGATATCTTTAGTGGCTGGGCCAGAATCAGCGCCAGCTCTTGGGTTCTGGCTGGCGATAATCCTGGCTGACGTTCGGCGAAGGACAACATGGCGCGTTGTTCATCCAGCGTCATGGCGACCGGTGTAATCACAGGTTCGGCATCAGGCAGATCAGGACGTTCGATGGGTGTGTCGCGATAAATCACCAAAGAGCCGGCCGCCAGATCGCCAAGGCGCTTGAACAGTGGATGCTGAAGGCAGGTGAACGCGCCAACGCTATAACCGAACGGCAGCATGTCGACGAAGCGCAACAGGTTGCGCAGCAGTGAGGCGGGCCAGCCTATGGGTGTGCCGTCGTCGTGTACCACACGCAGGCCCATGATGTGTTTTCCGGGCGAGCGTCCCTGGTTCAGGACTTCGAACAGCACCATGTACCACCAGGTCACGAGAAATAGCGCAAGGGCCCCAAGCCCCATGCCGAATGTGTCGAAGGGGCTAAGTAGCAGGAACAACGCGCCAAG
>NZ_DASWOT010000114.1:0-16781 GCF_036404235.1 Pseudomonas sp.
ACCGCGATCTGGCCGGTGAAGTGGCGGCGGGGCGTTTCCGTGAGGATTTGTTCTATCGCCTGTCGGTATTTCCGTTGGCGTGGCAGTCGCTGCGTCAACGCCCCGCCGATATTCTGCCGCTGGCCGAGCGTTTGATCACCAAACACGTCAATAAAATGAAACATGCACCCGTGAGGTTGTCGGCTCAGGCGCAGGCCTGTCTGGTGGCATATGCCTGGCCGGGCAATGTGCGCGAATTGGATAACGCCATTCAACGCGCGTTGATCCTGCAACAGGGTGGCGTGATTCAGGCTGAAGATTTCTGCCTGACTGGCCCGATTACGTTCGCTTCGTTGGCCGGTGCGCCGACGCTTCAGGTGTCTGCTCTGGTGTCGACAACGGTCGGTGCGATGGACTCGGTAGCGGGCGAAGCGGCGGGCGCATTGGGAGAAGATCTGCGGCGTCGCGAAATTCAGATGATCATCGACACGCTGCGCGCCGAACGCGGTCGTCGCAAGGAGGCCGCGGAGCGTCTGGGTATAAGCCCGCGCACCCTGCGCTACAAGCTGGCGCAGATGCGCGACGCGGGTATGGACGTCGAGGGTTATCTGTTTGCTAGTTGACCTGGCAATCCCATCTGTAGGAGCGAACGTGTTCGCGGGGGACCTTTGCGTAAATCGCTTCGCCAACCCGTTGGCTCCTACAGATCTGGCGTGACGTTTGTAACCATATTCATACTTTCGGGTTAGTTGGCAATGTGCCTTCATGTGGCTGGCACTCTTGTTGCTACGACATGGATAACTGCTGAACCAGTGTCAAAAAATTGCGTGCCCTTCGAGAGAGACGTCCATGAGCCAAGGTGTTGAATTTAATCGCTTGATGTTGGACATGCGTTCCATGCAGATGGACGCGATGGCTATGCCCAAAGTCGCCCAGACGCCGGAGGTTGGCGCGAGCAGCTTTGCCGACATGCTTGGCATGGCCGTGAACAAGGTCAACGATACTCAGCAAGCCTCCAACCAATTGTCGAGCGCGTTCGAAATGGGCAAGAGCGGTGTGGATCTCACCGACGTGATGATCTCGTCGCAGAAAGCCAGCGTTTCGTTTCAGGCACTGACCCAGGTACGCAACAAGCTGGTTCAGGCGTACCAAGACATCATGCAAATGCCGGTTTGAGGACGATTTAAGTCATGGCTGAAGCCGTCGTCGATAACGTGCCTGCAAAAGTGGGTGCGACCGGGAGTAAGCCGCCGATGTTTGGTCTGGCCTTCCTGCAAAATCTTTCCGAGATGACCATGCTGCGTCAGGTCGGCCTGATGGTCGGCCTGGCCGCGAGCGTGGCGATTGGTTTTGCGGTCGTGCTTTGGTCGCAACAACCGGATTACAGGCCGCTTTATGGCAGCCTGTCCGGCATGGATACCAAGCAGATCATGGACACCCTGGCGCAGGCGGACATTCCATACACCGTCGAGCCAAACTCCGGCGCGTTACTGGTCAAGTCCGATGATCTGGCGCGTGCGCGGATCAAACTGGCCGGTGCTGGCATCGCGCAGAACGACGGTAACGTCGGCTTTGAAATCCTCGACAAAGACCAAGGTCTTGGCACCAGCCAGTTCATGGAGGCCACACGTTATCGTCGTGGTCTGGAAGGCGAATTGGCGCGCACCATCTCCAGCTTGAATAACGTCAAGGGTGCCCGCGTGCATCTGGCCATTCCAAAAAGCTCGGTGTTCGTACGTGATGAGCGCAAGCCCAGTGCGTCGATTCTGGTTGAGCTGTACGCCGGTCGTTCGCTGGAGCCAAGCCAGGTCTTGGCTATCGTCAATCTGGTCGCGACCAGTGTTCCGGAACTGAGCAAGTCTCAGGTCACCGTGGTCGATCAGAAAGGCAACCTGCTGTCGGACTTGGGTGAAAACACCGAGCTGAGCGTGGCCGGCAAGCAATTCGATTACACCCGGCGCATGGAAGGCATGCTGACCCAGCGTGTACAGAACATTCTGCAACCGGTGCTCGGCAACGACCGTTACAAGGCCGAAGTGTCGGCCGATGTGGATTTCAGCGCGGTCGAGTCCACCGCCGAAAGCTTCAACCCTGATCAGCCTGCACTGCGCAGCGAGCAATCGGTCAACGAGCAACGCTCCAGCAGCAGCGGTCCGCAAGGCGTTCCCGGTGCGCTGAGCAACCAGCCGCCAGGCCCGGCCACTGCGCCACAGAACGCAACGGCTGCTGCCGGTGCCGCAGGCGCCATCGCCCCAGGTCAACCGCTGCTCGATGCCAACGGTCAACAAATCATGGACCCGGCCACTGGTCAGCCGATGCTGGCACCGTACCCGGCCGACAAGCGTGTGCAGTCGACCAAGAACTTCGAGCTTGACCGCTCCATCAGCCATACCAAGCAGCAACAGGGCCGCATCAATCGCCTGTCTGTCGCAGTGGTTGTCGACGATCAGGTCAAGGTCAACCCGGCCAACGGTGAAACCACCACCGTGCCGTGGACCACCGATCAACTGGCGCGCTTCACCCGTCTGGTGCAGGACGCGGTGGGCTTCGACGCCAGTCGTGGCGACAGTGTGAGCGTGGTCAACGTACCGTTCTCCACGGATCGTGGCGAAGTGATTCCAGACATCGCGTTTTACTCACAACCCTGGTTCTGGGACATCGTCAAGCAGGCCATGGGTGTGATCTTCATCCTGGTGCTGGTCTTCGGTGTGCTGCGTCCGGTGTTGAACAACATCACCAGTCCGAAAAAGGCTGCCGATAGTGATGTTGAGCTCGGCGGTATGCTCGGCCTGGAAGGCGAGCTGGCTAACGATCGCGTGAGTCTGGGGGGGCCGCAAAGCATCTTGTTGCCGAGCCCGAGCGAGGGTTATGACGCGCAGTTGAATGCGATCAAGAGTCTGGTGGCAGAAGACCCGGCTCGTGTAGCTCAGGTCGTAAAAGAGTGGATCAACAACGATGAGTAATACTCGTGCTGCTGCGGTCAAGCTGACCCACGTTGATAAGGCTGCAATTCTACTGCTCACCCTGGGCGAAACCGACGCGGCGCAGGTGCTGCGGCACATGGGCCCCAAGGAAGTCCAGCGGGTCGGTGTGGCGATGGCGCAAATGCGCAACGTGCATCGCGAGCAGGTCGAACAGGTGATGAGCGAGTTCGTTGAAATTGTGGGCGACCAGACCGGCGTGGGTATTGGCTCGGACGGCTATATCCGCAAGATGCTCACCCAGGCATTGGGTGAAGACAAGGCCAACGGTCTGATCGATCGCATCCTGCTGGGTGGCAATACCAGTGGTCTGGACAGCCTGAAATGGATGGAACCGCGTGCGGTGGCCGACGTCATCCGTTACGAACACCCGCAGATTCAGGCCATCGTGGTCGCCTATCTGGACGCCGACCAGGCCGGTGAAGTGCTCAGTCATTTCGATCACAAGGTGCGCCTGGACATCATTCTGCGCGTGTCATCGTTGAACACCGTGCAACCGGCTGCACTGAAAGAACTGAACCAGATTCTCGAAAAGCAGTTCTCGGGCAACGCCAATACTTCGCGTACCACCCTGGGCGGTATCAAGCGTGCCGCCGACATCATGAACTTCCTCGATAGCTCCATGGAAGGTCAGCTCATGGATTCGATCCGCGAAGTGGACGAAGATCTCTCGGTGCAGATCGAAGACCTCATGTTCGTCTTCAACAACCTGTCCGATGTCGATGATCGGGGTATTCAGGCATTGCTGCGCGAAGTGTCTTCGGATGTGCTGGTGTTGGCGCTCAAGGGCTCCGACGAGGCGATCAAGGAAAAGATTTTCAAGAACATGTCCAAGCGTGCCGCCGAGTTGCTGCGCGACGACCTGGAAGCCAAAGGCCCGGTTCGCGTCAGCGATGTGGAAACCGCTCAGAAAGAAATCCTCACTATCGCGCGCCGTATGGCCGAGGCGGGGGAAATCGTTTTGGGCGGCAAGGGTGGCGAGGAAATGATCTAAAGATTGAAGGTGCAGTAGATGTTCAGCTCCGATAAAGAAACACCCAGTGAGCTCATCCGCGCCAAGGATGTGAGCGGTCTCGATGTCTGGTCGTTGCCCAGCTTCGATCCGCACATCGAAGTACCCGAGCCTGAGCCGGTGGTCGAAGAAGTACCCATCGAGAGTGAGGATGTGCCGCTGGATGAAGTCCAGCCCATGACTCTCGAAGAGTTGGAAAGCATCCGTCAGGATGCCTACAACGAAGGTTTCGCCATCGGTGAGAAAGAAGGGTTTCACAGCACGCAACTCAAGGTCCGTCAGGAAGCCGACGTCGCGCTGGCGGCCAGGCTTGAGAGCCTTGAACAGGTTATGAGCAACCTGCTTGAGCCTATTGCCGATCAGGACGCGAGTATCGAGAAATCGATGATTCAACTGGTCGAGCATATTGCCCGGCAGGTGATTCAACGCGAGCTAAAGACCGATTCCAGTCAGATAGGCAATGTCCTGCGCGATGCCCTGCGATTGTTGCCAATGGGTGCGAGCAACATGCGCATTCTGGTCAATCCGCAGGATTTCGCGCAGGTCAAAACCCTGCGCGAACGGCACGAAGAAAGCTGGCGTATTGTCGAGGACGATACGTTGCTGCCAGGGGGGTGCCGGGTTGAAACCGAACACAGCCGAATCGACGCCAGCATGGAAACGCGGATCAGCGTGGCCCTGGCAAAGATGTTCGATCAATTGCATGAGCAGGCCCTTCATCCTGCCGCCCCTGATGTCAGTGTCGACCTGGACACTGCGATAAAAAGCGCCGAAAAAGCCCTGAATCCGCAGGACGCGTCCGATGCGTCTTGAACGCACCAGTTTCGGCAAGCGCCTGAGCTTGTATGCCGATGCCATTACCTTGCCGGTGCAGCCCGTGGTTGAGGGTCGCCTGTTGCGCATGGTCGGCCTGACGCTCGAAGCCGAAGGTCTGCGCGCCGCCATGGGCAGCCGTTGCGTGGTAATCAACGACGACAGCCAACACCCGGTGGAAGTCGAAGCAGAAGTCATGGGTTTTTCCGGCGGCAAAGTATTCCTGATGCCGGTGGGCAGTGTGGCCGGTATTGCGCCGGGTGCGCGGGTGGTGCCGTTGCCTGACACCGGCCGTTTGCCCATGGGCATGACCATGCTGGGGCGGGTGCTCGATGGCGCCGGTCGTCCGCTGGATGGCAAGGGCGGCATGAAGGCCGAAGATTGGGTGCCGATGGACGGCCCCACGATCAACCCACTTAAACGTAACCCCATTAGTCAACCGCTTGACGTGGGCATCCGTTGCATCAACGGTTTGCTGACGGTCGGGCGTGGTCAGCGCCTGGGCCTGTTCGCCGGTACGGGTGTGGGCAAGAGTGTGTTGCTGGGCATGATGACCCGCTTTACCGAAGCCGACATCATCGTCGTCGGGCTGATCGGGGAGCGGGGTCGTGAGGTGAAGGAATTCATCGAACACATCCTCGGCGAAGAGGGCCTCAAGCGCTCAGTGGTGGTGGCCTCGCCAGCGGACGATGCGCCACTCATGCGTCTGCGCGCGGCGATGTACTGCACGCGGATCGCAGAATATTTTCGTGACAAGGGCAAGAACGTTCTGTTGCTGATGGATTCGCTCACTCGTTTTGCCCAGGCCCAGCGGGAAATCGCCCTGGCCATCGGCGAGCCGCCCGCGACCAAGGGTTATCCGCCGTCGGTGTTCGCCAAGCTGCCCAAGCTGGTGGAGCGCGCCGGTAATGCTGAAGCGGGCGGGGGCTCGATCACTGCGTTTTATACCGTGTTGTCCGAAGGCGACGACCAGCAGGACCCCATCGCCGATTCGGCGCGAGGCGTGCTAGACGGGCACATCGTGTTGTCCCGGCGCTTGGCGGAAGAGGGGCATTACCCGGCAATCGATATCGAAGCCTCCATCAGTCGGGTCATGCCGTCGGTGGTCGATCCGCAGCACATGGGGCAGGCGCAGCACTTCAAGCAGTTGTGGTCGCGTTACCAGCAAGCGCGCGACCTGATCAGTGTCGGTGCCTACGTGGCGGGCGGTGATCGCGAGACTGACATGGCCATCGCTTTGCAGCCGCAACTGGTGAAGTACCTGCGTCAGGGGCTCGACGACAACGAAAGCATGCAAGACAGCAGTGATCAGTTGGCCGGTATTTTCAATCCTGTAGCGAACGGCTGATAACCCATGGCTCAAAGTCGCGCAGCTCGTCTGGCTCCCGTTGTCGACATGGCAGAAAGCGCCGAGCGTGCGGCTGCGCAGCGCCTGGGGCATTTCCAGGGGCAGGTGCAACTGGCGCAAAACAAGCTCGATGAGCTGGAAAAGTTCCGGCTCGATTATCAGCAGCAGTGGATCGACAAGGGTGCTCACGGCGTGTCGGGCCAATGGCTGATGAATTACCAGAGTTTCCTCAATCAATTGGAAACAGCGGTCGGTCAGCAACGACAAAGTCTGGCCTGGCACCAGCAGAACCTGAGTAAGGCACGCGGCGTCTGGCAAAAAACCTATGCTCGCGTCGAGGGGCTGCGCAAGCTGGTGCAGCGCTACATTGACGAAGCCCGCACGCTGGAGGACAAACGTGAGCAAAAGCTGCTGGACGAACTGTCCCAACGCCTGCCCCGCCACGAGATGCTTTGAAACGAGCAGAGGGTGTCCGGCAGAGTGATCTCAAGCTTCATTTGCCGAACCTTCAAGCCACTGCTACAACTTTCAGCGTCTGACGCAAATTCATAAAAAGGATTCGCTTTATGTCAGTAACCTGCGAACGATCCTTGGACGGGCAGCAATTGACGATCAGGATTCGGGGGCGCTTTGATTTTTCGGCGCATCAGAGTTTTCGCAGCGCCTATGAAGACGTGGGCACTGCGCGCAGTTACGTTGTCGACCTTCAGGGCACCCACTACCTGGACAGTTCAGCACTGGGCATGTTGCTGCTGCTGCGCGACCATGCCGGTGGCGAGCGTGCCGATGTGCGTCTGATCAACTGCAGCCCCGACGTCCTCAAAATCCTTGCCATCTCCAATTTCTCCAAACTGTTTCGCATAGGCTGATCGGTGACCCTGCCCGAGCGGCTGTGCATTCTTATTGCTGACGACAACATCAGTGATCGCTTGCTGTTGTCGGCCATCGTTGCTCGACAGGGCCATGAGGTGCTGAGCGCCAGTAATGGTGTCGAGGCCGTCGAACTGTTCCAGACCCGTCGTCCGCAATTGGTGTTGATGGACGCTTTGATGCCGGTCATGGATGGTTTCGAAGCGGCGCGCCAGATCAAGCAACTGGCCGGTGAGTCGCTGGTGCCGATTATTTTCATGACCTCCCTGACCGAGGGCGAGGCGTTGGCGCGATGCCTGGATGCCGGTGGCGATGACTTCATTGCCAAGCCATACAGCCAGGTGGTCCTGGCGGCCAAGATCAATGCGATGAACAGCTTGCGACTGCTTCAGGACACCGTACTGCAGCAGCGCGATCTGATTGCCAGCCACCACCAATACCTGCTCAACGAACAGCGCGTGGCCAAGGCGGTATTCGATCAGGTCGCGCATTCAGGTTGTTTGAGCGCGCCAAATATTCGTTATCTACAGTCGCCGTATGCGTTGTTCAACGGTGACTTGCTGCTGGCGGCCTGGACGCCGACTGGCAACATGCACGTGTTGTTGGGTGATTTCACTGGGCATGGTCTACCGGCAGCGGTGGGTGCCATGCCGCTGGCTGAAGTCTTTTATGGTATGACCGCCAAGGGGTACGGGCTGCCGGAAACCCTGCGCGAGATGAACGCCAAGCTCAAACGCATCCTGCCAGTGGACATGTTTTGCTGCGCCACGCTGCTGTGTGTGAATTTCAATCAACAACTGGTCGAGGTGTGGAACGGCGGTCTGCCGGACGGTTATCTGCTGCACGGTGACGGGCGTGCGCAGACGCCGCTGGTTTCCGAGCATTTGCCGCTGGGTGTGCTCAGTGCTGCCCGTTTTGATGACAACACGCAGGTCCATCCTTTCGCCCATGGTGATCGGATCTTTCTGCTATCGGACGGCGTGGTAGACAGCAGCGACAGCGGCGGGAAGTTGTTTGGGGTAGAGCGTCTGCAGGATGTTTTCGTTGCCAACCGCCAGCCCGAGCGGTTGATCGAAGAAGTGCAGTGGGCCGTAACGCGCTTTCGGGGACAGGCGCGGGACGATGTCAGCATGGTCGAAGTAGCGTTCGTCGAACCCCAATTGCTTGGCCCGCAGTCAGTGATCTATTCGGACAGCGGCGCGTCGAGCCCGCTGGACTGGTCGGCCAGTTTCGAGTTTCGCGCCTGGACCCTCAAGCGCTTCAATCCGCTGCCTTATGTGTTGCAGTTGCTGCAGGAAGTCCACGGCTTGCGCCTGCAAAGCAGTGCGCTGCATATCGTGTTGTCCGAGCTCTACAGCAATGCGCTGGAGCACGGTGTATTAGGGCTTGATTCGTCCCTCAAGCGCGACGCGGAGGGTTTTGCGCTTTACTACCGTCAGCGCGGCGAGCGTCTGGACGGTCTTGAATCGGGTTTCATCCGCTTGCATCTGAACCTCGTACCGGAGGGGACGGGCGGACGCCTGACCATTCGGCTGGAGGACAGCGGCGCAGGCTTCGATCCTGAGCACGTGTTGTCGCGACCTCCGGCGGTTGACGAGTTGTCTGGCCGCGGCGTGTCCTTGATTCAGCGGCTGAGCGACCAGTGCAGGTGGTCGTCGGATGGTCGCACCGCGTGTGTAGAGTTTGCCTGGGAGGGTCTGGCATAATCCTGCGATTCTTGATCAAGGAGCGAACAAGTGTTGGTTATTCATCTGGACCACGGCGTGCTGGTGACATTGCGCGATGTCATGGAAGACGAATACCCGACATTGCTCGACGTATTCCTCAAAGATTGCGAAGAGCGAATCGACACGCTGCATCAGTTGTCGGGCGCCGGTGACGCGGGTTTGCCAAGCGCTGCGCAATCTTCGCCTGACCTCAACGCACTCAGCATGACGGCTCACAGTTTCAAGGGCAGCAGCAGCAACATGGGCGCCTTGCAGTTGGCTGAACTGTGTCGCCAGCTCGAAGAACTTGCCCGAATTCCCCCTCTAGCGAGCCTGTCTACGATTCGCGAACTGGTTGAAAAAATCGAAACCGAGAGTCACACCGTGCGACACCTGTTCGAGGTCGAACGTGAGCGGTTTGCTGCTCGCCATTGATCCTTGCAGCGGTGCGCCACCCGGTCATTCTCAAGATGGCCCGGCAATTGCTAGGTATCTGGGCAATCGTGCTCTTGCGGAGATCATCATGGCCCTTGCCACCAACCCATTACTTCAGGCTCTGACGGCGGCCAAAGCCCAGAAAGCCAGTGCCAGTAACGCGGCAAAGGCCCAGGACCCCGTCAAGAACAACGCTTCCACCTTCTCGGACGTCTACGCCAGACAGACCACTGCCAAGCCTGCCAGCGTCGATAACAGCCCGGCGAAGCCTTCAGCCGCCAAATCTCCGGCAGCCGACAACAAGCCTGCCGCCAGCGAAAAAGCTGCCGCTGACGACAAAACGGTTGCCGATAACGGCAATGCATTGCCTGACAAGGCGGTGACCGGCACCACAGATCAAGGTCAAGGTGCCGGTGGCAAGGATGCTGATAAGGATGACAGCGCCGACGATGCAACGGATTCGACACTGGCCGACGGCACTGTCGCTGATCCGGTGTTGGACCCGACGCTGCCCATCCTGGTCGTTCAGCCGCCGCCGCAACCTGTGGCGCCCAGTGATCCGCTCGCTCAACAACCTGTCGTTGATCCTGCGCTGCTCGCCAGTGCGCTGCCGCAAACAGTACCCGCGCCGTTGGTTGAGGCGACCACCGATGCGACCGATGATCCGACATTCGACCCTACCGCCGACCCGCTGGAGGGGTTGACTGCCGTGCAGGTCGCGCTGGAAAACAAAGCGGGGCAGAGCGCGCAGAACGGCAAAGCCATTGCCGACGCCAGCAAGACTGGCAAGGGCGACGCGGCGAACGCTGATCCAGCACAAACGCTTGCCACTCAGCTGGCGGCGCTGGGCGATCAGCCCGTAGATAAAAACAGCACAGAGGGGGGTGGCGACAAGGGCTTTAGTGGTTTGATCGCCGATGGCCTCAAAGACGTGAAGGCCGCGACCAGCGATACGCGTGTCGATAACTTCGCTGATCGCCTGGCTGCGCTGTCTCAAGCGGCTCAAGTCAAAAACACCGCAGTTGCACCGACCGCGCCTTTGCTCAATCAGCCGCTGGCGATGAACCAGAGCGGTTGGACTGAGGGCGTGGTCAACCGCGTGATGTACCTGTCGAGCATGAACCTCAAGCAGGCGGATATTCAGTTGGAGCCCGCCGAACTTGGGCGCTTGGATATTCGTGTCAATATGGCGGCGGACCAGCAGACGCAGATTACCTTCATGAGTGGCCACGTGGGTGTACGTGACGCGCTGGAAAACCAGATGTCGCGCTTGCGTGATTCGTTCGTCCAGCAGGGCCTTGGCCAGGTGGACGTCAACGTTTCCGATCAGTCGCGCGGTTGGCAGCAGCAGGCGCAACAGCAGCAGTCCGATGACAGCCAGCCTAGCAATGGCAGTGCTGGCACCGGGCGCGCAAGTGGCGTTGACGGCATTGCCGACGGTTCGCCAGTCGATTCAGCGGCTGGCGCGGCCAATCAGCCGTTGACCGTGGTTGGGTCGAGTGCGGTCGATTATTACGCCTGACTTCGTCAGGGAGCTGCGAGCTACACGTTTCAAGCTACAAGCCAGAACCAGAAGCCAGGGCGGCAAGTTGTGTGGGGCAGTGTGAATCCCCTCAGCAACTTGCCGCTTTTTTTGCGTGCAGCTTATGACTTCTAGCTTGTAGCGGCTCTTCTGGCACAACCCTTGCTCTTGCTCTGTCATGTATCAACGAACCCTCGAACAGTGACGGATTATTGGCATGGCGAAGACTGACGACGCAGTTGTAGATCCCGCAAAAAAAGGCAAGCTCAAGCTCATTATTATTGTGGTAGTGGCCTTGCTATTGGCGATCGGCATGTCCGTCGGTGCGACCTGGTTCATCATGCACAGGGCTGAAAGCAAGCCGGATGCCGCCGCCATTGCTGCCGCAGCCAATACCAAGAAAGAAGCGATCTTCGAGCCACTGACACCCCCCTTCGTGGTGAATTACAACGTTAACGGCCGTCAGCGCTATATGCAGGTCAGCATTACCCTGCTGGCGCGCGACCACGCGGACCTTGAAGCGTTAAAGGTCCATATGCCGGTCATCCGCAATAACCTGGTGATGATGTTCTCGGGCCAGCCCTTCGATACCATCGCGACGCCGGTGGGCATGGAAATGCTGCGCCAGAAGGCCACCGCCAGTGTCCAGGAAGTGGCTCAGAAAGAACTCGGCAAGACTGTTATCGATCAGTTGCTTTTCACTAACTTCGTATTGCAGTAGGACCACGACATGGCCGTGCAAGACCTGCTGTCCCAGGATGAAATCGACGCGCTGTTGCATGGCGTGGACGATGGTCTGGTACCGACCGAAAGTATCGCCGAGCCTGGCAGCGTCAAAAGTTATGACCTGACCAGTCAGGACCGGATCGTGCGTGGACGCATGCCGACCCTGGAAATGATCAACGAGCGTTTCGCCCGCTACACCCGCATCAGCATGTTCAACTTGCTGCGCCGTTCGGCGGACGTAGCAGTGGGCGGCGTGCAGGTGATGAAGTTTGGCGAATACGTGCATTCATTGTACGTACCCACCAGTCTCAACCTGGTCAAGATCAAACCGCTGCGTGGCACCGCGTTGTTCATCCTGGACGCCAAGCTGGTATTCAAGCTGGTGGATAACTTCTTCGGTGGCGACGGTCGTCACGCCAAGATCGAAGGCCGTGAGTTCACGCCCACCGAGTTGCGTGTGGTGCGCATGGTGCTGGATCAAGCGTTCATCGATCTGAAAGAGGCCTGGCAGGCAATCATGGAAGTCCACTTCGAGTACATCAACTCTGAAGTGAACCCGGCCATGGCTAACATTGTTGGCCCGAGCGAGGCGATTGTGGTCTCCACGTTTCACATCGAGCTTGATGGTGGCGGCGGCGATCTGCACGTGACCATGCCTTATTCGATGATCGAGCCGGTGCGCGAAATGCTCGATGCAGGGTTCCAGTCCGACCTGGACGATCAGGACGAACGCTGGGTCAACGCGCTCAAGCAGGACGTGCTCGACGTGTCCGTGCCCCTTAGTGCCACCGTTGCCCGCCGTCAACTCAAGTTGCGCGACATCCTGCACATGCAGCCAGGTGACGTGATTCCGGTGGAGCTGCCAGACGACATGGTAATGCGCGCCAATGGCGTGCCGACTTTCAAGGTCAAGCTGGGTTCGCACAAGGGCAATCTGGCCCTGCAAGTCATCGAACCGATAGAACGTCGCTGAGGTTTAATCCTCAGCGTCAGAATGTGCTGTGTAAACGAATCAATGCTCGCCGAGGACAACCATGGCTGATGAAAAAGAAGTGACTTCCGCAGACGACCAGGCGCTGGCCGATGAATGGGCTGCTGCGTTGGGTGAGTCTGGCGATGGTGGCCAGGATGATATCGACGCGTTGCTGGCAGCCGATGCCGAGCATTCGTCCTCCAACCGTCTGCCAATGGAAGAGTTTGGCGGCGTGCCCAAAAGCCACGCGGCTGTCACGCTCGACGGGCCGAACCTGGATGTGATTCTGGACATTCCGGTGTCGATCTCCATGGAAGTCGGCAGCACTGACATCAATATTCGTAACCTGTTGCAGCTCAACCAGGGGTCGGTGATCGAACTGGACAGACTGGCTGGCGAGCCTTTGGATGTGCTGGTTAACGGCACACTGATCGCTCACGGTGAAGTGGTGGTGGTGAACGAAAAGTTCGGCATTCGCCTGACCGACGTGATCAGCCCTAGCGAACGCATCAAGAAGCTGCGTTAAGTGAGTCGCTTCAAAAGGATGTTGTGGGCGTTGCCGGTGTTGGTCATGTCGCTCGGGGTCATGGCAACTGAGCCCGCAGCGGCAACGCCACCCACACCGGCAGCGGTGACGATGCCTGCTGTGTCCGGCGCCATGAGTAGTGGTATCGGCGGTCAGTTGTTGCAATTGGTGCTCGGGCTGATATTGGTGGTCGGCTTGATTTTCGTATTGGCCTGGCTGATGCGCCGGGTGCAACGCGCAGGTCCTGCTGGCAATCAGGTTATCGAACTGGTCGGCTCACGGGCGCTGGGTCCGCGTGATCGACTGGTGCTGGTGCAGGTTGGCAACGAGCAAATCTTGCTGGGCGTAACGCCTGGTCGCATTACCCCGCTGCACGTGATGAACCAGCCGGTTCAGGTGCCTGACACTCAAGGAGCAACGCCAGAGTTTGCCCGGCGGCTGCTGGAGGCGCTGGGCAACAAAGGGGCGGGCAACAAAGCCGTGGACAATAAGGCTCAGAAGGATAAGAACTGATGCGCATTGTTTTGACGCTGCTGCTGTTATTGGCAGCGCCGCTGGCGCTCGGCGCCGACCCGTTGTCGATCCCGGCGATCACCCTGGGCACAGGGGCCAATGGTCAGCAGGAATACTCGGTCAGCCTGCAAATCCTGTTGATCATGACAGCGCTGAGCTTTATTCCGGCGTTTGTCATGCTGATGACCAGCTTCACCCGGATCATCATTGTCTTCTCGATCCTGCGTCAGGCATTGGGCCTGCAACAGACGCCGTCCAACCAAATACTCACCGGCATGGCGCTGTTTCTGACGTTGTTCATCATGGCGCCGGTATTCGACCGCGTGAATCAGGACGCCTTGCAGCCATATCTGGCTGAGAAGCTCACCGCGCAAGACGCTGTGGCCAAGGCCGAGGTGCCGATCAAGGACTTCATGCTGGCCCAGACTCGCTCCAGCGATCTGGAGTTGTTCATGCGCCTGTCCAAACGCACCGACATCGCCAGCCCCGATCAGGCACCGCTGACGATTCTGGTGCCGGCCTTCGTGACGTCCGAGCTCAAGACGGCGTTTCAGATCGGTTTTATGATCTTCATTCCGTTTTTGATTATCGACCTGGTGGTTGCCAGTGTGCTGATGGCCATGGGCATGATGATGCTGTCACCGCTGATTATTTCCCTGCCGTTCAAAATCATGTTGTTCGTGCTGGTGGATGGCTGGGCGCTGATTATCGGCACGTTGGCCGGCAGTTTCGGTGGCGTATGAGCCTGTTTGACGAGGAGTGCCCGGCATGACCCCGGAAGTTGCGATCGACCTGTTTCGCGATGCGTTGTGGCTGACCACCACCATGGTGGCGATCCTTGTGGTGCCGAGTCTGATCGTTGGCCTGTTGGTGTCGATGTTTCAGGCTGCAACGCAGATAAACGAACAAACCCTGAGCTTTTTGCCGCGCCTGCTGGTGATGCTCATCACCCTGATCGTGGTTGGCCCTTGGCTGATTCGTACGTTCATGGAATACATCACCAATTTGTACACCAGCATTCCGCAAGTGATCGGCTGACCCGCGATGGAGCCTGTGCTGGCGCTGACCGACACGCAGATCAGCACGTGGGTGGCGACGTTCATGCTGCCGATGTTTCGCATCGCCGCACTGTTGATGACCATGCCGGTCATCGGCACGACGCTGGTCCCGGCCCGAGTGCGCCTGTATCTGGCGCTGGCGATCACAGTGGTGGTGACGCCAGCCTTGCCCGCCATGCCGCAGGTTCATGCGCTGGACATCAGTGCGCTGCTGTTGATCGCCCAGCAAATCATCATCGGCGCCGCCATGGGCCTGTCGCTGCAATTGTTTTTTCAAGCGTTCGTGATTGCCGGGCAAATTGTCGGTATCCAGATGGGCATGGGCTTTGCGTCTATGGTCGACCCGGTCAACGGCGTGTCGGTGGCAGTGATCGGGCAGTTCTTCACCATGTTGGTGACGTTGCTGTTCCTGGCCATGAATGGTCACCTGGTGGTGTTTGAGGTCTTGATAGAAAGTTTTACTACCTTGCCGGTGGGCGACGGTTTGATCGTCGCTAATTTCTGGGAGTTGGTATTGCGCTTGGGCTGGGTGCTGGGCGCATCTCTGGTGTTGGTGTTGCCAGCGGTCACGGCGCTGCTGGTGGTCAATATCGCCATGGGCGTGATGACCCGCGCAGCGCCGCAACTGAATATTTTCTCGATTGGGTTTCCGCTGACACTGGTGCTGGGGATGGGGATTTTGTGGGTCACCCTCGGCGACATTCTCAACCAGTACCAACCGCTGGCGGTCGACGCTTTGCAGTGGTTACGCGAAATGGTCAGGGCACGCTGATATGGCCGAGAACGAGAACGGTCAGGACAAAACAGAAGACCCCACGGACAAACGCAAGAAGGACTCCCGGGAGAAGGGCGAGATTGCCCGCTCCAAGGAGCTCAACACTGTGGCGATCATGATTGTCGGGGCTGCCGGTCTCCTGGTCTTCGGCGGTTCGATGGCCGAGATGATGATGCAGTTGATGCGCGACAACTTCTCCATCTCCCGCGACGCGCTGATGGACGAGCGCTCCATGAGCCTGATGCTCATGACCTCCGGTAAAGCTGCGCTGTTGTCGATACAGCCGTTGCTGGTGGCGCTTATGCTGGCGTCGATCATCGGCCCGATCTCCCTGGGGGGCTGGTTGTTCGCTGCGGGTTCCCTGGCGCCCAAGTTCAGCCGCATGAATCCTGCGGCAGGGCTCAAGCGGATGTTCTCCGTCAAGGCACTGGTCGAACTGCTGAAATCGTTTGCGAAGTTTTTCATCGTGTTGTTGGTGGCTATCGCGGTGCTGTCCAAGGACAAGGCCGACCTGCTCGCCATCGCTCACGAGCCGCTGGAAATGGCAGTGATTCACAGCCTGCAACTGGTGGGTTGGAGCACCCTGTGGATGGCCTTCGGGTTGGTCATCATTGCAGCGGTCGATGTGCCGGTGCAGTTGTGGGAAGCCCACAAAAAGCTGCTGATGACCAAACAGGAAGTGCGCGACGAACACAAGGACAGCGAAGGGCGGCCTGAGATCAAGCAACGGATTCGTCAGCTACAGCGCGAGATGTCGCAGCGGCGGATGATGTCGGCCATTCCTGATGCCGATGTCATCATTACCAACCCAACCCACTATGCCGTTGCGCTCAAATACGACTCAGAGAAGGGCGGGGCGCCGGTACTGCTGGCCAAGGGCAGTGATTTCATCGCGTTGAAAATTCGCGAAATCGGCGCGCAACACGGCATTTTGTTGCTGGAGTCCCCGGCCTTGGCTCGGTCGATCTACTACAGCACTGAGCTGGAACAGGAAATCCCCGCCGGCCTGTACCTGGCGGTGGCGCAGGTGCTGGCGTACGTCTACCAGATTCGCCAATACCACTCCGGCCGTGGCAAACGGCCAAATCCACTGGGCGACGATTTGCCTATTCCGCCGGATTTACGGCGTGATTCCTGAGGCTGATCGGCCACTCTATCTGCGCTATGCAGGGTGCTGTCGCAGGCGCAGTTCGCGATTGTGGTCTGTCATGCGCCGTCTACGTTACGAATCCGTTGTTCTCGCGAGTTTTGTTACCTCCACACGCTCGGGCGACAACAGGCATGTGCATTTCGCTCACCCGCTGACTCAATGGTTTATTCCGCCATTTTTGCAGGGGTCATCGCACTCCGTGCCGCAGGCGGAAGTAATACAGCAATACCATGGCGGCTACTATTATTAACGTTGAATAGCAGTTGAGTTTGACCCCGAATCGCAACGCAGGTGGCACTTTTTGAATTTTCCACGGCGCAATCACTTCCTGTTTTTTATACATGGCAGGTGTCATGATCATGTACATAACTAAAATTTCCCGCATTCTTCTGCC
>NZ_DASWOT010000115.1:0-8801 GCF_036404235.1 Pseudomonas sp.
CTAAGCACCTGATCGGGTCACCCCCACGACACGCTTCCCCTATCAGGTCGCTCGAATCAACGTCTGCATCAACTCCGCTTCAGTAGAGAGGGTCTTGGAGTTGGCCTGGTATGAGGTCTGTGCCTGAATCAACTCAACCAGCTCATCGGTCAGTTGCACATTCGAGCCCTCCAGCGAGCCCGAAACGATCGAGCCCAGCGAACCTGTCCCCGCACCGTCGTACTCGGCAACACCGGAGTCGTAGGTTTCGCGCCAGCGCGTATTACTGGTGGGCTGCAAACCCTGTTCGTTGGCAAAAGTGGCCAGCATGACCTGACCGATTTTTCGGTACAGGCCATTGTTGAAACTGGCGCTCATCACGCCCTCTCCATCAATCGTCAGCCCAGTGATATGCCCAGGTGCGTGCCCGTCGACTTGTGGGGAGACGCGCGCTGTGCCGGCGCTGTGCTGACTAATTTTATTGAGGTCGATGGTAATGCCTGACACGTTGCCAGCTGCCCCGTTAGGAATCCAACCACCGCCGCTGTGAGCGTCGCCGGGCTTGGACGGCTGCCAGCCTTCGAGCGTCAATTTTCCATTATTTTCCGTGAGCCCCGCGCCTCCAACCAAAGACTGAACAGCACCACTGGAGTCAAATACCACGCTGGCCGTCAGCGGTTCAGTACTGGCGGGATCAGCCGGATTACGGCCATTGACCAGAACATGCAGCTTCCAGCTGTTGCTCCCATCCTTGACAAAGTACTGATCCAGCTCGTGCCTGCCGCCCAGGCTGTCATATATCGTGCTGGGGAACGTCTTGTTGTAGGTGGTGATGTCCTTGCGATCAAACGCCGGCACTGGCCGCGCCATGAGCACATCGGCGTCATCGAGCAGCGGCTGGGCACTGTCCATTAACGCCAGGCTGACCAGCCCGGCATTGGGCGCGCCGCTGGTACTCCAACTGCCATTGACATTGTGCGCAGGCTTCCAGTTGCGCAACGCCAGCTCGGTATCGGACACCTTATCAACCACGGCGCTGGGGGCGCTCACCGACACCGCGCCACTCGATGATTTGTTTATCCCCATTTGCAATGGCGAACGGTTGGAGGGGTCCAGCGGATTCACCCCATCAATCAGCACATACGACGTCCACTGCTTGTCCTGCGTCCTCACAAAATACTGCTTGAGTTCATGACTCTGTGGGGGAACGGCGCCATCCTGAATGGTCTGTGTATGCACGCGCGTGTAGGTGAGTGGATCATCCGGGTTGAACACCGGCAACGCGGCAAGCGACGCTTCAGAAGAATCGAGGTTGATCGTCTGACCGATTTCGCTGGTGGCCTTGGGCGGCATGTTGGCTATGTCGATTTTAAGGTCGGTGCGCACACCGCTAACCAACTCGCCGTTGGCGTCCACGCCATACCCCAGCAGCCGACTGCCGTGATTGTCGACCACAAAATCATTGGCATCCCTGTGGAAAGCACCGGCCCGGCTGTAACTCAGCGAACCGCTGTCATTGAGGACGAAAAAACCCTTGCCCTGAATGCGCATGTCCAACTGCCTGCCCTGCCCGGCAAGCACTGACCCGGCACTGAAGTTTTGCGAGACATTGGCCACGCGCACACCGCTGCCCTCAGCCGCACCGCCGCCCAAATGAGTCGAGGCATAGACGGCGGAAAACTCAGCACGCGAAGATTTGAAGCCTGCAGTCCCGACGTTGGCGATGTTGTTGCCTGCCACTTCAAGACGTTTATGAGAAGCCTTTAAACCGGCCACCGCAATATTGAAAGACATGAACACTCCCGGGCCGTCGGCGACGACACTTTCGTTGATACAGCGTATTTATTTTCGCGAACCCACAACCACCCAATAAAAAATTGCGCGGCATGAGTGGTTCACGAGTTTTATTCTCGCAGCATCGAAAGTAGGAATTTTCTAGTTATTGAGTGGGATGCCTCTATATAAATCTTGAAGTTACTCAATAACAACCTGCCGAATAACAGGCAAAAAGAAGCCCCTTAAAAGGGGCTTCTTTTAGAACACTTCAAATAGACATTATCACGTCATCTGAATCGTGGTCTGCATGATGGTGCTTTCAGTCGAAATGGTTTTCGCGTTCGCCTGATAGTTACTTTGCGCCTTGATCAGGTTGACCAACTCAGAGGTCAGGTCAACGTTGGATTCTTCCAGCGCCGAACCGGTAAGGCTGCCCAACGTACTGGACTGCGGCTCGCCAGTGACCGGAATCCCTGAAGCGAACGTCTCGCGCCACATGGTCCCGCCTGCCGGGGCCAGGCCCTGGACGTTGGCGAAAGTGGTCAATGAAACCTGACCGATCACGCGAGAATCGCCATTGGTATAGGTAGCAAACATGCTGCCATCCGCGCTGACGTTCATTGCGCTGATCTGACCCGCATAGTTACCGTCCTGAGTCTTGGAAGAAGCCCCCGATGCCGAGTTGGTCTGGGTCGTCGCAAGCATGTCCAATTGCATGCCAGCAGGGTTGGCGGCAGCCCCGTTGGCGGTCCACGTCGTGACCGAACCAATGGTTTTGGAGGTGCCCGGCACCCAGTTTTCGATCTTGAATGTGCCGTCTGTATTCACCGACACATTGGCGGTTGAGGTCGGCGCAGGCGAGGTCACGATGTTACCGGAGGAGTCGAAAGTCAGGTCGGTCTTGTCGGCAACAGGAGGCGTGGCCGTTGGATCGGCAATACTGCGACCGTCAATCAGGGTGTACATGCTCCAGGTATTGGTGCCCGTCTTCGCAAAATACTGATCAAGGGTGTGAGAGTTCCCTTGACTGTCGTAGATCGAGGTAGTGAGCGCCGACGTATAAGTGTCAGTGTTCGTTTGATCGAACGTCGTGTTACTAACCACATCCTCAGTCGACTTCAGGTTCGATGCGATGGTGATCCCGGTGGTTGCCTTGGCTGGCATGTCGGCAGTATCGACGCGCAAATTGGTCATGACACCCGTTGCGACGTTGCCATTGGCATCGACACTGTAACCCTGCAAGTTGTTGCCGTTGTTATCGATAATATAACCGGAAGAATCAGTATGAAAGTTACCCGCACGGGTATATAACTTCTCGCCGTTATCGCTCACCATGAAAAACCCGTTGCCGTTAATGGCAAGGTCCAAATCACGACCCGTACCGCTGGTCACGGCACCCTGGGTGAACTGTTGAGAAACAGCTGCGGTATAAACGCCACTGCCGGAATTAGTACCACCGGAAGTACCACGAATAGACATAGAGTACTGGTCGGCAAACTCTGCACGGGAAGATTTGAAGCCGACCGTAGCAACGTTGGCAATATTGTTGCCGGTAACGTCGAGGCTTTTGTTTGCCGCATAGAGCCCACTAAGGCCGATATTGAAAGACATATTCCACTCCTGCGCCGTCTAGTCGGCTCTTAGATTCCGATTTGTTGAACCTTGGACAACGCGACACTGGTACCGTTTGCCAGATTGAGTGTCATTGCCGTACCCGCCGTTCCCATGGTGACGCTACTGACCGTGGCCGGCAGGTAGGTCGTCAACGTCGTGCTCGTGCCATCAATACTGCCCGTGGCCACAAAGCTGTAGTTGCCGGCAGCGAGCACGTTGCCGTTCTCATCCTTGCCGTCCCAGGTGAACGATGCGGTGCCAGCCTTCTGAGCGTCCAGATCGATGGTACGAACGAGGTTGCCATCCTTGTCTGAGACCTTGACCGTGGTCACGGTACTGGTCGATGGAAGGACCACCGAACCGACCAGATCCGTGGAGGTATCGACATTGGTCGAACCGCTATCGACCGTCACCGTGCGGCCCACCAGCGACGATGCCTGCAGCGCTTGCGACGATTGATACATGCCGCCAATCGCATCGACCGAGGTGCTCAGGTTCTGCATGGTTTCCAGGCTGCTGAACTGAGCCAACTGAGCCACGAATTCGCTGTTGTCCTGTGGATCGAGCGGGTTCTGGTTCTGCATCTGGGTAACCAGCAACTGCAGAAACGAATCCTTGCCAAGGCTGCTGGCGCCAGTGGTTGAGTCACCCGCCGTGCTGGAACCGGCTTTTTGCAGCGTCTTGATGAAATCGCTGGTGCTGCTATCAACTGAGGTCGTCATCTCGTTCGTCCCTTATCACTGACCCAGGGTCAGGACCTTTTGCATCATTGTCTTGGCGGTGTTCATGACTTCCGCGTTGGTCTGGAACGAACGGCTGGCTGAGATCATGTCTGCCATCTCATTGACCACGTTAACGTTCGGGTAATAGACGTAGCCGTTCTTGTCTGCCGCTGGATGGTTTGGCTCGTAACGCGCTTCCAGATTAGAAGCGTCTTCGACGATGCCAGAAACCTGCACGCCGGTGCCGGCAGCGCTCTGATCTTCAAACAACGACGTGCTACCGCCTGACTCTTGCCCCTGAAACACGGTAGCGAATACCGGATGACGGGCGCGGTAGGTTTGATCCAGGCTCGAAGACACCGTTTCGGCGTTGGCGATGTTACTGGCGACGGTGTTCAGGCGAGTGTTCTGGGCACTCATGCCACTACCGGCAATATTGAAAACACTGGATAGAGACATGACTTATTCTCCGCGAAGGGCTGCGACCAACCCTTTGAACTTACTGTTGAGCAACGTGAAACTCGCCTGGAAACCCATGGCGTTTTCGGCAAAATTCGCGTTTTCGACCTGAGCGTCGACGGTGTTCTGGTCCAGCGAAGGTTGTGATGGCGTGCGGTACAACAGCGAGCCGCTGTCGTCGCTCATGCCTTCAGCTTCAATGTGGCGGCTGTTGGTCATGTTCAAGGCGAACGTGCCGTTGTTGACCTTGTCATTTTCCGCCGCCAGTACCTTGGAGAAATCCAGGTCACGCGCCTTGTAATTGGGCGTGTCGGCGTTGGTGATGTTGTTGGCCAACACTTCGGCACGCTGAGCGCGGAAGTTCAGCGCTTTCTCGTGAATACCCAGTGCCTTGTCGAAGCTGATGCTCATGTCGGGAAACCTTTACCGGTTGACCTGATTTTCTTAGCTTGAGTCATAGCAAGCAGCGTGCCACTTCCGAAAAGTCTCGTATTACGGGCGTTTCAGGGGAGAGGTGAGGCGTTCATGCCAGAAAAGCGGCAAGCGATTTCCGCTGCGGGAGATGAAAGCGGCAAGGTGGGTGCCGTTTTATTGCCGTTTGAGTGCCCTGCTGGGCAACCTGCTCGTGTTGTCGGACGCCCGAAATGCGCCACCCGGATGCCGTAAAAAAAAGAGACCCGAAGGTCTCTCCATTCATCCACGCCAGCCATCACTTGGTCTGGTAAATAATCCCAGGGCTGCACTGCACCATTTGATAGTGATCCGGCAACCCATTCAGGGCCTCCGACGCACCAAGGAACAAATAGCCGCCAGGCTTGAGCGTGTTGTGAATGCGCAGCAGGATGTCTTTCTTCACCTCTGCGGAGAAGTAGATCAACACATTGCGGCAGAACACGATGTCGAACCTGCCCAATGCGGCATAGCTGTCGAGCAGGTTGAACGAACGGAACTCCACACGATTCTTGATCGGCGCCTTGACGGTCCAGCGACCAGGCGTCTTTTGATCGAAATAACGCTGCAATCGATCCGGTGACAATCCACGGCCAATGGCCAGGCTATCGTATTCACCCGTCTTGCAGTTATTGAGCATGCTACCCGACAGATCTGTCGCGACGATCTGCACCCCCGCTTTCAACTGGCCCGGATTGCTGCGCTCGAACTCGTCGATGGCCATTGATAACGAATACGGTTCCTGCCCCGACGAACAGGCCGCCGACCAGATACGCGGACGCAGGCCCGGACTGGCTTTGATCTGCTCCGGCAACACTCTATTCTTGAGCACGTCGAACGGATAGGTATCACGAAACCATAGGGTCTCGTTGGTCGTCATGGCATCCACCACCTGCTCGCGCAAACCGCTCCTGGGCTGGGACTGAATACGCTGAATCAACTCCCCCAGCGATTTGATGCCCTGCTGCTCCATCAACTTGTTGAGGCGGCTGGACACTAGATACTGCTTATTCTCACCCAGCAAAATGCCACAGGCTTTTTCCAGGAACACCCGGAACTGTTCAAAATCCAAATTACCTGTAGACATGCCGCCTCTCAAAATGTGTGAACAACCAGGGGCGACGCCCCTAGCTTATGTCTGCCGCCTTGATGCGATCGACTACTCTGGCCGCCAGATCGTCTGGCCGGAATTTGGCGAGAAAATCGTCGGCCCCTACCTTCTTGACCATCGCCTGATTGAAGACGCCAGACAAGGAAGTATGCAGGATGATGTGCAGCTTACTCATGCGCGGATCGCTGCGAATCTCGGCAGTCAGGGTGTAGCCGTCCATTTCCGGCATTTCAATGTCGGAAATCATCATCAGGAATTCCTCCTCCGGCTTCTTGCCCTCGTCTACCAGTTTGCGCAGGAACTCAAGGGCCTGACGCCCGTCATTCAACGCCGTGACTTCCACCCCGACCGTTTGCAGGCAACGCGTTACCTGCTTACGCGCCACCGAAGAATCATCCACGGTCAGCACTTTGAGCGACAGCGCCTTGTGCTGAGTTTCGCTATCGATCACGCCCGCCGAGATACTCTCGGAGACAGGCGCAACTTCGGCGAGGATTTTCTCGACGTCAATGATTTCAACCAACTGGTTGTCGATCCGCGTGACTGCCGTGAGGTAGTGATCGCGACCGGTACCCTTGGGCGGTGGATGAATATCTTCCCAATTCATGTTCACGATGCGTTCGACCGAATGCACCAGAAACCCCTGAATCTTGGTGTTGTACTCCGTAATGATCACGAAGGCGTTATCAATATCGCCCAACGCAGGAGAACCCGTTGCCAACGCCAGATCGAGAATGGGAATCGTCGCCCCGCGAATATTGGCGATGCCACGCACGATCGGACTGGACTTGGGCAAGTGAGTAAGTTTTGGGCACTGAAGCACCTCTTTTACCTTGAACACGTTAATCCCATACAACTGCTTGCCGTCCACACGGAACAACAACAGCTCAAGGCGGTTCTGCCCTACCAGTTGAGTGCGCTGGTTCACTGAATCCATAACACCAGCCATGCCCCACTCCTTTCCAAACAACCAATTACCATCAACTGCCGGCAAGCGGCACGGGGCTTGCTATTTATCTAGTCATGAACACACAAACGACAGTATTTCGACGCCTGACATCCACAACCTGCAGCTTACTCTACGCGGTGGCCACGTTGTGCCTGTTTGGCATCGCCAGCATGAGTCGCGCGGACAACGTGACATTGCCTGAACAACTTATCGGCGTCACCCAGGGCTTTCTTGAATTCACCGTTGAAGACTATCTGGCGACCAGCCAGACCGCTGGACGTTACGAGATCGAGGTCAAACAGTTGGATCCTCGCCTGCGCATGCCCCATTGCGACAAGGATTTGACAGCCTCATTGGAAAGTCCTGCTCAACCCATTGGCCGCGTTACGGTGCGTGTGCGTTGCGAAGGCACTTCTCCGTGGACGGTGTTTGTGCCTGCACAGGTACATTTGTTTCGCAACGTGGTCACCGTGGTGCGACCGATGAAGCGCGATGCAATCGTGTCCGAAGGTGATGTCGCCATGCGCGAGCGTGACGTAGGCCTTCTGGGACAAGGCTTTCTGGATTCCCTTGATCAGGCAGTGGGACAAAAACTTGTCCGACCAACGGTTATCGATCAAATTCTGACTCCGGTTCACATTGAACAACCGGAGATGGTCCGCAAAGGCGATCAGGTCGTCATCAGCGCCCGCAGCGGCTCAATGAGCGTACGCATGCCTGGAGAAGCGCTGTCGGATGGCGGCTTCAACGAGCAAATCCGGGTGCGAAACTTAAACTCCAAACGCGTGATCAAGGCTAATGTGACCGCCCCAGGGCAGGTAGAGGTGCCCATGTAAATGCGATGGCCTCTGGCGCTGTGCCTGCGCTTTTTCTAGACTGGGAACCGATGCGCGCTGTGCGAAGTCCATTTGAGACTCATTTCACACGGCCCCTAAAGTTATTCCGGGTTTGGCCGAAACCAAGGCAAGCGTCCAAGAACCCAGAGGTTTTCAATCATGGTCATCGACTTCAGTCGTTTAAATAGCTCCACTACACTGGGCGGTACAGCACGTACTGCCAGCACCAAGGAAACCGGCAAAACCGAAGTTGCAGCAACACCGGTGAGCGGGTCTGAAAGTGTGAGTAGTGGTGAGGCAGTACATCTGAGCAGTGAAGCTCAACAGTTGCAGAAGATCACTGATTCGCTGCGCGATCAGCCAACCGTCAACTCTGCCCGTGTGGCGGATTTGAAAGCGGCAATCGCAGATGGCAGCTACAAGGTCGACAGCAACCGCGTTGCAAGCAAGCTGCTTAATTTCGAAGCCCTGCGCTAAGCCCGCGCCGGGGCTTCTGGACGCTTAAATCCCAGAGCATGCGATGCAAGACACTACTCTGCTTGAACTGATCACTGACGATATCGCACCGACCCACCATCTTCTTGAGCTGCTGAAGGCTGAGTCCATTGCGCTGCATGGTCGCGACATGCTCGAAATGGAACGCATCCTGGCGCAAAAGCAAGCGTTGGTGATCGTTCTTGACCAACATGGTCGACGCCGCAGTCAGTTACTGGCCAGCCTTGGCTTACCCACCAATCGCAATGGGTTGGAGGAAGTGGCCAAACATTCATCGGTGGGCACAGAGTTGCTCAAGGCATCCGATGAGCTGAACGCGCTGATGAACGAGTGCAAAGCGGTCAATGAAGAAAACGGCACGCTGATTCAGTTGCAGCAAATCAAGACCAGCCATCAGCTTTCCATACTTA
>NZ_DASWOT010000116.1:0-40389 GCF_036404235.1 Pseudomonas sp.
CATGAAGCGATGCGTCACTCCTTGTCGATGGCAGAGTTGAGCGATGTTTCCCTGATAGGCCTAGACAGTCGCGACGCCCTTGGCGGGCTGTTGACGCATCATCTGTCGGAAGCCAGCGCGGCGCCGAATATCGATATCAGCGTGCAAACCTACCATTTGGCACGTTCGCTGGTGGAGGCAGGGCTGGGACTGGCGATTGTCGATCCTTTCACTGCGTATTCGGCGATTGGCGGGGCGTTGCAGGTACGCGAGTTGCACCCGGCGGTATCGGTAACGTTGTTCGCCCTGTCGCGCATCGATGATCAGTTGTCGGCCTCGGCAAAGTGGCTGTTGCGTCAGGCCACGTTGTGCGCAGAGGGCTTCGTCGAGCAGCACCGCGCTCGTATGGCCCACACCGCAGGGCCGCAACAGGCGATGGAAACGCCATAACCTTTGGTTATCCATGATGTCGTTATAACTATTGGCGAGGACAAGCAGCCTGACCCATAAATAACCGAACTCCTCAGTCGAGGCGATGATTCTTCTGATACGCCAATAATTAAGTTGCCGGCTCTCCGGTTACCGGGGAATCGGCCAAAAAAAGCAAGAATACCGTTAGGGTCTGTACGAAAAGTCGGCGAGCCTGTTTTTAAACCAGCATGACCGAGCGCAGCCACTTTACGTACAGAACCCAGATTGCATCTGCCGTCAAAAAAACTGGAGAGAGCCTTTATGACATCCCATCACTGTCGACGCTTGGGCGTGCCGACCTTGTTGCGTACCACGTTGTTGGCCAGCGCTATTGCTTCTTTGTTTTCAGCGGGATTGGTCGACGCAGCCACTCTGCGTTTGGGGATCGCTACCGATGCCCTGACCCTTGACCCCATCGCATCGAGCGACAACCCATCGATCTGGACTGAGCTGCTGATTTTCGATCAACTGGTCAGGCCAAGCACCGATGGTCTCAAATTGGAACCGGGAATCGCGCAAAAGTGGGAAGTCGCCGCCGATGGCAAGACCTACACCTTCCACTTGCGGGAAAACGCGCAATTCTCTAACGGCGATCCAGTGACCGCCGACGATGTTGTGTTTTCACTGAAGCGGGCGGCCGGCGAGAAATCCGATTGGGCGCGTTTCTTCAAGCCGATCACGGGGTTTGAAGTCATCGATAGCCATACGGTCAAGATGACCCTGGATACGCCTTTCACGCCGTTGCTCAATAATCTGGCGCTGTTCAGCGCCTCTATCGTCCCGCAAAAAGCGTTGACTGCCCAAGGCGACGATTTCTTCAAGAAACCCATCGGCAGCGGCCCGTTCGTGCTTGAACAGTGGAACCGTGGCGAAAAAATGCTGTTGGGCAAGAACCCGCATTACTGGCAAAGCGGCAAGCCAATGATCGACAAGGCCGAGATCCAGATCATCGGCGAAGACAACTCTCGCGTGCTGAAACTCAAGGCGGGCGAACTGGATGCGATTGTCGGTCTGCCCTTCAACCAGATCGCTGCGCTCAAGGCTGATGCGAACTTCCGGGTCGGTGTCGCCAAGGTGTTTCGCAGCGAACTGGTGCAGTTGAATACGCGGGTCAAGGCGCTTAGCGATGTGCGGGTGCGTCAGGCCCTGAACTATGCCATCGATAAAGAGGGCATCATTAAAAGCGTGCTGCGTGGCAATGGCGAAGCGGCGGCCTCGTCACTGCCGATCATGGCCTACCACAACACCAGCATCAGCCCGTATCCGCTGGACATCGCTAAAGCCAAGGCGTTGCTGGCCGAAGCAGGTGTGTCGGGGTTGCAGTTGAAAATGCTGGTGCCGTCGGGCGACATGACGTTGCGTCAGGTGGCTAGCGTGATCCAGAGCAACCTGACGAAAGTCGGGGTCAAGCTCGAGTTGCAAACCATCGAAGACAGCTCCCAATACAGCACCACCAAGGCCGGCAATTACGAGATGTCGCTGAGCTACACCACCAGCGACACTATCGACCCCGATCAACTGGTCGGCTTTACCGCGATCAACCCGGAGCGGGCCAACGCCTTTCACACTGAATGGAAGGACGAACGCGTCAACGAGCTGTATGCGCTGGAACGCCAGACCCTCGACGGGCCGGAGCGTGGCAAGCAATTCCAGGAGATCGAAGCGCGTGTGCATGATGGCGCGCCGTTCATCTTCCTGTATCACCAGGGCTCGCCGTATGCATCGAGCAAGAAGGTCGAAGGCTTCAGCGTGTTGCCGACGTCCAACTACCGTCTGGAAGACGTCAAGATGAACTGATCCACGCGGCACTCGAGCCTTTTATTCACCTGGGGCGCAGACCGTTTGACCGGCGATGCCAGGTCCAGCGGTCTGCCGGGATGCTTTGTGGAGTGTGCATGCAGATCTTGCGTTTTTGCCTGTCGCGGCTGATTCAACTGATCCCGGTATTACTCGGGATCACTTTGATCGCCTTTTTGTTATTGCGGGTCATGCCGGGCGATCCGGCGACCCTGATTCTCGGTAATCGTGGTACGGCTGATGATATCGCCCGCCTGACCACGCAGTTAGGGCTGGACCTGCCGCTGTGGCAGCAATATTTGATCTTCCTCGGTGACAGCGTGCGTGGCAGTTTCGGCCATTCAATCGCCTACAAAACCGATGTCGGCCCGCTGATCTGGGAACGTTTGTGGGCGACGCTCAGCCTCGTGGGTTTGAGTACCGTGCTGGCGGTGCTGATGACGGTCCCGCTGGCGATGCTATCGGCGCTGCGTCGAGGCAAGGCCACGGACCAAGGCATCAAGTTGTTGTTCATCGTTGCCATGTCGATGCCGGCGTTCTGGCTGGGCGTCTTGCTGGTGTTGCTGCTGAGCATCTGGTGGCCGATCTTTCCGGTGTCGGGTTATGGCGACGGCTTCTTCGAGCGCCTTCATCACCTGTTTCTACCGGCATTGGTCATCGCGCTGGGCACCTCGGCGGTGACTATCCGCTCGATGCGCAGCTCGGTGATTTCGGTGCTCAGCGCAGAATACATCGACACCGCTCTGGCCAAGGGTTTGCGCCGTGGCGCGGTGTTGCGTCGGCATGTGCTGCGCAACTCGTTGCTGTCGACGATCTCGGTGCTGGGCGTACACACCAGTTGGGTGATCGGCAGCACGGTGGTCATCGAATCGGTATTCGCCATTCCGGGGCTCGGCAACCTGTTGGTGTCGTCCATCAGCGCTCGCGATTACCCGATGGTCCAGGGCTTGACCGTGACCTTCGCGGTGTTGGTGGTGTTTATCAACCTGTTGACCGACCTGGCCTACCAGCTCGCCGACCCGCGGATGAAACTGTCATGAGCCTGAACTTGAACCCGCATTTGAAACTGAGCCTGGCGATGCTATTCACCCACGAAACCCGCCAGCGTTTGGCGCGCAATCGGTCGCTGCAAACGGGTGTGGTGCTGCTGTGCATTTTGTTGGTGGCGGCTTATCTCGGGCCGTTGCTGATCACGGTCGATCCGCTGGTGGTGGATTTCGATCAGATCCTGCTACCACCTGGTCCGGGCCATTGGTTCGGCACCGACGATCTGGGCCGCGACGTGTTGGCGCGGGTCATCAGCTCGGCTGCGCTGGACCTGCAAATCGCTGTGGTCTGTGTGGTACTGCCGTTTTTGATCGGCACCAGTGTTGGCCTGTTGTCGGGATACATCGGTGGTTGGGTGGATGCGCTGCTGATGCGTCTGGTGGACATTCTTTGGGCGTTCCCGTTTTACGTGCTGGTGATCGCTATCGTCGGTTCGATGGGGCCGAGCGTCGGCAACATGTACCTGGCGTTCACCCTGGTGATTTGGATTTCCTTTGCGCGTATCGTCCGTGGCGAGGTGTTGCTGGTGAAGAACGCCGAGTACGTTCAGGCCGCCAGAGTGCTGGGTTACAGCCACCTGCGCATCGTCTTGCGCCATGTGCTGCCCAACGTCATCACCCCGGCCATCGTGTTCATGATGGCTGACGTTGTGTTGACGATTCTGGCGGTGACCTCGCTGGGCTTTCTCGGTCTGGGCATCCAGCCGCCTACGCCTGAGTGGGGCGTGATGATTTCCGAGGGGCGTAATTTCATTCTCGACGGCTGGTGGATTTCGTTGTTTCCCGGCCTCGCTATCGTGTACGTCGGCGTGACGTTTGCCTTGCTGGGTGACGGGCTGGACGACTTTCTGAGGCCCAAATCATGAATATGCCGATGTCTCAGGTCAGCGCCCGAGTGCTGCTGGAAGTCCGCGGCCTGCGCACGCAGTTTCACAGTCAGCAGCAGCCGGTGACGGCTGTGGATAACGTCAGTTTCGAGATTCGTCAGGGCGAGGTGTTTGGCCTGGTCGGCGAGTCCGGTTGTGGTAAGAGCGCCACCTGTCGCTCGTTGCTGCGCTTATTCGGCGGCGCCACGGCGAAGGTGAGTGCCGAGCGCATGCAATTCGATGGTCTGGAACTGGCGGGGCTCAGCGAGGCGCAGTTGAGCGAGGTACGTGGCCGGCAGATTTCCATGGTGTTTCAGGACCCGATGACCTCGCTCAATCCGACCATGCGCATCGGTGAACAGATCGCCGAGGGCTTGCGTCGGCATGACAATCTGTCTGGTGCTGCGTTGCGTGAGGCGACCATTGCGATGCTCAAGTCGGTTGGCGTGACGTCGCCCGAACAACGCCTGCGCGCCTGGCCCCACGAGTTTAGCGGCGGCATGCGCCAACGTGTACTGATCGCTATCGCCCTGGCCTGCAAACCGCGGCTGTTGATCGCTGATGAACCGACCACTGCGTTGGATGTGACAATTCAGGATCAGATTCTCAAATTGTTGTTGCGCTTGCGTCGCGAGAACGGTTTGAGCGTGTTGTTGGTGACCCACGATCTGGGCGTGGTGGCGCAAACTTGTGATCGGGTGGCGGTGATGTATGCCGGGCGCATTGTCGAAAGTGGCGACACCCGACAGTTGTTTCGTCGCCCATCGCACCCCTACACCCGCGCATTGCTCAATGCTCTGCCCAGTCTGACTGGTCCGCGTCAGACCCTGAGACCCATTGGCGGCGAGCCGCCGAATCTCGCCAATCCGCCCGGTGGCTGTCGCTTCCATCCACGCTGTCCGAACGCCATTGAGCGCTGTCGGCAGATTGATCCGCAATTGCGCGAAGTCGAGCCGGGGCATTTCAGCGCCTGCATTCGACTGGAGGAATTGGCATGTTGAACGAGTGCGATTTGACCGAGCCGCCGTTGCTGGAAGTGCGCAATCTGTCGATGACGTTTGCTGCACCGCGCAGTCTGTTCGAATGGACAACCGGTGCGCCGCGTCGTGAGTTGAGGGCCGTGCGTGACGTATCGTTCAGCATTGGTGCGGGCGAAACGTTGGGCGTTGTGGGTGAGTCGGGATGCGGCAAGAGTACGCTGGGCCGCTGTCTGGTCGGGCTTTACGAACCGGCCGCCGGCGAGATTCTTTGGCGTGGCAAACCTCTCCATGAATTAGGCGATCGACAAGCCATCAGTCGCAAGATCCAGATGATCTTTCAGGACCCGTATTCCTCGCTTAACCCTCGCATGACGCTGGCGCAAACCCTGGACGAAACCTTGCGCGTGCATGGCATTGGCAGCACTCGCGCCGAACGCCATGAGCGGATCGACGAGCTATTGCTTACGGTTGGCCTGGCGCCGCGCCTCAAAGATCGCTTGCCCCACGCGTTCAGCGGCGGACAGCGCCAGCGTATCTCCATCGCTCGCGCCCTGGCGGTCGGCCCGGAACTGATCGTTGCCGACGAGCCGGTGTCAGCGCTGGATGCCTCGGTGCAGGCACAGATCATCAACCTGTTCGAAGACATTCGCGAAAAACTCGGCGTGGCATTTTTATTCATCGCCCATGACTTGAGTGTGGTCCGCCACATCAGTCAGCGCATTGCGGTGATGTACCTGGGGCAAAGCATGGAGCTGGCCGACGCCGACACGTTGTTTGCCACGCCGCGCCATCCTTACACCCGAGCCTTGCTCTCGGCGATTCCGCTGCCGGACCCCGACCAGCGCAACACCCATGAGAGCCTCGACGGCGAGTTGCCCGACCCGTTCAATCCGCCACAGGGCTGCGCATTTTCGACCCGCTGCCCATGGGTGACTGAGGACTGCCTTCAGGCGATTCCGCCGCTGTACCAACTGGAAGCAGGGCATCAGGCGCGCTGCCTGCCGTCGCTTCTGCAACGCTCTGAATCCGATCATCAAAGGAGCTGACATGTTTTATCAGTCCACCGAAACAGCGAAACGCATCGGTTCACAGGTGCTGGCCGAGGTGCAGCGGCAATTGACGCAGGTCGGCGTGGCGAACGAGGACATGGCGTTGACCTTGTTATTGCATCCATCACGTTTGACCGACAGCGAGGGTGTCGGCACGGATTGGCCAGAGGGCTTCAGTTATCAAGGCAGCAAGCCGTTTTACCCGGCCAGCGTGGTCAAGAGTTTTTACCTGGCCGCCGTCGAAGACGCGCTCGATGCCGGGCGAGTGACGATGCACGAAGAGCTTGAGCGAGCGATGCGCGACATGATCCTTTGGTCGAGCAACAACGCCACCAACTACATCATCGATCTGATCAGCGAAACCACCGGTGACACGTTGTTGCAGGGGGCAGAGTTGACCGAGTGGCAGACGCGACGGCAGGTCGCCAACCGTTATTTCCAAGGCTTGGGTTGGCCGCAAACACAGGGTATTAATGTCTGCCAGAAGCTCATGGATGATGACCGCTACGGGCGCGAAAGGCTGTTCGCGACGCTGGGCGGCAACAACCACAATCGCCTGACCAGCGACGCCACGGCGCGCCTTTTTTTCGAGATATTCAACGCAAGTCTGGGCAGCCCAGCGCGCAGCAAACGCATGCAGAACCGCTTTCATCGGCCCTTGACGCCTGAGTTTGCCGAACAGGAGCATGCGCAAGTTCGCTCGTTTCTGGGCGGCGGATTGCCACAGGCCGCGACGCTGTACTCCAAAGCCGGCTGGAACGGTTGGACCGGCGATCCACTGTCCAGCTACAACCGCCACGACGCGGCGTATGTCGAGATGGCCCAGGATTCGTCGAGTGTTTATGGCGCGTTCACCCTGGTGCTGTTCAGTCACGGGAAGGCGGTTTCGACCGATGAGCAGGTATTTCCCGAAATCGGCCGCGCGGCGTATGGGTTGATTGATGGGGCGCGCTGACAGTCGCCATGCTTTTGATTCTTAGGCTTGCCCCGCGATCTGGCGCGCCCTGTAGCGAACTTGTTCGCGAGGCGGTGTCTCAGGAGCATCGTGTTGGTCGCCTCGCCAACAAGTTGGCTCCTACAGATTGAACGGCGTTCTGTAGTAAACCCGGTGTGCGCGGCCTGTCTGTCACACCCTGTGCGCAGGTTTACGACGGGTTCCTCGCCGGTCGTGGGACAAGCCAGACTCCTACATAAAATTCATTTTATTCAGATAGTTACAGTGTATTTGATAAGAGCGGATACAGAGTGTGCCCGCTTTACAGTGTCACTTAGCCCCCATCATTTTTGCCAACGCCTCGGGCCTTGGCGCGCCTTGTTGCTGTTGGATATTTCCGTCGTCGTCCTTGTAGAAGATCGACGGCGTGGCTGAAAGCCCCATGTCTTCCATCAGTTTCATGTTGGCGTCGAGTTTGGCCTGGATGTCTTTAGGGATGCTGTCCAACGGTTTCAGGGTGCTGCTTTTGCCCGCTTGCTCGTGCTTTTGCAGGGCCAGTTCCGGGTTTTTGTCTGTCAGCAATGCGGCAGCCTTGGCGGCGCTGTCTTCGCGGATGATGCCGACCATGATGTGCCGCAATTGCACTTTGCCGGACGTAACCCAAGGCCGCGCCTGTTCCCAGAACAGGTTGCAATACGGGCAGTTGGCGTCGCTGAACAGATAGATCACCTTCGGTGCAGTCTTGGCCCCGTCGGCAATCCAGGTGCTGCTTTGCATCTGGTTCCACATGGCTTTGGTCATCGGTTCGTAGACCAGTTTTTGCAGTGGCGCCTGGCTGAGGTCCTGGCCTTTTTCATCGAACAGATTGCCCGCCAGCACATGCTTGCCATCGGCAGTCAGGTACAGCGCCATGCCTTGATTCTGATATTGCGCGGCATACCCTTTAAGGCCACCGGGCGCGTCGAAGCTGCCTTTGATGGTTGCGCCTTTGGCCTCCAGCGCTTTGATCGCGGCCGGTAACTCTTCGGCCCGCAGCAATGCGCTCTGCAAGGACAGCAGACTGACTGCTGCCACTAACGAATAACGGGTCAGGCTCATTGAGCGCTCCTTGAAAGCGAAATAGATGAGGGCGCCGCTGGACTGAAGCTGTCGAGCGTGTGCTTGAGGCTGGCGGCGGAAAGCTCGCCAAGATGAGTGGCCAACAGACGACCCTCCTGGGTATAGAAAAGGGTGGTGGGCAAGGCGGCAGATCCGACCTGTTGCGCCAATTGCCCGCTACTATCGAACAGCAGGTTGTTCAGATGCAGACCTTGCGCCGCAAGAAAAGTCGCGACGGTACGCGGGCTTTCGGCCTGATTGACGAACAGAAACACCACATCCTCATGGGCCTGCTGCGCCGCTTGCAGCACTGGCATTTCGCGACGGCAGGGCGGGCACCAGGTTGCCCACAGGTTGATCACCAGCTTTTTGCCCTGATAGTCGCTCAAGCGTACTGGCTCACCGGACACATTGCGCAAGGTCGGGTCCGGTAATCGTGCATCCTCCTGATAGCTGATGCCGATGTTCGCCAATAGCCAGAACGCCAGACCCAAGCCGACGCCCGACCCCAATGGCCCGCGTAGCGACGGACGTTTCCAGCCATACAGCGCGCCCCCCAACAGCACCGTGATCACGCCCGGCCAGGTCAAAAAGCCGCCGTCGCGGATGTCGATGATGGCAGTCAGGTTATCGTGATACTGCGCCCAGTAAACGATCACAAAACTCAGTCGGGCGATCAGTACGCCTGACAGAAACAGACTGAAAATGACCTTCTCTGGATTGATCTTCTGTTTACGCCCAACCAGCCAACCCACCAGCGTTGCCAGTACCAGCGCGATCAACAGCAGTAGATGAGTGATCGACAGCGCCAACGGCCCGAGGGAAAAGCTCAGCATCGGCTGCGCTCCCGTGTAGCTTGCAGATTGAGCCCAGGCTCGGCGTGGACCAGGACCAGCATAATCAACAGCAGCACACACTTATGCATACACCATCCTTGTGGGTTAACGGCTGCGGGCAGGGTGTGAGGTAGTGATTAAGGCGGTGTTAACGAAAATACATGCGGTAGAAATACCAACAAATGCTGGCGCTGACGAAGGGCGCGATTGTGGTGTGTCAGACCCATTGCATTGCAGCCTTCGGCAGCTATTGTCTGAAACCCGGTGGCATAATCGCGCCTTAATCCACCCGCGTTTCAATAGCCCTTTTTTCGAGCCCGGCCATGCATGTATTGCTTTGCGAAGACGATGATCTGATTGCCAGCGGTATTGTCGCGGGCCTTGAGGCGCAGGGGCTCACGGTTGATCGGGTGGCGACTGCGTCGGCGGCGCGGGCGATGTTGTCGGCAGCGCATTTCGATGTGATGGTGCTGGACCTCGGCCTGCCGGATGAAGATGGCCTCAAATTGCTTCGCCAACAGCGTCAGCAAGGCATTGAATTGCCAGTGCTGATTCTCACTGCCCGCGACAGCGTGACAGATCGTGTCGAGGGGCTGCAGGCGGGCGCCGATGATTATCTGCTCAAGCCGTTCGATCTGCGCGAACTCAGTGCGCGCCTGCACACACTGATCCGGCGCATGGCCGGGCGCAGCGTCAATGTCATCGAACACGGTTGTCTGACCTACGACCCCAGCAGTCGCGAGACTCGCCTCGCCGGTCAAACCGTCGATCTGTCCCGCCGCGAGCAGGCTTTGCTGCATGCCCTGCTGCATAACCACGGCCGGGTATTGTCCGGCGAGCAACTGAAGGATTGTGTCTACGGCTTTGGCGATGAAGTCGAAAGCAACGCCCTCAATGTCCACATTCACCATCTGCGACGCAAACTGGGTGGCGGCATCATCGAGACGGTGCGCGGTTCGGGTTATCGTCTTGGCCCGGCCGGGTGCGCCACGCAGGGCGAAACACCATGATGAGCCTGAGAGTGCGACTGAGCCTGACCCTGGGTGGCGCGTTCGTGTTGATTTGGCTACTTGCAGCCGCCTGGATGCTCTGCGACCTGCGCATGCAGATGATGGACTCTCTCGACCAGCGTCTGGCGGCGTCGGCGCGGATGGTGGCGGGCTTGATGGACCAGATGCAGATGCGCGAACAGCAAGACGGCAGCGTCGACGCAGAGCGTTTGTTGGTCTCCAGCCCCATGGCCTGTCAGGTCAGTTCCCTGCGAGGTGAGGTCCTCGCCCGCAGCCACAACACGCCGGATGGCGCGCTGACCGCAGACGAAAGCGGCTATCGCGACCAGCTCATCAATGGCGAGCGCTGGCGCAGTTTCACCCTGACCCACAGTGACGTACGCATCACCACCGCTGACCGCCAGGAGGAGCGTGATGTACTCAGCCATTCGGTGTTGCTCGCCGCGTCGGTGCCGGTAGTGGTGGCGTTGTTGGGTAGTCTGGCCTTGCTCTGGGTGGTCATCGGTCGGGGGCTGGCGCCGCTGCATCGAATGCGCGATGCATTGAAGCGCCGCAGTGCCGACTCGGTCGAGCCGCTGGATGTACCCGGCTTGCCCAACGAGTTGCAGCCGCTGCTGAAAACCCAGAATCAACTGTTCCAGCGCATCGCCCAGACCTTGGAGCGCGAGCGTCGGCTGACCGGCGATGCCGCGCACGAACTGCGCAGCCCATTGACTGCGATCAAGACCCACCTGCAAGTGGCCCAAATGACGGGTGGCGAGGTTCGAGACAAGGCGCTGGCCCATGCCGAAGAGGGCGCCGACCGCATGCACCACACGCTTGAGCAGTTGCTGTTGTTGGCGCGGGTTGAAGGCAGCCTGTCGTTTGATGATGGTGTGCAGTGCGACGCCGAGAAAGTGGCCCGGCTGGCGATCCACGATGCGGTCAGTGGCAATGAACAGCGTATTGAGCTGATCATCGCCCCAGAGGTGTCTGCTGCGCCTGTGCAGATGCCTGCTGTGCTGGCCATTGCCGCGCTGCGCAATCTGTTGGACAACGCTTTGCGTCACACCGCAGTCAATACGCAGGTCGAACTGACCTTGCTGACCACCTCAGGCCAGGCGCACTTTCACGTGCGCGATTATGGCCCGGGCATTCCCGAGCCGGATCTAGACAAACTCACTCAACGCTTCTGGCGCAACGGCAAAAGCCCCGGCGCCGGTCTTGGCTTGGCCATCGTGCAGGCCATTGTCCAGCGGTGTGCCTGTTCGTTGCGTTTCGACAGCCAGCCCGATGGTTTGCGAGTCGAGCTGCACATGCCCTTGCGAAGCACCACTTCGACTTCCCCCGACATCGGATTTAACGGTCTATGAGTTCTTGCTTCTGTCCGCAGGGCAAGGAGCGCGGCTTGTCCAGCGATGGGGGCGAAGCTGCCCTGAATAAGCACTGCGATCAAATGACCGCCGTTATCCTTCGGTGGCCTTGGGCTCCAGTGACGGTTCGACAATCACCTTGTGTCGGCGTAAACGCATCACCAGCCCATAAAGCAGCGGTACGAAAAACAAGGTCAGTACCGTAGCGCTTAACATGCCGCCAAACACGCTGGTGCCAATCGCCCGCTGGCTGGCGGAGCCGGGCCCGCTGGCGAGCATCAAGGGCAGTACGCCAAAAATAAACGCCAGTGAGGTCATGACGATTGGACGCAAGCGCATGCGCGCCGCCTCAAGCGCCGAATGCAGCACCGAAGCCCCTTGCCGGTGAAGGGTTTCGGCCACTTCGATGATCAAAATGGCGTTCTTGGCTGACAGTCCGATCACTGTGATCAGGCCAACTTTGAAGTACAGGTCATCCGGTAGGCCGCGCACAGTGGTCGCCAGTAATGCACCGATGGCGCCCAGCGGGATCGCCAGGATCACCGCCAGTGGGATTGACCAGCTTTCATACAGCGCCGCCAGACAGAAGAAAATCGCCAGGATCGACAGACCGAACAGCAACGGCATCTGATTACTCGACACCCGCTCCTGATAGGACTGCCCCGACCACTCCAGGCCGAAGCCGCCGGGCAGTTGTTCGACCAGCCGGGTCAAGGCGTCCATCGCTTGTCGGGTGCTGTAACCCTTGGCCGGCGCGCCGCTGATCTGGAGCGCCGCGAAGCCGTTGAAGTGCTCGATCTCCAGCGCATCGACGGTCCAGCGCATGCTGACGAAGGCGCTCAGAGGCACCATGTCGCCAGCCTTGTTGCGTACGCGCGCCTGAAGCAGGCTCTCCGGTTGTTGGCGGTCCTTGCCCTCTGCCTGGACGATGATCCGCCGTACCTGGTTGTTGTAGATGAAATCCCCGAGGTAGTCCGAACCATACAAGGTGGCCATGGTTTCGTTGATCTCGCTCAGCGACACGCCCATGCTCTGGGCCTTGAGGCGGTCTATAGACACCCGCAGTTGCGGCGCGTCGTCTTGGCCCGAAAAGGACAGGTCGACCAGGGCCGGGTCTTTGGCCGCCATCGCCAGCAGTTGATTCTTGGCGTCGATCAACGCGTCGTGCCCCAGTCCGCTGCGATCCTGCAACCGCAGATCAATGCCTTCGATGCGCCCCATTGACGGCAGCGGCGGTGTATTGAGCGCTTTGATCTGCGCCTTGGGGTGGCGTGCGGTGCCTTGTTCAAAGCGCTGATTGACCCTGGCGAGGATAGCGTCTAGCTGTTGGTCGGGCTGTTTGCGCAACGACCAGTCGATCAGTGTCGGCCAGATCATCCCGGCGTTCTGCCCGTCACCGAAATAGCTGAAACCCTGCATGGCGAACAGGCTGGAAACGTTCGGGTCGGTCCTCATGAAGGCCTGCACCTCGTCCAGTACTTCCCGGGTATCGGCTTGGGTAGAACCTGTGGGGAGCAAGACTACAGTGGCGAAACCGCCTTTGTCTTCGCTCGGCAAAAATGCGCCGGGCAGACGCGCCATCAACAAGGCCATGACCGCGAACAGCGCGATGTACAACAGCAGGAAACGGACCGGGCGACGTAGAAAACCGGTCAGGCTGTGGGAATAGAGCCGAGCCAGTACCGGGCTGAGCCTGGCCAGATGGCCTTGGCTTCCCTTGTGGCCCACAGGTTTGAGCAAGGTGGCGCACAGCGCGGGGGTGAAGGTCAGCGCAAGAAACGCCGACAACACCATGGGCACCGCCAGGGCCACCGAGAATTGGCGATAGATTTGCCCGACCGCCCCCTGAAACAGCGCCATGGGGATGAACACGGCGGTTAGCACCAGCGTGATCGCGACAATCGCGCCGCTGATCTGGCCCATCGCCTTGAGTGTTGCCTGGCGTGCGGGTAATCCTTCCTCGCGCATGATGCGCTCGACGTTTTCCACGACCACGATGGCATCGTCCACCAGAATACCGATGGCCAGGACCATGCCGAACAACGTCAGCACGTTTAGAGAAAACCCCAGCATCCACATCACGGCGCAGGTCCCGGCCAGGGCGACCGGCACTACCAGCCCCGGAATCAAGGTCGCGCGCCAACTGCCGAGAAAGGCCCACATCACCAGGAACACCAGAACCATGGCCTCGATCAGTGTGTAACCGACCTTGATGATGGACAGTTGTACAAACACCGATGTATCGAACGCGGTCTGGTAGTGCATGCCCGGTGGGAACTGCGCGGACAGTGTTTGCAGGGTCTGCTTGACCGCTTGGGCAGTGCTCAGCGCGTTGGCGCCGGCTGCCAGTTTGATCGAGAGTGCGCCCGCGTATTTGCCGTCGACGAAGGCCGGGTAGTCGTAATTGTTGCCGCCCAGTTCAACCCGTGCGACGTCTGCCACACGTAGCGCCGAGCCGTCGTTGTTGACCCGCAAGGCAATCGCGCCGAAGGCATGGGGTGTATCGAGGTCTTCCTGAACGGTCAGTGGTGCGGTAATGGCGGTGTCACTGGGGGAGGGCGACGCGCCGATGGCACCCAGTGTGATGCGCTGGTTTTGCAGGCTGATCGCACTGACCAACTCGTTGGTGGTAATGCCGGTAGCTGTGAGCTTATGCACATCGGGCCAGATGCGCATGGCGTATTCGGGGCTGTAGGCTTCGACCTGGCCTACGCCGGGCAACCGCAACAGCGCCGGACGCACGATGCTGGTAGCGAAATCGCCGAGTTGGATGTCATCGACGCTGGTGTTGTCGGCGGTGAGAGTGACGAACAACAGCTGGTTTTCACCGCTTTGTTCCACCTCGATCCCTTGGCGACGCACGCTTTCAGGCAGCCGTTGCTCGACCCGACGAATACGATTTTGCACTTCTACCGCAGCCAGTTTGGTGTTGGTGCCGGTTTCGAAATACAGGCTCAGTTCCACCAGGCCTTCGGAGCTGGTCGAGTTGAAATAGAGCAGGCCGGGAATGCCGTTGAGCTCGCGCTCGATTACCGAGGTCACTGTGCGTTCGGCGACTTCCGGCGAGGCGCCAGGGTAGCTGGCGGAGATGCTGACCCGAGGTGGCGCAACGTTGGGGTATTGCTCGACCGACAATTTTGATGCGGCAAAGCCGCCGCCAAGGAAGATGAAAATCGCGATCACCCAGGCCATGACTGGGCGATCGATGAAGAACGTGGACATGAATTTCCCTATTGGCGATCGGCCACATTGCTGTTGCTGGTTATCGGCTTCGCTTGCACTGCTTGTCCATTACTCAACGCGCCACCATCCAGAATCACCCGTTCACCGCCAGACAAGCCGGAGGTAACACGCCATTGCTTGCCTTCCAGGGTGTCGGCGGTGATCGCTACCTGCCGCGCATGACCGTTATCCTCAAGCATGACGAACGTGCCAGTGCGGGTTCGGGTCAGCGCATGTTGCGGAATCAGCACCGCCGCCTTGGCCTGGGGATGTTCGAACTCCACTTGCACATACATGCCGGGCAGCAGCAAATGATCGGGATTGTTGAACAGTGCGCGCATGGCAACGGTGTCGGTCATCGGATCGACGGCGGTGTCGGAAAACAACAGCTGGCCCGGCATGTCATACAGCGAGCCATCGCTCAAACGCACGTTCACCGGCATCGGTTCGTGGCTTTTTTCCTGTGCGACGGTGGCCTTGCGCAGTGCCAGAAACTCAGCAGCCGGTTGCGAGAAATTGACGTAGATCGGATCGATCTGTTCCACCGTGGTCAGTTTCGTGCCCTCGTCCTGGCCGACCATTGCGCCTTCAGTAATCATTGCCCGACGCGCGCGTCCGGCAATGGGCGACGTGACGCTGGCGTAATCGAGTTGCAGTCGGGCGCTGCGCACCTTGGCGGCCGCCAGTTTCTCGGCGGCACGCAGCTGTTTCTCCAGAAACAGGTCCTTGCGGTACTGCTGAATACTGATCGAATCGTAGTCGCGCAACTGTTTGGAGCGCTGTGCCACATCGGTCGCGGCATCTGCAGTGGCGCCTGCCTGGGCAAGTTCCGCCTCAGCGGCGGCAAGACTGGCTTTGAGCGGGGCCGGGTCGATCAGGAACAACAGTGCCCCGGCTTTGACTTCTGCGCCTTCTATATAGGTGCGCTTTTCGACGATCCCCGCCACCCGTGCGCGGATTTCCGCGGTGCGATAGGCCTCAAGACGCCCCGTCAGTACCGTTGTCGGCGCATGACTGGAACGCGCGGCGATAACCACATCGACCCACGTCTTTTGCTCGGCAAGCGCGACGGGCGCAGCCTTGTCACAGCCGCTCAACAACGTGCTGGCCACGATCAGAAGGGCGAGGGTGATGCGCAAAAACTTGAAGCCGGGCATTCGCCAACTCGGATGAATAAGAAGGGTTCTCAATCGTACACGTCCATGTAGAGGATGTAGGAATATTTATTGGCCAAGCGTGTCATGTGAGCAAATGTCGGGCCACGTTAAGAGTGCCATTGAGTTCAGTCGCTCACTCTGAGTGTTACTGCACACCATCGCTGTAGGTTTGGTGCAGTGTTGCCGTCAGATTACTCTGCAATTGTCAGCTCCGATGGACTACATTCTGGCTCTAATTCCTTGCCCCCGACTTTCAGCTATTGTGCTGACTATCATCCCTGGCGAAGACGCTGTGCGATTGCCCTTCGTCGAGCAAGTTGACGGCTTGCTGTATCAAGCACCGTCGCAATCTAAGGTTTTGGCAGCTTATCGACGCGCCAAGCGGGCGATGGATCGATTGTGCAGTGGCTTGATCGATAACGGCTTGCCACTATTCATTTAGTCGATAGTTACCATCATAAATCGCAAGTTCTGTTTTCCTGCCAAAGGAGGAGGATGGCCCCCATACCGAACTGGCTCCACGAGGAGATACGCGATGAGAATTTCTGTGCTGTTGGCTCTTGTCGCCGTATTGACCGGCGGCGTCGGCGCCACTGCGTCAGCCTCAGCCGCCGACGAACAGGCGTGTCACTTGGCTCCCGTTGCCGACAGCGACATCAGCTTGCAGCCTACTCAGTCAGTCGGTGTGATCTACAGTGAAAATACGGTCAGCAACCTTCAATACCTTGAGCGTTACCATTCTGTCGCTCTCAAAGGTGTAAAGAACGGCGCTCTCGATTCGCGCATCCGTGAAGCTTTCATCAACAGTTCAGACCCTAAATTGGCCATCGACTGGTTGAAGGGGTCGCTGGAAAAACAATTCGCATCGGTCACTGTGTACGACAACCTGGATGCTGTGGTGCAAGCGCATCCTGACGTGGTGGTCATGCTCGACACCTATAACCGCTTGGTCACTCAACGTAATACTCAGGTCGAAGCACGCTTTGTCGCCAAGTTTTACGACGCCAACCTGCAATACATCGGTAAGGCCGAAGGTTATGGCGGCAAGGAAATGTCTTCGGTGTGGGTACATGACAAAGCAGCCCCTGAAATTGCCGCGCAAATCGACCAGCAACGTGAGCTGCAACTGAACGCGCTGAAACAATTCGATGCATCACTCAAAGCGCTGGTGACTGCAGGTGAAGTAGCACAGGTGGCCGGGAACTGATTTCATCGCAGCAAACTTCATCTGCTCATTTCCCGATCCCTCCATCTAGCCAACGCCAAATACCAGATGCTGATGCTGGGCGCTTATGCACTGCATCCAGAATCCTTGACCTGCAGCACTGGCATCAAGCAATGGTATCGACCACGCCGCCATCCACCCGCAGTGCCGCGGACATTACGGTGACGTCGAAAAAGTGCTGCCAGACGTCGTCCGGGGTGTCGAAGAAATCCTGCGGGCCATAGATGCCGACGTTGTTGATCAAAAAGCCTCGTCGGCTCCCCTCATTGCGTTACCGAACCACCGTCCTGTTGCGACCTTGGTGCTTGGCGGTGTACAGGGCTGTATCGGCGCGTTCGATGAAGGCGTCCAGGGTGGGGCATTCATGGGGCAGGCAGGCATACACGCCCAGGCTGATGCTGACGATCCCCAGGGGGTTGCCCATGTGTTCGAGGTCGAGTGCGAGAACGGCCAGACGGATTTTTTCCGCCAGGGCAAACGCGCCCCGTGCATCGTTGTACGGCAGGAAAATCGCCATTTCCTCCCCTCCATAACGCACCGCGAGATCACCTGTTCGGTTCAGGCTGTTGCGGATACAGAGCGCGACCGCAATGATGCATTTATCGCCGGAGACATGCCCGTAGGCGTCGTTGTAGCTTTTGAAGAGGTCGATGTCGATCATGATTAGGCTCAGTGGATGCAGGTTTGCACCACCGTCATTGAATTCAAGACTTAGGATTTTCTGAAAGTGACGACGGTTGGCGAGCCCCGTCAGGCTGTCTTGCAGTGCGAGCTTTTCCAACGAGTGGCTGGCGATGCGCAGTTGCGACTCGGCCTTGAGCCCGAAACGGATTTGTTGAAACAACAACAATCCGAACAGCAGGTTGGCGATCAACACGCAGATGATCACCAATAGCGAGCGCCAGGCATTTTGCCGCCAACTGTCCAGCACCTCATACTCTGACAATCCCACCAGCACTACCAGCGGGTAGCTGTCCAGACGCTTATAGCCATAGATACGCTTGATTTGGTCGAGCATCGAAATTACCGTTGCGGTGCCTTCGTAGCGCTCCTTCAAGTAGCGGCTGAACAACTCGCCTTCAGCGAGTGAGGTACCGGTGGTGGTTGTGATCTCAGGGCGACGTGCGAGTAGCGTACCGTCGGCCAGTGCCAGCGAAATAACGCCCTGATTGCCAATGTCGAAACGGTCGAAGAAGCGGTCGAAGTACGCCAGTTCGATGGTGGCCAGGACCACCCCTGAAAAGTTGCCATCGGCATCATTGATGCGGCGTGACAGCGGAATGACCTGGTCGCCAGTGGTTCGGCTGCGAATAGCGCTGCCAATGCGCGGCAGAGAGCTGTCGATAGCTTTGTGAAACTGAAAGTATTCGCGATCGGCGTTATTCGCGTTGTCTGGCGTATGGCCCAGTGAGGTCGCGACCCAGTTGCCGTCCTTGTCGTAAATGAACAGGCCCTGGATTTGTTCAACGCTGGCGGCGACCGCTCTCAGGTAATCATGCATACGTGGGCTGCGCGCCGACTCGAAACCGTCATAGGCCAATCGTTCGATAATGCCAGCCACTGGAATATCGGCCTGGTCGAAGGCGTCATCGGCTTGTTGCGCCATCGAGCGTGACAGGTTGGCGACAGAGGTATTGGCCATTGCCAGTTCGTGGGTGCGCTCCTCCCGTAGTTGCCAAAGTGTGATACTGATAATCGACACGCACACCAAGACGGTGAAGACACCGGCAAGCCACAGAACAGGCATGCGCTTCAATCGCCGGTGTCGTGGGTTGAAATACAGACCATCGTTTCGATTCAAACCCCATTACCTTCACATCTACTGGTGCAATAAGAGTAAGACAACTCATGCGCAAGAAATACAAAAAAAGGTAGTGGCCTGAAGTTCTCGGTAAAACGGGTGCATGGGGTCAGCCACACGGGACCCAGGCGTCTGGTTTCAAGACCGTGCGCAAATCAAATCAACCCGCCCCTGCTACAACCTTGCTGCAATCTATAAACTGCGCCATTGCGATGCTATTTGTCGCATTACCGAAAACTGTGGAAAAAGCCGGGTTGGCGCTATAAGAAGTTGTCGCTTGGCGGCAAGGCTCGGCTGAAAACTGTCCTTACAATCCATTCCATCGCCTCGCCAGTTCCAGGCAGGCGTTCCTCTTCAGGAGACTCCGATGTCCGTTGAGCAAGCCCCGGTGCAACGCGCCGATTTCGACCAAGTGATGGTCCCCAACTACGCCCCGGCTGCTTTCATTCCTGTGCGCGGTGCAGGTTCCCGAGTCTGGGATCAATCGGGTCGTGAACTGGTCGATTTCTCCGGTGGTATCGCAGTCAACGTGTTGGGCCACTGCCATCCAGCTTTGGTCAACGCCTTGACCGAGCAGGGCAACAAGCTGTGGCACGTGTCCAATGTCTTCACCAATGAGCCCGCGTTGCAACTGGCGCGCAAGTTGGTCGACTCGACTTTTGCCGAACGCGTATTCTTTTGTAACTCCGGTGCCGAAGCCAACGAAGCCGCTTTCAAACTCGCACGTCGCGTCTCCTACGACCTGTACGGCTCGGAAAAGTACGAGATCGTCGCCGCGCTCAACAGCTTCCACGGTCGTACACTGTTCACGGTCAGCGTCGGTGGTCAGCCGAAGTACTCCGACGGCTTCGGCCCGAAAATCACCGGCATCTCGCACGTTCCTTACAACGACCTTGAAGCATTGAAGGCCGCTGTGACCGACAAAACCTGCGCGGTGGTGCTTGAGCCGATCCAGGGCGAAGGCGGCGTATTGCCTGCGGACCTGTCTTACCTGCAAGGCGCCCGCGAACTGTGCGACAAACACAACGCGCTGCTGGTTTTCGACGAAGTGCAGAGTGGCATGGGCCGCAGCGGTCATCTGTTCGCTTACATGCATTACGGCGTGACCCCGGACATCCTTTCCAGCGCCAAGAGCATTGGCGGCGGTTTCCCGATGGCGGCGATGCTGACTACTGAGAAACTCGCCAAACACCTGTCAGTCGGCGTTCACGGCACCACTTACGGCGGCAACCCGTTGGCGTGCGCGGTCGGTAATGCGGTAATGGATGTGGTCAACACCCCAGAAGTGCTGGCAGGTGTGAACACCAAACACCAGCAATTCAAGACGCGCCTGGACAAAATCGGCCAGCAATACGGCATCTTCAGCGAAGTTCGTGGCTTGGGCCTACTGATTGGCTGCGTGTTGACCGACGCCTGGAAAGGCAAGGCCAAAGACATCTTCAACGCTGCTGAACATGAAGGCTTGATGATTCTTCAGGCCGGCCCCGATGTGATTCGTTTCGCGCCGAGTCTGGTGATTGAAGACGCCGACATCGAAGAAGGACTGAACCGCTTCGAGCGCGCCATTGCCAAGTTGACTCAAGCCTGAGAAACCTGATGGCCTGTCTCAGGCCGCGAGTATGGCCGTCTGTAGGAGTGAACGTGTTCGCGAGACAGCGTAACTGAGTCGCCGCGTGGAGCCTCCTCGCCAACAAGTGGGCTCCTACAGGTGGTATGTGTTTTAGCTGATTTACTTTTTTCGTGTGCCGGTTTCATATCGGCCCGTTTTTCAAGGAGTGACACCATGTTGGTGATGCGCCCCGCGCAAATGGCTGATCTGGCCGAGGTTCAACGCCTCGCCGCCGACAGCCCGATTGGTGTCACGTCCTTGCCGGATGACGCTGGCCGTTTGAGCGACAAGATTGCCGCTTCGCAAGCATCATTTGCAGCAGAAGTCAGTTTCAATGGCGAGGAAACCTATTTCTTCGTGCTGGAGGATCTGGACACAGGTCGTCTGGTGGGGTGTTCCGGGATCGTCGCATCGGCGGGCTACTCCGAACCCTTTTATAGCTTTCGCAACGAAACCTTCGTTCATGCCTCCCGCGAGCTGAAGATCCACAACAAGATTCACGTCTTGTCGCAGTGTCATGACCTGACCGGCAACAGCCTGCTGACCAGTTTCTACGTGGTGCGTGAGTTGGTGGGCACCGTCTGGTCGGAGCTTAATTCCCGTGGTCGTCTGTTGTTCGTCGCCAATCATCCAGAGCGTTTTGCCGATTCGGTGGTGACCGAAATCGTGGGTTACAGCGACGAAAACGGCGATTCACCGTTCTGGGATGCCATCGGTCGTAATTTCTTCGACCTGAACTATGCCGAAGCCGAGCGCTTGTGCGGGCTGAAGAGCCGGACTTTTCTCGCCGAACTGATGCCGCATTACCCGATTTACGTGCCGTTGCTGCCCGACACTGCGCAGGAAGCCATGGGCCAGGTACACCCTCGGGCGCAAATTACCTTCGACATCCTGATGCGCGAAGGCTTCGAGACCGATCACTACATCGACATCTTCGACGGTGGCCCGACCTTGCATGCGCGTGTTTCGAGTATTCGTTCGATCTCTCAGAGCCGCGTTGTGCCGGTCAAAATCGACACCGTGAACAACGGTGATGCGGTCAAAGGCGGGCGTCCTTATCTGGTAGCCAACGGGCAGTTACAGGACTACCGCGCGGTGTTGCTGGAACTCGATTGGGTTCCTGGCAAACCGGTGACGTTGAGTGTGGCGGCCGCAGCAGCGCTGGAGGTCGGTGAGGGCGTCAGCGTACGCATCGTCGCAGTTTGACAGGTTCGTTTTCGCTGTTGGTGGCTCAATGATTAGCATCGGCTGCGGATCGCAGGTTAGTGAGTTTCGCCGGTTTCCAAAGGAAACCGGGTTGAGGAGAAAGCATGATCGTTCGTCCCGTACGCATCAGTGATCTGACGGCACTGATTGAGCTGGCGCACAGCACAGGCCCAGGCCTGACCACCTTGCCCGCCAATGAAGAGCGTCTGGCGCATCGCGTGGGGTGGGCCGAGAAGACCTTCCGTGGCGAAGCCGGTCGCGGCGATGCGGATTACCTGTTCGTGCTCGAAGACGATGCTGAACGCGTTGTCGGCATTTCGGCCATTGCCGGCGCAGTCGGTCTGCGCGAGCCCTGGTACAACTACCGGGTAGGCTTGACCGTCAGCGCATCGCAAGAGCTGAACATCTACCGCGAGATACCGACACTGTTTCTCGCCAACGACCTGACCGGCAATTCGGAACTGTGCTCGCTGTTTCTGCGCGACGATGCCCGCACCGGCTTGAATGGGCGCTTGTTGTCCAAGGCGCGTCTGCTGTTCATCGCCGAGTTCCCGGAGCTGTTCGGCAACAAGATCATTGCCGAGATGCGTGGCATGTCTGACGAGCATGGTCATTCGCCGTTCTGGGAAAGCCTGGGCCGGCATTTCTTCAAAATGGAATTCAGCCAGGCTGATTACCTGACTGGGGTGGGCAACAAAGCCTTCATCGCCGAACTGATGCCGAAGTTTCCGTTGTACTCCTGCTTCCTTTCGGAAGCGGCGCGCAACGTCATCGGCCGCGTGCATCCAAGCACTGAGCCTGCGCTGACCATGCTCAAAGCCGAGGGCTTCAGTTATCAGGGCTACGTCGATATTTTCGATGCGGGGCCGGCCATCGAATGTGAGACCAGCAAGATCCGTGCGGTACGCGACAGCCAGCCGTTGGTGCTGGCGGTAGGCACGCCGGGTGACGACGCCACGCCGTTCCTGATTCACAACCGCAAACGCGAAGACTGTCGGGTGACCGCCGCGCCTGCGCGGTTTGCCGCTGGCACGCTGGTGGTCGATCCACAGACGGCCAAACGCTTGCGTTTGAGCGCGGGTGATCACGTGCGCGCGGTGCCACTGTCTCCGGCTCGGGAGGGCATTTGATGAACACGCTTTATATCGCGGGGGCCTGGCAGGGCGGGCAGGGTGAGTCGTTTGAATCGTTGAACCCGGTCACGCAACAGGTGATCTGGTCGGGTCAGGGAGCAAGCGCCGCTCAAGTCGACGCCGCCGTAGCTGCTGCGCGTCACGCGTTCGTATCATGGGCCACACGTCCGTTGGACCAGCGCATTGGCATCCTGCAAGCCTTTGCTGTCAGCCTGAGGAATCACGCTGACGAACTGGCGTATTGCATCGGTGAGGAAACTGGCAAACCGTTGTGGGAATCGGCGACGGAAGTGACCAGCATGGTCAACAAAGTCGCGATTTCGATTCAAAGCTACCGCGAGCGCACGGGCGAGAAGAGTGGCCCATTGGGTGACGCCACCGCTGTGTTGCGGCACAAGCCGCATGGTGTGGTCGCGGTATTTGGTCCGTACAACTTTCCGGGGCACTTGCCCAACGGGCATATCGTTCCGGCGTTGCTGGCAGGTAACGCCGTGGTGTTCAAGCCCAGCGAACTGACGCCCAAAGTCGCCGAGTTGACTGTGAAGTGCTGGATCGAAGCGGGCCTGCCAGTGGGGGTGCTCAACCTGCTGCAAGGCGCGCGTGAGACCGGCATCGAGCTGGCGGCTCACACGGGCATCGACGGTCTGTTTTTCACTGGGTCCAGTCGCACCGGTAACTCGCTGCATCAGCAGTTCGCGGGGCGGCCGGACAAGATCCTCGCGCTGGAAATGGGCGGCAACAATCCCCTGATCGTCGATCAGGTGCGGGACGTCGAGGCCGCGGTGTATACGGTTATTCAGTCGGCGTTCATCTCAGCAGGTCAGCGCTGTACCTGTGCTCGTCGTTTGCTGGTGCCGGAAGGTGCTTGGGGCGATGCGTTCATGGCGCGGCTGGTTGAGGTAGCAACGACGATTCAAGTGGGTGCTTTCGACCAACAGCCCGCGCCATTCATGGGCTCGGTGATTTCCCTTGGCGCTGCGCGCGCATTGCTCGATGCTCAGCAGCAGTTACTGGCCAATGGCGCGGTGGCGTTGCTGGAGATGACTCAGCCTCAGGGGCAGTCCGCGTTGCTCACGCCGGGTATTCTGGATGTCAGCGACGTCAGTGAGCGCGCCGATGAAGAGCTGTTCGGGCCGTTGTTGCAGGTTATCCGCTACGCTGATTTCGATGCCGCCATCGCCGAGGCCAACGCCACGCAATACGGGCTAGCGGCAGGTTTGCTGTCTGATTCGCAGGCGCGTTATCAGGCGTTCTGGCTGCAAAGCCGGGCCGGGATTGTCAACTGGAACAAGCAACTGACCGGGGCTGCCAGCAGCGCACCGTTCGGTGGTGTGGGGGCCTCGGGCAATCACCGGGCAAGTGCCTATTACGCCGCGGATTACTGCGCGTATCCGGTGGCTTCGCTGGAGGCTGAGCAGTTGACGTTGCCCGCGAGCTTGACGCCGGGCATCACGCTGTAGGTCCTGCATGGCAAGCGCGCTGATCAAACATGGGTAAATTGTTGACTCAAGACCCCGATGGATCATCTGTAGGAGCGAATTCATTCGCGAGCGGCCGGTACAGTCGATACACCTTCATCACCTGGAGAACTGCATCGCGAATGAATTCGCTCCTACAGGTGGTTATGTTTGCCCAAATATTGATGTTTATAAAAACAGATCCACGGAGCCTTTCCGATGAAATCCTGCGAAGTCAACTTTGACGGTCTAGTGGGCCCGACCCATAACTACGGCGGGCTGTCCTACGGCAACGTCGCTTCCCAAAGCAACTGCCAACAATCGTCCAACCCGCGCGAAGCTGCCTTGCAAGGCCTGGCAAAAATGAAGGCGTTGATGGACCTGGGTTTCACTCAAGGCGTGCTCGCACCACAGGAACGCCCAGATGTCGCCGGCCTGCGCAAACTGGGTTTCAGCGGCACCGACGCGCAAGTCATCGAAGGGGCCGCCAGGCAAGACATGCCCCTGCTGGTCGCCAGTTGCTCGGCATCGAGCATGTGGGTGGCCAATGCGGCCACCGTCAGCCCGAGCGCTGACACTGCAGATGGCCGCGTGCATTTCACTGCCGCCAACCTCAACTGCAAATGCCACCGCAGCATCGAACACCCAACCACTAGCCGTGTTTTAGGCGCGATGTTCGCTGATCCGCAGCATTTCGCTCATCACGCAGCCTTGCCCGCCGTTGCCCAGTTCGGTGACGAAGGCGCCGCCAATCACACGCGTTTGTGCCGTGACTACGGTGAAGCGGGCGTGGAGTTTTTCGTCTTTGGTCGTAGTGCGTTCCACACCCATTACCCGGCGCCGCAGAAATACCCGGCGCGCCAGACGCTGGAAGCCTCTCAGGCGGTTGCGCGTTTGCACGGCTTGAGCGACGACGGTGTGGTGTACGCGCAGCAGAATCCGGCCATGATTGATCAGGGCGTGTTCCATAACGATGTGATTGCAGTGGGTAATGGCGAGGTGCTGTTCTATCACGAGGATGCGTTTCTCAACACCGAGCACATGCTGGCTCAATTGCACGACAAGCTCGGTCGTCGTGGCGGGCGTTTTCAAGCGATTTGTGTGCCGCGCAGCGAAGTCGGCGTGGAGGATGCGGTACGTTCCTACTTGTTCAATAGCCAGTTGCTGTCGCGCAAGGACGGTTCGATGCTGCTGATCGTGCCGGAAGAATGCCGTGGCAATGCACGCGTCTGGAGTTTTCTACAGCGCTTGATCGCTGACGAAAGCCCCATTCGCGAAGTAAAAGTCTTCGACCTCAAGCAGAGCATGCAGAACGGCGGTGGTCCGGCTTGCCTGCGACTGCGCGTCGCACTGAATGAAACTGAACTGGCGGCGGTCAATCCAGGCGTTATCATGACGGCCCCGTTGTACGGCACTCTGACGCAGTGGGTGGACAAGCACTATCGCGATCGCATGAGCGAGAGCGATCTGGCCGACCCGCAACTGCTGCTCGAATGCCGCACGGCGCTGGATGAACTGACGCAGCACCTGAAGCTGGGCGCTGTCTATCCTTTCCAAATCAATTGAAAGACCGCAGACATCGCGCAGGCCGTTGATGTCCTGGATTAAAGAGAGAGTAAAAAATGACTGACGTCCTGCGTTTGATCCTTGAAGACACTGATGGCACCCAACTGGAAACTTCCTGCACGCGCGTTGCCGTGATCTGGCAGGGCAAGGAGCTGTGGATTCAGCAAGACGGTCGTGGACAGCTGTTGATCGGTGTCGATGTCGAGGAGGGCGACGCTGAGTACGCCAACCTGTTGTTGCGCCCATTGGCCACTAACCTGGTCAGCCTGCAGCTGGAAATGGAACCGGCGGACATCGGCGACGACGAGGACCACGTTCACGGCCCTGATTGCAACCACGACTAAGCAGGAATTAGCCAATGCTTGCCCTCGGCAAACTGCTTGAACTGACGCTCGCGGGTCGTGAACCCGCCGAGAAAACTCAACTGACCGTCGAAGGCGTGCGCATGCGTTGGCTGGCTGAAGGCGCGCTGGAAGTAAAACCGTCCGACGCCCGTGACAACGGCATTGATCTGTTGTTGTCGGCCGGTATCCATGGCAACGAAACAGCCCCTATCGAGTTGCTGGACGAATTGATCCAGGCCATTGCCCGCGGCGAACTCAAACCGCGCGCACGTATTCTGTTCCTGTTCGGCAACCCCGAGGCCATGCGCCGTGGCGAGCGTTATATCGAGCAAGATCTAAACCGTTTTTTTAACGGAGGACATGAGCAAAGCAGCGGCGCGGAAGCCCTGCGTGCTTGCGAATTGGAGCGGCTGGCAGCCACGTTTTTCAGCCTGCCGGATCGCGATCGCCTACATTACGACCTGCACACGGCCATCCGTGGTTCGAAGATCGAGCAGTTTGCGCTGTATCCCTGGAAAGAAGGCCGTCAGCATTCGCGCCGCGAACTGGTTCGGTTGCATGGCGCCGGGATGGAGGCGGTGTTGTTGCAGAACAAGCCCTCCATTGTTTTCAGCGCTTACACCTACGACAAGCTGGGGGCGGAATCCTTCACGCTTGAATTGGGCAAGGCGCGACCGTTTGGGCAGAACCAGCAGGTCAATCTCTCGCCTCTTAAAGCGTGTCTGAAAAACTTGATCCAGGGCACTGAGTCATTGGTGGGAGATCAACTCGACGGTCTGAAGCTGTTCAGCGTGGCCCGGGAAATCATCAAGCAAAGCGATTCCTTCAAGCTCAATCTGCCTGACGATACCGAGAACTTCACGGTGTTGGAGAAGGGCTTTGTACTGGCCGAAGATGTGGCCAGTTCACGCTGGATTGTCGAAGAGGAAGGTGCGCGAATCATCTTCCCCAATCCCAGGGTCAAGAACGGGCTGCGGGCAGGGATAGTGATTGTGCCGACGACGGATGAGCAGTTGGCCTGAGCTGCCAATTTTACTGGCCAGACCGGGGGCTTTGTGTGGGGCCGCCGAGGCACGAAGGCTGCGATTACGGTTTGCCTGGCACACCGCTATCGCAGCTTTCATGAACTTGTTAGCACCTAAAAATGACTGCATGCATCTATGGGGAGCTGTTTCAGCTCGCCACTTTCTTCTGCACTTCCTGCCGACGGATACTGCGCAACGTGTTCAGAGTGTCAGCGCAGGTTTTTGCCGCTTCTTGCCCCTTGACCACGAAATGGTCGTAGAAGAATTTCTGATGCTCTTCACCTGCATGGAAGTGGTGCGGGGTCAGGACGACCGAGAATACGGGCACTTCAGTTTCCAGTTGAACTTGCATAAGCGCGCTGACTACTGACTGTGCGACGAAGTCGTGACGATAGATGCCGCCATCTACCACCAGACCGGCAGCGACGATGCCAGCATAATGGCCGGTGTTTGCCAGTAGCTTGGCGTGCAGAGGGATTTCAAAAGCGCCGCCGACTTCAAAAAAGTCGATGTCGCTCTCGGCATAACCATGTTTGGTGATTTCAGCGATGAACCCTTTGCGGCTCTGATCGACAATATCCTTGTGCCAGCAGGCCTGGATAAAGGCGATACGTTCGTTGGGATGACTTTTGCTCTTGCTATCGATTGCGGTGGGTTGCATCTGTTCTGACTCCTGTTTAATAAAAAAACAGGGCGCTTTGGATCGAAGGGGATGCCAGGGTACGGTCGAACCCACCGTGCGAACATCTTGCACTCGTGGCTGTGCTTTCGACACGATCCTGTGGTGCCAATCCCGTTCTCTCTTCATCCGGACTATGACCGTCGGCCTCGGGATCACACCGAGTCTGCTGACCTTGCCTGGGCACTGAACCCTGCAAGCGCTCGCGGGCTAGACGCGTTGTGCGTCATTACCGCCGGTGGGGAATCGCACCCCGCCCTGAGAACGTCGCCGACGCTAATCGTCGTCGGCGGGCAGTTTTTATCACAGTTTTTGCGAATGTGCATGGACACTTTCATGCTGTGATCCTGACTTTTTCTTATAAGGAATCCTTGGAATTGCCGGGCGAAGCCTTGATTATTCCTATCTGCGGCCTCAAAACTGAGGTTCGTATTTTTTCAACGGAGCTTCATCGTGACGGTTATCGATCTGCGCAGTGACACAGTGACCCAGCCCACCGTCGCCATGCGTGAAGCCATGGCGCGCGCGCCACTGGGCGACGACGTCTATGGTGAGGACCCGACGGTCAACCGTCTGGAGTCCTGGCTGGCTGCGCGATTGGGTTTTTGCGCGGCGCTGTTCGTACCTTCCGGCACGATGAGCAATCTGTTGGGCTTGATGGCGCATTGCGAGCGCGGCGACGAGTACATCGTCGGTCAGCAGGCCCACACCTACAAATATGAAGGTGGTGGCGCGGCGGTGCTGGGTTCGGTTCAGCCACAGCCGCTGGATAATCAGGCCGATGGCTCGCTGGACCTGGATCAGGTGGTGGCGGCGATCAAAGCCGACGATTTCCACTTCGCCCGCACCCGGCTGCTGGCATTGGAAAATACGATGCAGGGCAAAGTGCTGTCGCTGGAATACCTGGCGGCGGCACGCAAACTGACCGCTGAAAGGGGGCTGACGCTGCATTTGGACGGTGCTCGCCTGTACAACGCGGCCGTCAAGTTGGGCGTCGATGCTCGTGAGATCACGCAACACTTCGACTCGGTGTCGGTGTGCTTGTCCAAGGGCCTGGGCGCTCCGATTGGCTCGGTGCTGTGCGGTTCTCAGGCGTTGATCGGCAAAGCCCGACGCCTGCGCAAGATGGTGGGTGGCGGCATGCGGCAGGCTGGTTTTTTGGCGGCAGCGGGTCTTTATGCGCTGGAGCACCATGTCGAACGTCTGGTTGAAGATCACGACAATGCCGCTTTCCTGGGCAAAAGCCTGAGTGAGTTGGGGTATGACATTGAGCCGGTGCAAACCAATATGGTTTACGTACACATCGGTGATCGCGCCCAACAGCTCAAGGCGTTCTGCGCCGCGCGTGGTATTACCCTGAGCGCCGCGTCGCGTTTGCGCATGGTCACGCACCTGGATGTCAGTCGTGCTCAGTTGCAGCAGGTTGTCACGGCATTCGCTGAGTTTGGGCGGGCTTGAGCTTTGAGCTACCGATAATCCAATTGCTTGTTTCTATCGAATAAACACGCTGTACCGTTAACCCAACGCCTATATAATGCGGCCCTTTGTCGTCGCTACGTCGATTGACGTTATGCACTTGCCAGGCCGCAGTTCCCGTGGAAGAACCTATGAAAAGCGCAGAAATCCGTGAAGCCTTCCTTCGCTTCTTCGAAGAGCAAGGCCATACCCGTGTAGCCTCCAGCTCATTGATTCCGGGCAATGACCCAACCCTGCTGTTCACCAACGCAGGTATGAACCAGTTCAAGGACTGCTTCCTGGGCCAGGAAAAGCGAGCCTACACCCGTGCCGTCAGCAGTCAGAAGTGCGTGCGCGCCGGTGGTAAGCACAACGACCTCGAAAACGTCGGCTACACCGCTCGCCATCACACCTTCTTTGAAATGCTGGGCAACTTCAGCTTCGGTGACTACTTCAAGCGCGACGCAATCACCTACGCCTGGACCTTCCTGACCTCCGACAAATGGCTGAACCTGCCCAAGGACAAACTCTGGGTCACGGTCTACGCCTCGGACGATGAGGCTTACGATATTTGGACCAAAGAGATCGGTGTCCCGGCCGAACGTATGGTTCGCATCGGCGACAACAAAGGCGCGCCGTATGCCTCCGACAACTTCTGGACCATGGGCGATACAGGCCCATGTGGCCCATGCACCGAGATTTTCTACGATCATGGCGCTGACATTTGGGGTGGCCCGCCGGGCTCGCCGGAAGAAGACGGCGACCGCTACATCGAAATCTGGAACAACGTGTTCATGCAGTTCAATCGCACTGCCGACGGCGTGTTGCACCCGTTGCCTGCGCCTTCGGTAGACACCGGCATGGGCCTGGAGCGGGTCAGCGCCGTATTGCAGCATGTGAACTCGAACTACGAGATTGATCTGTTTCAGAGCCTGCTTGTCGCCTCCGCCAAAGCCATCGGTTGCAGCAACGACAATCAGGCCTCGTTGAAGGTTGTGGCGGACCACATTCGTTCGTGCGGTTTCCTGATCGCCGACGGCGTGTTGCCTTCCAACGAAGGCCGAGGCTACGTGCTGCGGCGCATCATTCGTCGTGCTTGCCGTCACGGTAACAAACTGGGAGCTACCGGCAGTTTCTTCTACCGGATCGTTGCCGCCCTGGTTGCCGAAATGGGCGACGCTTTCCCTGAGTTGAAAACCCAGCAGGCGCACATTGAGCGTGTACTGAAGGGTGAAGAAGAGCAATTTGCCAAGACCCTGGAGCAGGGCCTGAAAATCCTCGAGCAGGATCTGGCTGAGCTCAAAGGCACCGTGGTGCCGGGCGATGTGGTGTTCAAACTCTACGACACCTACGGTTTCCCGATGGACCTGACCGGCGACATTGCCCGCGAGCGCAACCTGACCCTCGACGAGGAAGGTTTTGAGCGTGAAATGGATGCACAACGTGTTCGCGCCCGTTCCGCCAGCGCGTTTGGCATGGACTACAACAGCCTGGTTAAGGTCGACGTTGCAACCGAGTTCACCGGCTACACCGCGACCAGTGGCGAGGCTAAAATCGTTGCGCTCTATAAAGAAGGCGTTTCGGTCGAGCATCTGAACGAAGGCGAGGAGGGTGTAGTCGTCCTTGATCGGACCCCGTTCTATGCTGAATCTGGTGGACAGATTGGCGACAGCGGTTATCTCTCTGCGGGCAATATCCGTTTTGACGTAAGCGACACCACCAAAACCGGTGGTGCTTTCTTGCACCATGGCATTCAGGTGTCAGGCAGCTTGAAAGTCGGCGCAGAGGTGACGACTCAGGTTGCCGCTGAGGTGCGTCAAGCCACTTCGTTGAACCACTCGGCCACGCACTTGCTGCATGCTGCATTGCGCCAGGTGCTGGGTGAGCACGTCCAGCAGAAGGGCTCGTTGGTCGACAGTCAGCGCCTGCGTTTTGACTTTAGCCATTTTGAAGCGATCAAGCCTGAGCAGATCAAGGCTCTGGAAGAGATCGTCAACGCCCAAGTGCGCAAGAACACTCCAGTCGAAACCGAAGAAACCGACATCGAGACCGCTAAAAAGAAAGGCGCCATGGCGCTGTTTGGCGAGAAGTACGGTGACAGCGTTCGTGTGCTGAGCATGGGCGGTGGTTTTTCCGTCGAACTGTGTGGCGGTATTCATGCCAGCCGCACTGGCGATATCGCACTGTTCAAAATCATCAGCGAAAGTGGCGTCGCCGCTGGCGTGCGTCGTATCGAAGCCGTTACGGGCGAGGTGGCATTGGCTTACCTGAACAGCGCCGAAGAACAGCTCAAGGAAGCCGCCACGCTGGTCAAAGGCAATCGCGACAACGTGCTGGACAAGTTGTCGGCGGTACTTGAGCGCAATCGTCTATTGGAAAAACAGCTCGAACAACTACAGGCCAAGGCGGCCAGTGCTGCGGGCGACGATCTGTCGTCGGCAGTGGATGTCAAAGGCGTCAAAGTCCTCGCTGCCCGTCTCGACGGTCAGGATGGCAAGGCGTTGTTGGCTCTCGTCGACCAGTTGAAGAACAAACTCGGCCGCGCAGTGATCCTGCTTGGCAGTGTCCATGAAGATAAGGTCGTCCTCGTTGCCGGGGTAACCAAAGACCTGACTGGCCAACTCAAAGCCGGTGATTTGATGAAGCAAGCGGCCGCCGCCGTGGGTGGTAAAGGTGGCGGTCGTCCTGACATGGCACAAGGTGGTGGCGTCGACGCCACTGCACTGGACGCAGCGCTTGCGTTGGCTGTTCCATTTGCCGAGCAGGGTATTTAAGTCGACCTCCAAAGCCCGCTGCCAGTCGGGGGCTTTGGCGCTTGAGGTTTGAAAGTTAATGGGCGCCCATCATGGGCTGAGGCGGCTTTGAGATGGCTTTGATCGTACAAAAATTTGGCGGCACCTCCGTGGGCTCGATCGAGCGCATCGAGCAGGTGGCCGACAAAGTTAAAAAATTCCGCGAAGCGGGCGATGATCTGGTGGTCGTTTTGTCCGCCATGAGCGGCGAAACCAACCGCCTGATCGACCTGGCGAAACAGATCAGCGATCAACCTGTTCCTCGTGAGTTGGATGTGATCGTATCGACCGGAGAGCAGGTGACCATTGCGCTGCTGGCGATGGCGCTGATCAAGCGTGGTGTGCCGGCGGTTTCCTATACCGGCAATCAGGTTCGTATCCTGACCGACAGCGCGCACAACAAGGCGCGTATTCTGCAGATCGACGATCAGAAAATTCGCGCTGACCTGAAGGCCGGCCGAGTGGTTGTGGTCGCAGGTTTCCAGGGTGTTGACGAAAACGGCAACATCACGACCCTGGGTCGCGGTGGTTCTGACACCACAGGTGTTGCGCTGGCCGCAGCCTTGAAAGCCGACGAATGCCAGATCTACACCGACGTCGATGGTGTTTACACCACCGATCCGCGTGTGGTGTCTCAGGCTCAACGTCTGGACAAGATCACCTTCGAAGAGATGCTGGAAATGGCCAGCCTCGGCTCCAAGGTGCTGCAGATCCGCGCCGTCGAGTTCGCCGGCAAGTACAACGTTCCGCTGCGCGTACTGCACAGCTTCAAGGAGGGTCCAGGCACCCTCATTACCATTGATGAAGAGGAATCCATGGAACAGCCGATCATTTCTGGCATCGCCTTCAACCGCGACGAAGCCAAGCTGACGATCCGTGGCGTGCCAGACACCCCGGGCGTTGCGTTCAAAATCCTCGGGCCCATCAGCGGCGCGAACATCGAAGTCGACATGATCGTGCAAAACGTTGCGCACGATAACACCACTGATTTCACCTTCACCGTGCATCGCAATGACTACCAGGCTGCCTTGCAGGTACTGGAAAATACGGCCAAAGACATTGGTGCGCGAGAGGTCAAGGGCGACACCAAGATTGCCAAGGTGTCCATAGTGGGTGTCGGTATGCGTTCTCATGCAGGTGTTGCCAGCCGTATGTTCGAAGCGCTGGCCAAGGAAAGCATCAATATTCAGATGATCTCGACCTCCGAAATCAAGGTGTCGGTGGTGATCGAAGAGAAGTATCTCGAGTTGGCTGTCCGTGCCTTGCACACGGCTTTTGAACTGGATGCTCCTCGCCAAGGCGAGTGATAGATGAACCAAGGGCGCGGCTCAAGCACGCCCTTGGTGTTTTCTGATGTGCGCAAGAAATCTGTTTTTTCCCGGCGCTCGTCAATACTCAGGCGTGACCTCTGCTGTTACTGGCTTGGGCCAATGCCTTTTCGTTATGCAGACTGTTGTCCCTGAATGTTAGGCGTGAGGAGAAAGGTATGCTGATTCTGACTCGTCGGTGCGCTGAGAGCTTGATCATTGGTGATGGTGAAATCACAGTGACCGTGCTGGGCGTAAAAGGTAATCAAGTGCGAATCGGTGTCAATGCGCCCAAGGAAGTGGCTGTCCACCGGGAAGAGATCTACCTGCGTATAAAGAAAGAGAAGGATCAGGAACCAAGCCATTAATTTTTATTGAATTTTCGGTTTGCAAACGGGGAAAAGGGTGGTTATTATACGCCCCGTGTTGCGGAGAGCTGGCCGAGTGGCCGAAGGCGCTCCCCTGCTAAGGGAGTACACCTCAAAAGGGTGTCGGGGGTTCGAATCCCCCGTTCTCCGCCATTATTTGCGTAGTACGTTGTATCTGGCTTGATCCGTAAGTGTTTGAATTTACTGGAAAAAGTTCTTGACCAAAAGATCCGACGGCCTATAATGCGCGGCAACAAATGCACTCGTAGCTCAGCTGGATAGAGTACTCGGCTACGAACCGAGCGGTCACAGGTTCGAATCCTGTCGAGTGCACCATTTGAAGGTTGTTTATAGCGATATAAGCAACTACTTTGAAAGAGCCTGGCTTCAACAGGTATTAGCTTAAACGCTAATGTTACAACCAGTGGCGATCTGGTTTATCAAGCACCATTTGCACTCGTAGCTCAGCTGGATAGAGTACTCGGCTACGAACCGAGCGGTCACAGGTTCGAATCCTGTCGAGTGCACCATAAAATGAAAAGCCCGCATGAAGATGCGGGCTTTTTACTTTCTAGCGTTTGCCTTTCACGCAGCCAACCTCATCAAATGTCACCTGGCTGCTGCGGCCTTTCTTCTCCTTGTACACATAGCGCACCTCTCCGTTTCGACTGACGATTTTGTCGGGCTTGCCGAGCATGCTTTCCACGTCCCGTTTTGTCATGCCGGCAGGTGTTTGCAGATTGATGATTGCCCGTCGTCTTTGATCGGCACTCAAGCGATTGCCACACCCGTCATCGTGTTGGCCCACCACAACCGGTTCCTTTGGCGTGTTGTTCGGTGCTCCAGTGCTGCGAATCGATACCTCGGCCGGCGGCAGGAAGCTCGCCTGTGTGCCCGGTGGGGCGTTGAACGCATCCTGCAAATGCAGCATGTGTCCATGCGGGCAGCCGAGCGTAGTGAAGGTGATGTTTCCTGCGCCATCCTCGCAACGATGCACAGTGGTCGCAAGCGTGTGGATGGGCAGAAACAACAGAGTGCTGAAAAGTAGCGGGCGAGTAAGTCGCATGTCGGCGTCCTCCGTGACTGGCGTCTGAGCAGACTAGTCAGAGGATATTTTTGGCGCGAGCGTGTTTTCTTCTCGGGATGTAACGTCGTAGCAATATCGACTCGCAGGCTCGTTAACATTGTCTTGCAAGCGATTGTTCCAAGGTGAATTTTTAATATGCAGTGCCAGCAAGCGGTGTATGATTGCGCGCGTCAGCCCCGCCGGGGCTTGTGGAATACCTCCATGGACTTACCCAGTAGCTACTCAGAATTAAGCTGCACCAATCAAGAATCGACTGATTGATCTCTCGGCGTGTTCCACTGCTGGGAGTGGAGTTCGCCTATGACCGAAATAGAAGTAAAAAAAACGCAGGAAAGCCTTCAGGATCGTCTCGCTCAAGTCATCGATTTGCTGCAGCGCCAGCGTATCGTCGAGGACCTGACGCATCGCCAGGAAGGCCAGCATCAGAACCGTGTTGAAAACCTTGTTCATCGGCAGAATCTCGTCGAGCTGCAACGCAAGCTTGAGGATCTTCACTCTGCCGACGTCGCCTATATTCTCGAAGCCCTGCCCCTTGAAGACCGCCTGACGGTCTGGCAGTTGGTCAAGGCTGATCGAGACGGCGACATCCTTCTCGAAGTATCCGATTCTGTCCGTGAAACCCTGATCGCCGACATGGACGATCACGAGTTGCTGGCTGCTGCCAGGGAAATGGACGCGGATGAACTGGCTGACCTTGCGCCTGAGCTGCCGCGCGATGTCGTCCATGAATTGATGGAGGCCCTGGACAGCCAGCAGCGCGAGCGTGTGCGTTCGGCTCTGTCTTATAACGAAGACCAGGTTGGCGCGCTCATGGACTTCGAGATGGTGACGATCCGTGAGGATGTCAGTCTTGAGGTGGTTCTGCGTTACCTGCGTCGTCTCAAGGAGCTGCCAGGCCACACCGACAAACTGTTTGTCGTTGATTATGACGGCGTGCTCAAGGGGGTGTTGCCGATCAAGCGCCTGCTGGTCAACGACCCCGAAAAGCAGGTTGCCGAGGTTATGGCCAACGACCCGGTAAGTTTTCATCCGGACGGCGATGCCTATGAGGCTGCTCAAGCGTTCGAGCGTTACGACCTTATTTCCTCGCCGGTGGTCGACAAGAACGGCAAGCTGATCGGTCGTTTGACCATCGACGAAATGGTTGACTTGATCCGTGAAGAAAGTGAGACCGAAGTACTCAACATGGCCGGTCTGCGCGAAGAGGAAGATATCTTTGCGTCGGTCTGGCGATCTCTTCGTAACCGCTGGGCATGGCTGGCAGTCAACCTGATTACAGCTTTTATCGCCTCACGCGTGATCGGCCTGTTCGAAGGCTCCATTGAGAAGCTGGTTGCGCTGGCGGCGTTGATGCCCATCGTCGCGGGGATTGGTGGTAACTCGGGCAATCAGACCATTACCATGATCGTTCGAGCGATGGCGCTCGATCAGGTCAGCACCGGAAATACGTCGCGCCTGATGCGTAAAGAGCTTGCCGTTGGCTTGATCAACGGTTTGGTCTGGGGTGGGGTGATAGGTGTCGTCGCATATTTGCTGTATGGCAGTTGGTCGTTGGGCGTGGTGATGACGGCGGCGATGACGTTGAATTTGTTACTTGCGGCGCTGATGGGTGTGTTGATCCCAATGACCTTGGCGCGCCTTGGACGCGATCCTGCGATGGGTGCCAGTGTGATGATCACAGCCATGACTGATAGCGGCGGCTTTTTTATCTTTCTTGGGCTGGCGACTATTTTTCTACTTTGAATGTAACGGACAAAAAACCGCCTCAGCAGGCGGTTTTTTGTTATGTGCGATTCTGTGTTTGAGTTTAAAAACGATCGACCACAAAAAAGCCAGCTTGATGCTGGCCTTTAAGTCTCTGGGAGCGTCGATTTACTCGTCGTCGTTCGCCAGGCTGGTGTCATGAGCAATCAGCGAAACCAAAGCATTTTGCTGGCGGTGTGCGAGCTGCCGGAAACGCTGCAGCAGCTCACGCTCATGCAATGAAAGCTCTGGACTGTCCAGACGCAGGCTTGGCTCATCGCCCAGCGCGCCTTCTTGAATCAGGCTCTGCTCAAGACGAGCAATGATTTCCGAATTCATACTGCGATGATGCTGTTTGGCGACTTCCGCAATACGCTCGCGCATGCCCTCGGGGAGACGGACAACGAACTTGTCAGCTGTGCGACTGGAATAATTGGCCTGTTTCATAGGGCTCATATATTTAACCGATTTAGTTCAAAGGGGGAGGCAGTTCGTACACTGGCCGCGAGATGTCACTGTGTGACTATCAATTTGGCGAAATGTTCAACCAGCCAACAAATGGGGACGCCATCATGCATCAATACGTCGGATCGTTGGCGTCAAATCTGTGACAAATATTGAACCAGATAAAGGCGTTTAGCCAGCACCAATTATCAGGAATGCGGTCCAGTTTGCAAAATTCTCAAGCACCGTTCGTCGAATGTCCCAATCATGAGTGCCGCAAATTTGCGCCATGATGGCTATCTGTCTTCATCAGCGTAGGTGGGGACGGGGAAAATATCGACAAGACAGGCAAGAAAGAGACGAAGGGTCTTTCAAGGTAGAGGCGGGGATTAGAGATGAGTGCTGAGATGCGTACCCTCTGTAAGAGGCTAATTGGCCGGTCTCGCCTAACGCAGCACCGGGTCAAATTTGATTTTACGACCGATGACCAAGCCAATGACAAACAGACCAGCGAAGAGAGCGGCAGCCGACTTAGCGATCGTACCCATCGTTTCCATGGTGGTTGGCAGCAGTTGATCCACTGCAAGGGCCATGACGGTCAGAATGAAAAATGACAGTGCTGCTTTAGACATGGCGTCTCTCTTTTAATGTGAAGAAAACTCGTGATACCCCTGTTTAAAAAATCCAGCGTTGCGAGTGATCTTCGCTGATCGATTCGCTGACGTCTTTAGCCAGCAAAGCGCCGGAGCGTTGCGCGGGTATCATCGCGATTCGCGGGGTCTCTTTCAGCAGGTAGTGAGGTTGGGCCTGAACAGCGACATTCTCGGGTTTACTGCCATCGCCATGGAAATGGAAAACCACCAGAGTCACCAGTGCTGCGACGTTCAGTAGAGAGAGTGCCATGTTCATCTCGGAGTACCTTCGCTTGGAGTTTGTTCTGAGGGGAATTTCACATAAGGAGATAGTGCATGCTGCATGCCACATTTATTTCAATAAAAATTCGTTAAAAATCAATAGGATGTCGTTAAATACGAGGCAGTCAATATTGCACTTTGCAATGATGTCATTGTGAGGCGTTGCAAAATGCACGATGCCTCGACAATCCCGCCATTTCGTCCGGCGTACTACAAGCTCAAACGCCAATGACGACATGACAAAACAATGACTTGCCGTTAATATGCACGCCGTTCCGTTGGTGCCAATCAGAGCGCTAGCATTTTGTCCCAGTAGCTCAATTGGATAGAGCATCCCCCTCCTAAGGGGAAGGCTGGCAGTTCGAACCTGCCCTGGGACACCATATAGTTCAAGACTTTCAGCCCCTTTCCTGAATTTAGAAAAAGGTCCATGGGCCGCAAGGCTGGTGCAAGACCTCTGCTTAAAAAATTGCCTCCCCAGGTACGAAAACCGAATTCCTGTAAGAATGGCTGGGATTTCAAAACACGCCCCGAATCCGCATATCAAAATACTGCCGAGATTTGAAAATGCTCTATGCTTTCGGTGTGTGTTCGGATGTGACATGGCCGGCAGGCCTCGATATAACTGAACGTTATGTTTTGAGGTGAGAAATGCGAGAAAGACATCATCCGGTGTGGGACGTCTACGACCAACTTCGGACTGCCCGCCTCAACGAAAAATACTATGGCTGCCGCCTGCAAAAATTCGAAAGGGTTAATTTCTGGTCCGAGATACTCGTGGCGGCTACTGCCTCCTCATCCGCATTAGCAGGGCTAGCATTTTGGGATACCCAGGCGGGCAACTCGATCTGGAAAGTCTTGCTTGCCCTAGCGGCAATAGTGACTATTTCCAAGCCACTCCTCAATCTGACAAAAAAAATACGGTCCTACGAGGAGTTACTCGCGGCCTATCGTTTACTTACCCATGATCTGAAAAATCTTCGCACCGATATCAACCAAGCTCAGCTATACAACCGCGCTCATCAAGCGCGTCTAAAGAGTATCAACGAAAAGCAGCGCTTGTTAGCGGACAAATCACCTGAGCGCATAGAGAACCGAAAGGTTAAACGTTGGTGTTCAAAGGAGGTAATCCTAGAATTGCCGTCCGAGGCATTCTTCGTACCGGAGGTGGAAAATGGCAGGCAAAGAAAGAGATCCACAACCGCCACATGAGCATGAGCATGAGCATGAGCATGAGGATCATCCGTCGCCCGTATCGCACCATGATAATGAACCTGGGAATTACTGCCCGGATGACGTCGAGCAGATCGGCCCTGATCAAGTTCCCGGCAACGTAGAGCCTGATGACCCTTGGCCTAGAGACTGAAAGGCTCAGGCCGATGCTTCTCGGATGCGCAGACCGAATCCAAAACTCACAAAATCGGAGACGCGCTCCTAACCTTCTTCGAAGACCAAGGGAAGATAAATGAGATGTCAAAGGCTCAGGGCAGAGCCCTCCAAACTGATATCGATATGGCTAAGGTGATACAAAGATCGTTCGATCCGTTCCCCTAATGGGTGCAAAGACTTGCAGTCCCGATGATAACCAAGGCGAGTACAAATCCTCATGTGGGCTATTTGATTCCGCTGCGTTTTTTTGGTGGCAGTGTGGCGCGCTTGCTTTTCAAGTCTTTTCACTGATTGCAGCGGCAACCACCGCCTTTGTTTATGCGCGTAGCTTGTAAGGCTCAGCGGACCGGATACTGTTCGGCTAAGCTGTTATAGCTAAATCGAGGACGAGCGAATGTCTGACCCGGAGTTCGTGCCCTCAATTCGGAATCGCTTAATTAGCCATCCTTGAGAGTCCCCTCCTGCTCTTCAGGTAGCCTCTCCAATCGCACATCCCTTTGCCCTGCTGATCAGCGCCAAGTCCAATCAGGTGATCACCTGCCAGGACGGAAATATCGACCCCCTCGCCCGTGTCGATTCGTGCCGCTGGCTTACCGTCGACGTGGACTGCGACGAAATTCCGCATAAATACTCGCACTGATAATCGCCCCAGCGCCGCTTACCGATGCAGATCGGGACCGGGTTGCCGCTGGCAGTGGTGTTCTTCGCGCTGCCGAATGCATAACTTGGCAAATTTTCAGGGGTCGCGCTTTGCGCTACTGCCCAGTGCGAGCGAATAACTTGAGCTTTTGCTGTCAGCACATAGGTTCTACAACTTGTTGTAATTCTCGAAACCCATTCAAGTGGGTACAAGACGGCTGGAACCATTATCAGCTTGGTGCATAAAGCAACATGGGCTGCAATTAAGAATAGATTATTTAGTTAACCGCTCATGCCACTACGTCATTAATGCATTCTCATATATTCTTCCGGTTTAAATCCTATAGCACGATACCCGAACGCCATAGGCCGCGGGAAAACCTGGGTCAAGGTCACGCCCGAGCTGGAG
>NZ_DASWOT010000117.1:0-35791 GCF_036404235.1 Pseudomonas sp.
AGTCACCCGCGACACCCTTGCCTCTGGCTAACACTTCCCCTTGCCGGGTGTGTAGAGGACTTTCACCTCCGAGTCACCAGCGTGGCTACCACAGCCAAGCTGGTTGCGCTTACGCGCAACGCGCCATGCCTGGCGCACAAAGAAAAAGCCCGTCCAGGTTTCCCATGGACGGGCTTTGCGTTTCAGCGTGACGTCAACCGATCAAGAACGACCCACCGGAGCAGGGCCTTCGGCCACACCCAAGTCATCTTCATGGCGGGTTTCTTCGATGGCGCGACCACCGGAAGCCAGCTCGGCGTTCATCTGGTCTACGTCCAACTCTTTCACCCACTTGGCAACGACCAGCGTGGCAACCGCGTTACCCACCAGATTGGTCAAGGCGCGGGCTTCGGACATGAAGCGATCGATACCGAGGATCAGTGCCAGACCGGCAACCGGCAGGTGACCGACGGCCGACAGGGTCGCGGCCAACACGATGAAGCCAGAACCGGTCACACCGGCCGCGCCTTTGGACGACAGCAACAGCACCAACAGCATCGTGATCTGATGGGTTATGTCCATGTGCGTATCAGTGGCCTGGGCGATAAATACGGCGGCCATGGTCAGGTAGATCGAAGTACCGTCGAGGTTGAACGAGTACCCCGTCGGGATCACCAGCCCTACGACTGATTTCTTGGCGCCCAAACGCTCCATTTTGATCAGCATGCGTGGCAGTGCAGACTCCGAAGAGGACGTCCCCAGCACGATCAACAATTCTTCACGGATGTATCTGATCAGCTTCAACACGCTGAAACCGTGAGCCCGAGCGATGCCGCCCAGCACCACCAGCACGAACAGCACGCAAGTGATGTAGAAGCACAGCATCAGTTGGCCCAGTTGCACCAACGAACTCACGCCGTAGGCACCGATGGTGAACGCCATGGCGCCCAGAGCACCCAGTGGCGCCAGCTTCATGATCATGTTGATGATGTTGAACATCACGTGAGCGAAGCGATCGATGAAGTCCAGCAGTGGCTTGCCGTAGGAGCCCAGGCGATGCAGGGCGAAACCGAAGATCACCGAAAACATCAGTACTTGCAGAATGTCGCCGGTAGCGAACGCGCCGACGATGGTGTTCGGGATCACGCCAAGGATAAAGCCGACGACGCTTTGATCCTTGCTCGCGGTCACATAGGACGCGATTTTGGAAGCATCCAGGGTCGATACGTCGACGTGCATGCCAGCGCCCGGCTGAACGACGTTGACAACGACCAGACCGATCAACAAGGCAATGGTCGAAACGATTTCGAAGTAGAGCAGCGCGTAACCGCCGGTCTTGCCCACGGACTTCATGCTCTGCATGCCAGCGATACCGCTGACGACGGTGCAGAAGATGATCGGCGCGATGACCATTTTGATCAGTTTGATGAACCCGTCACCCAAAGGCTTGAGCGTAACGGCAGTGTCGGGATACCAGTGACCTAGCGCGATACCGATAACGATGGCGACGATAACTTGGAGATACAGGGATTTGTATAGTGGCTGACGAGTCGTCATTGCAGTTTCCTCAAGAGCATCGGCCTGCATCAACCAAGTGATACAGCGACGCCTAAAGTGCGAACCCTCCTGCACTGGAGGGATTTGTTTTGTCGAGCTGCGCCTGGCAGACCTCTGCGCCCTATTGCAAGCTGCGCGCCATGTCTCGAAAAAACCCTGAAAGCCGCGGCTGACAATGACGTCTGTATTAACGGTAGCTGGAAATCAGTCATTAATGTGGCGGATTTCCGCCCATTCACGACAGAAAACCATTAGCGGTGGCGGTTATCCGCCTTTGCCGCCAAGACGCCACACCTGAGCCCGCTGCATGATGGCAAATAGGCAAGCTCGTGCAAAAGCAATCACCCTTATCTTCAAGCCTGAAAGTGAATCCGAAACGCAGCCCCACCCAGCTGCGAATCCTCCAGCGTCAGCCGCGCGCTGTAGCTTTCGATGATGTCTTTGACCACCGCCAGCCCAATACCCTGCCCTGGGTTTTGCCGATCAAGTCGCTCACCGCGCTCAAGAATGCGCGCACGCTGACTTTGCGGCACACCGGGCCCGTCGTCTTCGATGCACAGCTCATCACCCAGGATTGACGAACTCCAACTGACCCGTACCTCACCCAGGCACAGGCGATAGGCGTTCTCGAGCAAATTGCCAAGCATCTCCAGCAGCGCCCCCTCCTCCATTTGCACCTGACAATTGTCCGGCAGGTCGAGGACCACGTTGACGTCCTTATCTCGATAAACCTTTTCCAGCGTGTTGCACAGGCTCTGCACCACCGGTTTGAGCTTGACGTGATAACGGACCAGCCCGCTCTTGCGCAAGCTTGCGCGCTGTAATTGGTAGCCGATCTGCTGGCTCATGCGCTCGATCTGCGATTGCAGTATCCGCGCCTGCTCGACATCTTCAGGACGTTTGGCGATGGTTTCACTGACGCCCTGCAACACCGCCAACGGGGTTTTCAGGCTGTGGGCCAGGTCGCCCAGGGAATCACGGTAACGAATGCGCTGCTCACGCTCGCTGCTTAATAAGCGGTTGAGCGAGTCGGTCAGGCGCAGCAGCTCGCTGGGGTGTTCTTCACTGAGGCTTTCTCGGGAACCGGCTTCCACCTGATCGAGTTCCTGACTCATGCCGCGCAGGGCGCGCAACCCCCATGTCAAACCGACCCACAGTAACGCCAGCAACACCAGTAATGCGCCGCCGAAACCCAGGTAGAGTTTTTCCCGCAGGCCGGAAATGACTTCCTGATATTCACGCACCGGCTGCAACGCAACAATGCTGTAGGCCGCATTGCGCCCGCCGAGCAGCTTGATTTCGACGTCATAGACGAAGAATTCCTCGCCGTTGGGCTGTTTGATTTTCGCGAACTCGTTACCGCGTCCGTCGTAACGCGGCTGGTACTCGATGTCTTCGTCCTGTGTCGCCCGTGAGCGCCAGACCAGTTTGCCCTGACGGTTATAGATGTAACCGAGCAGACGGCTGTCAGGCAGGCTGAATTGCTCGCCGGGCAATAGCAGCGGCATCAGCAAATGGTCGTCCTCGACCCGGGCTGCGGAAATCAGCGTTGTGACGTCCGAGGCCAGACGCTTTTCAATCGAGCTTTCCAGCGCCAGGCTGAACGCGCTCTGCAACGCGGGCAGCATCAACAGCATGAAAATGACCGCCAGGGTCGCGGCGGCTAGCATCAAACGCAGGCGCAGCGAACGAATCATTTACAGCGCTCAGTGAACAAATAACCCAAGCCGCGCACGGTATCGATTGGTTTGAAGCCGCCCGGGCCTTCGAGCTTGCGACGCAGGCGACCGACCAGCACTTCGATGACGTTCGGATCGCGCTCGTCATCGTCGGGGTACAGCTGTTCCATCAAACGCTCTTTGGGCACCACCTGTTGATGGTGGCGCATGAGGTATTCGAGAATCCGGTATTCATAGGCGGTCAGCGCCAACGGATGGTCGTCGAGTGCTGCCTGTTTGCGATTGAGGTCCAGCAGCAACGGCCCGGCAACGATGGTCGATTGAGTGAAACCGCTGGAACGACGCAATAACGCGTTGAGCCGCGCTTCCAGCTCTTCGAACTGAAACGGCTTGACCACGTAATCATCGGCGCCAGCGGCCAACCCTTCGACCTTGTCCTGCCAATTGCCGCGCGCGGTGAGAATCAGTATCGGAAAAGCCTTGTTCTGGGCGCGAAGCTGGCGAATCAGGTCCAGGCCGCCCATGCCAGGCAAACCGAGATCAATGACCGCCAGATCGTGATTGAACTGGCCCACCTGATACAGCGCCTCTTCGGCATTGGCCACCGCTTCCACCACATGACCGCTTTCGGTCAATCGCGTTTGCAGGTGATGGCGCAACAACGCTTCATCTTCGACGACCAGCAATTTCATGACGCTCTCCCAGGCAAAGGCACACCTCTCGATTCAAGGACCGTAACGACGCTGCAGGCCCGTATTGCACGACACTTTCAGAATCGGCCAACCCGACAGCGCATGCAAAAAGATGGCTTACAACAGGTAGCTCTTAGGCAAATAGTTGCTTTGCCCCTGGCTCAAACTCAACGAATCTTCAGCCGATACATTCATGGTCGATGCACGGGTATCGAGCAGTTTAGACGTACTGATCAGCGGCAGGCTCACATCGTAGCGGCCGAGCAGGTTTTCCTGGCGTACTTTGACACCGTTGTGGGTGCCGGACAGGTTTTCAAACGTTACACAATAGACGTGATCGACAGGCTGCTGGCCAAGGCTGTGGCTCCACATACCGGATGATCTGGCGCTGGTGTTGTTCAAACTGCGGCGGATGCCATTGGGTCTGTCGGGCTTTTCGCTGGTCTTGCCATAGTCGATACGCGAAACGTCAGCGCTACGTTCGGCAGCCTGGGCAGCCGCGCTACTGCCGAGGAAGGCCAAGGCCAGAAAAAGCTTGTTGAATATCAGCATGTGCAGGTCCTCCAGCGCCAAGCGCTCTCTTGGATACAGGTCCAGAGTACTGAGCCAGCGCTGAACCGGGACTGAACACATAGACGCCACACAAAATGGAGTTTTAATAACACAATGGTCTAGGCTCAATAACCAACGCCTGGACGGCGGATAAATAGTCCTCGTTATAAATAGCCCCTGTAAATAAGAAGGAGATTGAACATGCGGTTGTTGATTGCTCTCGCGATGATGTGCCTGGCGGGCCTCGCTCAGGCGCAGGTTATAACCCGGCAGATCGACTATCAAAGCGCCGACGGCACCAAGCTGGTGGGCTATTACGCGTATGACGATGCGATCAAGGGCCCACGGCCTGGGATTGTCGTGGTTCACGAATGGTGGGGGCTTAACGACTATGCCAAGCGCCGCGCCCGCGATCTGGCGGCGCTGGGTTACAGCGCCATGGCCATCGACATGTATGGCGAAGGCAAGAACACCGAACACCCGGCCGACGCCATGACCTTCATGAAAGCGGCATTAAAGGACAGCGCGGCGGCGAACAAGCGCTTTGATGCAGGCATTGAGCAATTGAAGCAGCAGCCCGAGACCAATCCGAACAAAATCGCCGCCATCGGCTACTGCTTCGGCGGCAAGATCGTGCTGGACGCCGCCCGTCGCGGCGAACCGTTGGCGGGGGTGGTGAGTTTTCATGGTGCCCTGGCAACCGACACGCCAGCCACACCCGGCAGCATCAAGGCGCCGATTTTGGTCGAGCACGGCAACAGCGACAGCATGGTCACGCAGGAAAACGTCGCCACGTTCAAACAGGAAATGGACGCCGCCAAGGCTGACTACAAATTCGTCGGTATCGATGGCGCCAAGCACGGCTTCACCAACCCGGACGCCGACAAGCTGAGCCATGGCGAGCATGGTGGGCCGGACATTGGCTACAACAAAGCAGCCGATATGAGCTCGTGGGCGGACATGAAGGCATTCTTGAAAGAGGCGTTTTCGAAGAATTCAACGCTGTAACATCACCGGACTTCTCCACTAAACTCGCCGCTGCGCAAACGCGGTGGCGTATTCAAAATCAGATCGTCGACAAACATGACTTGCGCTCAATCACCCGGCAAAATGCCGCTCATGACTCAGCCTATCGAACTACCCCTCTGCTGCCCCGCTCTCAATCATCACTGGCCGCTGCCGCAAACGCTGCCCGGCGTGGTGCTGATCAGCAGCCTGTTCGATCCACAGCAGTTGGCCGACGGCGATTTCCAACGCTGCTTGATCGAGCCGCCCGCCAACATTCAACGCTCGGTGGCCAAGCGCAAGACCGAGTTTCTGGCGGGCAGGTTATGCGCCAGGGAAGCGATGCGACGACTTGATGGACGAATGCATGTGCCGCTGATTGGAGAAGACCGCGCGCCGATCTGGCCCGACGACCTCTGCGGCTCAATCACCCACAGCACTGGTTGGGCCGCTGCGATCGTTGCGCGTCGGCAGCACTGGCACGGCCTCGGGATGGACATGGAAAACCTGCTCACTCACGAACGCGCAGCACGGTTGGCGGGGGAAATTTTGACGACAGACGAGTTGGCACGCATGGCCTCGGGGCCAGAGCATGAGGTTGCCCAGTTAGTAACACTGACCTTCTCGCTCAAAGAGAGCCTGTTCAAGGCGCTCTACCCTATCGTGCTCAAGCGTTTTTACTTCCATGACGCTGAACTGGTGGAATGGTCGCAAAACGGTCGCGCGCAGTTGCGCTTGAAGATTGATCTGTCAGCCGAATGGCACAACGGTAAAGAGCTGGACGCGCAGTTTAGCGTGCAGCATGAGCAGGTATTGAGCCTGGTTGCGATAGCCAACGCCTACCATTGACCACGACGCTGAGCCGCCTACGATGACGAGGCGTTCAACGGGCAATGCTCACACCGCCCCACCCACTCAACCCGATGACTCAAACAGCAACTGCGACGCTGACGGCGCTGGCCGCCCGCCCCGTCTATATAGGTGATTGCATTGAACAGCGGATTACGGCGCCCATCGGGCCTTGTTCTGTCATTGAGCAAGGCATAGCCAGCAGCCAAGGAAACAGCACTTACAGCACCGAGTTGCTTCAGACAAGTCTCCAGATAGTCCCCGGCGTTGCTCCACAAAACACCCGGTGCAACACTGCTATAGGCGCTCAACATCTCAACCACCCGTTGTAAATGATCAAGCAGCGGACCAAACCGCAGAAACGGATCTGTCGAGCCCAAAACAGCAACACCGCCAGCGCCCGAAAACCTTACCCCATCCAGCAACCCCCGCTCACTCAGCGCAAACCCCACCCGATCCAGCCCCAGCGGCCAATGCCAGCCATGAACCAGGCTCGCCGCCGCCACCGGAGGAATCAACTGCATGAAGTAGTACTTGGACCACTGCGACACCAGCACCGGCAATTGGCTCGGCATCAAATCAGGGCCGTACACACGCATCAACAACGGGTCCAGCGTGTCGGCCCGCAACAGCTCGGATACAGGCACTAACGCACGCGGGTCATCTGCAGACAGCAGGGTCTGGCCAAATACCGCCAAGTCACCTTCAAACAGGCTAAACGTCATGACTCACCCTGTCGACGCGGCCATGTCAGGCTGCTCATCGATAATCCGTGCCAGGGTGCTTGCTGCACAGTCCGTGTCTCCGGTGTTGTTCTTACTTAATAGAATGGAAAATCACGCAGGCATCGATTTTCTGCCAGCCTGCCGATCCCTGCCCAACAATTGGGCCGATTGTAGCAATGCGCCTAACATGACACACGACATGCCAATCGCCCCTAAACCGCGCTTGCCAACCAGACTTTCTGTGATAGGGTTCGCGCCCGCAAAAATCCAGGCAGGCCGATAGAAAAGCTCAAAAAAGGGTGACCAACGGTCCAATGCAGTCCGGCTGCGGCCTACACGCCTTTTCCTCCTTTCACACACAAATTACACACAAGTTTATCCACAGGATGGACGTTGCAATTAGTGTCAGAAACGCATTATCTTGTAGCCCTTAGCAGATGGAGACCCTACATGTAGGGTTTTGCTCGAAAAGCCAACCACAAGTCGCCAAGTGTTTTCAAGCACTTTTCTTGGGTTAAAAAACTGAACCAGCCACAGTTTTTACCGCCAAACCGCGTACGCGAATGGCAGATACGCATGCCTTGTAATCTGCGCGTCACGAAACAACTGCTGCAACATAAAACCAGCATTGTGCAAAAGATTTTTCAGGGTCACGGGCCTCACCCCCCAACCCTTTGGACTTCAAAGCCTAGGAAGCGGCATTCACCCCTTCCCCCTCCGTTTTGAAGTCGTTGTGTGATCGACGTTTGTCGGTCAACTGCCTCAAGACGGAACGGTGGGCATGCAGTCAGTGCTCAAACAAACTTAAAGAACGTGGAGATACCCATGCATACAGACACAACTCGCGAGAATCCGCAGGCCAAAGCGCCGCAGACAGGTGAGACCCAGCAGGACCTGTCCGCCACCGCGCCGGGTCAGTTGCGTGTGATCAAGCGTAACGGCACCGTTGTTCCGTATACCGATGACAAGATCACCGTTGCCATCACCAAAGCGTTTCTCGCAGTTGAGGGCGGCACCGCTGCTGCCTCGTCGCGTATCCACGACACCGTTGCCCGTCTGACTGAACAAGTCACCACGACCTTCAAGCGTCGTATGCCTTCGGGCGGCACGATCCACATCGAAGAAATCCAGGATCAGGTAGAACTGGCGCTGATGCGCGCAGGCGAGCAAAAAGTGGCTCGCGACTACGTGATCTATCGTAACGACCGCTCCAAAGAGCGCGCTCATCGTGTGAGCGAAGAACCTGTCCAGGTTCACCCATCGATCCGCATCACCCGCGCCGACGGCAGCATCGCGCCGCTAGACATGGGCCGCCTGAACACCATCGTCACCGAAGCGTGCGAAGGTCTGGCCGAAGTCGACGCTGACCTGATCCAGAGCGAAACCCTGAAAAACCTGTACGACGGCGTAGCGATGAAAGACGTCAACACCGCCCTGGTGATGACCGCGCGCACCCTGGTTGAACGTGAGCCGAACTACTCGTTCGTTACCGCTCGCCTGCTGATGGACACCCTGCGTGCCGAAGGCCTGGGCTTTCTGGAAGTGGCCGAGAGCGCGACGCACCACGAAATGGTCGACCTGTACGCCAAGGCGCTGCCGGCTTACATCGCCAAAGGTATCGAGTACGAACTGCTAAACCCTGTGCTGGCCGAATACGACCTGGAAAAACTGGGCAAGGCGATCAACCACGAGCGCGATCAGCAGTTCACCTACCTGGGCCTGCAAACCCTGTACGACCGCTACTTCATCCACAAGGATGGCGTGCGCTTCGAGCTGCCGCAGATCTTCTTCATGCGCGTCGCGATGGGCCTGGCAATCGAAGAGAAAGCTCGCGAAGAGCGTGCGATCGAGTTCTACAACCTGTTGTCGTCGTTTGACTACATGGCCTCGACGCCGACACTGTTCAACGCCGGTACCCTGCGTCCCCAATTGTCGAGCTGCTACCTGACCACCGTTCCAGATGACCTGTCGGGCATTTATCACGCCATCCACGACAACGCCATGCTGTCCAAATTCGCAGGCGGCCTGGGCAACGACTGGACTCCGGTTCGCGCGCTGGGCTCGTACATCAAGGGCACCAACGGCAAATCCCAGGGCGTCGTGCCTTTCCTGAAAGTGGTCAACGACACCGCTGTCGCAGTCAACCAGGGCGGCAAGCGCAAAGGCGCGGTCTGTGCCTACCTGGAAACCTGGCACATGGACATCGAAGAGTTCATCGAGCTGCGCAAGAACACCGGTGATGATCGTCGTCGTACCCACGACATGAACACCGCCAACTGGATCCCTGACCTGTTCATGAAGCGTGTCTTCGATGACGGCCCGTGGACACTGTTCTCGCCTTCCGAAGTCCCGGACCTGCACGACCTGACCGGCAAGGCCTTCCAAGAGCGTTACGAATACTACGAAGCGCTGTCTCAGTATCCAGGCAAGATCAAGCTGTTCAAGACCATCCAGGCCAAGGATCTGTGGCGCAAGATGCTCTCGATGCTGTTCGAAACCGGCCACCCATGGCTGACCTTCAAAGACCCATGCAACCTGCGCAGCCCGCAGCAGCATGTGGGCGTGGTTCACAGCTCGAACCTGTGTACCGAGATCACCCTGAACACCAACAAGGATGAGATCGCGGTCTGCAACCTGGGCTCGATCAACCTGCCGAACCACATCGCCGACGGCAAGCTGGACACCCACAAGCTCAAGCGCACCATCGACACCGCCGTGCGCATGCTCGATAACGTAATCGACATCAACTACTACTCGGTGCCGCAAGCGAAGAACTCCAACTTCCGTCACCGTCCAGTTGGCTTGGGCATCATGGGCTTCCAGGACGCACTGTACCTGCAGCACATTCCTTATGGTTCCGATGCGGCCGTCGACTTCGCCGACAAATCCATGGAAGCGGTCAGCTACTTCGCGATCCAGGCTTCCTGCGATCTGGCGGACGAGCGCGGGGCGTACGAGACGTTCCAGGGTTCGCTGTGGTCCAAAGGCATCCTGCCACTGGATTCGCAACAGATCCTGATCGAACAACGCGGCCAGAAGTACATCGATGTCGACCTCAACGAAACCCTGGATTGGGCACCGGTTCGCGCCCGTGTTCAGAAAGGCATTCGTAACTCCAACATCATGGCCATCGCACCGACCGCGACCATCGCCAACATCACTGGCGTGTCGCAATCGATCGAGCCGACGTATCAAAACCTGTACGTGAAGTCGAACCTTTCCGGCGAGTTCACCGTGATCAACCCGTACCTGGTTCGCGACCTCAAGGCTCGCGGCCTGTGGGACTCGGTCATGATCAACGACCTGAAGTACTACGATGGCTCCGTACAACAGATCGAACGCATCCCGCAGGAGTTGAAAGACCTGTACGCCACCGCGTTCGAAGTCGACACCAAGTGGATCGTCGACGCCGCCAGCCGCCGTCAAAAGTGGATCGACCAGGCTCAGTCGCTGAACCTGTACATCGCTGGCGCATCGGGCAAGAAGCTGGACGTCACCTACCGCATGGCTTGGTTCCGTGGCCTGAAAACCACTTATTACCTCCGTGCCCTGGCCGCGACCAGCACCGAGAAGTCGACCATCAGCACCGGCAAGCTCAACGCAGTATCGAGCGGCGGCCACGGCCCGGACGACTCGTCGCTGGCAGCACCGAAACCTGCAGAAGCCGCACCGGCCGGTCCAGCGCCAGTGCCCAAGGCTTGCGCGATTGACGAGCCCGATTGCGAGGCTTGTCAGTAAACACGCTGGACGCCGCACGTTTCTGAGCAGCGTCCGCGTTGTAGCCGAGTTTTCCGGCCTCCTCACGTACTAACGTACGCTCAGGAGTCCAGAAAACTCGGCGCCTAGCGGTCTCTCAGTCAGACTCGCGCTCTTCATGCAGCGCCAGTTATAAAAAGCAAGATCAGGGGCGCCATGCCCCAAGATTTCATTTTCATTGCGTGCAACAAACGTTACGCAACCGATACCTAAGATCCAACAGGCCAGTCCACGCGACTGACCCTCACGCAGGAGACTTACCGTCATGCTGAGCTGGGACGAATTCGACAAAGAAGACGCAGCCGCACCCGCCAAAGGCGCCAATGCAGGCCACGCCTCGGAAGCGGCTATGGACAAACTCGACAGCGCCGGTGGCGCAGCCGCCCTGGAAGCCCGCGCGGTCACTGCCAACGACTCTGCGGCGATCATCCGCGCCAAGGCTGCCCTGGACAAACTCGACATCGCCGAAGGGCTGGCTGAACTCGAAGGCGCCAGCGCTCGCGTGGCCGTCGACGAAAAAATGATGATCAACTGCCGCGCCGACCTCAACCAACTCGTGCCATTCAAGTACGACTGGGCCTGGCAGAAGTACCTCGACGGCTGCGCGAACCACTGGATGCCGCAAGAAGTCAACATGACCGCCGACATCGCCGTCTGGCGTAACCCGGAAGGCCTGACCGACGACGAGCGCCGCATCGTCATGCGCAACCTGGGCTTTTTCTCCACCGCCGACTCCCTGGTTGCCAACAACCTGGTGCTGGCCGTGTATCGCCTGATCACTAACCCTGAATGCCGGCAGTACATCCTGCGCCAGGCGTTCGAGGAAGCGATCCACACCCACGCCTACCAATACTGCATCGAGTCGCTGGGCATGGACGAAGGCGAGATCTTCAACATGTACCACGAGATTCCATCGGTCGCCAAAAAGGCAGCCTGGGGCCTCAAATACACCCGTTCGATCTCCGATCCAAAGTTTGAAACCGGCACCGTCGAAACCGACAAAGAACTGCTGCGCAACCTGATCGCCTATTACTGCGTGCTCGAAGGCATCTTCTTCTACTGCGGCTTTACCCAGATCCTCTCCATGGGCCGCCGCAACAAAATGACCGGCGTTGCAGAACAATTCCAATACATTCTGCGCGACGAATCCATGCACCTGAACTTCGGTATCGACGTGATCAACCAGATCAAAATCGAAAACCCACACCTGTGGGATACCGAGATGAAGGACGAAGCGACCCAGATGATCCTGCAAGGCACTCAACTGGAAATCGAATACGCCCGCGACACCATGCCCCGCGGCGTGTTGGGTATGAACGCGGCGATGATGGAAGACTATTTGCGGTTCATCGCGAATCGTCGTTTGAGCCAGATTGGCTTGAAGGAAGAGTATCCAGGGACAACTAACCCGTTCCCTTGGATGAGCGAGATTATGGACTTGAAGAAAGAGAAAAACTTCTTTGAGACGCGGGTTATTGAATATCAAACGGGTGGGGCGTTGAGCTGGGATTGATTTGATTGTGGAGTCGCGTCAAAACCTGAACCCGTCTCATCCAAGATGAAATGGGTTCTGCGAAAAGGGTTGCCAACTGGCAGCCCTTTTTTGCTTTTGCTTCGGCGCAAACGTGAGACTTCACGCGCTTGATTCGGGAAGCATGGCGCCAGGGCAGCTCCCGGCCCAGAAGTAGACAGCCAGCGGCGAGTACACAAACGTTTGACGAAGCTCTTGAGAACGTTCTTTTGCACACAACCCAACAACTTGGATCCCGTGGAACTCAGGACGTTGATGAGGATTAGTTTTTGTAACGCAACGCATCCACCAACAACGCAAACGCAGGCGACGCCTGACGTCGACTGGGGTAGTAGAGATGAAAACCGGCAAACCATGGCGACCAGTCTTCCAGCACTTGAATCAGGCGCCCGGCTTTGAGGTGAGGCGCCACCAGGTCATGGGGAACATAGCTCAATCCGAAACCATCCAGTGCCGCTTCTAACAGCTGATAAACACCGTTGTATGTCACTTGGCCTGTCACGCGAACCTTGAGACGTTCGCCATCTTTGGCGAACTCCCAGGCATACAGACCGCCGTTCGTGGGCAATCGCAGGTTATTGCACAGGTGATCCGTGAGCGCCCGAGGAGTCGTGGGTAATTCACGGTTGGCAAAGTAGCCAGCAGACCCAACCACCGACATACGCATATCCGGCCCGATACGCGTGGCAATCATGCCGTCCGCCACGTCCTCGCCCAGCCTGACCCCGGCATCAAAGCCCTGTGCGGCGATGTCGACGAAGCTGTAATCGCAACAGACTTCCACCGAGATGTCCGGATACTTGGGGAGGAAGTCTTTCAGCACGGGCCGAATGATCTGATCCAGCACATGGTCCATCGCGTTGATACGGATATTGCCAGCGGGGGTATCGCGCAGATCACTCAGGCCAGCCAGCTCTATTTCGATTTCCTCGAAATGGGGCCCCACCCTTCTCATCAGACGTTCGCCTGCCTCGGTGGGCGAAACGCTGCGCGTTGTACGAGTCAACAAACGCAGCCCAAGCCGCGCTTCCAAGCCACGAATCGTATGACTCAGCGCTGATTGAGACACCCCGAGTCTGGCAGCGGCTTTGGTGAAGCTTCGCTCCTTGGCGACGGCGAGGAAGGCAAGCAGATCACTGGCGTTTTCCTTGAGCATTGATGAGAGCCCCACATAAGTATTTTCGGATTCTAGCGCCTAATCATATTAATGAGGAGCTGATAGATTTTAGATCTCGCTCCAAGTCAGCTGCCCTGCACCCGCCAAGGTAGGAAGCGCGTCTGGCCTGTCACCTTTTCGATCCGCTATTAATCCATTCAGGTCGTCAGTGACGGCTATTGCCTTAAGGGGAGCGTCATGAAAAATCTCGCGGCCACGGCGCTATCGCTGGCATTGCACGCTTTTGATGTATCCGCAGAAGGGGAAAAATCCATGCTCATCATTAACCCGAACGGCTCGCAGCCATCTGCCAAAGGACCCGCTGATTACTTTACGGGCACTGTGCGTGTCGACGCGCCATTCAAGGGGACAGAAGACGCTCGGGTCAGCGGTGCAACGGTGACCTTCGAACCTGGTGCTCGCACTGCCTGGCACACTCACCCGCTAGGCCAGACCCTGATCGTCACGGCTGGATCCGGCCTGGTGCAGGAGCTGGGGCAACCGGTTCGCTCAATCAAACCGGGCGACACCGTGTGGATTCCACCTAATGTCAAACACTGGCATGGCGCGACCGCCACCACTGCAATGACTCATATCGCCATTGCTGAAGTGCGGGACGGCAAAGTGGTCGACTGGATGGAACAGGTCAGCGACGAACAATACGCCCAAGGGTTTTGATCGAGTTCACACGAGGTCTTCATGAAAAACATCGGCAACGTCACAGTCGTCATTGGTGCGGGTTCGATTGGTCAGGCGATTGCCCGCCGCGTCAGTGCAGGTAAACATGTCGTGCTGGCCGACCTGCGCCAGGAGAACGCCGATTCAGCGGCCAAGGTGCTGCTCGACGCAGGCTTTGAAGTCACCACAGCCGTCGTTGATGTTTCTTCGCGCGAGTCGGTCGAAGCCCTGGTACGAATGGCAACCGCCATCGGTGATGTCACCGGCGTGATCCACGCTGCGGGTGTTTCACCTCCACAAGCGCCGGTAGCGACGATCCTGCGTGTGGACCTTTATGGCACTGCCTTGGTGCTGGAAGCGTTCGGCAACGTGATCGCCGAGGGTGGCTCAGGAATAGTCATCGCCTCGCAATCCGGTCATCGCTTGCCCGCACTGACGCCTGAGCAGAACAAAGCGCTGGCCACCACCCCCGTCGAGGACTTGCTGGCGCTGCCGATGCTTCAGGCCGACAAGGTGACTGATCCATTGAACGCGTATCAGATATCCAAACGCGCTAATTCGCTGCGCGTGATGGCTGAGGCCGTGCGCTGGGGCAAGCGCGGAGCACGGGTCAACACCATCAGCCCCGGTATCATTTTCACCCCTCTAGCCAGAGACGAGTTGCACGGTCCGCGTGGCGAAGGCTACCGCCGCATGATCAAACTCAGCGCTGCTGGCCGTGGCGGTACACCCGATGAAGTCGGTGCAGTCGCGGCGTTACTGATGGGGCCTGAAGGAACCTTCATCACTGGCAGCGACTTTCTCATGGATGGCGGCGTCACCGCAGCCTACTGGTACGGCGACCTGGCGCCTCAGTAGGACAATTCCCTTCGATCACAACAGCTCTCATCCCATTTCTATATTTTCAAAATCTGGGTGACATCGGTCGACATCGCACATCCGACCGAGCCCAAGATGAAAAGGATCATCCCGGGAAGTCGCGAACGTCCCAATTCCTATGGATTCGCACCCCGATATGCACTGAGCGCGGTCTTTGCTGACTTTTATCCAAAAATACAACGCTGATCGCTAGAAGCAAGGAGATTGAAATGCAAAAGCGCAAACTCGGTAATAGCTCTCTTGAAATATCGGCTCTGGGGCTGGGTTGCATGGGGCTCGTTCAGACCCTTTCGGCAAAACTCCGACATCTGAATGGATCCGTGTGCCGCCTCTGACGCTAGATACTGACATCTCAATCAGGACCGAAGGTGTCCTTGGCGCTTTAGAACCTCCAGGACGGTATTCACATGCTCATAAACCGTGTCCCCCCTTGCACCGTCCAGATGGATGTCCGGCGCGAGCGGCGACTCGTATGGGGATGACAGCCCAGTGAACTGTTTGATATCGCCCTTGCGAACTTTCGCATAGAGCCCTTTGGAGTCCCGATCCTCACAAATGGCCAAGGGTGTGTTCACAAAGACCTCGTAGAAGCCATCGCCAATAAGCTCCCGCACCGCTGTACGGTCCTTGGCAAACGGCGAAATCAGCGCGGCAATCACACAAACACCCGTATCCCGGAACAGTCTGGCGACCTCGCCGACGCGACGCGTGTTTTCGCTACGGTCCTCGTGGGAAAAGCCCAGGTCCCGGCACAAGCCATGACGCAGCTCATCGCCGTCGAGAATAACGACACCAAGTCCCTGATCGGCCAATTTGGATTTCAGGTGCCTGGCAATGGTGCTTTTGCCAGCACCACTCAAGCCGGTGAGCCAAATTACCGGGGGTTGCTCGATCAATCGCTGACTGCACATTCGACTGCTGCTCCCTGACTGATGCTGGCGTGCCAAGCTCAAGCTTTGGACACAGCCATAAGTGAACTGCGCCCCAAATGTTGGAGCAGGGCTTGTCCCGCGACTGGCGGGGAACCTGTCGTAAAACCTGTGCTCGCGGTGTGACAGGCAGACCACACACTCCGGGTTTGCCGTGTAAAAGCTGGGCTTGCCCGCGAAGACGACTCATCCCTAGTGCCTGAGATGCAGGCTTAGCCCTAAAACCCCGTCTCCCGCCAGATCAACACCAATGCCGCACGAACGAAACCCTGCACCGGTGATTGCCAGGCCCCATTGATCACCACATGACCGCGCCAGCTTTGTTGTTGCGCCCGGTCTGGAGGGGGTTGGTCGCTGTGCAAGGTGACTCGATACACCGCGCGCTCAGGAATGAGTTTGCCGTGTTTGTCTCGCGTCAGCACCGAGCCACCTGCCGCGCTGGATAGCACGCCGTTGGTCAGTTGCCGGGTGGCGTCCTGTTCGATGGCGGTTATCTGCAAGGGCAGGTTCAGGCCGCTGTCGCCATCGGCGTAAAAACGCGCTGTGTCACCCGTCTTGATCCGCCGTACGTCGTCTTCGTCCAGGTAGGTTTCCACACGCCAGTCGGCGGGGTCGACCAAGGTCGCCAGACGCTCATGGTTGCTGACCCATACCCCAGCTTTCAGCCCCGGTTCGATGTTTTGCACAACACCACTGAATGGCGCCTTTGGCGAGTAGAGCGCCAGTTCTGCCTGCACGCTGGCCAGTTCGGCGCGGGCACTGATTTCCTGTTGTTGCAGCACTTGCATGTTCTGCCGCTGCTCGGCGTCGATGCCGGTGTTTTCGGCCTGATGGCGCACGCTTTCCAGTTTCACCTGGGCGCGTCGCCAACGCAGTTGCAGGTCTGGTGACGCCAGCTCCAGCAAGGTGTCGCCGTGTTTGACGCGCTCGCCGTTGGCCCAGGGCAGGCGGGCGATCTGCGCACCGGCGGGGGCATAGATCGGGTAGCTCTCAGTCGGGCGCAAAAGGCCCGAGGCGCTGAGCCGGGTCGGCCAGGGCGCAATAAGAATCAGCATGGCAGCGAGCAGAATCAGTGCCGGGCGCCACAGCCGCGCACGGCCGTGCTGCCCGTCAAGCAAATGCGGCCATTCTTTGATTTCCTTGTAAAACGGCATCAAGACGAACCAGCCCATTTCCACGACGAACAGCAGGATGCCGATCGCCTTGATAAAGAAGTGATAGACCAGTGCGGCGATCCCAAGAAATAGCACCAGCCGGTAGATCCAGGTGGCGTATGCGAACAGGATCAGGCCGAGGGTCATTTTCCGTGAGAAGTATTCCGGTGGTTCAAGGCCCAGCCCGAACAGCCGCTCACGCATGTGCCAGCGCGCCAGGGCAAAGGAGCGGGCGTGCAGGTTGGGCATATCCAACCAATCCGAGAGCAGAAAATAACCGTCAAAGCGCATGAACGGGCTGCTGTTGATCGCCAGCGTGGCAATCCAGGTGGTGGTGGCCAGCATAAAGGCGATGGCCTTGGGCAAGCCTTCTGGCAGCAACGCCCAGGCCAGCGTCGCCCAGACGGCCACTACCAGCTCAGTGACGATCCCCGCCGCAGCGACCTGGAAGCGTTGCCGGCGCTGGCCCAGCTTCCACACCTCGTTGGTGTCGGTGTAGGCCATGGGAAACATCACCAGAAAGGCCATGCCCATGGTCGGCACCCGACAGCCAAAGCGTTTCGCGGTAAAGGCATGCCCCAGCTCGTGTAAAGTCTTGATGGCGATCAGGGCCACGCCATAGCCGACAAACCCTTGCCAGGAAAAGGTGTCCATCAGGGTCGAGGTGAAGCGCGTCCAGTCTCGTTCGACCAACACCAGGCCGATCACCAGTACCAACAGGGTCAGCCAGGCAAAACCCTGGGTATAGAGCGGCGCCACCCAGCCCACATGCCGTTGCAGCCAACCATCCGGGCGCACCAGTGGCACGCGGAAAAACAGGTAGTTGTGCAGCAGGGTATTGAACCAGGTGCCACGCCTGCGTCGCACGCTTTCGGCCATCAGCCGAGCACTGTTAGGCGGGGTGCGCAGTAGCTGGTTGTCCTGCAGGAATTTAGCCATCGCCTGCACGTCCTCGTCTTCGGGATGCAGGGTGGTGTGACGGGCGATGTCGGCGCTGATGGTATCGGCCTGGGCCAGTTGCCAGCGGCTGAGGATCTCAAAACTCAGCCAGTCGAGGCGAAAAAAGGTATTGCGCACCGGGTCGTGCAAGGTCCAACTGGGTTGCCCGTCGTTCAATGGCGGGCCGGGAAACAGTTCCAGTTCTTCACGCAGCGGCGGCAGGTATTCAGGCGTCGCTGCCTGGAGCAGCAGTTGCGGGACTGCATTGATCTCCATCTCAGTGGCCAATCATCTGGCGCACCGCCGCTAGCGGACGACGCAGCACCCAGTACGCCAACGACACCTGTTCGCCACTGAGCTTGACCGTGCCCTTGAGGCCAACGCGTTGGTCGGTCGGAGCATCGAGGGTGGCGCGCATGCGATAGGCATAGCTGCCGTCGGGCTGTTGCTCCGCGTCATGGGCGATGTAACGCATGCGCGCGGCCACTGGCGAAAACGGGTTGGCATTGAGGTACAGCCTGACCGCAGCGCCCTCCTCTAGCGGGATCGCATCGCCGACCGCCAACCAAGCCTGGATTTCCACATCTTGCGGCACGGCAATGCGCATGATGCGCTCGCCGGTGGTCACCGGTTTGCCAATCCATTCGCTGGGGTCGTCGAACAAGGCGATGCCGTCCTGGGGCGAGACCACGCGCGAGCGCTGCAACTGCCCTTGCAAGTAGTCAGCCTCGGCGCGACGCTCTTCGATGCGCCCGGCCAATACGGCCAGTTGTGCCTTGGACTTGTTGTCGTAGACGGCCATCTGCGCCATTTGCCGGTACTCGGCTTCGGCAGTGGTCAATGCCTGGCGTGCGACGTCGAGCCTGCTTTGCAGGGGGGCGTCATCAAAGTTGAACAGCGCTTGCCCGGCTACGACCTGCTGATTGGGCTCGACCATAAAGCTGCCCAGAACACCGTCCAGCGGTGCGCGGATCATCGCCGGGTGCGCCGGCACCAGTTCGCCGGGAGCGAGCACGGTCAATTGCACCGGCAAGCACAAGAGCACACCCACGGCGACGATGCCAATGACCAACCGCCCCGGCCTGCGCCGGATCTGTTTGGGTAAGCGGGCCAGACGACGGCGCCAGGACAGCGGCTCGGCGTGCAGGCGCACGGCATAGGCGTATTGCAAAACATCGCGCCACTCATCGAGCAAGGCGATGTCATGGGCAGGCCAGGGCTCATCACGCGCCAACAGCAGCGCACCGGGCAGGACGTGGCCCGCCTTGACCTGAATCTGCATGGGCAACCACAGCAGGTAGGCTGGCAGCCATTCACTCCACTGGCTGGCCAGATGCGCGGGCAAATCATTGGCAGTAATGCTGCCGCACGGTCGCTGTTCACCGTGTAGCACACAGCACACTTGGGTCAGCCATTGCACGTAAGGCGCGTTGGCTTCCAGTTGCACCACGCCCGACAGCGCTTGCACGCCGCCCTCTTCCAGCCATAGCGCACCTTGACGATAGGCGGCCAGGGCATGGCTCTCGTTGACCGCCAGGAACCCCAGTTCAACCGTGTCGAGGGCATGCCGGGCAAGGTGTGACAACTGCGTCAAGGTGCTCAGCGCCGCCGCTGAAACACCCCGATTGGCGCAAGACAAGTCGGTCATGTACGCCCGCTTGCCCAGAGTGCAGTACGACTGGCCGCCGTGCGCAACTGCTCGCTCAAGCCGCTACGACCACGAGGTATGTCGGCGGTGGTCTTTTCCGAAACCGTCTTGACTCGGAATGTCACCTCGGCCTGATGGCCGCTGCTGTCCTTGGCCACTACCTTGATTGCCAGCTCGCCCTTGAAGCCTGGCGGTGGCGTGCCTTCGAACAAGCCGGTGGTGCTGTTGAACGTCAGCCAGGTCGGCAAGGCACTACCATCGGCCTGTGTCGCCTTGAGCACGATGCCCGGTTGCGGATCACTGTGGCCGAAGGCGTCGGCTGGGAGGGTAAACAACAAGTGCTCGCCCAAGGCAAACTGTTGATCGCCCATGCCGCGCAACACGGTCAGGCCCGATTGTCCAAGCGGCAAGATACCCACCGAAAAAATGCCCGGGCCGCTGTCAGTCTGGGTGCGCTGGAAGTCGTTGAACGGCGTCGGCGACAGCGCTGAGTAGTGTTCGTTGAGCGGGCCGGAATGACCCAAGAATCCCGAGAGCGAAGAAAATACCCCCGTACCGTTTACGCCGCTGCGGTGTGCCGCAGAAATAAACGGGCCGGTGCCGGGCGCTTCTACCCCAGGTCTGATCATCCGGTTGGCACTCCAGTCCGCCTGTATCTCCATCGAGTTCACTGTTTCGCTGATGGGCTGAAACGATGTCTGCGCCGTAGCCGTGATCGGGGGCTGCGGCTTGTTCGGCACCTGTGGATCGGGAGTCTGCACAGGTGGCGTCACAGGTGGCGTCACAGGATCAATTGGGGCGCTGGCCACCTCAAGGGTGAAGGTGTTGCTGACCGACGCCGCGGACAAGTCCGTGGCCGTGACCACAACACTGAGGTTCTGCGCTGTCGTCGGCGTACCGCTGAAGGTTCGGGTCGCACCGTTGAAGCTCAGCCATGCAGGTAATGGCGCACCCTCCGCCAGAGTCGCGGTGTAGGTCAGGGTGTCCCCGGCATCGACATCGCTGAACGTATCGACCGGCACCACATACAGCAGCGGCGTACTGACCGTCGCCTGTTGAGCGGGGATTGCGGTGACTGCTATTGGCGCGTCGTTGGCGCCATGAACGGTGATGGTCAGGGTCGCGCTGCTGGTGGCCAGGGTGTTGTCAGCCAGGGTGTAGGTGAAGGAGTCGGTCAGGTTACCGGTGTTGGCGCTCAACGCTTGAACCGCTGCGTTGGCGTTATCCACCGTGTAGGTATAGCTACCGTCGGCATTGAGGGTCAGGCTGCCATAGGCACCTGCCCGCGCCGAGCCCACTGTGCCACCGGCAATGGCGGTGACGGTTTTGGTGTTGCTGCTCAGGTCGTTGGTGAGCACGTTGCCGGTTGGGTTGGCCCCGGCAGTGCCGTTGGCCACACCGCCCGCCTCGGTCGCACTTGCCGTGTCGTTGGCCGCAACCGGTTCCACGTAGCTGCTAACGCTGATGCTGAACACGTGATCGATAGCGTTGCCGCCGCTGTCGGTGGTGCGGATTCGTACGGAATAATCACCCTCGCCCAGCGCTGCCGGGTCAATGACCTTCAGGGTATTGCCGACAAGGCTGAACGAGGCGTTATCGGTGCTGCCCGCTCCGGGGACAAAGCTGTAGGTGAAGCTATCGCCAATGCTGGCGTCGGTCGTGGACAACGTACCGACAGTAGCGTTGGGGCCCTCGCTGATCCGTACGCTGGCGTTACTCAGGCTCACTGCGGTCGGTACGTTGACGTTTATGCCGTCACCTGACTGGCTGATGGGCGTGGTATAGGCAGTGTTGCGGTTTGCGACCTGATCGGCGAAGACGAGGTTGACGGCCAGATCATCGCCAGCATCGACATCGGTACCACCTGAAGGAACCGTGAACTGTGCGGTGTAGGTCGTGCTGTTGATACGCGTCAGGTTACTCAGGGCGTAGCCAGCCACGGAGCCGCTGTCCAGGGTCAAGGGTGAGCCACCATCATCGCCGACGGTAATTGTCACAGTCGCGGTGTCACCAGCTTTGAGCGGAGCGTTGGGCACGCTGACATTCGTCACAAGCGCCGGGGTATGGTCCAGCGTGTAGGTCTGGCCAGCCGTATAACCTGCACCGATGGCCGTCGAGGTGCCGGAGACGATACCTGTACCTGCGTTATTCAGATCCAGGCGCAATGTGCCATCGCCGGAAAGGCCGCTGACGATCACCTGCCAGGTGTCGCTAGCCCCGCTAGAGCTGACCGCAAGAATGTTGCCAGTAGCAGTCCCCGTCGTGCTCAGCACGAAGTCGTTGATGTCGACACCGGAGACCGGCACGTTGAATTTAACGGTGTAGACGACCTCGGATGCCGAGCCCGAAACAGCGGCAGCGCCCACCCGCTCGATACTGTCTACCAGCGGCACCACGCCGGTCACCTCAAGGGTGAAGGTGTTGCTGGCTGACGCAGCGGACAGGTCAGTGGTCGTGACCACGACGCTGAGGTTCTCCACTGTCGTCGGCGTACCGCTGAAAGTTCGGGTCACGCTATTGAAGGTCAGCCAGGCAGGTAGTGGCGCCCCACCCGCCAGAGTCGCGCTGTAGGTCAGGGTGTCACCAGTATCGACATCGCTAAAGGTGCCGACCGGCACCGTATACAGCAGCGGCGTGCTGACGGTCACTTGTTGGGGGGGCAGCGCGGTAGCGACCTGTGGTGCATCGTTGGCACCGTGAATGGTGACAGTCAGGGTCGCGCTGCTGGTAGCCGCAGTGTTGTCGGCCAGGGTGTAGGTGAAGGTGTCAGTCAGGGTATCGGCGTTGGTTCTCAAGGCCTGAACTGCCGCGTTGGCGTTGTTGACCGTGTAGGTGTAGCTGCCGTTGGCATTGAGGGTCAGGTTGCCATAAGTACCGGCCCGCGCCGCACCTACTGTGCCACCGGCAATGGCAGTGACGGTTTTGGTGTTGCTGCTCTGGTCGTTGTTGAGCACGTTGCCGGTCGGGTTGGCCCCGGCAGTACCGTTGGCCACACCGCCTGCCTCGGTCGCACTTGCCGTGTCGTTGGCCGCAACCGGTTCCACGTAGCTGCTGACGCTGATACTGAACACGTGATCGATAGCGTTGCCGCCACTGTCGGTGGTACGGATTCGTACGGAATAATCACCCTCGCCCAGCGCTGCCGAGTCAACGACCTTCAGGGTATCGCCGACAAGGCTGAACGAGGCGTTATCGGTGCTGCCCGCTCCGCTAACCAGGCTATAGGTGAAGCTGTCGCCGATGCTGGCATCGGTCGTGGACAACGTACCGACAGTAGCGTTGGGGCCCTCGCTGATCCGTACGCTGGCGTTGCTCAGGTTGATGCCCGTGGGGGCATTGGCGTTGATCGAATCCAGGCTCTGGCTGATCGGCGTGATATAGGCCGCGTTGCGGTTACCGGCCGAGTCAGCCAGCACAATATTGAGCGGTACATCACTGCTCGCCGCGACGTCGGTACCGCCCTGGGTCACGGTGAACTGTGAGGTATAAGTCGTGCTGTTGACGCGCGTCAGGTTACTCAGGGTGTAGCCGCCGATGGTGCTGCTGGCCAGCGTATAAGGATCACCGCCATCGTTGCCAACGGTGATTGTCACAGTCGCGGTGTCACCAGCTTTGAGCGGAGTATTGGGCACGCTGACATTCGTTATCAACGCCGGGGTATGGTCCAGAATGTAGGCTTGGCCAGCGGCATAACCGGCCCCGATGGCCGTCGAGGTGCCGGAGACGATACCTGTACCGGAGTTATGCAGATCCAGGCGCAATGTGCCATCGCCGGAAAGGCCGCTGACGATCACCTGCCAGGTGTCGCTAGCCCCGTTAGAGATGACCGCAAAAATGTGGCCAGTGGCAGTCCCCGTCGTGTTCAGCTCGAAGTCGTTGATGTCGACACCGGAGACCGGCACGTTGAATTTAACGGTGTAGACGACCTCGGATGCCGAGCCCGAAACCGCGGCCGCACCCACCCGCTCGATACTGTCTACCAGCGGCACTATGCCGATCACCGCTGACGAGGCGGCGCTGGCCAGGGTTTCCAGGGTGCCCCCTTCATCGGTGAAGCTCACCTGGTCGCGCACATACTTATTCACCTGCGCCGAGGCCAAGGTGTAGGTGGACGCTGTGGCACCGGAAATATCAGTCCAACCCGAGACGCCGTCAGCCGACACCTGCCATTGATGGTTGAAGGTTACGCCGACCAAACCTTCGACATCGGCAATGCCCGAGGTGTTGGCGGTCAGGGCCTGGCCTTCGGTGCTGCTGCCCGACAAAGTCGGCAAACCGGTCGGTGCATCGTTGACTGGCGTGAAGGTAATGGTGAAGGTCTGAGTCGCACTGGTGTCTACACCGCCATTGCCCGTGCCACCGTTATCGTGAATGGCCAAGGTCACGGTCGCGGTGCCATTGGCATTGGCAACGGGGGTAAATACCAGATTGCCGCTGGCATCGATGCTCGGCTGGTTACTGAACAGGGCGTTATTGCTGTTGCTGACGATGAAGTTCAGGCTCTGCCCGGACTCGTTGGACGCCCCCGCACCGATACCGGTCGCCCAGCCAGCAACGGTTTGCGCACCGGCATCTTCGAGTACGGTCTGATCGCTGCCTTTGGTGAACGTCGGTACATCGTTGACCGCCGTGACCGAGGTGGCGATGGTGTTGGTGGTGGCTGCAAAGGCTGTGCTACCGCCATTGGTGCTGGCGTCGGCGGTGACACGCACCTCGGTCGCGGCTGACGTGGTATAGCCGCTGCGGGTATTGTCCACCGCGCGGACAGTCAGTGCAGGCGGCGTGCCGTTGTAGTTGCCAGCCGGCAGGAACCGTAGCTGGCTGCTGGCCGACAGCAACAATGACGACCCAGTGCTGACAGTGCCAACGGCATACCAGTGCGCACCGGCGTCGGCGGAATATTGCCAGACACCTTGGGTAGACGAGTTGGCCGTGTTGCCGCTTACTGCTATCCCGCCCAGCGAAGCGCTTGGGTCCGGGTCGCTGAAGTTGATACCGGTCAGCGCGGAAATGGCCACGCCGACGGGTGATGTGGCGTCTTCCAGGATGGTGGGGATGCTTGTATTGCCCATGCCTGTGGGGGCATCGTTGATCGACGTCGCGACCACGGTAGTCGTGTTGTTCGTAATGGTCTGAGCGCCGTCACTGATCGCAATGCTAAAGGTCGTGGTCTCGGTACTGCCAACTGCGACACGGTTCGTCATGGGCTGATACACCAGCCCATGGACTGCCGTTCCCAGAGTTGCAGCGGTAGTGGCCGCATGGGTATAGGTGAGGCCACCGTCCGCAGAGGAAAACCCATTGGCGAGGAGCGATGCGCTAGTGAAGCTGCCCTTGGCCGCGGAGTCCAGGGTGATGGTCATGGACAGGCTGGAGCCGCTCAGCACAAGGCCGGTGAATGGCGAGACAGAGGCATTGTCATTAACCGCCAGGCCCGCGCTGGTGCCAGAGAGGGTTGGCGCGACGTAATCAGTGACGACGGTGCCAGTGGCAGTCCGGTCGCTGCTGCTGGTGCCATCTGTGCCATTGCCCGGGCTGCCTTTGCCGCCCTTACCGCCCGCACCGACGTTGCCCGTCATGTTGCCTGTACTGGTCGTATCCATGCGCAGCGTGCCGATATTGTAAATGCCGCCTGCGGCATTACCGCCGTCGCCGCCTTTGCCGGCGTTTGCAATAGCAAACAGACTACCGCCACCCCCGCCGCCGCCCGCAGCAATATTGTTGCTGACGGTACTGTTGATAATCGTCAAGATGCCGCTGTTATAAATGCCGCCTGCCGCGTCGCCGCCCCTGCCACCGGCACCTGTATAGCCGCTGCCACCGCCGCCGCCGCTGATCGACAGGGCGCCACTACCGGCGACACCGCCATTACCGCCGCTGTCCACGTAGGCAAAACTGCCACCGCTATCGTAGTTGTAGACCTGCCCAGCACGACCACCTGACGCCGCGCCTGTACCGCTTGAGCCACCCTTGCCCCTGAAATTATCACTATAAAATGCACCGCCCCAGCCACCCTGTCCTGCGGTGCCTAAAGCGCCTGAGGCAGAGGGTGCTACTTGGGGTGTATTAGGGCTCAAGGGGTGCCAGTCGCCACCTTTGCCACCTACTCGGTTGCCATAACCGCCGCCACCGCCGCCAGCACCGCCTGAGCCATAATTGTAACTAGCGCCGCTCGAACCACCGCCACCACCAGCCGCAGCCTTATTCGCCGTCACGATGCTGTTGGTGATGGTCAGCACGCCAGCATTGTAGATACCGCCGCCCAGCGCCGCCGACCCCACCGCCCCACCCGTGATTAGAGTGTCGCCGCCATTACCACTGGCCAGCCCGTTTTTGATTGTCAGGCCTTGCAACTCCACACGGCTGCCCGCAGTGCCAGCGCCGACACTGATCACTCGCGCCCAGTTGTCGGCATCCAGTGTGTGCCCGGTGCCGACGATGGTGAGCTTGTGACCGTCCGTTACGTTAATGCTGATCGCGTCGCTGGCCGATGCAAATTTATAGTCGCTGTCAACGCCGATCAGCGTAATGGTGTCGTCCAGGTTATCCGTGTCGGCGGTGGCGATGGCGGCTTTGAGTTGAGCCAGATTGGACACGCTGGTGGTGTACAACGAGTAGTCATAATCCGCCAACTTCGAAACATCCAACACCGGCGCACTGTTCAGGGTGCCGGTGGCGATTTCCAGATCCCAGTTGCCGCCATGGGCGATATTCCCGGTGGAGTCGGTGGAGGCCGCGACCACAGCACCCGTAGCGTCAGCCAGGCTTTGAATGAAGCTTTGACCTGTGGTGCCCGCACCCACATCGCAGCCATACAGCAGAATCTCGCCATCAGCCTGCATGGCTGAACCGATCTTGCCCAGTTGTGCCTGGTACTGCGCCATATCCCCGGAATACAGGGCGCTATTGCCCAACAGCAGCAAGCCGCTGTCGCCGTGCGACACGATACTGATCGATTCCACGTCATGCATGCCTTCCAGCGCGTCGGCAATTTGCTGCACGCCATCGCGGTCGGCATCGAGGAGCACCACTTTCACATCGGCTGCGGCCGCAGCAATGATCGATTGATAATCCGGCACTCGCGAATCGACAAACAATACTTTCGTAGCGCTGTCGGCCAGGCCATCAGTGGCGCGTTCAGCCGCCACCGCTTTGGCGGGCTCGGCCGTCGTGGCCTTGCTGGTCTCGACCGGCGCGGTGCTGCGGCTTTGCGTTTGCGAAGCGGCAACCACACTGCCCAACTCGGCAACGTGAGCCACCGGCGCCTCGACAGCAATCGGCTTGACCGCCTCGGCGGCCGTGGCCACTGCCGCGCCATCGAACATGATCCGCGCTTCCAGCACCAGCGGCGCCGGTTTGCGTCGTTGCAGGCCACGTGAAGCGTTGGCGGAAAACGGGCTGGAAGTACGATCAGTAGTCATGGCAGTCCTTGCAAATGCGATGCGGCGCAGACGGATTCAGAGAATAGAAGTGTTATCGGTGTTTCATCAGCGTTACGTAAGGCCGGCCGTCGGCTTGGCAGCAATCACATTGGCCGCACTGCCGTCCTGGTTGTGCCAGAACGACAAATCGTTGAACTGGGCAAACAGATCTGGCGGCAGGATCGTACGTCGCGGTTGCAACTCCACCTTGGTCCGCACCTTGTGCAAGCCATGCACCCCAAGCGATGCATCGAATTCCGGGGCGTCGTAACTCACTGCATTGAAGTCATGCTCGAACGGTGGCTCGTCGATGAAGCGGTAGATCAGCGGCATTACCTTGTGCGGGGCCTGAGCCAGCAAGTCGTAATCAACAATCAACAAGGAGGACGCATGCTCGCCATAAAATGCTTCCTTGAGTGCCGCCCAGGGAAAACCGACCATACGGTTACGCTGCCCCAAGGTCTCGACCCGGCTGTAGACCGTATTGCGTTCCACACTGTCACCGAACAGTCGAGTGATTTCGTAGGGATTGGCACGAAAACGCCGCTCAAGGCTGTCCATGATCCAAGCCACATTGCGCACGCAGGCGATGACCTTGGCACCGGGAAACTGGTCGGCCAGCAGCGGCATATGCCCGCTCCAACTGCGGTTGGTGTCAAAGATCACCTGCTTGTCGGTCTGGTCGGCGTAATAGGCGTCGAATACGCCCCGCAGCAGGCGGCGGCGCTGGGCCTGATCAAGCATCGCACCCAACTCGCTGCCCGCGCCGAACTGAGCGAGCATATTGCTGATAATCATGCCCACCGGGCTGCTCATGCCCGCGTGGAAACGCGGGTTCTGCAACAGCAGCGCGCTGAGCAGGGTCGAGCCCGAGCGAGGCAGGCCGGAGATAAAGTGAAATGTATGCGGTGAAGCGCTCATACGGGAGCTCCTTGGCGACTATGGCGCGCTGGGCGGCGTCAGCAATACGGTGCCGCTCATGCCGGCGATCAATTCCGGATGCTGGCCGTCTATAGTTGCCACCAGCTTGATCGACTGGCTCACGGGATCGACCCGCGCGCCGACGCGTGTGACACGCGCCGGGTAGCTCTTGTCGGTTTCGTCGATGCGCAGTTGCAGCACCGTGCCGGTCTTGAGCCAGGACAGCCAGCGAGAGGGCGCGAGAAACTCGATCTCCAGCACGCTGTCATCGAGAATGTCGAGAATCGCCTGGCCCGGCTGGGCGAACTGCTGTTCGCGCATCTTCTGCTCAGCCACGCGCCCGGAAAACGGTGCAGTGATGCTGCACTTGCCGAGCATGGTGCTCATCAGCGAGACATCAGCGCGGTTCTTCGACACCTCGGATTCGGACACCTGCAATTCCACCTGCCCTATGGAGTTCAACTCGCTCAGGCGCTTGTTGGCGGTCCAGGTCTTTTCAGCGGCGCTCAACCCGGCACGAGCCTTGTTCAACTGCGCTTGTTGCAAAGAGCAATCAAACCCCACCAGCACCTGGCCCTTCTTGAAGGCACCACCTTCGGGCACCGGCAGGCTGCTGATCTTGGCGCCAATTTCCGCAGCCAACGTCGTGAACTGGCGTGGCGACAGTTGCGCGCGGATATCCCGCGACTCACCCGCCCCCCGCGCCGCATTTGTCGCCGCGATTGGAGCCACACCAGAAGGCACCAAGGCCGCTGGCTGCGGATCAGCAGCGAACGCGGCACTGCCACACAGCACTCCCGCCGCCAGCAGTAGAGCCTTCATCACTTGACCTGTCCTTCAAGCTGAGCAGTCGCCGGCACCGCGCCGATATTGCCCTGATTCCATTGCTGCAACGACAGTGCGACGTTGTTTTGCAGTTGCGTCAGCGATTGCGCCTGCACGTCACCCACTTGCGGCTCCATGCCCAGCGTCGCTTGCAGTTTGCTCGCAGCGGCGTTGGCGACCGACATCGCCTGATAACGCCGCAATAGGCTGAGAATGGCCGAGGTGTTGCTCGCCACTGTGTCGAGCTTGCTGGTGGTTTGCGCCTGGGCACGGTTGGCAGTCTGCGCGTTGAGGCGGTCGTCGACCTGCCAGATGGCGTCGGCCCGCTCGTATTGATGCAGGGCATTGGCGTATTGCAGGCGGGCTATATGCACCTGAGCCAGGACCGCCATTTGCGTAGCGACCCGGCGCTGATCCGCCAGGCTGATCCCGGCCTTGGCCAGACGGTATTGCGACGGCGCACTGAGCAGATTGATCAGGTTGAAGGAAATCTGCGCGCCCGCTTCATTCCAATTGTTGTTGATCATGTACTTGTCGGAATCATGGCGCAGGTTGTAATTGAAGCTCAGGTTCGGGAACAGCCGCAGCAGGGTCTTGCGGGTTTCCTGACTGGCGATCCGGGAGTTGTAGTTCTGCTCACGCAACTCGGCGTTCTGCGCCAGGGCCTGGGCTTCAAGCTGTTCGACTGGCAGGTCGAGGATCTGTTTGTTGAAGGTTTGCGCAGGTTCCACCACTTGCAGCGCCAGACCCAGCGGGGCGTTGATCAGTGCCGCCAACTCGATACGGGCCGTGGCCAGTTCCTGCTCGATGGCTTCCAGCAGGCGCAGGTTTTCCAGCACTTGACGCTGATAACGCAAGGACTCGACCGGCGCGCGCAGGCGCTCGGCTTCGGCCTGGCGGGCGTCGGTCAGGGCGGACTCGGCCAATGCTGTCGCATCATTGACCTGTTGAAGCAGCTTTTGCGCGCTTGCGGTACGCCAGAACGCGGTGCGCACGTCCTGCACCAGCACATGCATGGCCTGGCGGCGCCGCTCGGAGGCGATCAACACTCGGTCGCCGTTCTGCTTGGCGTTGTAATAGGACAGGCCGAAGTCCAGCACGCTCCAGGTCAAACCCAGATCAGTAGTGGCGTGCTGCTTATCACTGGAGATATACGGGTTGGCCAACGATGGCTGGCCGGTGACCGAGTCAACCGCGCGGGTGGTCGCGTATTCGCTGCGGTCGCTGTAACCGGCAGCGGCGATCATCTTGGGCAGCATGTCGAAGTTGCCGACGTCGAACTGGTTCAGCGCCAAGGCCTCTTCCATCTGCCGCGAGCGGCTGTCGAGGTTGTACTTCAACGCACGGGCAATGGCGTCTTCGAGCGTCAGTGGCCCGGTGATTGGCGCCACATCCTGCTGGGCCGTGACGGCATCCAGGCGGGTTTGCTCCCTGAGCGCTTTTTTGTCGAGCGGCTCCGGGGAGAGGCTCATACAACCGGACAACAGCACAATGGAGGCTAGGGCGCTGAGCTGAAGCCCGGCGCGAAACCGACCTGCTGAAATCAATGAACGAGGCGCAACTGCGCAAAACCGAACATACATAAGATTCCTACTTCCCCTGATCGAATAGGCAAAACGCCCATCACGGCATAAGCCGCCACTGGCCATTGAGCGGGCAAAGCCCACTCAGAAAAATCCCTTTAAGCTCAGCCAGACCGCCAACGCGATGCAGGATGCTGCACAGAGAGACCACAATGCCTGTCGCTGGCGCCTACAAGGCGCACTATTGAGGAGGATCGGGCGCACACCAAAGCGCCCGATCCTCACCACGTATCGACAAGAAACCTCTTTTTAATTCATGCTCCATACGCCTAGGCGAAATCTGGAACAAACGTACGCATATATATGTTCAGTAGCAATTGACTGAAGACAAAGCTCGTGCCACAGCTTTAATAGCGCGAAGTTATAGCTTAGATGCGATGATGTCAATTTGATATTTATCCATTTCTAAAGATCGTATTCCTGCCAATACGCACCCTCCATGACCCCACGAAGAAAAATCAAAAAGGCAAAATACAGACGCGCAAAAATAGTTAGCTAAACCGCCCTCTATGTGTACCGCTTTTTTGAAAAGTCCGCTTTAAACGGGAAAAACAGGCCAACACCCCATATATGCAAGCCTTGTGCTGCCTGTCATTGAGGCCGAGCCCTGGTGGTGAGCACGATCTGCACATGGCTACGCGCATCCCCATTCTGCCCCAAGCAAATAGGTTGCCAGCAATACCCTATTTTTAAACTCAGATTTATAGAACGAAGTTTTGTTGAGGCAGCGATATAAAGTTTCCAACCGCACCGACAGCAATTGAAATCCAGAAAGAAGTCAATATAAAAATATTTTTAGGTCGGCAGCTTTTTTGTACTTATCAGGCTGAGCGCTCTGCAACAAGGGTTTGCGAGGCGACGGTGCATGACCAGAGCCTTAAAATATTTTTATCAGAAGCGACATTGTGGCTCCATGAAGTGTTTACTTAATTAAAAGAACAGAGCGGATAGCCGCTTAATTTAAGTGAAAGCCAGGTATGGGCATCAAATCGAGCCCTTGAAAGACTTGATGATGTTGGTCTGACCGTATTAACAGGGCAGTAAAGGTGAGCGCCCGTCCCTGTGGCGCATCGCCGTTGCGTCAGCTCAGAAGCCGATGGTCGCCGAAAGCAGGAAAGTCCTGGGGGTTGAGAGGGTCAATCCGGGCTCGCTGTCATCTGAGGCCCCAGCAGAACTCCAGTAGCGTTTGTCCAGCACGTTTTCGACATTGGCACGTAGCGTGACGGCCTTGTCGTCGACCTTGAACGCGTAGCGCGCGCCAACATCGAAGCGCTCCCAGGCGTCGATTTCCTTGCTGTTGGCCTGATCCAGATATTGCGAGCTGGAATAGATGCCGCGTCCGGTCAGGGTCAGCCCTTGTAAGGTCGGTACGTCCCATTCGGCGCCCAGGTTGACGTTGTACTTGGGCGTGGCGGGCGCCCGGTTGCCGTCGTAGGTGCCGTTGGTGGTATGGGTTAACTCGCTGTCGATATACATGACGCCACCGAGCAGGCGGAACCCTTTGAGCGGCTCACCGAACACGCTCACCTCCACACCGTCGTTCTGGCGCTTGCCGTTCGGGCCGAAGACTCGCGACCCGGTGTTGGTCTCGTAGGCTGGCTGCTTGATCCGGAAGACGGCAGCGGTAAGGGCAAATGAGCCTAGGTCATACTTGGCGCCGACTTCGACCTGGCGACTGATGAACGGCGGGAAGATTTCGTCTTCGTTCACCGAGGTCGATGGCGCTATTTTGCCCTGGCTCAGGCCTTCCATGTAGTTGGCATACAGCGACAGTTGGTCGGTGGCCTTGAACAGGAGACCTCCCGAGGGTGAGACTTTTTCCTCATCGTAGGCCGTGTCGCCTTTGACACCATCCGTCCAGTCGTCAACCTTAACCCTTTGCCACCGGGCGCCAAGGGTCAGCAGCAGGCGGTCATCGAAGAAGCCAAGCGTGTCGGACAACGCCACCCCGCTGAAGCGGTTTTCGGTATAGACCTTGGAATCGAAACGCGTGGGCGTGCTGGGCGTCGGCGTTTGTACCGGGTCGAACAGATTGCTGGGGGACGCAGCATAGCGAGCGCCGCCATTTTCGAAATCCATGTAGAAATAGCTGGCGGCCAGATTGACCTCATGGCTCACCGGGCCGGTATGGAACCAGTTGCGCACCCCGGCCGTGGCCGTCCTGACATTTTCGTCGCGGGTAAAGTCACGCGGTTGAACGCTGAAATCGCCCGCATTGTTGGTGATTGAAACAGCATGGCGGAGGAAGTCATGGTTGCTTTTACGTGCCCCAACCCCGCCGTACACCATCACCGAATCGCTGACGTCGTACTCGCCATTGACCGCGCCGAAGGTGTCTTTGGTACGCGCCTGACTCCAGGCTTGCGCATAGTTATCCCGGACATCGTTAGCGTTCGGTACTTTTGCGTTGGCGCCTATCTGCACGCGCTCCTGAGGGGCATCGGTGTCGCGCTCGGTGTGTCCGACATCGGTCGAAAGGCGCAGCCGATCACCGCGAAAATCCAGGCCCAGTACGGCCATTTCGCGGTCGACACTTTGGTGATCCCATTCGGTATCGCCAGACTGCTTCACGCCGTTGAAACGAATGCCGAACTTGCCCTCATCGCCGAACCGACGCCCGATGTCCACCGCACCGCCCACCTGATTGTTGGAGGCGTAGTTGCCGGTGAATTCAGTGATGGGCTTGTCGGTCGCGCGCTTGGGCACCACGTTGATGCCACCGCCCACACTGCCCCTGGGCGAAATGCCATTGATCAGTTGGCTCGGCCCTTTAAGGACGTCCACACGTTCGGCCATTTCCATGTCGATGGTGTAGGTCGGCAGAATGCCGTAAAGACCGTTATAGGCGACATCACTGTTGAACAGACTGAAACCGCGAATGGTGAATTGCTCATAGCGCCCACCGGCCGGGTTGGTAGCACGCACCGAAGGATCGCTGGCGATCAGGTCGCCCAAGGTTCGCGCCTGCTGGTTTTTGACCGCCTCGCTGGTGTAGGTGGTCATGCTGAACGGCGTTTCCATGAAGTCCCGCGAGCCCAGCAAGCCTTGCGAACCACGGCGCGCGACCTGGCCACCGGCATACGCCTGCCCTTGCGTCGAGTCGCTGGCACCGAGAATCGAGGTGGGCGCCAGTTGCAGGCCGCTGCCCTCCGGGGCCGGAGTGAGGGTGTAAGCCTGCTCGCCCACCGGCAACAGTTGCAGGCCGGAACCTTGTAGCAGGCGCGCAAAGCCCTCTTCAACGGCGTACTCACCGGACAACCCGGCACTGTTACGCCCGCTCACCAGGGACGGGTCTACCGACAGATTGACCCCGGCCAGCCCGGCAAAGCGGGTCAGCGCAGCGCCCAAACTGCCAGCTGGGACCTCATAACTGCGCCTGCCCGTGGTGTCGGCCCAACTGGACGCGACAAACAGCGGGCTGGAACTCAGGCTCAACAAAAGACCAAGATGCAACAACGGGCGCAAACGATAGGGTAATACTGCAGACATGGAAGCAAGCTCTCGTATTTTGTTCACTTACCTGGAATGACCGGCGACGTGAAAAAAAGGGACAGGCTTCACGCAGTATTTTTTTGAGGCGCAGTGTTTCGAGGAACCAGCGTGACCCAATAGCGGGTGCGCATATGCACCTCCACCGGCAGGCTGGCCGCCAGCAATGAAAGAATCCGATCAGTGTCGTCGACACGGAAACTCCCGGTAACGCGCAACGCTTCCAGTTCCGGCTCCCAGCGCAACAAGCCAGCGCGGTAACGACCCAGCTCGCGCAGGAAGTCGCCCAGCGGTTGGTTCTGCGCCATGAGCACGCCGTCGCGCCACCCGGGGAGCTGGGCGTCGAAAGCGCTGACAGGTCCCGCCCCGGTGCGTTGCAAGCTGACCTGCTGGCCGGCACCCAAGGCCAGGACCGGCCCTTGCAAGGGTTGCAGTTGTACCGTGCCGCTGACCACTGATACCCGGCAGTCATTGGCATTGAGGCGCACGCAGACTTCGCTTTGACTGACGATGATGCGGCCATATGGCCCCTCGATGATCAGCGCTGCACTGCCTGGCACCTTAAGCGCCATTTCGCCGCGCACCAGCGTCAGGCGCCGAGCACCCAGGTCAACATTGACGGCGCTGGCGGTGTTCAGTTGCAGCGTGCTGCCATCGGCCAGTGGCAGACGCTTATGCTCGCCCGTGGAAGTTTGCAGGTCGGCCCGCCAGACATCCAGCGGCAATTGCCGCCCCAGCAGCCAAGCGGCCGGCACCAGCGCGGCGACCGCCAGTGCCCGCTTAAGGACTGCTCGCCGAGCTTCGTCGGGACGATCCAGTGTGGCCAGCGCCAGGCTCGAAGGCAGGCCGCAAAAGCGTTGACGCAGTTGTTGAACCTTCTGCCAGGCGCGCTCGTGCCTGCTACAGCTGTCGCGCCAATGCTGCAACTTGAGGTGATCATCATCATTGGCGTCGCCAGACTCCAGCAAGGCCAACCACTGCGCGGCCTTTCGCGCAACCTCACGGTCTTCGGTCGAGGGAGTGGACCGAATCACCAGTCCACCAGCAGGCAATGCTCATAGGCGTGCGCCATGTAGCGTTTGATCGTGCGCTGCGAAACGTGCAGACGTTCGGCGATTTCGCGGTAGCCCAGGCCTTCGAGCTGGCTCAAGAGAAACGCCCGGCGCACCAGGGCTGGCAGACCGTCGAGCAGTTCATCCAGGGCTTGCAGGGTTTCGAGCAGCAGCCAGCGCTGTTCGGGTGACGGCGTGCTTTCTGCGGGCAACTGCGCCAGGGCCTCCAGATAGGCTTGCTCCAGACTGCGTCGGGTGTAGAAGTTGCTCAGCAGGCGCTTGCCCACCGTCAGCAGATAGGCTCGCGGCTCACGCATGTCGGCAATCTGCTGGGAGCTGGACAGCACGCGCAGGAAAGTATCCTGACTCAGGTCCGCCGCATCCCAGGCATTGCCCATGCGCCGCCGCAGCCAGCTTTCGAGCCAGCCATGATGATCGCGGTACAGGGCATGTAGCGTGTGCTCCGTCGGCGTCGCTGCTTCACTCATGTCAAGAGACCCTGGGCGAGGAGTATTTCAAATGAGACTAATTCTAATTAGTGTTACATCCGAATACCAAGCTCTTTTTGTACACACCATCCCCCCGCCGCCACCCAATTCGATCCATCGCTCTGCCAAACACGCTATCCACTGCTTGAACGGTGACGTAGCCATATCGAGTAGGAGGCGGATTTACATCCGCCGTCCTCTCACACCACCGTACGTACGGATCCGTATACGGCGGTTCAGGTCAGGCGGCTAAGCCGGTTTATCGTATCCAGTATTGAAACCAGCCCAAGTCCGTCCCAGAGTT
>NZ_DASWOT010000118.1:0-34447 GCF_036404235.1 Pseudomonas sp.
AGGCCACTGTTTTTGGCGGCTTGGCCGATGTTCATTGCGCGTCTCCATCGTCTCTATCGTCTTTGGGTTTCCATGTCTTGAGTAGCAAAGCGTTGCTGACCACGCTGACGCTGGACAAGGCCATTGCCGCGCCTGCCAGTACCGGATTGAGCAGGCCGAACGCTGCCAGCGGAATACCGATCAAGTTATAGACGAAGGCCCAGAACAGATTTTGGCGGATTTTTGCGTAGGTTCGGCGGCTGATATCCAGCGCGGCGGGAATCAAACGCGGATCGCCGCGCATCAGGGTGATGCCTGAGGCGTGCATGGCGACATCGGTGCCGCCACCCATGGCGATACCAATATCGGCCGCAGCCAGCGCCGGGGCGTCGTTGATGCCGTCGCCGACCATGGCGACTACATGAGTTTTCTTCAGCTCAATCACTGCCGCTGCTTTGTCGGCTGGCAAGACTTCGGCATGCACATCCTTGATTCCCAATGCGTCGGCGACCACTTTGGCGCTGCCGCGATTGTCGCCGGTCAACAAATGGCTGCTGATGTGGCGGGCATTCAGTTGGCTGATGGCTTGCGCCGCACCTTCTTTGAGGGTGTCACCGAAGGCGAACAGGCCCAGCACCGACGGCTGCGATCCCAACTCGATCAACCATGACAGTGTGCGGCCCTCGGCTTCCCACGCCTTTGCGGACTCGGCCAGCGCGCCAGGTTGCAAGCCACTTTCTTCCAGCAGACGAAGGTTGCCCAGGGCCAGCTCACGGTTGTGCAGCGTGCCAGCAATGCCGCGACCGGCCAGCGATCGGCTGTTCTGCACGTTTTCCAGCGTCAGGCCACGCTCTTGGCAGGCGTCTAGCACAGCTTGCGCCAAGGGATGTTCACTGCCGCGTTGCAGCGCGCCAGCTTGTTGCAGCAGCGCGCTTTCGTCTCCGTTTATGGCCGTCATGTGGGCGATGCGCGGTTTGCCGGAGGTCAGCGTGCCAGTTTTGTCGAACACCACGGCGGTTACTTCATGAGCGCGTTCGAGCATTTCTGCGTCTTTGATCAGAATGCCGTAGCGCGCCGCGACGCCGGTTCCGGCCATGATGGCGGTGGGTGTTGCCAGGCCGAGGGCACAAGGACACGCAATCACCAATACCGCGACGGCATTGATCAGCGCGCCCTCCAATGAGGCCCCGGCCAATAGCCATCCCGCGAGGGTCACAAGGGCGATGCCCAGCACTGCCGGGACGAACACCTGACTGACTTTATCCACCAGCTTCTGGATCGGCGCCTTGGCCGATTGCGCGTCCTCCACCAGACGGATAATTTGCGCCAACACACTTTCGCTGCCCAGGGCGCGAGTTCTGATCAATAACCGACCCTCGCCGTTGATCGCACCCCCGGTGACGTTGTCTCCCGGCTGTTTGGGCACGGGCAGGCTTTCGCCGCTGATCAAGGCTTCATCGGCATGACTTTGGCCTTCGACCACTTCACCGTCGACCGGGAAGCGTTCGCCGGGTTTGACCAACACCAGATCATTGAGGGTAAGTGCGCTGATCGCGACGTCTCGCTCCTGGCCGTCGACCACCTGAATGGCGCGCTCCGGACGCAAGGCCTCAAGGGCGCGAATGGCGCTGGCGGTCTGGCGTTTGGCGCTGCTTTCGAGGTATTTGCCCAGGAGCACCAGCGCGATGACGACTGCCGATGCCTCGAAATACAAGTGCGGCATGGTGCCGGGCGCAGCGACGGCCCATTGATAAATACTCAGCCCGTAACCGGCGCTGGTGCCCAAGGCCACCAGCAGGTCCATGTTGCCAACACCGGCACGCACGGCTTTCCAGGCGGCCACATAAAAGCGTGCGCCGAAGATGAATTGTACGGGGGTCGCCAACGCAAATTGAACCCAAGCGGGCAGCATCCAGTGAACACCCAAAGGTTGCAGCAGCATTGGCAGTACCAGCGGCAGCGCCAGTACGATCGCCGCCAGCAATGCCCAGCGTTCGGCGAGGTGACGTTTGAGCTGGTCGGCGGCCTGGATTGTGGGGTCTTGCAGCAAGCTGGCGCCGTAACCGGCTTTGTCGACTGCCGTAATCAGGCTGTTGGGATCTATCTGACCTGATACTTCAACGTGGGCGCGTTCGTTGGCGAGGTTGACACTGACGCTTTTGACGCCCGGGACTTTGCGCAACGCCCGTTCGACACGGCCCACGCAACTGGCGCAGGTCATGCCGGTGATGGGCAGATCAAAAGTGGCAGGATTTGTCATGGAAAGAAGCTCCTTGAGGGCTGATGCCTGCAAGGATCAACCTTGCCATATTGGTAAGGTCAAGCCACTTCTTTTAATCAATAAATCAGGTCGGCTTTTTTCAGGTACATGCCGTTTGGGCCTGAGGCGATACGGTATTTGAGTACGTCACCTGCATTGATGTGGATGCGGGAGTTGTTTTGCGCCTCGATCCCTGACGAACAGCCTGGCGCCTGACCGGGCAGCACGCGCAGACGCACCGACAGATCGCCCGCTGGCAGGTTGAAGGACGTCGATTGTTCCTGAAACAGTCGCCCGACCAACTGATCCTGTAGGTAGATGCCGATCTCGCACGATGTGGCGACTTCCAGCCGCTCGCGGGAAATGATGAGCACGCCGTAGTCCTGATCGGCCTGAGCCCAGGATGCACAAGCCAACAGGCCAATAAAACTGAAAAGGCGAAGCGCTGACCAACGCATTGCAGATTCTCCTGATGTGACGGTGATGGATGCACTTTGGCTCACGGGTAAAGTGATTACCAGCCCGGCAGGTGAAAGAGAAACTTGACCTTGCCATGGTGACAAGGTTGAACATGCTGGCACCCAGCGTTATTTATCCCATCGAAGGAGTCGTGAAATGCAGACATTCAACGTCCAAGGCATGACCTGCGGGCACTGTGTAAAGGCCGTCACCGAGGCGATCAAGGGTGATGATCCGAGCGCGCAGGTACAGGTCGATCTGGTAAAAGGCGAGGTGAAAGTGCAGAGCGTGTTGACGGCGGATCGGGTGATCGGGCTGATTGAGGAGGAGGGGTACAGCGCGAAAGAGGCTTAGAGCGCGGGGTCTTTTTAAAGGGGTCTATTTTTAAAGGGGTCTGATTTATTTAAACGGCGACTATCGGCGATAATTTATTGAAAATTAAATAAATCAGACCCCTTTAAAATCCCAGAGCGTGTTGACGGCGGATCGGGTGATCGGGCTGATTGAGGCGGAAGGGTACAACGCGAAAGTGGCTTAGAGCGCGGGGTCTTTTTAAAGGGGTCTGATTTATTTAAACGGCGACTATCGGCGCCGATTTATTGAAAATTAAATAAATCAGACCCCTTTAAAGACCTTTAAAGACCCTTTAAAGACCCCTTTAAAGACCAAAATCAAAAATCTAAAATCCTACGCGCCAGATCGCGGGACAAGCTGCTCTACAGTGCGTTTTGGCGTTGCTAATAGTGATACCACTTCAACTCCAGCATCACTTCATTCACCGGCGAGGTCAGTTGGCTGAATTCCCGCTGTGCGCTTAGCCGCAGGCCGAGGTTGCGCGACAATTCCCACTGCTGATTGAGGCTGATGTTGCGGCGGATCTCGCCGTTGGTGAAGTAATCGCCTTTGGTTTCCAGGCTGAAATTTCCCAACGGATTGCGCCACAGCACGCCTGTGTTAAAACCGGCCGCTGGCGATACCAGTGCGGAGAAATCATTGTTGTGCTCGACCCGCACGGTGCCCAGCGCAAAGCCCAATACGTCGTCCCCCAGCTTCCAGGTGCCACCCGCGCCGCCGTTCACATGGCTGACCAGATTCTCGTCGCCATGCTTGCCTAGTACGCGTTCCAAGCCGCCGCGCACTTGCCAGGACCAAGGCTGAAGCAACTCGTTACGGGGTGTCAGCGAGCGAATGGTTGCCAGGTCCAGTTGTTGCACCTGCCAGTGGCTGTCTTCGTACTGCCGCAATTTGAGCTGAAGAATTTCGATTTGCGCGCCCAGCGGGAAGCCATACGCGTTGTCGTTCAGGTCGTGATAGGCCATGCGCAACCCGTATTCGGCGAACGCTTTGTCATCGCGGCTACCAGCACCGAGCTGCCAGGTTCGAGATTCGTGGCCGTCTTCCGGCAATCCAGGGCGCTCGATCTCCAGCGGCGGTGGTGGGTTTTTACTGATCGAGCGTAGCAACTCGAAACTGCGCTGCGCCGTGACCGGGTCACGTTCTTGACCATTGGCGCGGTAACGCTCCAGACGGTAGGCGGCATCTTGGATCAGCGCCTGTCGCTCTTTGGGCAGAGCAATGTAGTCGGGGTCCTGTAACTGCTTCTGATCGGCGCTGACTTTCAGCACCCATTGCTGCTCGGTGTCGTTCAACGGCTCGGCACGGCTCAGCAGTTCACGCTCGCGCGATGGCCGATAATCGATCCGCTCGACCAGCCCCGCGTCTTGCACGGCGCGCACGGTATCGGTCGGAATCGCTGTCAGCTGAAACTGGCTCGTAAGATTCAGGCCGGGGCGGGCGACTTGCAGCAGCTCCAACAAGCGATACGAGCAGTTTTCGTCGAAAAAGAAATAGCCGAAGCGGATCTGCTTCAATTCCCACACATGCTCGACCATGCGCTGGGTTTCTTCCGGCGTCAGGTTCAGGCGGTATTCCCACAGGTCACGGTTTTCGAGGCTGCGGTATTCGGAGAGTTTTTCCTGATACGGCACCAGCGCAAACAGGCCGGGATAACCGCCCATCAAGCCTTTCCAGGCATACAAAATGCTGTTGTCCGAGCCTTCGATGTACGCGCCGAAGTTGATCGCGTAGCTCAACAGTGCTGTTTTGTCGGCCTGTACACCTGCCTGATCGATGCGCAACAAGGTGTGACCAAACATCGACGACGGGCTATTGAGATAGGCCGCCGGGAAAATCAATACGGTGCTGTCCGGCGCCACGTCCTTGAACCACTGCTTGAATTCTTTGCAGTCCACGACGGGCAGATCAGTGAGTTTTAGCTGATCGCGTAGCCAGCGGGTGCGTGAAGGGTAAACACATTGCGCGTGGGTATTTTCCTGCCCCGCGATGACCGGCTTGTAGATGGCATCAAGCGTCGCGCCGAGTTCGGCCGTCGGGTCATGCTCGCCGTTTTTCGCCAGAAAGAACTTCTGATCGTCGACGTAGCTGCGCCAGCCGCCGAGCTTGCCGGATTCGTAGTGGCCCAAAGATATCCAGAATGGCGTATTGGCCAGTTGCTGCAAACGAGCATTGTCGACAGGGGGCGCGGCATACAACGGGGCGCACACGCAGAGCGCCAGCCAGGCAAGGCGTTTGAGCATAGATAGGCAACTAGTCAGGGATAGACATAACGCGTTGGAATCCTGCCTTCCGAGCGGAAGGCAGGGCTGATCAACCTTAAGCCTGGGTGGCGTATTTTGCCAACGCCGGATCGTTCTTCAGTACGTTGATTGTGTTGCTGTGGACATCCTCAGCCGTGGCATCTGCCTTGGTGAAGATTTGCTGGTAGTGCTCGTGGGTGACTGCGGCGAAATGCGCACGGTCTTGCGGTGCAACGCCCAACACGACCGCGTAGGTCGTCAGCGCTTCGCCCTGACCCATTGCCATGTCTTTGGACAGCTCGTCCATCATGCCATTCATGGCAATCCAGGATTTGCCGCCATACGTCAGCGCACTGTTGGTGGAGCAGCCGTTGGTGCCGGAGGTCATGCCGAAAGTGGCATTACCGGAAGTACCGTTGGTGGTGGAAGCGAGGAAGTGTGCCGGTGTACCGCGTTGCCCTTCAAACAGCATGTTGCCCCAGCCACAGTCCGGACCGCCAGGCGCTTGAGCCATGGCGTTGATGGACACAGCGGCGAAGAGAGTACCAAGAAGAATCCGTTTCATAGCTTTAGTCTCTTATGTATTCAACCAAGGGTCGGATCCTGGCCGATACATGCGCCAGGGTGGGCCGGTTATTGTTTACCAGCCGCGCAGGTTGGAGTTTAGGCTGCGTAGGAATGTTCCGTAATTTATTACGGAATGTTCTTTGTGGGCCCTGTTTATGGCACTGATAAGCCTGCTCGCCGTTTGAAAATATATTCAGCCTTTTACTGCCTTGCCAGTCTGGGGCGCCGGGCGCCAGAATGCGCCCATCTGCCCCGCCTGATGTAAGGATGTCCGATGCCCGATCCTGTTGCTGCCAGCTTGCGACTTGCGCCTGAAGCGCTTACCCGTCCCTTTTCCGCTGAACAGTTCAGCTTCACGACAACCAATGATCTGGAACCCTTTCGCGGCGTGCTCGGCCAGGAGCGAGCGGTCGAGGCTTTGCAGTTTGGCGTGGCCATGCCACGCCCCGGCTACAACGTTTTCGTGATGGGCGAGCCTGGCACTGGCCGGTTCTCGTTCGTCAAGCGCTACCTCAAGGCCGAGGGCAAGCGTATGCAGACCCCGTGCGATTGGGTCTACGTCAATAACTTCGATGAGCCGCGCGAGCCGAAAGCGCTGGAATTGCCGCCCGGCAGCGCCAGCGCATTCATCAGTGACATCAACAGCCTGCTCGACAACTTGCTGTCGACCTTCCCGGCAGTCTTTGAGCACCCGTCCTACCAGCAGAAAAAAAGCAGCATCGACCGCGCCTTCAATCAGCGCTATGACCGTGCGTTGGACGTGATCGAGCGTCTGGCATTGGAAAAGGGCATCGCCCTGTACCGCGACAGCAGCAACATTGCATTCACGCCGATGGCTGACGGCAAGGCGCTGGACGAGGCTGAGTTCTCGCAATTGCCAGAGGCCGAACGTGAGCGTTTTCACGAAGATATTTCGTCGCTGGAAGAACGTCTGAACGAAGAACTGGCCAGCCTGCCGCAATGGAAGCGTGAGTCCAGCAACCAGATGCGCCAGCTCAACGAAGAAACCATCACCTTGGCTTTGCAGCCATTGCTGGCGCCGCTGTCCGAGCAATACGCGGAAAACGCTGCGGTCTGTGCGTATTTGCAGGCGGTGCAGGTCAATCTGCTGAAGACCGTGGTCGAGCAACTGGTTGACGACAGCAAGCCCGACGCCCAGGCGCGCAAGTTGCTCGAAGAACAATACCTGCCGAGTCTGGTGGTGGGGCACTCGGCCAGCGGCGGCGCGCCGGTGGTCTTCGAGCCGCACCCAACCTACGACAACCTGTTTGGCCGTATCGAATACAGCACCGACCAAGGCGCGCTCTACACCACCTATCGTCAGTTGCGGCCCGGTGCGTTCCATCGTGCCAATGGCGGGTTTTTGGTGCTGGAAGCCGAGAAAATGCTCAGCGAGCCGTTCGTGTGGGATGCACTCAAGCGCGCCCTGCAATCGCGCAAGCTGAAGATGGAGTCGCCGCTGGGCGAGCTGGGCCGCCTGGCCACAGTGACCCTAACTCCGCAAGTGATTCCGTTGGCGGTCAAGGTCATCATCATCGGCGCCCGCTCGCTGTACTACACGCTGCAGGACCTCGATCCGGACTTTCAGGAGATGTTCCGGGTATTGGTGGATTTCGACGAAGACATCCCGATGGTCGACGAAAGCCTGGAGCAATTCGCTCAACTGCTTAAAACACGAACCTCAGAAGAAGGCATGGCGCCACTGACCGCTGATGCGGTTGCGCGTCTGGCGACCTACAGCGCACGACTGGCCGAGCACCAGGGGCGTTTGTCGGCGCGCATCGGTGATTTGTTTCAGTTGGTCAGCGAGGCGGATTTCATTCGCAGCCTGGCCAATGACGAACGCACCGACGCAGGTCACATCGAGCGCGCTCTGAAGGCGAAAGCCACGCGCACCGGGCGTGTATCGGCACGTATTCTCGACGACATGTTGGCCGGGATCATCCTGATCGACACCACAGGCGCTGCGGTCGGCAAATGTAACGGCCTGACGGTGCTGGAAGTCGGCGACTCGGCATTCGGCGTGCCAGCACGGATTTCCGCGACGGTGTATCCGGGTGGCAGTGGCATCGTCGATATCGAGCGTGAGGTCAATCTCGGCCAGCCGATTCACTCCAAGGGCGTGATGATCCTCACCGGCTACCTCGGCAGCCGTTACGCGCAGGAATTCCCGCTGGCGATTTCCGCGAGCATCGCGCTGGAGCAATCCTACGGTTACGTGGACGGCGACAGCGCGTCGCTCGGCGAGGTTTGCACGCTGATCTCGGCCTTGTCGAAAACCCCGCTCAAGCAGTGTTTCGCCATCACCGGCTCCATCAACCAGTTTGGTGAGGTGCAGGCGGTCGGCGGGGTCAACGAGAAGATCGAAGGCTTCTTCCGACTTTGCGAAGCGCGGGGCCTGACAGGCGAGCAGGGCGCGATTATTCCGCAGGCCAACGTCGCGACACTGATGCTTGATGAAAAAGTCCTGCAGGCGGTGCGCGCCGGGCAATTCCATGTGTACGCGGTGCGTCAGGTGGATGAGGCATTGAGTCTGTTGGTGGGGCAACCGGTGGGCGAGGCCGACGAAGACGGTCAATTCCCTGACGACACGGTTAACGGACGGGTTGTCGAACGCCTGCGCGACATCGCCCAGATGCTCAGTGAAGATGACCTCAAGGAGCTGGAAAAGGAGCCACCACAATTACAGCCCGAACTGAAAAGCTGACTGTTTGACGTCAACAAAATGGGCGCCTGATGGCAATATGACCATTCGGCGCCCATTTTATTTTCGGCCTTTTCCAATCGCTCCTTTCTTCTATATTGTCTCGTTACCACAGTTGTCAAAAGGACTGACGCGCCTCCACTGCCCAGGTTGGGTGAAAACGTAGCGAGCGAAGGCAAGACAAGGCAAAAACAGGCGGAAAAGCGGAGTCTAGGTGTTCTAAATGAGCATTTTTCGCCTGTTTTTAACGCAGTATTGCCGAGCGCAGTAGTTTTCAGCAGCCTGGACGGGAGGCGAACACTGTAGCCAATGAGGAGCTCGCCATGCCGCGCAGCCTCTGTCTTACTCGCCAATGCCTGGGTCTGGTGACCCGAATCGAATGTGTGATACGCCCGCTGTCCGGTGATAACGGTATGTGGACCTTATTGTTCGCTGCCGGTATGGCTGGGGAACAACCTTCTGCGCTCAAGGCTCAGGGGCCGTTTCATGGTCCTGTCGCTGCCGAGTCGGTGCTGGATGCGATTGCCGAAAGTCTTACGTTGCATGGCTATCAAACCGCAGAGGAAATACCGATCTGGAGTCTTCATCTTCAAGGTGAGCTGCGGAGGATCAACGGGGAAGCGTCCCGCAGCCAACGATCCTCCCCAGCCAACTGACATTACCGTCACCAGCTCGACGAAACGCCGCGCTTGTTTGTCCTGTCGATCAGGGATGTAGCGTGGATTCGCCGGGTTGTCTTTTTCGCCCATCGCTGTTCAATTGTTTCAAAACTTTTCTGGGCTTGTCGCCTGTCAATACGGAGCCCCTATACTCGCGGGCTTGTTAATCACCTGTGAGTTTCAATGGAACGTTTTATCGAAAATGCCATGTACGCGTCGCGCTGGTTGCTGGCGCCGATCTATTTTGGCTTGTCGCTGGGGCTCCTGGCGCTGGTGCTGAAGTTTTTCCAAGAGATTTTCCACGTTATCCCCAATGTCTTTGCATTGGCTGAGTCGGACCTGATTCTGGTGTTGCTGTCGCTGATCGACATGGCCCTGGTGGGCGGTCTGCTGGTCATGGTGATGATTTCCGGTTACGAGAACTTCGTCTCGCAATTGGACATCGACGAAGACAAGGAAAAGCTCAGTTGGCTGGGCAAGATGGACTCGACTTCGCTAAAAATGAAAGTCGCCGCGTCCATCGTCGCGATCTCGTCTATCCACCTGCTGCGGGTGTTCATGGACGCCAAGAACATCGAGCCGCAATACCTGATGTGGTACGTGATTATTCACATGACGTTCGTGGTGTCCGCATTTGCCATGGGGTATCTGGATAAGCTGACCAAGCATTGATGCAGTCACGCTTTTCCAGGATTACGCTGCGGTGGCTGTGGCAATTCATTTGCGAATAGGCAATCGGGCCGCTGCATTTTTATCGGTTGTACCGGCGTTTCGTGAATGAGTTCCTGCCTAGTCGAGCATGCACAGGACTTGTTCCGCTCATCTAGGGGGGGCTTGATCAACTGTGCTAGGCTGCTCGGCCTTTTGGTTCTAGGCGCCCGCAGGCGCTCTTCAGCGGAGCAGTGTTATGTCCGAAGTCAATCTGTCCACCGACGAAACCCGCGTCAGCTACGGCATCGGCCGCCAGTTGGGCGACCAACTGCGCGACAACCCACCACCGGGTGTCAGCCTGGACGCTATTTTGGCAGGTCTGACCGACGCGTTTGCCAGTAAGCCAAGCCGTGTTGGTCAGGAAGAAATGGCCGCGAGTTTCAAAGTCATTCGCGAAATCATGCAGGCCCAAGCCGCTGCCAAGGCTGAAGAGGCTGCTGGCGAAGGCTTGGCCTATCTGGCCGAAAACGGTAAGCGCGATGGCGTCACCACCCTACCATCTGGCCTGCAGTTTGAAGTGCTGGCCACTGGTGAAGGCGCCAATCCATCCCGCGAAAGCCATGTGCGCACTCACTACCATGGCACCTTGATTGATGGCACTGTGTTCGACAGTTCGTACGATCGTGGTGAACCCGCTGAATTCCCGGTTGGCGGCGTGATCGCCGGCTGGACCGAGGCGTTGCTATTGATGAACCCCGGCAGCAAATGGCGTTTGCATGTGCCGAGCGAAATGGCTTATGGCGCTCAAGGCGTTGGCAGCATCCCGCCGCACAGCGTGCTGGTATTCGACGTAGAGCTGCTGGAAGTTTTGTAAGGCTGCGCAGCTTCAAGCTCTAAGCTTCAAGCGGGACGCTTGCTGAACGGGCTCTTGGGCGCGTTCAGCAGTTTGCGTTTTGCTTTCATGGTCAGTGCAGTTCCAGACCTGGGCGCAACGCTCGGGCATAACAAAACAGGAACAGGTTGCGCACCATCTCTTTTTGGATACCTGGCTCGCACGAGCTCAGGCTGTTGACGTCCAGATCCCCCAGATCCATCAACTCGTCCAGTGCATCCTCATGCAGCACTGCGCACACTTCGCCCGTTTCACGGTGCAGGATGCGCAGATAAGGGTGGGGCCGATCCAGCCATGCGTCGATGAGATAAGTCATGTTCGTTCTCCTTGATGTGTGCAATGAGAATAATTCTTATCTGACAAATAGCAAGGATCTATTTGAGATTTGTTCGCATTTGAAGTGGTTGGTTGATCTGCGTCAGGCTAATACGCGCTCCTACGATCACCCAGCAAAAAGCCCGTCACAAGGACGGGCTTCGGTGCAGCAGGGCGGTGATCAGTGAGTACGGGCGACCGCAAATTCACTCAGCTCAATCAACGCATGCTTGTATTCGCTGTCTGGCAGCACGTCGAGGCAGGCAATGGCGCGTGCGGCATAGTCACGGGCCAGTCGCGCGGTGTAATCCAGGGCTCCGGCGCTTTCTACCGCTTCGCGGATGCTTTCCAGGTCTTCCAGGCCGCCTTTTTGAATCGCCTGACGCACCAGCGCTGCCTGTTCCGGCGTGCCTTCACGCATGGCGTAGATCAACGGCAGGGTCGGCTTGCCTTCTGCCAGATCATCACCGACGTTTTTGCCGAGGGTTTCTGCGTCGCCGCGGTAGTCCAGCAAGTCGTCGACCAATTGAAAGGCAATGCCCAGATGATCGCCAAACGTGCGCAATGCTTCAGTCTGCTCATGCGAAGCCTGGGCCAGCGCAGCGGCACTGTGAGTCGAGGCTTCGAACAGCATGGCTGTCTTGCCGCGAATCACTTCCATGTAGGTTTCTTCGGTGGTGCTGGCGTCTCTAATCTTCGAGAGCTGTAGGACTTCGCCCTCGGCGATGATTCGCGTGGCCTTTGAAAGAATCTTCATGACCGGCATCGAGCCGAGTTCGACCATCATTTCAAACGAGCGTGAATACAGGAAGTCACCGACCAGTACGCTAGGTGCGTTGCCCCACATGGCGTTGGCAGTCGAGCGCCCACGGCGCATGCCGGACATATCGACAACGTCATCATGCAGCAGGGTCGCGGTGTGCAGAAACTCGATGGTCGCCGCCAGCAGACGCAGGTCATCGCCCTCTTTGCCCAGGGCCTTGCCGCACAGCAGCACCAGCAGTGGACGCAGACGTTTGCCACCCGCAGAGGTAATGTAGTCGCCGATTTTCGAGACCAGCGGCACGCGCGATGTCAGCTGCTTCTTGATTATGTGGTCGACGGCTGTAAAGTCGTCCGCCACAGCGCGGTAGAAGGCTTGGGGTTGCATCAGCGAGACGTGCTCCAGAAGGGTTGCGCGGCATGCTAGGTTGCAGACCCCACCCTGTCAAGGTATGACATTACGCCGCTTGCAAGGTGTTCTCGCCTTGCGTACAATCGCGCACCCTAACTTTCCTGGGCAGCACCTGCCTTACGCAATTGCGTGTGAGCCGTTCCAGCCGCATGCAGCCATGCCAGCCGATACTCTTCTTATAAAGAGCTGGGTGAGCAGGATTTTCGGAGAAATACCCATGTACGCAGTAATTGTTACCGGTGGCAAGCAGTACAAAGTCGCCCCAGGTGAATACCTGAAAATTGAAAAACTGGAAATCGCCACGGGCGAATCCGTGACTTTTGACCGCGTATTGCTGATTGGCGATGGCGACACCGTCAATATCGGTGCTCCAGTTGTTGCCGGCGCTACCGTTGTGGCTGAAGTGATCTCCCAGGGTCGTCACGATAAAATCCGCATCATCAAGTTCCGTCGTCGTAAGCACCACATGAAGCGTATGGGCCACCGCCAGTGGTTCACCGAGATCAAAATCACCGGTATTCAGGCCTGAATTTCAGCCTGACACCCCAATAGGAGTATTGAACTCATGGCACACAAAAAAGCTGGTGGTAGTACCCGTAACGGTCGCGACTCAGAAGCCAAGCGTCTTGGCGTGAAGATGTACGGCGGCCAGGCTATCATTCCGGGCAACATCATCGTGCGTCAGCGCGGTACCCAATTCCACGCTGGCTACGGCGTTGGTATGGGTAAAGATCACACCCTGTTCGCGAAAGTGGAAGGCGTGATCAAGTTCCAGGTTAAAGGCGCCTTCGGTCGCCGCTACGTGAGCATCGTGCCGAAGACTGAAGTCGCGGCATAATCTCGCAGTAGCTGGAAAAGCCCTGTCTCGCGACGGGGCTTTTTTGTTTGTAGATGGATCGGTTTCTGGTGAGTCTCTTGCAAAGCTGTTTGTGTGAGCCGTTGTGATGTGGGCCTTAAAAGGCCGCTGGTTTTTGATCGGTATCGCAACGCTCATCTTTGCAAGAGCCTTATGTATTTATGTTGTTCTGCTCGTCTTTGTGACGGGAGGCGTGCGTTATGAAGTTTGTTGATGAAGTTTCCATTCGAGTAAAAGCCGGCGACGGCGGCAACGGTTGCATGAGTTTCCGTCGCGAAAAATTCATTGAAAATGGTGGTCCAAACGGCGGTGATGGGGGTGACGGCGGCTCGATCTACATGATCGCCGACGAAAACCTCAATACCCTGGTCGACTATCGCTACACCCGTCACTTCGATGCCGAGCGTGGCTCCAATGGCGGCAGTACCGATTGCACTGGCCGCAAAGGTGAGGACATGGTGCTGCGCGTGCCGGTCGGCACTACGGTCATTGACGCGGGCACTCAAGAAATCATCGGTGACCTGACCAAGGCGGGTCAGCGTCTGCTGGTGGTTCATGGCGGCTGGCACGGTCTGGGTAATACACGTTTCAAGTCCAGTACCAATCGCGCGCCGCGTCAGACCACTCCGGGTAAGCCGGGCGAACAGCGTGACCTGAAGCTGGAGCTCAAGGTGCTGGCGGATGTTGGTCTGCTGGGTTTACCGAACGCGGGCAAAAGTACGTTCATTCGCTCGGTGTCCGCTGCCAAACCGAAAGTTGCCGACTATCCGTTCACCACGTTGGTGCCGAACCTGGGTGTGGTCAGTGTCGATCGCTGGAAAAGCTTCGTGGTCGCCGATATTCCCGGTCTGATCGAGGGGGCGTCCGACGGTGCGGGTCTGGGTATTCGATTCCTCAAGCACTTGGCGCGCACGCGTTTGCTGTTGCACCTCGTCGACATGGCGCCGTTGGACGAAACCAGTGCTGCGGATGCGGCTGAAGTGATCGTCAGCGAGCTGGAGAAGTTCAGTCCGTCTCTGGCTGAGCGTGACCGCTGGCTGGTGCTGAACAAGTGTGACCAGATCCTCGAAGAGGAGCACGAAGCGCGCAAGCAGGAGATCGTTGATCGCCTGGGGTGGACGGGGCCGGTGTACGTGATTTCGGCGATTGCCAAAGAGGGCACCGAACAACTCACCCGCGATATCATGCGCTACCTGGAAGATCGTGCCGATCGCCTGGCTCATGACCCGGCCTACGCCGCGGCATTGGCCGAGCTCGATCAGAACATCGAAGACGAGGCGCGTGCGCAGCTTCAAGCGCTCGACGATCAGCGTGCGCTGCGTCGCAGTGGCGTGAAAAGCGTCCACGACATCGGCGATGACGATTGGGATGAGGAAGATGTGGATGACGAGGACGGTCCGGAAATCATTTACGTCCGAGACTGATCCACTGAAGTAAACTACAGCGCCGCTTTGATAGCGGCGTTTTAGTATCTTGAATTTGAACTCTGGCTGAAGGTTGAAAGATCATGCGCAGCAAGGTGACAGGTGCTCAGCGTTGGGTGGTTAAGATCGGAAGTGCGCTGCTCACGGCAGATGGCAAGGGTCTTGACCGCAACGCGATGAGTGTTTGGGTCGGGCAGATGGTGGCGCTGCATGAGGCGGGCGTTGAGCTGGTTCTGGTGTCGTCTGGCGCGGTAGCGGCCGGTATGAGTCGCTTGGGCTGGACTGTGCGACCGAGTGCCATGCATGAGCTTCAAGCGGCAGCCGCAATCGGGCAGATGGGGTTGGTGCAGGCATGGGAATCGAGCTTTGCCGAGCACGGTCTTCGCACGGCGCAGATTCTGCTGACGCATGACGACCTTTCTGACCGCAAGCGCTACCTCAATGCGCGCAGTACGCTGCGTACGCTGGTCGAACTGGACGTGGTGCCAGTCATCAATGAGAACGACACCGTGGTCACCGACGAAATCCGTTTTGGTGACAACGATACCCTCGCGGCGTTGGTGGCGAATCTGGTTGAGGCCGATCTGCTGGTCATTCTCACGGATCGCGACGGCATGTTCGATGCCGATCCACGCAATAACCCTAATGCCCAGTTGATTTACGAAGCCCGGGCCGACGATCCGGCGCTGGATGCTGTGGCCGGCAGTACCGGCGGCGCACTGGGGCGTGGTGGTATGCAGACCAAGCTGCGTGCGGCGCGGCTGGCTGCTCGCTCGGGGGCGCATACGGTGATTGTCGGAGGGCGTATAGAGCGCGTGCTGGCGCGGCTCAAGGCGGGTGAGCGGCTGGGTACGCTGTTGTCGCCTGAGCGCGAAATGCTGGCGGCGCGTAAACAATGGCTGGCTGGTCACCTTCAAACCCGTGGCACGTTGGTATTGGATGATGGCGCTGTAAAGGCGCTGTCCAAGGACCACAAAAGTTTGCTGCCAGTCGGTGTAAAGCTGGTTCAAGGCAGCTTTCGTCGCGGCGAGATGGTGGTCTGTGTGGCGCCTGATGGTCGTGAGATCGCGCGTGGTTTAAGTAATTACAGCGCACTGGAAGCCCAGAAAATCATCGGCCAATCCTCGGATGTCATCGTAAAGGCATTGGGCTACATGGCTGAGCCTGAGCTGGTGCATCGGGATAACCTGATCCTGGTCTGATCCTCGGTTATTTATTTAAGGAAATCTGTGATGCGAATGGTGAAAGGAATACTGGGCGCGCTGTTGATGTTGCCCTTGCTGGCATCGGCTGAAGAGATCGGTCAGGTCTCCACTGTATTCAAATTTGTTGGGCCCAATGATCGAATCGTTGTCGAGGCGTTCGATGATCCGAAGGTCGAGGGTGTGACCTGCTACTTGTCGCGCGCCAAAACGGGTGGGTTGAAGGGTGGTCTCGGGTTGGCTGAGGACCGTGCGGAAGCATCCATCGCCTGTCGTCAGGTCGGGACAATCCGTTTCAAGGAGCAGCTCAAGGATGGCGACGAGGTGTTCAAGGAGCGTACCTCGTTGGTGTTCAAGACGATGCAGGTGGTGCGTTTCTTCGACAAGAAGCGTAACGCGTTGGTGTATCTGGTCTATAGCGACCGAATCATCGAAGGCAGCCCGCAGAATGCGGTGACGGCGATTCCGATCCTGCCTTGGGCGCCAGCGCCGGCACCTTGATGTTGGTGATGCGGGTTAGTGTTCATTAAGTCGCAGGCAATAAAAAACCGACCCTGAGGTCGGTTTTTTAACAAGCGTTTCGCTTAGGCTGCAGCAGCAAGGTTCAGAGCCTTGATGTGGCCATTCAGGCGGCCTTTATGGCGAGCAGCTTTGTTCTTGTGGATGATGCCTTTATCGGCCATGCGGTCGATAATTGGCACAGCCAGAACATAAGCAGCTTGCGCTTTTTCAGCGTCTTTAGCGTCGATGGCTTTCACTACGTTCTTGATGTAGGTACGAACCATGGAACGCATGCTGGCGTTGTGGCTGCGACGCTTCTCAGCCTGTTTTGCACGTTTTTTGGCGGAAGGTGTGTTGGCCACCGTCGAGCTCCTCGAAAGACTTGGGAAATAGCTAACAAAATAGGCCGCGAATCATGCCGATGAGTTGAAGTCTTGTCAAGGGCGGTTGATGCGTTCCGCTGAGTGGTCGCAGAGTGCCGCCGTGGATATTTCTTTCCGGCGTACGACCTGTAAACTCGCGGGCTTTGGCTCTGAGCTGTTTTGCGGCGCGGAGTATCGCATAAATGGATCGCGTTATCGCGCATCCTTTGGCCTGGACACACAACCTCTCGATGAATCTACTCAAATCGCTGGCCGCCGTAAGCTCTATCACAATGCTTTCAAGGGTTCTGGGGTTCGTTCGCGACACCATCATTGCGCGGACTTTCGGTGCGGGAATGGCAACAGATGCGTTCTTCATCGCTTTCAAACTGCCCAACCTGCTACGTCGAATATTTGCCGAAGGAGCGTTCTCCCAGGCGTTCGTACCGATTCTCGCGGAATATAAAAGCCAGCAGGGCGAGGAGGCCACCCGCACCTTCGTCGCCTATGTCACCGGATTGCTGACGCTGGCACTGGCGCTGGTCACGTTGCTGGGCATTGTCTTTGCGCCGTGGGTTATCTGGGCGACTGCGCCAGGCTTCGTCGATGCGCCGGAAAAATTCCAGCTGACCTCTGATCTGCTGCGCGTGACCTTTCCTTATATATTGCTGATTTCGCTCTCTTCGCTGGCAGGCGCGATCCTCAATACCTGGAATCGGTTCTCGGTGCCGGCCTTTGTGCCGACGCTGCTCAATCTGGCGATGATTTTCTTCGCCTTGTTCCTGACCCCGTATTTCCATCCTCCGGTCATGGCGCTGGGTTGGGCGGTGCTGGTGGGCGGGTTGCTGCAGCTTCTTTATCAGTTACCGCATCTGAAAAAAATCGGGATGCTGGTGCTGCCTCGCCTGAATCTGCGTGACAGTGGGGTATGGCGGGTAATGAAGCAGATGCTGCCTGCGATCCTTGGCGTTTCGGTGAGTCAGATTTCTCTGATCATCAACACGATTTTTGCCTCATTCCTTGCGGCCGGATCGGTGTCGTGGATGTACTACGCAGACCGTTTGATGGAATTGCCGTCAGGTGTCCTGGGTGTGGCGTTGGGTACGATCCTGCTGCCAATCCTGTCGAAAACCTATGCCAGCAGGGATCGCCACGAGTATTCGCGGATTCTCGATTGGGGGCTGCGCCTGTGTTTTGTGCTGGTATTGCCCTGTACGCTGGCCCTTGGCCTGCTCGCCGAGCCTTTGACTGTCTCGCTGTTTCAATATGGTAAGTTCGACGCCCTGGATGCAGCCATGACTCAGCGTGCCTTGATCGCTTATGCAGTAGGGTTGTTGGGGATCATCGTGATCAAGGTCCTCGCGCCAGGCTTTTATGCACAACAGAATATTCGTACCCCGGTGAAAATTGCGATCTTCACCCTCATCGTTACTCAGTTGCTGAACCTTGTGTTTATCGGCCCGCTGCAGCATGCAGGGTTGGCGTTGGCTATCAGTGTGGGGGCCTGCATCAACGCCGCTTTGTTGTTTTGGCAGTTGCGCAAGCAGGACCTGTTTGAGCCGCAACCCGGTTGGGCGGTGTTTTTGCTCAAGCTGATCGTGGCGGTGGTGGTGATGTCGGTCGTGCTGTTGGGCCTGATGCAGGTGATACCGGCATGGAGCGATGGGCAAATGCTGGCGCGCTTCATTCGCCTGGGCGGTTTGGTCGTGGCAGGCGTTGTGACTTATTTCGGGATGCTGCTGCTGTTGGGCTTTCGTCTGAAAGATTTTTCCCGCAGCGCAATTATGTAGAACCAATCGGCGGTTTTTGGCGGTTAACGCCGATTGTTGTGTTTTGCCTGAGTGTGTCGCCTGTCGTTGAGGGCGGTGTGTGGTTATAATCGGCCACTTTATGAGCAAGAAGCGCGTTATGCAGCTGGTTCGAGGCCTTCACAATCTGCGCCCCCAGCATCGGGGCTGCGTCGCCACTATTGGCAACTTTGACGGTGTACACCGCGGCCACCAGGCTATCCTGGCACGTCTGCGTGAGCGTGCCGTGGAGTTGGGCCTGCCCAGTTGCGTGGTGATATTCGAACCGCAACCGCGCGAGTTCTTTGCGCCGCAAACGGCTCCGGCTCGTTTGGCGCGTCTACGTGACAAGCTCAAATTGCTCGCCGACGAGGGCGTGGATCAGGTGTTGTGCCTGGCCTTCAACCAGCAACTGAGCAAGTTGAGCGCTACAGAGTTTATCGACACGGTCCTGATCGATGGCCTGGACGTGAAACATCTGGAGGTCGGTGATGATTTCCGTTTCGGTTGCGACCGGATAGGGGATTTTGACTTCCTGCGAAAAGCGGGGCTTTCCCGAGGTTTTACGGTCGAGGCTGCGCAAACCGTCGAGATCGGTGGCGCACGCGTCAGCAGTACAAAGGTCCGCAATGCCCTGACAGCAGCTGATTTTGCGCTGGCCGAGCGATTGCTCGGTCGACCGTTCGAGATTTCCGGGCGGATTTTGCATGGCCAGAAGTTGGCTCGGCAGTTGGGTACGCCCACGGCCAATGTGCAACTCAAGCGTCGTAGGGCTCCGCTGACCGGTGTCTATCTGGTCAGTGCGCAGATTGACGGCAAGTCATGGCCGGGGGTCGCGAACATTGGTGTGCGCCCAACCGTCGAAGGTGACGGCAGTCCTCACCTTGAAGTGCATTTTCTGGATTTTACCGGCGTTCTCTATGGCCGGCGTTTGACCGTGGTGTTTCACCACAAGCTGCGTGATGAGCAGCGTTTCGCCTCTCTGGAGGCGCTGAAGACAGCGATCAATGCGGATGTCGCCGCCGCCCGTGCCTATTGGCATGGCCAACCGCTAACAACGAGCCTGAAATGACCGATTACAAATCCACGCTAAACCTTCCGGACACCGCCTTCCCAATGAAGGCCGGCCTGCCCCAGCGCGAGCCGCAAACTCTGCAGCGCTGGGACAGCATTGGCCTGTACCAGAAGCTGCGTGAAATTGGCAAGGATCGTCCAAAGTTCGTCCTGCACGACGGTCCTCCGTACGCCAATGGCAATATTCATATCGGTCACGCGGTCAACAAGATCCTCAAGGACATGATCGTGCGCTCCAAGACCTTGTCTGGTTTCGATGCGCCGTATGTACCTGGTTGGGACTGCCACGGCCTGCCGATCGAGCACAAGGTCGAAGTCACCCACGGCAAGAACCTGCCCGCCGATAAAACCCGTGAGCTGTGCCGCGCCTATGCCGCCGAGCAGATCGAAGGTCAGAAAGCCGAATTCATTCGTCTTGGCGTGCTGGGCGATTGGGCCAACCCATACCGCACCATGGATTTCGCCAACGAAGCTGGGGAAATCCGTGCGCTGGCAGAAATGGTCAAGGGCGGTTTTGTGTTCAAGGGCCTTAAGCCTGTGAACTGGTGTTTCGATTGCGGTTCGGCACTGGCTGAAGCGGAAGTCGAATACCAGGACAAAAAGTCCCCTACCATCGATGTCGCCTTCCCGATTGCCGATGAAGACAAGCTCGCTTCGGCGTTTGGCTTGTCGGCACTGAGCAAGCCTGCTGCTGCCGTGATCTGGACCACTACCCCATGGACCATTCCGGCTAACCAGGCGCTCAACGTCCATCCAGAATTCACCTACGCGCTGGTTGATATCGGTGATCGTTTGCTGGTGTTGGCTGAAGAATTGGTCCAGGCCTGCCTGAAACGCTACAAACGCGAGGGTTCGGTCATCGCTACCGCGCCGGGTTCGGCGCTGGAGCTGATCAACTTCCGTCACCCGTTCTACGATCGCCTGTCGCCGGTTTATCTGGCCGATTACGTTGATTTGGGCGCTGGTACCGGCGTGGTTCACTGCTCGCCGGCCTACGGCGTCGACGACTTTGTGATCAGCAAAAGCTACGGCCTGACCAACGACGACATCATCAGCCCGGTTCAAAGCAACGGCGTGTATGTCGAGTCGCTGGAGTTCTTCGGTGGCCAGTTCATCTTCAAGGCCAACCAGAACATCATCGACAAGCTCGCTGAAGTTGGCGCGTTGATGGACACCGAAGTCATCACCCACAGCTACATGCACTGCTGGCGCCACAAAACGCCATTGATCTACCGCGCCACCGCGCAGTGGTTCGTCGGCATGGACAAGCAACCGACGTCGGGCGACACCCTGCGCGAGCGTGCGGTCAAGGCGATTGAAGACACCAAATTCGTACCGACCTGGGGTCAGGCGCGTCTGCACTCTATGATCGCCAACCGGCCTGACTGGTGCATCTCCCGTCAGCGCAACTGGGGCGTGCCGATCCCGTTCTTCCTGCACAAGGAAAGCGGTGAACTGCATCCACGCACCGTCGAGCTGATGGAAGAGGTTGCGCTGCGCGTCGAGAAAGAAGGTATCGAGGCCTGGTTCAAGATGGACGCCGCCGAACTGCTCGGTGACGAAGCGCCGAAGTACGACAAAATCTCCGATACCCTGGACGTCTGGTTCGATTCCGGCACCACGCACTGGCATGTGCTGCGCGGCTCGCATCCCATGGGCCACGAAAGCGGTCCACGCGCCGACTTGTACCTGGAAGGTTCGGACCAGCATCGCGGCTGGTTCCACTCCTCATTGCTGACCGGTTGCATGCTCGACAATCACGCGCCGTATCGTGAGCTGTTGACCCACGGTTTCACGGTGGACGAGAACGGCCGCAAGATGTCCAAATCCCTGGGCAACGTGATCGCGCCACAGAAAGTCAACGACACGCTGGGCGCCGACATCATGCGTCTGTGGGTATCGGCCACTGACTATTCAGGCGAGATGGCCGTTTCGGAAACCATCCTGCAGCGCAGCGCCGATGCTTATCGTCGCATCCGTAACACTGCGCGCTTCCTGCTTTCCAACCTGACCGGTTTCAACCCGGCAACCGACATTTTGCCCGCCGAAGAAATGCTGGCGCTGGACCGTTGGGCTGTGGATCGCGCCTTGCTGCTTCAGCGCGAGCTGGAAGAGCACTACGGTGAGTACCGTTTCTGGAATGTTTATTCGAAAGTGCATAACTTCTGCGTGCAGGAGTTGGGCGGCTTCTATCTGGACATCATCAAGGACCGCCAGTACACCACCGGCGCCGATAGCAAGGCGCGGCGCTCCTGCCAGACTGCGCTGTTCCACATCTCCGAGGCGCTGGTGCGCTGGATCGCACCGATCCTGGCATTTACCGCCGATGAATTGTGGCAATACTTGCCGGGCGAGCGTAACGAGTCGGTCATGCTCAATACCTGGTACGACGGCCTGAGCGAGTTGCCGGAAGGCTTCGAGCTGGATCGCGCTTATTGGGAGCGGATCATGGCGGTCAAGGTTGTGGTCAACAAGGAAATGGAAAACCTACGGGCGGCGAAAGCCATCGGTGGCAACCTCCAGGCCGAAGTGACACTGTATGCCGAAGATGAGCTAGTGGCTGACTTGTCGAAACTGGGCAACGAACTGCGCTTCGTGTTGATCACGTCCACCGCTGCGGTTGCGCCGTTCGTCAGCGCACCGGCCGATGCCGTGGTCACCGAAGTCAGCGGTCTGAAGCTGAAAGTGGTCAAGTCAGGTCACGTCAAATGTGCGCGTTGCTGGCATCACCGCGAGGACGTTGGGGTCAATCCCGAGCATCCGGAAATCTGCGGCCGCTGCGTAGACAACATCTACGGCGCAGGCGAGGTTCGTCACTATGCCTAATGCAAGTCGCTTCGGGCGTCTGGGCTGGCTGTGGCTGAGCGTGCTGGTGCTGGTCATTGATCAGGCTAGCAAGTTCTACTTTGAAAACGCGTTGAGCCTGTATCAGCAAATCGTAGTGATTCCGAGCTATTTCAGCTGGACGTTGGCTTACAACACCGGAGCGGCGTTCAGCTTCCTGGCCGACAGTTCAGGCTGGCAGCGCTGGCTGTTCGCGTTGATTGCTGTGGTGGTCAGCGCGGTGCTGGTGATCTGGCTCAAGCGCCTGGGGCGCAGCGAAACCTGGCTGGCCGTGGCGCTGGCATTAGTGCTGGGCGGGGCCTTGGGTAATCTGTACGACCGCATCGTGCTGGGCCATGTCATCGACTTTGTGTTGGTGCATTGGGAAAACCGCTGGTACTTCCCGGCCTTCAATTTTGCCGACAGTGCCATCACCGTAGGCGCGATCATGCTTGCGCTGGATATGTTCAAAAGCAAGAAAACCGGAGAATCCGTCCATGGCTGAACAGTTATTGACCGACGCCGCTGCACAGGAACAACGCATCGGTCAGAACACGGAAGTCACCCTGCATTTCGCTCTGCGTCTGGAGAATGGCGACACTGTCGACAGCACCTTCGACAAGGCTCCCGCGACCTTTAAAGTCGGTGACGGCAACTTGCTCCCAGGCTTTGAGGCTTTGCTGTTCGGTTTCAAGGCGGGCGACAAACGCAGCCTTGAAGTACTGCCGGAAAACGCCTTTGGTCAGCCGAATCCGCAGAATGTGCAGATCATCGCGCGTTCGCAGTTTCAGGACATGGAGCTGTCGGAAGGCTTGTTGGTGATTTTCAACGATGCGGCCAATACTGAGCTGCCCGGTGTGGTGAAGGCATTCGATGATGATCAAGTGACCATCGACTTCAATCACCCGTTGTCGGGCAAGACGTTGACCTTTGACGTGGAAATCTTCGAGGTGAAAGCGCTCTGATCCGTTGGAGCGCAATTGGCCTCGACTCCGGTCGGGGCCTTTTCGTTTATATGTTGCACTGCGCGTAGGTACGAGGCACATCATGCAAATCAAGCTCGCCAACCCACGTGGCTTCTGCGCCGGGGTGGACCGTGCAATCGAAATCGTTAATCGCGCGCTGGAAGTGTTTGGCCCGCCGATCTACGTGCGCCACGAAGTGGTTCATAACAAATTTGTCGTCGAAGACCTGCGTGCCCGCGGCGCGATCTTCGTTGAAGAGCTGGACCAGGTGCCGGACGACGTCATCGTCATTTTCAGTGCTCATGGCGTCTCGCAAGCCGTACGCACCGAAGCGGCGGGCCGTGGCCTCAAGGTGTTCGATGCGACCTGCCCGCTGGTCACCAAGGTTCACATCGAAGTCGCGCGCTACAGCCGTGACGGCCGTGAATGCATTTTGATTGGTCATGAAGGCCACCCGGAAGTCGAAGGCACCATGGGGCAGTACGACGCCAGCAATGGCGGCGCGATTTATCTGGTCGAGGACGAGCAAGACGTCGCTAATTTGCAGGTGAATAACCCAGAGAAGCTGGCGTTCGTGACCCAGACCACGCTGTCGATGGATGACACCAGCCGGGTGATCGACGCCCTGCGTTCGCGTTTTCCGAGTATTGGCGGTCCGCGCAAGGATGACATCTGCTACGCCACGCAAAACCGTCAGGACGCCGTCAAGCAACTGGCCGATGAATGCGACGTGGTGTTGGTGGTCGGCAGCCCAAACAGTTCCAACTCCAACCGCTTGCGTGAGCTGGCTGAACGCATGGCAACCCCGGCGTATTTGATCGACGGCGCCGAGGACATGCAGCGCAGTTGGTTCGATGGCGTCGAGCGTATCGGCATTACGGCTGGCGCATCGGCCCCTGAAGTGCTGGTGCGTGGCGTGATTCAACAATTGCAGGCCTGGGGCGCGGTGGGTGCAGACGAGCTGGCGGGTCGCGAAGAGAACATCACGTTCTCGATGCCAAAAGAGCTGCGGGTGAAGTCACTGTTGTAAATCAGCGACCACACAGTGCGGTGGTAATTTTTTCGTTAACAATCCTGGCTCGTCCAGACACGGCCAGTATCACTCGGTACTGGCTGGCAGGCTGGTCTTTGAGGCAAACGAAAAAAGTACCATTGCCTGTGCCGGCGTTCATTGAGCTACCCGTGCTGTCAAAAGGGATCGAGCTCCTTACCTTGCTGTTGCCTACCACCCTTACAGCGCGATATCCCGAGCGTTCTGCCAGCGTGGGCTCATCGTCGTCCTTTGAGCCATTGCGATTGGCGTCAACGAAGGTTCTCCAGCCTTTGCTCCAGTCGCTGTCTAGCGGTGCCATGACCACCACCTGATTGCGCAAGATGGCCTCGGCCCTGGCCATGCGTATGCCGCTCGCCAGTTGCTGTGCAGCGTCTTGCCCGCGTTGTGATTCGATCAGGCTGTTGAACGCTGGCAGCGCGATGCTGGTAATGATCGCAATCAACACCAAAGCCACCAGCAGTTCCACCAGTGTGAGCCCTCGTTGTCTTGATTGCGTTGCCTTCCTGAGCATACATCGGCCCCGGCATTTCTTGCGTTGGGGCGCCAAGAAAACACCCAATTCGCCGCCCGGACAAGGCATTCGCGCAGCTGGGTGTGTTAGCCGTTGTGTCGGTAAACCCGGTTACACACTGGGGCAATTTGCAGCGAGCAATCTTGCAATCATCGGCTTCAATGGTGTGAGCAAAAGGACGTGGTAGGAGGCTGTTGATGGCGCAAAGACAGGGAAGTCGTCAGTCAGGGATGACCCTGATCGAAGTCATGATTGCATTGTTGATCCTTTCCGTGGGCGTGCTTGGCGTGGCAGCGGTTCAACTCAACGCCCTCAAATACACCGACAGCGCGTTGCGCAATAGCCAAGCAAGCTTCGTCGCCCATGACATGCTCGAGCGTATACGCGCCAACCCTGAAGCCGATTATTCGCTCGCCTCGTTGAGCTACGCGCCCACGTCAGAAAATCATGCCGATCCTCGGCATCAGGATTTGTTCGATTTTGCCCTTAATATCAGGCAGATGACCGGCGACGATGGCGACGGGCGCATCGCTGTCGCAGGTAACGCGGTGAGCATAGCCATCGATTGGAGCGACGCCCGAGGTGCTCAGGAAAACGACCAGATGCAGACATTCACCCTCAACAGCCTTGTTTCCGCCGGCGGGAGCGGCAGGCCATGAGGCGTCATTCAGAGGGCTTTGGCCTGATCGAACTGATGGTGGCGTTAACGCTTGGGCTGGTGATATCGCTGGCGCTGAGCCAAATGTTCATCAGCTCAAAAGACACCTACCTGAGCCAGACGGCTTCGGCCAACCTGCAGGAGGACGCACGATTTGTGCTCAACAAGCTGGCGCAAGACATCCGCATGGTCGGCACGTTTGGGTGTCTGGGCTCGGTGAAAGACGCCAGCGACACAGGTGATTTCGCTGCCGTGTTCAAGGCCCCGATCCAATGGCAGCCGGGTCAGCGGACGTTGACGCTAGCCACCACCAGCGTTGAGGCAGGCCGAAGTGAGCCTGACTGGGTGATCCAGACCGATTGCTCGTCCACTGCGACCGCCTACTCCAGAGGAACAGATTCGGATGAGCTACGGTTTCCCGTTCAGCAGCAGGTATATGGGTTTAACGCGCGCAGGGCGGACCTGACGTTGAATGGATATGCGCTGATCAGCAACGTCAGCGGCTTCGATGTGCTGTTCGGTGTCGCCCAAACGCCCTCCGAGATGTCGATCTCGCGTTATGTCGAGATCCCCGACGACCCCGCACTGATACGCAGCGTACGCATCACACTGACGTTGTCCGACCCGGCAGGCCGCGTAAAGGCACAGCGCTTCAGCGTCGTGGCGGCTTTGCGCAACCGGCTCGGGTGAAGCGCTGATGATGGCTGCTCTCCACGCGAACGCTCAGCGCGGCACGGTATTGATCCTGAGCTTGGTGTTTCTGCTGTTGCTGACGATGCTCGGCCTTTCTTCCCTGCAAAACGCGACCTTGCAGGAAAAAATGGCCGGCGCCCTGAACCGGCGTCAGGTGTCGTTTCAGTTGGCTGAACATGTATTGCGCGTGGCGGAGGCTCGGGTAAAAGCGCCCGGCTTCGCGCTGCCCGAATGCGCCCCGATCAACACCTGCGGCCCGCCGCCTGAAGCGCTCACTGTTTCGGGCGCCGGACCGGGAGGCGCGTCCGGCGTGACATGGGAGGCCGTCGATGGTGGTTTCTATGCCCTGCAGAACTTCGCCAAAACCAACGACCCGGTCAATGTCGGGCCTGTAGATGAAGCAACAACCCTGTATCGGGTCACCGCAGTGGCTGTCCGCGATGGCGCTCGCACCGTTCTGGAAAGCGTGCATACCGATACGCGCCGGATCATGTGGCGACAACGCCAGTGAAGGAGGATGGGATGCTCAGGAGCAGCAATGGATTTACCTTAATCGAACTGATGGTGGTGATCGGCGTTATCTCCATCCTGGCCGCAGTCGGCTATCCCAACTACACCGAATACGTAAAGAAAACCCGTCGCTCGGAAATCGCCGCGTTACTGATCGAAGAAGCGCAAAAGCTGGAGCGCTTCCACTCAAGGAACGGGCAATACACGGATGTCGCCGGGCTGCCAGCGCGCGATCACCAGGTCGCTGACGGGAATACGTTTTATGCACTCGCGGCGCAACGGACCGAGCAGACGTTTGTGCTGACAGCGACGGCGACGGGCGCTCTGATGCAGGGAGATAAATGCGGGCACTTTGTGTTGGAAAACACGGGCAGACGCGACAACTTAGCGTTGTCGGGCGATGCCAGTGTTTTGGGGTGTTGGGGGCGTTAGCAGCATCTACCTGAGCGGTTTGCCTGGTTATCGCCAGCACTCGGCGGTGGTTGGGAGTTTGTTCCCTGCCTGATCCAGACTCATCGTGCCGCATGTCGTGTCTTTCACTTGGCTGCCTTGTGGAACGACTTGCAGGGTATACGCCGTTGCCGTGGCCGCAGAAGCCAGTTGCAACGTGTATTTGTTGTTTGCCGAATTGGCATTGGTGATGCCAATCGTTGCCAACGTAGCACCGACGTAAGTGTTGTTTTGTGCGTAAAAGCGCTCCATCCGCGCCGCTGCGTCAGAGAGTAGGGCGATCCCTTCGGAGCGATACCCACGCAGCACATAGTTGGTGTAACTCGGATAAGCAATCGCCGCGAGTATCCCGACAATCGCCACGGTGATCATCAGCTCGATCAGGGTGAAGCCGCGCTGGCTGTTCTTTACGGTTTGCATACAACTGCTACCTCTATGGAGAAGGAATGACGCGCCAGGTTTGACGGCCGTTGTAGTTCAGACCCAAAAAGGTGCCCATGCTTCCCGAAGCGCTTCCGCTGGCATCGGTCACAGTCCCCATACCATCTGCACTACTCGTTGAGCTAATGGCTGCGCCAGCTATGACACTGAAACCACCGGCGGCCGAACTGTAAGCGCTGACGACCGTGTCATTGTATTTATCGGTCGCAGAAACGATACCGTTGCGACTTAAGTTGAAGACCGAAGACGTGGTTCTTCCGCCTGTCGTCGGGTCCAAACCATAGATCCAGCCGGTGATGCCCGGCGTGCAGACATCGAAGCTTGGCGTGCGGGTGGTGGCATACAGGACATCACCGGTCAAAACCAAAGAGTCCACCAGGCGTTCGCCCAGCAGTGAGGCATTTACAGCCAGGTCAAGATACCAGCCTGATTTACTCGCCCAGTTCACGGTATTGTTGCTCACTAGACGAATCAGGTTGGTATTCCCGGCGAAAGAGCCTGTTGCCTGCGTGGTAATGCTCTGTGCTTGCAATGCTGCTCTGGACAGCAGAGGCGTTGTTCCGGCTGTTTGCCCTGTTGTCTGTTTGTCCCAGATACCGTAGAGCGATTGCAGGTCTGTGCTGGTTTTATCCGCTGTCGCGAAATAACGACCGGTTCCGAAAATGATCAAATTCCCCGGATTCGTGGGATGAGGCGCTATGACGGGAGGGGCCGTGATCGATTGTGCCGTGCCGCCTGTGTCGCTGGTGGTTGCCGTGTACAGCGGGTTATTGCCGAACGATACCTTGTAGCTACTGGCCGTGGTGTTAGCTGTCAGCGAGGTTCCGATCAGGTCGAAGCGCCACAGGTTACCCAGCAAATCTCCCGCGTAGGCATAGTCGGCGATGCCATCGGAGTTTGCGTCGAGTATCACCGGTGAAGACAATCCATTGTTGCCTTTGACCGAAGTGGTGAGTTTGCTGATGGTAGCGCCGGTGGCGACGTCCAGAATGATCAACGAGGCATTGCCGTTGTTGCCGTTGTATCCGTTGCCGACAACCACGCCCCATTTTCCGGAGTGCAGTCGGGCAATGACCGGCTTGGAGAACGTGCTGCCAAGTTCTGCGTCGGTTTGTGCAGTGAACTCCCAGAGCAACTTGATATTGTCTGGTTCCGTGACGTCTAACGCGAAGATTTCAGATCCGCCGCCACCCAGTGTGCCCACAAGCACCGTGCGCCACTTGCTTGAAATATAAACATCGGCCACCACCGGCGTGCCGTCGACGAAGTAGCGGTGCAATGATGAGTCGGAGTTGTAGTTTTTGTTGGTCAGGGCATTGAGATTGGAGATGACAGCCGTTGGAATGAACGCAAATTTTTCCACGCCGGTAGTGGTATCGAACGCATGCAACATCCCGTCGTTGGCGCCAACATAGACCTGGCCCCGACGTTTAGCCTGATCGGATTGAAACTTGCTGTAGGTTCCTGCCTCGCCATCAAGCGAATCGGCGACAGAGGGCAGATAGTTTGCGGTATTGACCACAACAGGCGAGGAGTTGACCAGATCGCCGATCAGGGAGGCGCGCCTTCGGAAAGTCGAAGTTGCTTTGCTGATATCGCCTTTAACGAAGTCCAACTGATCCGACGTCAACGTGCCTTGCAGGTTAATGCTGGCATAAGTTCTGCCAGCAAGGTTGGCGTATGTAAATGACTGCAGGCCACTATCGGTGCCAGGCACCTTGGCCATCTGTATGTTTCTGCTGCCCCAGGCGGGCATTTGTTCGCTGGCCTTCCAGTTGGTGGTAACGGTCGTTGTCGCGGTACTGGAGCCGAAGGTCGTGGTGGTCTTGGTGAGATCGCCACTCCAATACACAACGTCCAAACTGTTCAGATACGTCGAAGCTGAGTTGGCGCTGCCAAGTGTCGGAATGACCGCAGGTGTCGCGACAGAGCTGTTTTTCTGCAAAATCTGATTGAACGCCTTGGACAACTGATCCTTGAGCGTCGATGCGTTGGTCACCAGAAAATAGTTGTTCGGTGTGCCGGCGGTGTTCGAGTCCCACTCCCCAGACACTGGCTTGCTGCTGGCTATGTTGGTCGAGCTGCCAAATCCGCCCCATTTCGCGGCGTACCATAAAGGGTCTTTAAGGTTGGTGATCGACGTTGTCGCCGAGGCTTTGAAGTTGCGAGTGTGTGTGTCTGTCCGGGTGGGGTTTGTAAGGCTTGCGCTATTGTTTTTTCGGCCCGGTAGCAGCGTGCTGTCAGTGTTGCAGGCACTGCAAGTTCCCGGTAATTGGGCGCCCGGTGTATCCAGTGAGTAATGCAAGTTGCCCGAACCACCACCTGTCACCTCCAGATAGATGCCGTCTGCTGTCGTACCCGAAATCGTGTAGCCCATGTGCGACTCATTGCTGGATACCGAGTAGACCGTCTGCGAGGTCACGTCCAGCGTCCCCGACGCATTGACTGCCACCGTGTATAGAACAATGGCGTCCATGTCGTAGTCGCAACCCTGGACGCAGTCATCGAACACCACGCGGAATACAGCCTGCGCCCGACCACCATTGATGTTGGCGTTTGTGGGTTGTCCCGCCATGTTATAGAGGGAGTCGATATAGAAGCCGGTAATTTGTTCGGTTACCCCGTTGTTGGCTACCTTGCCGAAAGGCACCAGTGTGATCGTGCCAGTGCCGACTGGCATTTGTATGCGAGGCAATGTCGACGAAAGCGCAATGGAGAACGTTTGGACTTTCTGGCTTCCCAGTGAAGTGATTGCATGAGTGTTGCCGTAATAGGCAACTGCTGCGGCATTGTAGGTGCCCTCTTTGGTGGGCTCCTCCGGCAAGCCCCGGATGTTGCCCAGACTGGACGCTACTTTCGCGGTTGGTGCGCTATCGCTGACACTCAACGTCTGGCCGATATTGATGTTCTTGCTACCACCGATATCGCTGTTCCAGATGGTCTGACCCAAATCCGCAGCTTTGAAATCAGTCAGCGGCGTGGTGGCAGAAGGTGCTGCTACCTGTGTATAGGCGCTACCGGGCAGGTCCGAGTCGTAGCTTGGGTTTACGTCGCTGAACAGCGTTTCGAAAGGTTTGGAGCAGCTTGGGTAGGTCGGGTTAGTGGCATTGGCGTTGGGGCTGCTTGAATAGGGGTCAGTCCAGGTGGTTACGCTGGTGAGCCCCAGGGTGTTATCAGCACTACCAGACTTGTAAGCGTCGGTTGGCGTCGCCTTGTTGCCACTGAAATAACGTAGCGTTTCGAACATCATCTCGGCCAAGGGGTTGCCCCAGTTCGGGCAGCTACCGTTTGACAAAGAACAACTGGTTGAGGCGGCCAGTTTGAGGCCATCGAGAGTGCCGATGATCCCGCCTTTGGTGTAGGTGGACCCACTCTTTGTGCCGAATATTCCAGTTGACGCCTCGATTTCGTTCGAAAAGCTACCCAATGCCCGACGTAAGGCCCCGCCTTGGAGGTTATTGGTATAAGTACCGGTCAGAAGACCGAAGTACATCTGATTGCCTTCGCCGTAATCGTGAAGGATGCCGGTCGGCTTGTATTTGCCGTTGGGGTAAAGCTTGCAGTTACTTTCCAGATAATCGCTTTTACAGACTTCTACTCTGACAGCAAAATCCTGAAGTTTTTTTGTCAAATCCACGGTGCCGAAGCTGATGTCAGTTGCCTGCGTCCCGCCTTGGGTTGACTCTCGCGAAACCCAACCAAAAATCCGCACGTTGGCTATGTCGGGTACTACACGAAGAAGTGGCGGGTTACTCGTTTCGCTGGTGCCCTGGCTGTTGTTGGCAAACAGCGCGTAGTTACCTGCGGTTGGCTTCGAGAAAGGCGTGTAGTCGTGCAGATCGTAACCGTCAACCTCAACGCTTTTGTATTCTTTGCCCCAGGTATGCGCATCGGTTGAAATATAGGCGCGAGACAGAATGGTCTGCGTGGCAGAGTCGACGTATCGGTATCCGCCGTACAGCACTTTGCGCAAAGCGTCGGCACGGGAGGTGGTCAGGTAGTTGAGATAATCCCCACTCCAACTGCCCGGACATTTTTTAGTATCGGTTTTGCCGCTCGCACTGAAGTAACTGTTGGCGTAGGTGTAGCAAAACCCGGAGTCAAAATAACCGAGGTATTTAAAGTCTTTATCTGGCTTGTAGCGAATATCGATAGCGCCATCGCCATCCAGATCTGATGCGTCGTTGTAAGCCGGGAAGAACAGTTTATGGTCGCGGCCCACCACCAGCATATTGAGCGGCGGTACAGAGTTGTTCAAAAACAGCGGTAGCTGTGCCGGGATTTGACTCACGGCTGCCTGCACTGTGCTCACCGCCGAGAAAAACACACAGGCCAGTGTTACGGCGATGGCGGCACTATTTAATGTTTTCATGATTGTCCGACCGCGCTGCGTGTTCATTAGTTTGGGTAATACCGGGCAATCACGGTGCGCAACATCACGCGTTGGGTAACCGTATCGCTGGTGCAAAGGACGGTTGAGGCGCAGGCGTTGACTTCGTAGTATCTGACGCCCGTCGCTAACAGGGCGCCGCCATTCATGCTGCTGTCGCCAAGCTTTCCCAGGTCGACGACATACCACTGGATCTTTGCTTCATAGGACGTTTCGTCGGTTGCCACATTCGCAGCGTCATCAAAGCGTGTGGGTAAATCGATATTGTCCGTCACGGCAAGCTCAGGGTTTGGGGCTAATGGTGACCACGACCATGGTAAACAGACAGTGGATGTACAGGGCCGCTGTGGAATGGGAGCCGATTTAGTACTGATGCTCACTTCACCCAGACGCAACGCTGCTTCTGCAGCGTTGGTCAACATTTTTTGCTGTTTGAGGTTGCCGGTTATCCGCGATTCCAGCGAAACACCGCGCATGCTGGAGATGGCCAGTAAGGTGATGATCAGCAGCATCATGATGGCAACCAGTAAGGTCGCGCCGTTCTGACGTTGGGCCATTGAATAACGAGTGGTATTGGGTGATGACGTCATGGCATTTGATTCCTGAGCATGACGGTGCTCTGTACGATCTGATAGATCTTGCTGGTGTCCTCGTACTTCGTCGTATACCGGTTGTTCCAGTCTGTCAGCACGCTGGATGTCGCAGTGGTGTCGAGCATCGAACTGGTCCCGCTTTGCATCAACGCTGTGTATCGGACGGCTCCAATAACACCTGTTGGCGCTGAGCTGAAGCTGGAGACGGTTTTTTCCTCCGTGCCTGCACCATAATCGAATCGCAAATCCAGGACGCCTGTCACCAGTTGTTGAGTGTTGCTTCCAACGGTGCAGGTGATTGAGTGGGTGGCGGTGTCGAGCGCTATTTTCTCGATGACGATTGGATTGTTCTGGTTATAGGGGATAGCGATAGTCGTCTGGTCAGCGTTGGACAAAGCCGCTCCCTGACAGGTCAAGTCAGAACGATTAGCAGCCTGATACTGGATGCACAGGGCTGTGGATGACAAGGCATAGACCGAGGTGCCCTTGGGGAAATCACAGCCCAAGCCACTGCTTGCAGCAAAGAATGTCGTTGGTTTGCTTCTGTAACCCGCTCTGGATAGTTCTTGGCCGAGAACAGCAAGGGCAAAGCGGCCGTTTTCCTGGTTGCCGACCTGACTTTGCTGGAATAGATAGCTTTTCTGATTGTTGATGAAGATCTGCGTCACTCCCAGAATTAGGAAGCAACCGATGGTCATGGCGACCATCAACTCAATCAACGACAGCCCGTGCTGGCTGCACGTTGTTCGTGGGTGTTTAAGCGCTGAGTTCATTTAAGGCGCGTCCTGACTCTGTAAGTACACGTGGTGCTGTTGTCGAGTGGGTCAAGGCATTCGCCCGCCGCTTTTACTGTCCAGGCCACTTGTATCTCTATGTCGGTATCGACCAGGTTTTCTGTCGCGCAAGCAGAGACCGTTGCGTCACGTGGCTCGATGCTTCGGCAGATATAGAACGACTTGCTCAGCAGCGTATTTGCACCTGGAAGTGCATTGCCCGCTCTTACCGCCCAGCAACCTATCTGCTGGTTGAGGGCCGATGGCGTGGGTATGCATTTATCGGCGCTGGCAGGAAAACTGGCGCCTGGGGCCTTCAAGCATGAGTTGGTTGGCGTGCATGTGCCGTTGGTACGAATGATCTCAAGCAGATCATCGGCCAGCATGATGGCGGTATTTCGTTGTACCGAATCCTGAGTGTAGGGAATGGCCTTGCTCTGCAACGCGACCATGCCCAGTACGCCAATGACCGTGATCAAAAGACTGACCAATACCTCGATCATGCTGAAACCGCTGGCGTTCGCTCTCGAACCGATAGTCATGGGCACCCCTCAGTGCTCACCGAGCTGGGCGCATTGATACGTCCGCTGGACAGAACAGTGATGTACTGGCTGGCGACGGATTTGTCCGAGGAGTAGTAGGCTTTAAAGCAGGTGGACGCCGAGGCATTACCTGTTGAGGAAAACGTAAGGCTGCTTACGGCGCTCTCGATCGTTACCGAATTCTGGAGCCCTTCGTCGCCAATCTGGCGCAGATAATCTTTATCGGCCGACACCTTTGCGATCGTGATACCGGCGTTCCAGCCATTGCTCGCCTTGATGATAATCGCTGTACTGCGAGTCACCGCCTCCCCACGCGAATACTGCAACAAGTCATACAGCTCGTTGGCCGCCGCCGTGACGCTGCTCTTGTGAATCATGTAGCCGAAGCTCGGTATCGCAATCGCCGCAAAAATACCCACGATCACCACGACGACGATCAACTCGATCAACGTAAACCCGCGGCTTGTGCCCTCATGAGGACTTTGCCAGCTGCGACGCGTGTCCGCCCGCGTAAGGCCAGAGCTGAAATCCATCGAGGAAATTCCATTTTTCGTTTGAAATATGGTGATACTACTCAGGTT
>NZ_DASWOT010000119.1:0-155890 GCF_036404235.1 Pseudomonas sp.
CCGTTACTGAGCACTTTGGCAGTGGTGGAAATTTTCCTGACGGTCTGGGCGTAGCCTCTGAGTTCACCCGAATGCAGATAGCTCTTGCTTGAAATACCCAGGATCTTTTTCACCTTGCCTCGATTCTCAAGCCCTGACCCCAGACGTCCAACATTCTGCAACCGCGTTTCGATCTTTGAAAACAGACGCATACGGCCTGGACATGTCTGCACTCCTCAAGAGTAATCTTTGCGCACTAGCGGGTTGCGCTCAAGAAATGAGCTATTGCCGATGTGAGGGATGCATCAAAGACCATGTGTTCAGCGTCCTTAGCCGTCGAATAAAAAAACGGACGAGACGATAGATTCTGGACTTGGGGAATGTCATTAGACGAAGCGTATAAACCGTAATAATTACAGCACTTTCAGAAATGCCCTACGCCACGCCCGCCAGAAGAGTTAGCCGTGGCGGTCACGGCTCTGTAGGAGTGAATTCATTCGAAAGCCTGCCCAGGCATAAAAATTGTGCTGAATGAGCAGCAGCCATAAATCCCCCCTGTCCTGACAGGAAAACCGCGTACATCATGTCGCTGCCGCTGCGCGACAGGTCGTCGGCAAGCCGGACTCCTACGCCGTGAACTTCAGACCCGTCCATACAGCATTTGCGATGACGACTTGTAGGAGCCAACTTGTTGGCGAGGCGACCCATGAGGTGTGTCTGAAACACCGCCTCGCGAACAAGTTCACTCCTACAATACGTGCAGCGATCAAGAGTTTGATCACCACAATTGCCCGCTGCTGCTCATCCGTCGCGGCGTGCTCAGTGTTTCGGGTGGCCCCTGAAAGGTCCCTTGGACCTTATCGCAGCCTTCGGCAGAAGCGCTTGAGGCTTGCCTCTTTCTAGGTTCCCGATTTGATCTTGGTCCACACTCTTGTCCGTGCCCGCTCTGCGTCACGTGGCAACGGCGTCAGGGTGTAGAGGGTCTTCATCGCCTCTTCGGTGGGATACAAGTTCGGGTTGTTGCGGATTGTCGGGTCGACCAGTTCAGTCGCGTCCTTGTTCGGATTCGGGTAGCCGACGAAGTCGCTGATCGGCGCGATCACCTTGGGTTGTAGCAAGTAATTGATGAAGGTGAGAGCGTCTTCAGGGTCCTTGGCACTCTTAGGAATCGCCAGCATGTCGAACCAGATGGGTGCGCCTTCCTTGGGTAACCGCATATCCACCACTACGCCGTTCTTGGCTTCCTTGGCGCGGTTGGCGGCTTGCGAGAAACTGCCCGAGTAGCCCACAGCCACGCAGATGTCTCCGTTCGCGATGTCGGCCATGTACTTGGATGAGTGGAAGTAGGTGATGTAGGGACGAATCTTCATCAGCAACGCTTCGGCCTTGGTGTAGTCCGCCGGGTTTTTGCTGTTGGGGTCCAGCCCTAAATGTTGCAGGGCCAGCGGCAGAATCTCAGACGGCGAATCCAGCAGCGTTACTCCGCACTGCTTGAGCTTGCTGATGTTCTCTTCCTTGAAAATCAGGTCCCAGCTGTCGACTGGTGCGTTATCGCCCAGCGCGGCCTTGACCTTGGCCGGGTTGAAGCCGATCAGGATCGTGCCGTACATGTAAGGCACGGCGTATTTGTTGCCGGGATCGTTGGCCTCTAGCAGCTTCATTAGCTTGGGATCGAGATGCGAATAGTTGGGCAGCTTGCTTTTGTCCAGCGGCTGAAACACATTCGCCTCGATCTGCTTGGCCAGGAACACATTGGACGGCACCACCAGGTCGTAGCCAGAGTTGCCGGTCAGCAGCTTGGCCTCCAGCGCTTCGTTGGTGTCAAAGATGTCGTAGATCAGGTTGACCTTGGTGTCGGTCTTGAAATCTTCCAGGGTCTTGGGCGTGATGTAGTCGAACCAGTTGTAGACGCGCAGTGTTTTGGCCTCGTCTGCCTGGGCCGCGCCACCCAGCAATGTCGCGCAGAGGGCTGGAACAATAAGATGCTTGAGTCTGTTCATCGTGTTCTCTCTTCTTCTGAGACGGTGGGGTCAGGCGTTTTCGAAACCTTCCAGCACGTTCACGGCGTTGATTCCGATTTCCTCAACGGCATAGCCGCCTTCCATCACAAACAGCGTCGGTTTGCCCAAACGCGCGATACGTTGGCCCATGCGCAGGTAATCCGGGCTGTCGAGCTTGAACTGCGAGATGGGGTCGTCCTTGAATGTGTCGACGCCCAACGACACCACGATCACATCGGCGCCGTAGCGCTCGATCTCGGCGCAAGCCTTTTCCAGCGCAGCACTCCATTGCTGCCAGCCGCTACCAGCGGCCAATGGATAGTTGAAGTTGAAACCTTCGCCGGCACCTTCTCCCAGCTCATCGACGTAACCGAGGAAGAACGGGAATTCAGCGGCGGGATCGCCGTGGATCGAGGTGAACAGTACGTCGCTGCGCGCATAGAAAATCGACTGCGTGCCATTGCCGTGGTGGTAGTCGACATCGAGGATCGCGACCTTCTTGTGGCCCTGATCAATGAACGCCTGAGCGGCGATGGCAGCGTTGTTCAGGTAGCAATAACCGCCCATCAAATCGCTCGCCGCGTGATGGCCGGGCGGGCGACATAGCGCAAACGCACTGTATGCGCCGTTTTGAATCGCTGCTTGTGCGGTCAAGGCGACCTGGGCAGCGCTATAGGCGGCTTGCCAGGTGCCCGCAGTGATGGGCGCGCCGCCGTCGAAGCTGTAATAGCCCAACTGACCATGCAAACTTTTTGGCAGCACATGGCGCAAGGTGCGCGCGGGCCAGATGTAGGGCAGCAGATCGCCCTCCGGGGCCGTTAAAGCCCAGCGAGCCCATGCGCCTTTGAAGAAGTCCAGATAGGCGTCGGTGTGAACGCGCGCAATGGGTGCCACTCCAAAGTCTTTCGGCGCCTGGACTGCCCCCAACTGACGATCCTTCACGCGTTGCAATACGTGGTCGGCACGCGATGGCATCTCAAAGCACGGCATCAGTTGTCCGTCGATGAGTTCGCATCGACCATGGTGCAGGTGGTGATCGTCCGAATAGATCGTCAGCATTTTCTTGTTCTCCGCGTTGGGTTGGCGTTCATTCTTGGCGGTATGAACGCATCCGTGAACGGCGCAAGCGGTCAAAAGGGGATTATTCCGGCCAAAAAATATGGCCGAAAATCGCCCTTTAATGAGGCGCTATGCCCTGTTTGGAGGCGGGACGGTGTGCAGGGAGGGTCTACCGGCGAAACTGGCTGGGGGCCACACCGCTCCAACGGATAAATGCGTGGCGCAAACTGGCGGTTTCGCTGAACCCCAGCACCTCGGCGATACGGTGGATGGGCAGGCGGTCCTCATAGAGCAACTGCTTGGCACGTTCAAAGCGTAGCTCGTCGAGCAGTTGTTGATAGCTACTGCCGGTCGTGTGCAGGTGGCGGCGAAGGGTGCGCTCGGAGCAGTTCATTTTTTGCGCAATCACCCCAAAACTCGGGGTTTGATCGAGCTGATCGGCCAGTAGCTGGCGGATACGTCCAAGCCACGCCTGGCGACCGGTGAACTCAATGTTCTGCCGCCGACAGCGTTCGCGCATGTCGCGATGAGTAACGGGGTCGGCCAGCGGCAGCGGTTGCTCCAGCCATACCTTGTCGAAGGCAAAGGCATTATCCCGGGCGCTGAACTGCAGCGTGCAAGTGAAGCTGTCGACGTAGCAGGATTGATAGTCCGGGGCCGAATGCGCGAAACGAGCCGCCAGTAGCGGCAGCGGCTTGCCTAGCAGGTCATCACAAATGACCTTCAACGAACCGATGCATAACTCGGCATTGAACACTCGCAGACCTTCGTCGTCGCGGTAGTCGCTGGCGCTGAACCAGATGTGCTCGCCGTCCTCGACTAAGCTCAGCTCGAACAGCGTGCCGAGCAACGCTGGATACTGCAGTGCCAGCCGCAGGGCGTCACCGAAAGTGGCGGCGGTGAGCAGCGCGTAACCGAGAATCCCGTAAGACGACACATGCATCCGCCGCCCGAGTTGCAGGCCGATCTCCTGGCGCAGTGCCACCGCGTTGGCGCACACCTGCATCTCCTGGTGGGTGGTGATGCGAATGTCAGGCCGACTCAAGTCTGCTTCAACGATCCCGCTCCCGGCCAGCAAGGGCTCGCTGCTTAAACCTTCGGCGGCGAATGCGCTTAGAACCAGCGAAACGGCGTTGAGCGTGGTGAGGTGGGAGTGGAGCATGGCGGGCGTTCCGATTGTTTTTAATCGAAAGGGTGAGCAAGTGTTGTGCCTGGCCATACCCAACCAGCGCACACCGTTCAACGGCAGGAGCCGCCGAAGGCTGCGATGCATCGGTCCAGCCGAAAAGTCTCTATCTGAAACATCGCTTTTGCGGCCTTTGACGGCGCCGACAAAAGAGCAACGTTGTTTACAGCAACTCCCCACACACATCCAGCTCCACCAAGCGCCGCACTTCATCCGGTGCAAGCCCTGCGCCGATCAAGGCGTGCAGTTTGCCGAATGCTGCTTCGCGGGTCATGCCGCCACCCGACAACACACCAACCCCGCGCAAACGGCTGCCAGCTTCGTAGATGTCCAGTTCGACGCCGCCTTCGTGGCACTGGGTGATGGCGACGACGTAGATGTCTTGCTGACAGGCGCGTTCGAGGCTGGCAAGAAAAGCCGGGTTATCACTGGGGCCGGTGCCGCTGCCGAAGCATTCCAGTACCAGCCCCTGGATGCCGCTGTCGATCATCGCGTCCAGTTGCGTTGCGCCGATGCCGGGGAACAATGGCAACACCGCCACGCTGGCGAGTTTTTTCGGTTGCCGATAATCCAGCGCCGAAGGCAATTGCAAAGCAGCATCACCACCGCGTAAGCGATTCAATGCCGCGAAGGGATGGCGTCCAACGCTGCGAATCTTCGCGCAACGCGTCGGGGCCAATAGCTCGCCGTGGAAAAACAGATGTACGCCCGACGCCAACCCTTCACTTAATGCCAACAACGCGCCGTTGAGGTTTTCCCAGGCATCGCTGTTGGGCACGCCTGCTGGCAGCATCGATCCAGTAAAAACCACGGGTGCCTTCAGGCCCAGAAGCTGAAAACTCATGGCCGCCGCGCTGTAGGCCAGGGTGTCGGTGCCATGCAGGATCAACACCGCATCGCAATCGTCGACATCGACTGCCTCGACCACCGCTTGGCGTAAACGCTGCCAATACGCAGGTGTCATGTTGGCGCTGTCGATCAGAGGAGACATTTCGCGGAACGACCATTGCGGCACGACCCGCTCTGGCTGTGCGGCCAGTTGCTCAGCCATCCGCGCTTCAAAACCGGAGGCGGGCACCAGACCGTTCGCACTGGCCTGCATGCCGATGGTGCCGCCGGTATAGAGCACCATGATGTGCTTGGCTGAAGCGTGGTTTTCGCGACTCATGACTGTCCCCTGATGGATCAACGTGTGTCGATGATCGGCCTGCCACAGGATACGCAAACCGATCTTGAAGAGCATTGCCGGCCAAAAAAAAGGGCCAAAAGCACGTGGCTTGTGGCCCTCAAAAGGATGAGGGGTGTCTAGACCCTCAGCCTGGTGATCGTTTGCAGCAAGGTTGCGATCAGGCCTTCAAAGGCACCAGTCGCGGGGCGATCATGTTTTCCGGGCGCAGGATGTCGGCGAGCATCACGTCATCGAGCAAACCTTCTTCGCGCACCAGTTCCAGCACGCCGCGCCCGGTTTCGAGGGCGATTCTGGCGATGCGGGTCGCGTTTTCGTAACCGATGTACGGGTTCAGCGCGGTGACTAGACCAATCGAGTGCTCGACCAGTTCACGGCAGCGGGCTTCGTTGGCGGTGATGCCGACGATGCAGTGCTCACGCAGCATGTCCATGGCGCGTTGCAGCAGGCGGATCGAATCAAAGATCTTGTACGCGATCAGTGGCTCCATGACGTTCAACTGCAACTGACCGCCTTCTGCGGCAATAGTCAGCGCCAGATCGTTGCCCATGATCTCGAAGGCGCACATGTTCACTGCCTCCGGAATCACCGGGTTGACCTTGCCCGGCATGATCGAGCTGCCCGGCTGACGCGCCGGCAGGTTAATTTCGTTGATGCCGGTGCGCGGGCCGCTGGATAGCAGGCGCAGGTCGTTGCAGATCTTCGACAGCTTCACCGCCGTGCGCTTGAGCATGCCGGAGAACAACACGAACGCGCCCATGTCGGAGGTGGCTTCGATCAGGTCGGCGGCCGGTACCAGCGGTTGACCGCTGATGGTTGCCAAACGCTGTACGGCTAAATGCTGGTAACCCGGATCGGCGTTGATGCCAGTGCCGATGGCGGTACCGCCCAGGTTCACTTCGGTCAGCAGTTCAGGCGCCAGGGTGCGCAGGCGGTTGAGGTCTTCGGTCAGCGTGTTGGCGAAAGCGCGGAATTCCTGGCCAAGGGTCATTGGCACCGCGTCTTGAAGCTGGGTACGGCCCATTTTCAGAACGTGATTGAATTCCTGTCCTTTGGCGGCGAAGGCCTGAATCAGGCTATCGAGGCTGGCGAGCAGGGCGTCATGGCCCAACAGCAGACCCAAGCGGATCGCGGTGGGGTAGGCGTCGTTGGTCGACTGCGCCATGTTCACGTCGTTGTTGGGGTGCAGGTATGTGTATTGGCCTTTCTCATGGCCCATCGCTTCAAGGGCAATGTTGGCGATGACTTCGTTGGCGTTCATGTTGGTCGAGGTGCCAGCACCGCCCTGAATCATGTCCACTACGAACTGGTCGTGAAAATCGCCGCGAACCAGACGCGCGCAGGCTTCGCTGATGGCCGCGTGCTTGGCGTCGTTCAGGTGCCCGAGTTGATGGTTGGCGTCGGCGGCGGCCTGCTTGACCATGGCCAGTGCCACAACCAGCTTTGGGTAGTGGGAAATCGGGACGCCGGAAAGGTGAAAGTTGTTCACCGCTCGCAATGTCTGGATGCCGTAATACGCTTCAGCGGGTACGTCGAGAACGCCAAGCAAGTCTTTTTCGGTGCGAAATGATGCAGCGCAGGACATGATAGAGAAAGTCTCAAGGAGGGCACGGACTAAGCCGGAACGCCTTTAATACTAGGCTTGCGGGGTATTTTGGACCAATGCTGTAAAGCGCTGGCCTATGCACAAACGGCATAATATTGATGTGACGTTCCGATTGTGACGAGCGTATGAATGGCATGAATGCACAAATGTCCCACGATCGGCTGCACAGCAGTCGTGAATTCGGGAACGCGGTGCGGCAGGTAAACCCTTATTTCGGATGTTTGCTGCCGCTGCGCGCCAGATCGCGGGACAACACGCTTCTACGATTAACAAGCGGCATCCACGTCCGTGGGAGGACACGATGAATCTTGAAAGTAAATGGCTGGAGGACTTCAGCGCTCTGGCCGCCACGCGCAGTTTCTCCCAGGCAGCGGAGCGTCGGTTCGTTACGCAACCGGCATTCAGTCGTCGCATCCGCAGTCTGGAAGCCGCGTTGGGCCTGACGTTGGTCAATCGCTCGCGCACGCCCATCGAACTGACGGCTGCGGGGCAATTATTTTTGGTGACAGCCCGAACGGTGGTTGAGCAACTGGGCGAAGTTTTGCGCCATCTACACCACCTTGAAGGCGGGCAGGGCGAGGTCATGCAGATCGCGGCGGCGCATTCATTGGCGTTGAGCTTCTTCCCTCGCTGGATCGCCCAACTGCGCAATGAGGGATTGAATATCGCCACGCGCTTGGTCGCCACCAATGTTGGCGATGCCGTACACGCTTTGCGTGAGGGTGGTTGTGACTTGATGTTGGCGTTTTACGACCCGGATGCAGCGCTGCAAATGGACGCCGAGATTTTCCCGTCGCTGCACTTGGGCATGACCGAAATGCTGCCGGTCTGCTCGGCAGACGCGGATGGCAAACCGCTGTTTGACCTGGAAGGCGAACACAGCGTGCCGTTACTGGCCTACAGTGCTGGCGCGTTTCTCGGGCGCTCGGTGAACCTGCTGCTGCGCCAGCGCAGTCTGCGCTTTACCACTGTTTACGAAACGGCAATGGCCGATAGCCTCAAAGGCATGGCGCTTCAAGGACTGGGCATTGCCTGGGTTCCACGATTGAGTGTGGTGGCTGAACTTGAGCGTGGTGAACTGGTGATCTGTGGCGGCGCACAATGGCATGTGCCGCTGGAAATTCGCTTGTATCGCTGCGCACTGGTGCGCAAAGCCAACGTGCGGTTGTTGTGGCGTAAGTTGGAGCATCCGACTGCCAAGTAGCACTTATCAAAGCGATCGCCGTGCGGTGGATACGAGCGACAGTCTGACGTATTGATGGCTTTTGGTTCGAGAGGGAAGATTATTATCTTCACTCTATCGGGCAACCAATGAGCGCCACTGGGTGACCCTTTCGCGCTCGTTTTGTGGTCGGAGCTCGATGTCCGTGTAGTCCAATATTGCAGACCTTTGTTAATAAGATGTCGTTGAAACTGCGCTGTTGTAACGGGCAGAAAGCATTGAAAACCAAGCGCTGCTTATCATTTAAATTGATTTTCCTACAGTGTGTAACTGCTAGAGCCTACGCGTTGCGCTGTGTGGGCGGGGGTGCTTTTGAGTAGGGCAAGCTATAAGTTCTGAATTGAGGATTGGATTCCTCCTAAACCGCCAATCATGAAGATGGGCGCTTACTTCTAAAAGGATTTAGAATGTCACTCTCCAAAAAGCCTGTTAATTTATATTTGTTTTATCACGATGATGTCGATGCCGCTACACGGCGTATTGTCCCCAAGAATTACCTCAAGGACTGTATTCAAGAGCTGCAGAAAGTTACGGGTCGCGAATTTTCTATCCATTATATGCGCTCTATTCCAGGCATGACGGACATGAATTATAAGGGGTATGAAGCACAGGTCATTGCCGATTGGGATAAACAGGTGCGCCGTTATGTGGAGCAACACCGTCTCTCATTGGAAAAAACCGACAAGTACCTGCTCGTGACCAACGATCAATTGAACGAAAACACCGTCGGTGTTGCATACCAAGGGAAAAATAGCCTGGTGGCCTCTTTGGTTACTTATCAGGCTATCGCCCATGAGATCGGACACAGTCTTGGCGCGGTGCATGAAGATTCAGAGTTGCAACACAACGCATTTGGCGGTGTATGTGAAACGTTCGTGTATCCGAACCGTGATACCGGTCGAGGAAACTGTTATTCGTACAGCGTGAAAAATCGCCAGCGGATGGCCGACTTTCTAAGTACCGAGCCCTGAGCCGGACAGGTTCTTGCAGATGAACCCAGCGTTGCGGCACGATCAGAACACGCGGTGAACTCTACCTAACAGGTGGTCGCCAAAAGGGCTGTTTTCCCGGCACTTTACGGTATACTGCGCGGCCTTTGGCCGGTTGCACCGACCATTAATTCGCACGACAAGCCACGCCGGTTCTCCCCGCGTGGCTTGTTGTTTTTAGACGCGCCTGCGGGCGCCCGATGAAGAGGCACGACGATGAGCGCACTGGTTGGCGTGATCATGGGCTCCAAGTCCGATTGGTCCACCCTTAGCCACACCGCCGATATGCTTGAAAAGCTAGGCATCCCGTACGAAGTCAAAGTGGTGTCGGCTCACCGCACGCCGGACTTGCTGTTCCAGTACGCCGAAGAGGCTGAAGGGCGTGGCATCGAGGTGATCATCGCGGGCGCAGGTGGCGCTGCTCACTTGCCGGGTATGTGTGCGGCCAAGACTCACCTTCCGGTGCTGGGCGTCCCGGTGCAGTCTTCGATGCTGTCGGGCGTTGACTCCTTGCTCTCTATCGTGCAAATGCCTGCTGGTATTCCGGTGGCGACGTTGGCCATTGGCAAGGCGGGCGCAATCAACGCAGCGCTGCTGTCGGCCAGTATACTGGGCGCCAAACACCCGCAATTCCATACAGTGCTCAAGCAATTCCGCGCTGAACAAACAGACAGCGTTCTGGACAATCCAGACCCACGGCAGGCCTGAGGTTTTCATGAAGATCGGTGTAATCGGTGGCGGCCAGTTGGGTCGCATGTTGGCTCTGGCGGGTACGCCGCTGGGAATGAACTTCGCTTTCCTCGACCCTGCGCCGGACGCCTGTGCGGCGGCGTTGGGTGAGCATTTGCGTGCTGATTATGGCGATCAGGACCACTTGCGTCAGTTGGCTGATGAAGTGGATCTGGTGACCTTCGAGTTCGAAAGCGTACCTGCTGAAACCGTGGCATTCCTGTCACAGTTCGTGCCGGTCTACCCGAGCGCCGAGGCCCTGCGCATCGCCCGCGATCGCTGGTTCGAGAAGAGCATGTTCAAGGATCTGGGCATTCCGACGCCTGAGTTCGCCGACATCCAATCCCAGGCGGATCTCGACGCGGCAGTTGCTCGCATAGGGCTGCCAGCTGTGCTGAAAACCCGCACCCTGGGTTACGACGGCAAGGGCCAGAAAGTGTTGCGCACTGCGCAAGACGTACTCGATACCTTTGATGAGCTGGGCAGCGTGCCGTGCCTGCTGGAAGGCTTCGTGCCGTTCAGCGGCGAAGTCTCGTTGATCGCGGTACGTGCCCGCGATGGCGAAACCCGCTTTTACCCGCTGGTACACAACACCCACGACAATGGCATCCTGCGCCTGTCCATCGCCAGTACCGATCACCCGTTGCAGGCGCTGGCTGAAGATTACGCTGGCCGCGTGCTCAAGCAACTGGATTACGTCGGTGTACTGGCGTTCGAGTTCTTCGAAGTCGATGGTGGCCTGAAAGCCAACGAAATCGCTCCGCGAGTACACAACTCCGGGCACTGGACCACCGAAGGCGCCGAGTGCAGCCAGTTCGAAAACCACCTGCGTGCGGTTGCTGGCCTGCCACTGGGCTCGACCGCCAAGGTCGGCGAGAGCGCCATGCTCAATTTCATCGGTGAAGTGCCTGCCGTGGAAAAAGTCATCGCCATTGAAGACTGCCATCTGCATCACTATGGCAAGGCATTCAAAGTCGGTCGCAAAGTGGGTCATGCCACCGTGCGCAGCAACGACCGTGCAACGCTGGATCGTCAGGTGAAGTTGGTTGAGGTGTTGATCAAGGGCTGATCAGATTTGTTGGCGCGAGCGGCGATCCAACAGAATAGATCGCCATTGAACCATTCCCATACCACGCCGCTCTCATAGCGTGACGTCAATACCCGTCTAGGCTTTGGCGTATTCATTCAATACAGAGGGAAATGGCATGGGAATCATTGGAACCATCTTGATCGGCTTGATCGTTGGTCTGCTGGCACGTTTTCTGAAGCCAGGCGACGACAATATGGGCTGGATCATGACCATTGTGCTCGGCATCGCAGGTTCGCTGGCAGCGACTTACGGTGGCCAGGCGTTGGGCATCTATCAGGCCGGCGAGGGTGCGGGATTTCTCGGCGCACTGGTTGGCGCAATCATCCTGCTGGTGATCTACGGCCTGATCAGAAAAAAATGAATGTCTGACCGGCCCTCTGCGCGAATAGTGCGCGGAGGGCTAGAATGCCCGGCAACTCTATTTGCGTCGAGCATCCCATGCGTCGTCTCCCCCTCGTTTTTCTGTTGCTGGTCTGCGGACTCGCACATTCTGCTGATTTGCCTGAAACCGATTGGCTCGAACTAATGCCCAAGTCGGATCAGAAAGCCCTCGAAGCCATGCCCGAAATCGACCACAACTCTCCGGAAGCTCAGGGAACGTTCGACAGCAAGGGTGGGTTGAAGCAAAGCAAGGGCTTGCCCGCCGTAATGTATTCCACCAAAACCGTGCCCGCCATGAATGGCAAGAACATCCGCTTGGGTGGCTACCCAGTACCGTTGGAAACCGACGCCAAGGGTCGCAGCACGTTGTTCTTCCTCGTGCCTTATCCGGGCGCTTGCATTCACGTGCCGCCACCGCCACCGAATCAACTGGTGCTGGTGCGTTATCCGAAGGGTTTGAACATCGAGGACATCTACACGCCGCTGTGGGTGATCGGCGCATTGAAGATCGAGATGGTCAACAACGACCTGGCCGACGCGGCCTATGCGCTGGATGCGTCGAAAGTGCGAGTGGTGACAGAAGCAGATCTTTGAAGTGCATGAAAACACCTGTAGGCGCGAATTTATTCGCGAGGCCTGTCTTCAGACGCTAGAGATGCGTCGCGAAGGCGACAGATTTATTTACGCGAAGGGGACTTACGCGAAGGGGACTGATTTATTTACATCGCTTCACCGTAAATGAATCTGTCCCCGGTTTCGAGATTGGCGGGGTCGGGGACAGATTCATTTTTCAAAAAAGCGCGAAAAATAAATCAGTCCCCTTGCAACGCTTCTGCCCAGATACTCACGCTCATCACATGCATCTCATCCGGCGCAATCGTCACCACGTCGCTCATGACATTCGCCGTTTCGATACAGACCATTCCCTGCCAGCCATCGGGCTCCATGTCCGAGAACGTTTTGGTTTTTTCGATCCAGGGGTTCCACAGCACCGAGGAGTTGGAGCCCAGGGTCTGGAGGTGAATCTTGCGTTTCCACTGGGGATCGATGATAGACAGTAAGTCAGGGGTGCGCTGATAGATGCGGTCAGTCTCTGCAGTGAACGTCAGATCGCCGGATTGCACCTGTTCATCGTCCCAGCTTATCAGTGTGTTCAGATACTTAACGCCATCGAGTCCTTCAATGCTGATCTGATGTACATCACTGACCGCAAAATAGCTGTGGAGCGCCTGACTCAGTGTTACGGGCTCTGTACCGGCGTTGAAGCTCACCAGGCTGACATTCAGCGCATCATCCAGGCGGATGTGCAGCTTCAAACCAACCTTATGCGGCCAGCCCGGCAATTGACCTTCAGCCTGTGGCTGGATGAACTCAATGATCAGCGCGTCACCGTCTTCGCCCATCCCCATCAATTCCCAATCGATGGCGCGGACTTCACCGTGAGCCTTGGCTGGCTCGTCGCTCTGACGCATGGCCTGCACGCTGTTTGGGTTGCGCTGAAAATTACCGAACCAGGGCCAGCAAATCGGCATGCCGCCACGAATCGGCTTCCCCCGTTTAAACACGGCATTGGGATTGGCCCAGATCAGCGGCTGCTGCCCGTCAAGCTGATAGCTGATGATGTGCGCGCCTTGCTGGGCAATGACCAACTCAGCATGGCCATGGCGAATCCGCCAGCAGTTCAGCTCATCGAGCTTGATGGATTCGACTTGAGTCTTGGGCGTTTGCAGCGTTGGCATAAGTTCTCACTCGAAGGACAGTGACTGAATCAGACTCTGCAAAGCTTGATCAGTTTACTGCGCAATGCCAAGCGCAATGACGCCAGACGTCGAGGTAGGTCAGCGGCGAGCGGGTACCGAGCGAGTGCGACCGCTGCCGTCAATGGCAACGAAAACAAACACCGCCTCGGTCACTTTGCGCCATTCGCTGGACAACGGATCATCGCTCCACACCTCGACCATCATCTGGATCGAGCTGCGACCTATTTCCAATGTCTGTGTATAAAAGGACAGTTGTGCGCCCACCGCGACTGGAACCAGGAACGCCATGCGATCAATGGCGACTGTCGCCACGCGCCCGGCGGCCACCTTGCTGGCCATCGCTGTACCAGCCAAGTCCATCTGCGCCACCAGCCAGCCACCGAAAATATCGCCGAAACCATTGGTTTCTCGGGGCAGAGCGGTGATTTGCAAGGCGAGATCGCCCTGCGGAATTGGATCTTCTTGTTCGAGCTCAATCATGCCTGGGGTGCCTCTGACCCATGACTCTCAAAGTCGTTAGTACGTTAAAAAAGGGAAACTCTGCGAAACCGACTTGGTTAAATGCTTTCGCACAACTTCCCTACGCTGACTGGGGCTGAGTCGCGGCCCGGCAGTATATCGGGAGACGCGTTGCGGTACGACCGCTCGGTGCTCATTTTGACCGGCTGTTGTTTCCATCCATGTGCATTTGGAAACAATTTGCTATCGTGCCGGACCGATTTGGCGCATCACGCCATCTCTGGCACGCAATTTTGATGCCCGATTGCACCGTCGAGTCGATAAATCCCGTGCGCAGCCGTTATCCCCGGCCTCCAACGCTATTGATCATTTGTCCCAAGAGAGCCTCAAAAGAGAAGCCATTTTCATGTCCTCTGTGCCTTCAAGTGCTGCGCAGTCATCGCGTCCACTGACCCGTAACGATTACAAAACCCTGTCGCTGTCCGCATTGGGTGGTGCGCTGGAATTTTACGATTTCATCATTTTCGTGTTCTTCGCGGCGGTGGTCGGAAAGCTGTTCTTCCCAGTAGACATGCCTGAATGGCTGCGTTTGATGCAGACGTTTGGCATTTTTGCCGCCGGTTATTTGGCCCGTCCTTTGGGCGGAATCGTCATGGCGCATTTTGGCGATCTGCTGGGCCGCAAAAAAATGTTCACCCTGAGCATTTTCCTGATGGCGGTGCCGACCTTGGTCATGGGATTGCTGCCAACGTATGCGCAAATCGGCATTTGGGCACCGCTGTTGCTGTTGCTGATGCGCGTGATTCAAGGTGCCGCGATTGGAGGCGAAGTGCCTGGAGCGTGGGTATTCGTTTCCGAACACGTTCCCGCACGTAACGTCGGTTACGCTTGTGGCACGCTGACCTCCGGTCTGACTGCCGGGATTTTGTTGGGCTCACTGGTCGCTACCTGGATCAACAGCCTTTACACACCGGCTGAGGTTTCGGACTACGCGTGGCGAATCCCATTCTTGCTCGGTGGCGTGTTCGGTCTGATGTCGGTTTACCTGCGTCGCTGGCTGCACGAAACCCCCGTTTTTGCGGAATTGCAGTTGCGCAAGGCACTGGCCGACGAAGTCCCGCTCAAGGCGGTATTGCGCGACCATCGTGGCGCCGTGGTGCTGTCGATGGCGTTGACCTGGCTACTGTCGGCGGGCGTAGTGGTAGTCATTTTGATGACCCCGACCATTCTGCAAACCGTCTACGGCTTCACCCCCGCCGTGACACTTAAGGCCAATAGTTTGGCGATTGTCATGCTCAGCCTCGGTTGTATCGCGGCAGGCGCACTGGCCGATCGCTTCGGTGCAGGCGTTGTTTTTCTGATTGGCTCGCTGTGCCTGCTGATCACCTCCTGGACGTTTTACCACCTGATTGGCGCTCATCCGGATTTGTTGTACCCGTTGTACGCAATCACCGGTTTGTTTGTCGGCACTATCGGCGCCGTGCCGTTCGTCATGGTTAAAGCCTTTCCGCCAGTGGTGCGGTTCTCTGGTTTATCGTTTTCGTACAACCTGGCCTACGCGATTTTTGGCGGCCTGACCCCGATGGTGGTGACGCTCATGCTCAAGGCCAATCCGATGGGCCCGGCCTGGTATGTGGCGATCCTGTGTGCGCTGGGAATGGCCATTGGTGTTTATCTGCTTAAAACGGCCAAAAGTGCTTAATCGTTAATTAGGGAGACCTAACACCTAATTGGATCGTGGACTCAATGACTGAGTCCACGAAATTTTGGGTTATACCTTGAAAGCCAATATAGCGGCTGAGCCTTGATATAAGCCAGGACACAGAACACGATTGTCGTTCGTTGTTATGAATGCTGTTGCGCCTCCGAAGAACGCTGCGTCAATGGGGGACCCGAGGCCTGCTCCGTTCGCGAAGCTATGATCAAGTTCTCCTGTACGGAGATATCGTCCCATCACTGACCATGAGGTGGTTGCGCCTATAAAGCCTGTCCCGACAGTTAATATTTTTCCCGCAGAGTCGGGTTGGATGTTTGCTTTCTCCCAGAGGCTTTCACCAAACCCTTTCTCGAAATCTGTCAAAGTCGGCTTGCCATCGTTGAATTTAACCTCGACTTCTCCGGTGACTTTATAGTGCGCAAGCATCGCCCTTTTGTCCGACGAGCCACAGACGAGTAAATGAGAAGTGTTTAAGTCGGTACTGCAGTCATATGAGCCGAAGCTCGACACGGGCAAACTTACAACCCCTGCATTACCGAATCGATATTCTGTGTTTCCGTCTGCGTTGCGGCGTGTCATAAAAGAGTCAAGCTGACTTGCGCCGCTAAGAACTATATCGCCAGCGTTGTTGATCAGGTTTGACTTTGTCATGTAAGTGGGATCATTAGTGGACGTCACTATTTCTACATAACCTTTCCCTTGAAAAGAGGTATCCAGCGTTCCTGTTTCGGAAAGCCTCACAAGATAGGAGTGTGGGACAGTGTCTGATGTATTCAAGACCAGGAGTAGTATTTTTCCGTTGGGTAGCACCGTTGTCACAGATTTATAGATATTCATGCCGAGCAATTGTGCCACATCAAGGATGCCATTGTTCGCAAAGTCGGGGTCTGGTGTGCCGTCAGGCTTGAGTCTCGTAATCATTGGTGTGGTGTAATAGACGCTGTCCTCGACTCTCACAATATTCCCAGAAATGACTAAACGGCCATCTGACATTTCATGGATGAAGTCGGGCATTGTATAGTTTAATTCTTCAAACTTTACTTGGAGATAACCATCATTGTTTGGGCCGAATGATGTATCAATCTCGCCTTGGGCAGTAATTCGCACAATCGCGGAATATTTGGGTTCGTCATGGGGCGCTCGGAGCGTCTCATACACACTCACCAAAAATTTTGATTTCTTGTCATCGAGTGTGATGTACGAAGCCCAGGTTAAGGTATGCCCAGGAACATCAAATACGGCCTTTCCCTCGGTTCCAAAATTAGTGTCGTACTCAAGGACGGGAAGTGGTGATGCTCTTCCTGCGGAAGATGGCCCATAAATAGCCAGCTTGTCACGAAACTCTTGCGCGGATCGCATGTTTTTAAAATTCCATTGTTCGTTCATGGCACAGCTCCTGTGTACGTATGTTGATCAGTTGATTTATGCAGTCGTAAATATTGATTATTACAAATATTCTTTTGGGTCCTATATCAATTCGAAATACTACAGTTCATGTTTAATCCGAACTTATTACTTAATGCAATGATTTTTTACGGCGTGCTGCCGGTAGCAAGGCTGGATACGATTTAAGGTCTCCCCGTCATCTGTCTGTCATAATTTGGTCATACCGTTGCCCATAGTGAGGATTCAATGCTCGCCAATTTTTTCGTCGCAACCAGGAGCAAGGCATGACTCTCAAGCGTTTGATAACAGCAATGACTTTCGTCGCTGCCGGTGTAGGCACTGCCAATGCAGTGGCTGCGGTTGATCCGGCGATCAAGCCTTACGTCAAAACCAGCGGTGTTTCGGGCAACTTGTCCAGTGTTGGTTCTGACACGTTGGCCAACCTGATGACCTTGTGGGCCGAGGCGTACAAAAAAGAATACCCCTCGGTGAATATCCAGATTCAGGCCGCAGGCTCTTCGACTGCCCCGCCCGCACTGACTGAAGGCACCGCAACGCTCGGCCCGATGAGCCGCAAGATGAAAGACGGCGAACTGTCGGCATTCGAGCAACGATACGGCTACAAACCGACGGCGATTCCGGTTGCTGTTGATGCGTTGGCCGTATTCGTTCACAAGGACAACCCGATCAAGGGCTTGACCCTGCAGCAGGTGGACGCGATCTTCTCGGCGACTCGCCTTTGCGGCGCCAAGGCCGATGTGAAAACCTGGGGCGATGTTGGTGTGACCGGCGATCTGGCGGGTAAGTCGATCCAGCTGTTCGGTCGTAACTCGGTGTCTGGCACTTACGGTTACTTCAAGGAAGAAGCGCTGTGCAAAGGTGACTTCAAAGCCAACGTCAACGAACAACCGGGCTCAGCTTCTGTGGTCAGCTCCATCAGCAGTTCGCTGAACAGCATCGGTTATTCGGGGATTGGTTATAAAACGTCCAATGTGCGCACCGTGCCGCTGGCACGTAAAGAGGGCGGCGAATACGTCGAAGACAACGAAACCAACGCCCTGAATGGAACATACCCGCTGGCGCGCTTCCTTTATGTCTATGTCAACAAAGCACCCAACAAACCACTGGCGCCGCTGGAAGCCGAGTTCATCCGCCTTGTTTTGTCCAAACAAGGTCAGGAAGTTGTCATGAAAGACGGTTACATTCCTCTTCCAGCCAAGGTGGTTACCAAAGCGTTGGTTGATTTGGGATTACAAGAAGGTGTTGCGGGCGCCGCAGCGAAATAACCCCGACGCGGGGCGAGATGATCGCCCTGCTTATGAAGAACAAGCAGGCCTGATGGATCAAGGCTCGCAACACAAGCATCAGTCCGCTGCCACGACTCCAGGGCGGCGGGCTTTTTTGCGTCACCACGCTGTAATGTATTTGTCATACAGGACCGCTAGGGTGTGCGCATGAGTGATCTGGCCAATTCATCGATGACCGAAAAATCTCCCCCCGCGCGCATTGATTTCAATACGCCCGAGCTGCAACGCAAGCGCCGTATGCGTGCGTTCAATGACCGACTGACCCGCTGGTATGTACTGGTTGGCGGTCTTGCTGTGTTGGCCGCGATTACGCTTATCTTTTTTTATCTTGCCTATGTCGTCGCGCCGTTGTTTCAGGGTGCCGACTTGACCGCCAAAACCGCGCAGACGCCAGCCTGGATGCAAGGTGCCGGCAAGCCGATGGTGCTCACTATCGAGGAGCAGAATCAGATCGGCATGCGCGTCTCGGACAAAGGCGAAGTGCTGTTTTTCAGCACCCAGGATGGCACCGAACTCAAACGGGTGGCGTTGCCAGTGCCAGCAGGGGTCAGCGTGACATCGGTCGGACAGGATCAACCCGGTAAGCCATTGCTGGCGGTGGGCCTGTCCAATGGCGAAGTGTTGGTGTTCAAGCACACTTATGCCATCACCTATCCCGGTAATAAAAAAACCATTACCCCGGCCATCAGCTACCCGTATGGCGAGACGCCGCTGACGCTTGACGAGGAAGGCCGCGCCATTGAGCACGTCAATCTCAACGCCACTGATTCCACGCTGATCCTGGCGGGCTCGACGGGCACGCAATTGCAGGTGTTGTCGCTGACGCAGACAGAAAACATGATGACCGGCGAGACCACCAACGAGCAGAGTCGCATCGATCTGCCGCAGTTGTCCGCTGCCGTGAAGGCGATCTACATCGATCCTCGCCAACAATGGTTGTACGTGATCAACGGCCGTGCTCAGGCCGACGTGTTCGACCTGCGTGATCGCACGCTGAACGGGCGCTACAAGCTGCTCGAAGACGCCAGCGCTGAAACCACCGCCAGCACGCAGTTGGTGGGCGGGATTTCGCTGGTCATTGGTAACTCCCGAGGCGGTATCGCGCAGTGGTTCATGGCCCGTGATACCGATGGCGAGCAGCGTTTGCAGCATATTCGCGACTTCAAGATGGGCAGCGCTGCTATCACCCAGATTACCGCCGAGCAGCGCCGCAAGGGTTTTATCGCCATGGACGCCTCGGGCAAGCTTGGGGTGTTTCACAGCACTGCGCATCGCACGTTGTTGGTTGAGCAAGTCACTGAAGGGCCGGGCGTGATTGGTATGTCGCCGCGGGCCGACCGGGTGGTGGTTGAGCAGGGCGGGAAATTGCTGCCACTGATCCTGAAGAATCCGCACCCGGAAGTCTCGTGGAGTGCGTTGTGGAGCAAGGTCTGGTATGAGAACTACGACTCACCTCAATACGTCTGGCAATCCACGGCGTCCAACAGCGACTTTGAGCCCAAGCTCAGCCTTGCGCCGCTGACCTATGGCACGCTGAAAGCAGCGTTCTACGCCATGTTGCTGGCTGCGCCGCTGGCGGTAGCGGCGGCCATTTATACCGCGTACTTCATGGCGCCCGGCATGCGCCGCAAGGTCAAGCCGGTGATCGAGCTGATGGAAGCGATGCCGACAGTGATTCTTGGGTTCTTCGCGGGTTTGTTCCTTGCGCCTTACCTGGAAGCTCACTTGCCGGGTATTTTCAGCCTGCTGATTTTCACGCCGATTGGCATTCTGCTGGCGGGTTACCTGTGGACCCGACTGCCTGACTCGATTCGCCTGCGTGTGCCCGACGGCTGGGAGAGCGCGATCCTGATTCCCGTCATTCTGCTGGTAGGCTGGGCCTCGCTGGGCATGAGTTCGCACATGGAGAACTGGTTCTTCGACGGTGATATGCGCTCCTGGATTACCAACGACCTGAAGATTACCTACGACCAGCGCAATGCATTGGTGGTTGGTCTGGCGATGGGGTTTGCGGTAATCCCCAACATCTATTCCATTGCCGAAGACGCCGTGTTCAGCGTGCCGCGCGGGTTGACTCTGGGCTCACTGGCCTTGGGCGCGACGCCGTGGCAGACCTTGACTCGGGTGGTGATCCTCACCGCCAGCCCCGGGATTTTCTCGGCGCTGATGATCGGCATGGGGCGCGCGGTCGGTGAAACCATGATCGTGTTGATGGCAACCGGCAATACTCCCGTCATGAACATGAATCTGTTTGAAGGCATGCGCACTCTGGCGGCGAACGTCGCGGTGGAGATGCCGGAATCCGAAGTGGGAGGCAGTCATTATCGAGTGTTGTTCCTCGCGGCGTTGGTGCTGTTGATGTTCACTTTCGCCATGAACACCTTGGCAGAGCTGATTCGTCAGCGCCTGCGCAAGAAATACTCGTCTCTCTAAGGAAGGTAGAAGTTCGTGAAACAGAACTCCCTCAAGAGCTGGTTCAAAAGCGGCGCCCCAGGCGTCTGGATGAGTGCGGGTGCCGTTTCCATCGCTGTGATCATGACTGTCGGCCTGTTGCTGGTGATTGCGATCAGAGGGCTGGGGCACTTCTGGCCGTCTGACCTGATCGCTGCGCAATACGATGTGCCCAATCAGGAAAACCACGTGCTGGTCGGCGAGTTGGTGCAGTCCGAGTTGGTGCCCCGTGCGCGCTTGAAAGGTGCCGGCCTGCCTGTGCCTGTGCCTGAGCAGGGCGCGGAGTTCATGACTCGCGAGCTGTTCAAAGTCGGTAACCGCGACATAGGGCCCAGCGATTTCACGTGGGTGGTGGGCGAATGGCTGACCGATCAAAGTCGGCCTGCCGAGCTGATGACCCTTGAGCGTCGCGAGTGGGGCAACTTTTACGGTTATCTGGTTAACGTCAAAGAGAGCGGCAAGATCATTGCTGAAGGTCAAGCCGCCTGGCCGACGCTGCAGGCGCGTATCCAGCGTGTCGAAAAAATAGCCGACGAGCTGGACAGTCTTGAGAAGAGCGACATCGGTGCCATCAACCATGGCATCGAGCGTCTGCGCTTGCAGGCTCGCAGGCTTGAACTCAATGGCACCCTCGATGCTGCTGCACAGGCCGATATGGCCAGTGAGCGTGCCGAGTACGACGCGCGTTACAAGGACATCGAGTCTCGGCTCGGCGCGCTGCGCGAGGCCTTCAACCGCGACAGCCTGACCGCCCGCGATGCCAATGGCAAAGAAGTTGAAATCAGCTTGGGCAAGGTCGTTCACGCCTATCAGCCAAACGCGATGGGCACGTTCACCAAGCTCGGTTTCTACTTTCAGAAATTGTGGGAATTCCTCAGCCAGGACCCGCGTGAAGCCAACACCGAAGGCGGGATCTTTCCGGCGATCTTTGGCACGGTGATGATGACCTTGATCATGGCTGTGATCGTCACTCCGTTTGGCGTGCTGGCAGCGGTTTATTTGCGTGAATATGCGCGGCAAGGACCGATTACTCGCCTGATTCGTATCGCCGTGAATAACCTCGCGGGCGTTCCGGCCATCGTGTATGGCGTGTTCGGCTTGGGGTTCTTCGTTTATGTTCTGGGTGGCTCGCTTGATCGGTTGTTCTTCCCTGAAGCGCTGCCGGCACCAACCTTCGGCACGCCGGGCTTGCTCTGGGCCTCTTTGACGCTCGCACTGCTGGCGGTGCCGGTGGTGATCGTGGCCACCGAAGAAGGTCTGGCGCGCATCCCGTTGAGCCTGCGTGAAGGCTCGCTGGCGCTGGGCGCAACCAAGGCCGAGACGCTGTGGAAAATCGTTCTGCCGATGGCCAGCCCGGCAATGATGACTGGGCTGATCCTCGCCGTAGCCCGTGCGGCCGGAGAGGTCGCGCCGTTGATGCTGGTGGGTGTGGTGAAGCTCGCGCCGTCGCTGCCGGTTGATGGCAACTACCCTTACCTGCACCTGGATCAGAAAATCATGCACCTGGGCTTTCACATCTACGACGTCGGCTTCCAGAGCCCGAACGTCGAGGCAGCGCGACCGCTGGTGTACGCCACAGCACTGTTGCTGGTGCTGGTGATCGCTTTGCTCAACCTGTCGGCGGTCACGCTGCGCAATCACTTGCGTGAAAAGTACAAAGCACTGGATATCTGATTAGCAGCAAGCTTTACGCTTGCAGCTACGAACGGAGTGAGACCATGCAACAAGAGCCCCCTACACACGGCATCAATATGTCGGCGCTGGGTCGTAAACGACAAAGCCTGGATCTGGCAAGCGAGCCTGTTGCTCTGGAAGTCCCGGACCTGAACTTGTTCTACAACGACAAACAGGCTTTGTTCGACATCAGCATGAACATCCCCAAGCAGCGCGTGACGTCGTTCATTGGTCCGTCGGGCTGTGGCAAATCCACATTGCTGCGTACGTTCAATCGCATGAACGACCTGGTGGATGGTTGCCGTGTGCAGGGCGCTGTCAACCTGTATGGGCACGATATCTATACCAAGGGCGAAGACGTCGCTGAATTGCGGCGTCGCGTTGGCATGGTGTTCCAGAAACCCAATCCGTTCCCCAAGACTATTTACGAGAACGTGGTCTACGGCTTGCGGATTCAGGGCATCCATAAAAAGCGCGTGCTCGACGAAGCGGTCGAGTGGGCGTTACGCGGCGCGGCATTGTGGGATGAGGTCAAAGATCGCCTTCATGAATCTGCGTTGGGCCTTTCCGGTGGTCAGCAGCAACGTCTGGTGATCGCCCGCACTATCGCCGTCGAGCCCGAAGTGCTGCTGCTGGATGAGCCATGTTCGGCACTTGATCCGATTTCGACCTTGAAAGTCGAAGAACTGATCTACGAACTGAAATCCAAATACACCATTGTGATCGTTACCCACAACATGCAGCAGGCGGCGCGTGTCTCGGATTACACCGCTTTTATGTACATGGGCAAGCTGGTCGAGTTCGGTGACACCGATACGTTGTTCACCAATCCGACCAAGAAACAAACTGAAGACTACATAACCGGTCGTTACGGCTAGCACGTGCTTCGTCAGCCCTGAACCACCGCAGCGGTCTCGCAACTTATCGGACGGACATTGAGCATGATCAAAGACAGCCATACACATCACATCTCCCAGCAGTTCAATGCCGAGCTTGAAGAAGTTCGCAGCCACTTGCTGGAAATGGGCGGCCTGGTGGAAAAGCAGGTCAACGACGCAGTGACCGCACTGATCGACGCTGATTCGGGTTTGGCGCAGCGCGTACGTGAAGTCGATGACCGCATCAACCAGATGGAGCGCAACATTGACGAAGAATGCCTGCGTATCCTGGCTCGTCGTCAACCTGCGGCCTCTGACCTGCGCTTGATCATCAGTATTTCCAAATCGGTGATCGACCTGGAGCGTATTGGCGATGAATCGACCAAGATCGCCCGTCGTGCGATTCAGCTGTGTGAAGAAGGCGAATCGCCGCGCGGTTATGTCGAGGTGCGGCACATCGGCGATCAGGTGCGCAACATGGTGCGTGACGCGCTCGACTCATTTGCCCGCTTCGACGCCGATCTGGCGCTGTCGGTGGCGCAATATGACAAGACCATTGACCGTGAATACAAGACCGCACTGCGTGAGCTGGTCACTTACATGATGGAGGACCCGCGTTCGATCTCCCGCGTACTCAATGTGATCTGGGTCCTGCGTTCGCTGGAGCGTATTGGTGATCACGCGCGCAATATTTCCGAGTTGGTCATTTATCTGGTGCGCGGTACTGACGTTCGTCATCTTGGCCTCAAGCGTATGCAGGAAGAAGTTAAGGGTCGTATTCCCGAAATACCTAATGTTCCAGACGCTACTGACGATAAATAGGATTGCCTGCGAAAAAACGCCCGGCTCATGCCGGGCGTTTTCGTTTTCCGGTTTTCAATCGTCAAGTCGCCCGCGAATAAATGTCCCGGTGTCGTCAAACAGTTCGGCAGTTGGCCAGCGGCCAGCGATATGCTCGTCATTTGCGGTGAGCACGCCATCAGGAGCGTCGATGAGTAAAGTCAGTGTATTGGTGGTGGATGACGCACCGTTCATTCGTGATCTCGTAAAAAAAGGTCTGCGTAATGCATTTCCCGGCATCCATTTGGAGGATGCTGTCAACGGGCGTAAAGCTCAGGTATTGCTGGCCCGCGAAGCGTTCGACCTGGTGCTCTGCGACTGGGAAATGCCAGAAATGTCCGGCCTTGAGTTGCTGACCTGGTGTCGTGAGCAGGATGGCCTGAAAACCATGCCGTTCATCATGGTCACCAGCCGTGGTGACAAGGAAAACGTGATCCAGGCGATCCAGGCGGGCGTCTCGGACTTTATTGGCAAGCCCTTTACCAATGAACAGCTGCTGACCAAGGTCAAAAAAGCGCTGCACAAGGTTGGCAAACTGGATGCGTTGATGAGCAGCGGCCCGGCCCGCATGAACTCTGCGTTTGCCAATGATTCGCTGGGAGCGCTTACCGGCAATCGTCCGCAAGTTATTGCAGCCCCAACGACGGCAGCGCCTTCACCTGCTCAACCTTCGACCAAATCGGCAGCCACTGCGCCGACGACAGCCAAGTCCAAGGGCCGAGGACAAGGGCAGTTGCGTTTGTCGAGCGGCAACCAGTCTTGCGTGATCAAGGCGTTGAGCCTTAAGGAAGCATTGTTGGTTGTGCGGCGCGGCGAAGTTCTGCCGCAGATCCTCGAAACCGCAGTGCTCGACCTAGAGCAAGGCGAGAGCGCCGAGATTGCGCGTTTGAACGGCTATTTGCATGCCATCGTCGCGTTCGAGCACAAACCTGACAGCGACTGGCTGCAACTGACCTTTCGGTTCATCGATCACGATGCGCAGAAGATGGATTACCTGTCTCGCCTGATCGCACGCGGTACGGCGCAGAAGCATTTCACTCCAGGGGCGTAAGCGTCTGGAGTGAGGTCGTCCAGACAGCCGCGCTGTCGCGCACGGTGTGCCGGAGGTTGCGACAGGGTAGGAGTCGGGCTTGTCCCGCGACCGACGGGACCCGTCGTAAAACCTGTGTACGCGGTGTGACTGGCAGGCCGCACGCGCCGGGTTTGCTGCCGCTGCGCGCCAGGTCGCGGGACAAGCCGCGCTCCTGCAACTGATCACCCGCCACATTTGCTGAAAGCTTGACCGGGAACAGAGTATCTACAGCCTCTGAGTTACCTGACGAAACGCATGCCCACGCTGCATAGAATTTGCAATCTCCGCGGTATCAGCCGCTGACGCGATTTCCTTGACGCTTGCTGTATTGCCGATTGATACGGATTAGTCCTCATCGATCGACATCACTGTTAGGCTGGCCTCCATTGGCCCATTACCTAGACGTATTCCGATGTTCGAGCGCTTGCTGATCGTGTGTGCATTGCTGCTGACCGCTCAATCGGCCGGGGCCATTACCATCTACAAATACACCGACGCCAACGGCGTTGTGTCTTTCACCGATCATGCGGTGCCGGGCGCTGCCGTTCTTAAGTTGCGCGAGCCCATGGTTGAACACCTCGACCAGCAAGTGCATCTGAATATCAAAAAAGAGAAGGGCCACGACAGTCTCTACGTGCGTAACGATTTGTATGCGCCGGTTGAAATCGAACTGAAATTGTCCGGCGTGAAAAACGTCCTTGGCGTCGCCGATCAAGTCATTCGCCGGACCGTGCCGGCGCGCAGTAATGAACGCCTGATCGCCCTGAGTCCGAAGCTCGTTGGCAAGGCCATGAGCTACAAACCTAGCCTGCGCTCCATCGTTGGCGACCCGCAGCGCAGTTCGTTGGCCTATCGCTATCCGTTGCCGTGGGTGGGCGGTCCGTTTCGCCTGAGCCAGGGTCCGAACGGTGGATACAGCCACTCCGGCGCCAAGAGCCGCTACGCCATGGACATCGCCATGCCCGAAGGCACGCCGATCATTGCTGCGCGCGGCGGCACCGTGATCAAGACCGAGAACAATCAAACCGGGAAGGGTGCAAACCCCTCAGGCAATTTTGTGCGGGTTTTGCACGATGACGGCACCATGGGCGTGTATCTGCATTTGATGCAGGGCTCGGTGGTGGTCAGGGAAGGTCAGCATATAGCTGTTGGCAGCGCGTTGGGCCGCTCCGGTAATACCGGCAACAGCACAGGGCCGCATCTGCACTTCGTGGTGCAGCGCAACGTCGGGTTGGCGTTAGAATCCATCCCCTACCAGTTCGCCCAGCCGGTACAAAGCCTACCGAACTTTGCGATGGGCGGGAATTGATCTACGGATCACGCTGATCAACTGTAGAACGCGCGAACTTGTCCGCTAAGAGGCTCTCTGACGTTGATATAGGGTTTAGTCACCAAGACCCTTGAGCTAGAACGTTGCATTCAGTTTCAATTAAGTTTGGATCGTTAAGGTGCAACCAGGAATAACCGCCCGGTTGCGTACAAATGGATAGGTTCGCCATGCCAGACACGTCGGTCATCCTTCAGTTAATACGGAAATTTCACTTTAATCCGTCAGAGAGGACGAGACATGAGAGACATGGATAAGCAGCCTTCGGTTGTGTCGGCGGACGCCTTGCCAGCGGCAGAGTCTGCCGAGGTGGCACTTCGGCACATCGTTGATGGCTTCAAGCATTTCCGCCATGACGTCTTCCCACAGCAGGAAGAACTGTTCAAAAAGCTCGCCACGGCTCAGCGACCCCGAGCCATGTTCATCGCCTGTGCCGACTCTCGGATCGTGCCGGAACTCATCACACAGAGCTCACCCGGCGACCTGTTCGTCACACGTAACGTTGGCAACGTGGTGCCACCATATGGCCCCATGAACGGTGGTGTTTCCACGGCAATCGAGTACGCAGTGTTGGCGTTAGGCGTGCATCACATCATCATCTGCGGTCACTCCGATTGCGGCGCCATGCGTGCGGTACTCAATCCGCAGACCCTGGAAAAAATGCCAACGGTCAAAGCCTGGCTGCGTCACGCCGAGGTCGCCCGCACGGTGGTTGAAGACAACTGCAACTGCAACGGCGAAAAAGAAACGATGCACGTGCTGACCGAAGAAAACGTCATCGCTCAGTTACAGCATTTGCGTACACACCCCTCAGTTGCATCGAAGATGGCCAGCGGACAGCTGTTTATTCATGGTTGGGTCTACGACATCGAGACCAGCGAAATAAGAGCCTACGACGCCGAGAAAGACTGTTTCCTCCCGCTCGACGGCGACACGACCCCGATGGCCACCCCGAGGTCTCGGTTTTAGCGATAAAACCAGGGACCTGGCGTGTGAACCTGATTCACCGCTGACGGTTTGATCCTCATTCAGGCTCCAAGCGGCCGCGTCTTTAGCGTGCCGCCGAGCGTTGTCACGTCTGAAGAATTTGCTGGAGAGTCGTCATGGCGATTACACATCTGAAATCCCTCTTGCCACGGGACCTACCACGGGAGCTGATGGCATCGGTGGTGGTGTTTCTTGTCGCCCTGCCGCTGTGCATGGGCATCGCCATTGCTTCGGGCATGCCGCCGGCCAAGGGGTTGATCACAGGGATCATCGGGGGCTTGGTCGTGGGTTGGCTGGCGGGCTCGCCACTTCAGGTCAGTGGCCCCGCAGCTGGCCTTGCCGTGTTGGTGTTCGAAGTGGTGCGTGAGCATGGCATGGCCATGTTGGGGCCCATTTTGTTGCTGGCCGGGCTGCTGCAAGTGTTGGCTGGGCGCTTCAAGCTCGGCTGTTGGTTCCGGGTCACAGCGCCTGCCGTGGTCTACGGCATGCTGGCCGGGATTGGCGTGTTGATTGTGCTGTCGCAGGTGCATGTGATGTTCGACAGCGGCCCCAAACCGTCCGGGCTGGGTAACCTGCTGGGCTTCCCTGAAACGCTGTTCAATGCCATCGGCCCAGGCACCGGTATGCAGGCTGGGTTGCTTGGGTTGGGAACGATTGCTGTGATGTGGCTGTGGGAAAAGTATCGTCCACACGCGCTCCGTTTCGTGCCGGGTGCCCTCTTGGGTGTTGGCGTTGCGACGCTGGTGAGTCTGCTAATGAGCCTGCAGGTCAAGCGCGTCGAGGTTCCGGCCAATTTGGCTGAAGCCATCGACTGGCTGCGTCCGGCTGATCTGATGAATCTTGCGGATCCGGCGATTCTGATCGCTGCCATTGCAGTGGCGTTCATCGCCAGTGCCGAAACGTTGTTGTCGGCCGCTGCTGTGGATCGCATGCATGACGGGCAGCGTTCGGACTTTGACAAGGAGTTGAGCGCACAAGGCGTCGGCAACATGCTCTGCGGGCTGCTCGGGGCACTGCCAATGACCGGCGTGATCGTGCGCAGCTCGGCCAACGTTCAAGCGGGTGCCAAGACGCGGTTGTCAGCCATCTTCCATGGCATTTGGTTGCTGGCCTTTGTGCTGTTGCTGTCGAGCGTATTGCAGAGCATCCCAGTGGCGAGTTTGGCGGGCGTGTTGGTGTACACCGGTTTGAAACTGGTGGATCTCAAAGCGTTTCGTGGCTTGGGCCGCTATGGCCGCATGCCAATGTTCATATATGCGGCGACGGCCAGCGCGATCATTTTCACTGATCTGCTGACCGGGGTGCTGGTGGGCTTTGCGCTGACGCTGGTGAAGCTGGCGCTCAATGCTTCCCGGTTGAAAATCAATCTGGTGGATCTGCCAACCGAAGGCGAAATGGAGCTGCGTCTGAACGGTTCGGCGACGTTTCTCAAAGTACCGGCGCTGACTCAAGCGCTGAGCGCTGTGCCGCCAGGTACCACGTTGCACGTGCCGCTGAGCAACCTGAGTTACATCGACCATTCCTGCCTGGAGTTACTGGAAGAGTGGGGTCGCGCCAATGCAACGCTAGGTTCACGTTTGATCGTAGAGCAGCGGCTGTTGAAGCGGCGGGTGGAAGGCCGAATGCGTACGACAGTGGGTATTGGCGCGGGTAGATAACCTGTGTTACTTGCCTGCAGGACTTTTATTGATAATGGCTGCAGGCAAAGCTCTTAGCGGATCAATTTGTCTTTGAGGTCCATGATTCTGTCATAGGCGTCATCAATGCGGCTTTGGGCGATGGTGCCGTTCTCGACATTGCGCTTTACGATGTCGATGGCGCTTTTGACGTAGTCTCGGTCATAAGTTGCCCCCAGATTATTCGAGTAAATCAACAGGTCAGTACCAGCGTTAACGGCATTGACGAGAATCTGTTCTGTACTCCAATGATTGGCCAGCGCCTTCATACCCAGGTCGTCGCTTATGGCCACACCTTTGAATCCAAGCTCGTCTTTTAATAAGTCGGAAATAAAGGACTTTGACATGGACGCTGGGTAAATTGGATCAACATTACGATTAAACACATGGGCGATCATAACCGTATCGCTATAGCCGTTGGCGATTAATGTCCTGAACGGAGACAGCTCATGTTCTTTATACGTATCTGTTATATCCACAAACCCAAGATGACTGTCGCCGATCGAGCTTCCGTGCCCAGGGAAATGTTTGATCGAGGAAATAATGCCGGAGTCACGTGCGGCTGTCATATAGATATTGGCGCAGTCGGCGACCACTGCCGGATCGGCAGAGAATGAACGCTCCTTGCCCGCAATAATAGGGTTTAGCGGGTTAACATTGACGTCCACAACCGGCGCGAAGTTAAAATTGAAACCCGAGTCCACAAGCATTGTGGATATCGTTTTTGCCTCCCGATACTGGCAGGATGCACTGAGCTGTGCCAGCGCTTGATGGGACGGGGTAGCGGGGAAACCGTTGTCGGGGTTGAGCCTTGCGACGTTGCCGCCTTCTTGATCGACGCTGATAAAAGGCAGCATTGGGCTGACTGACTTTATATCGCTGATAAGTGTATTTACCTGCTGCGGGTTATGTATGTTTGACTCTTTTTCACCGAACGCCTTGTTAAAAAGGATCACACCGCCAACATTGTAATCAACCAAGTAACTGCGCAGTTCGTCACTCATTGCGCCGCCCGAGAAACCAACGATGAACATTTGGCCTATTTTGTATTCCAGTGGGGTGTCCATGCAGGCTTCAAACATATTTCTATCCTTTGCGTAGTGTCATTTGTTTTGCACATGACGTGCGCACATCCTTACTGCGAACACCATAGAGACTCTATCGCATGCTGTCATCGGGTCGTTAGTCGGATGCGTGTAGGAAGTGTATTTTTTTTGAGTAGTCTTTAAAGTTGCTTACCATCCCTTCTGTAGAATCCAAGACGTTAAGGTGCTTACTATAATGACAAGTTGTTGCGTCAAGCGATAAAGCGCGTCCGCGACGCGCTTTAATCTTTAAGCACCCCCGGGACTTCTTACGCCGGACAGCATTAACCCGTGATTATTTGCCAGGTATTTAGTTACTCTGGTGTGCGCTCGATCTCAAGCCCCACGCCCAGCTCTCGCGACAGGCTCGGCCAGCGCTTCCATGCCGCTTCTGTGTCTGGGCTGCTCAGGCGCTCGCGATATGCTTCGACCGCTTCCAGCGAGAAGCTGTCTTCGTTGAGCAACTCATCAACGGCATGATGCACAGCCTCATCCAGCTGGTTGGCAAATGCCTCACCGATCAGTTGATGGGCGATCACACTGGCAACGGTGGTGTTGGCCGGGATCAGCGGTTGACCAAAATGCATGATGTACAGGTCATTCACTTCCTCGACCAGCCGGTGGGCCAGATAGGCCTCGTCCAGCAGGCTGTCGAGCCCTTCATGGCCGTCCAGGATGGCGGGCGGTGCGGTGAAGAAGTGTTCGGCAATTTTCAGGACAGGCTTGATCTGTTCTACGATGCCTGCCTCTTGCGCTACTTGGTGCGCTGCGTCGAGTAAGTCGGGCACCTGGTCGATGTAGGCAGTCACGAAGCGGGTCAAAACACCTCGTGGGTCGACCTCAGGAAGATGAATAGCCGGGTGCAAATGGGGAAGTTGTAACTCGAGTTGGCGCAATAACTGGCCAGTAGCGGCCTCGTGTTCCTGTGCTCGTTTGATCTGCTCGCGCAAAGCGGCGGTGTTCATGAATGCTCCTGAAGGCAATAAATCGGGTCGTAATTATAGGCGGAAGTCATACGTTAGCCTGCTTATCAATTCTCTTAAGACGCAATTGTCATAACAAGTTCATGGTTATGTGGATCGGCTATTAAAAAGCCGTTCTTGCCCCTTACGTCTGGTTTTCCTCAGTATTTTCGCGTGCGTATAGCGCGCTTGGCGGGTTTCTTCACGCCGTTGCGCACCTTGGGGTGGTGTCTATACTCGGTTCTGTGTGAAGTAGCCTGATGTATCGGACTGCAACTGCAGGCATGGCCCCGGTCCTCAAGTAACGTGTCTTGACCACCGCTCCCTGGCCCGCAAGTGACTGCCGGCAAATAAGAAGAATAAGAGGGGAACCCGCAATGATGCGACATCCACAAGTCTGGATGGGCCTCCTGTTGTGGTCGATATTCGATCAGGCGCATGCCGCCTGGACGACGAATATGGCCCCTGGGGCGACCGAGGTGAGCCACGAGGTGTTCGATCTGCACATGACCATTTTCTGGATCTGTGTGGTGATTGGGATCATCGTGTTCGGTGCGATGTTTTGGTCGATGATCGTTCATCGCCGTTCTACCGGGCAGGTCGCTGCCAAGTTTCACGAAAGCACCACAGTCGAGATCCTATGGACGGTCGTGCCGCTGCTGATTCTCATCGTCATGGCGATTCCCGCCACCAAAACCCTCATCAGAATGTACGACAACACTGAGTCCGGTCTGGACATCCAGATCACCGGCTATCAGTGGAAATGGCATTACAAGTACCTGGGCCAGGACGTCGAATTTTTCAGCAACCTTGCAACGCCCGCCGAGCAGATCCACAACAAAGAGGCCAAAGGCGAACACTATTTGCTGGAAGTCGATCAGCCGTTGGTGGTCCCGGTTGGGGTGAAAATTCGATTTCTAGTGACCGCTGCTGACGTCATCCACTCGTGGTGGGTGCCAGCCTTTGCGGTCAAGCGCGACGCCATTCCTGGGTTCGTCAACGAAGCCTGGACCCGCATCGAAAAGCCTGGCATCTATCGCGGCCAATGCACCGAGCTGTGCGGCAAAGACCACGGTTTCATGCCAATCGTGGTCGAGGCCAAATCCCAGGCCGACTACGACACTTGGCTTGCCGGTCGCAAAGAAGAGGCCGCCAAGCTCAAGGAGCTGACCAGCAAGGAGTGGACACTCGATGAGTTAGTGGCGCGTGGTGACAAGGTGTATCACACCACGTGCGTGGCCTGTCACCAGGCCGAAGGGCAGGGCTTGCCGCCGATGTTCCCCGCGCTCAAAGGCTCAAAAGTTACGACCGGCACCAAAGAAGATCACCTCAATGTTGTGTTCCACGGACGTGCGGGCACTGCGATGGCCGCGTTTGGCAAACAGCTGTCGGAAGTTGATATCGCCGCCGTCGTGACTTACGAGCGCAATGCCTGGGGCAACAACAAGGGCGACATGGTCACGCCAAAAGACGTGCTGGCGCTCAAGCAGGCGGATGCGAAATGAATGGGTCCAACCACGCTCGCAATCGCTGTAGGCGCTGCCGGAGGCTGCGATGCAATTCTATTGATACCCAGACATCGCAGCCTTCGGCAGCTCCAAGATCGCATGCCGACTCAGAAGAGATGAACATCCGTCACGGTTTCGCAGGAGACAGGACATGAGTGCAGTGATCGATGACCATGGCCACGCGGGCGTTGAGCATGCGCATGGTCCGGCCAAAGGCCTGATGCGCTGGGTATTGACCACCAACCATAAAGACATCGGCACGCTGTACCTGTGGTTCAGCTTCTGCATGTTCCTGTTGGGCGGTTCATTCGCCATGGTGATCCGCGCCGAGTTGTTCCAGCCGGGGCTGCAAATCGTCGAGCCTGCGTTCTTTAATCAGATGACCACCATGCACGGGCTGGTGATGGTGTTCGGTGCGGTGATGCCGGCTTTCGTCGGCCTGGCGAACTGGATGATCCCGCTGATGATCGGCGCGCCGGACATGGCCCTGCCGCGCATGAACAATTTCAGTTTCTGGCTCCTGCCAGCGGCGTTTCTGTTGCTGGTGTCGACACTGTTCTCCCCCGGTGGCGGTCCCAACTTCGGCTGGACCTTCTACGCCCCGCTGTCCACCACCTATGCGCCGCAAAGCGTGACCTTCTTCATTTTCGCCATTCACTTGATGGGGATCAGCTCGATCATGGGGGCGATCAACGTCATCGCAACCATCCTCAACCTTCGCGCTCCCGGCATGACCTTGATGAAAATGCCGTTGTTCGTCTGGACCTGGTTGATCACCGCCTTCTTGCTGATCGCGGTCATGCCGGTGTTGGCCGGTTGCGTGACCATGATGCTGATGGACATCCATTTCGGCACCAGCTTTTTCAATGCTGCGGGTGGCGGTGATCCGGTGCTGTTCCAGCATGTGTTCTGGTTCTTCGGGCACCCGGAGGTGTACATCATGATCTTGCCGGCATTCGGCGCGGTCAGTTCGATCATCCCGGCGTTCTCGCGTAAACCGCTGTTTGGCTACACGTCGATGGTCTACGCCACGGCGAGCATCGCGTTTCTGTCGTTTATCGTCTGGGTGCATCACATGTTTGTGGTCGGCATCCCGTTGGTGGGCGAATTGTTCTTCATGTACGCGACGATGCTGATCGCCGTGCCCACGGGGGTGAAGGTATTCAACTGGGTCAGCACCATGTGGCAGGGTGAGCTGACGTTCGAGACGCCGATGCTGTTCGCCGTGGCGTTCGTGATTCTGTTCACCATTGGTGGCTTTTCCGGGCTGATGCTGGCCATAGCACCAGCGGACTTCCAGTATCAGGACACCTATTTTGTGGTCGCGCATTTCCACTACGTGTTGGTGCCGGGTGCGATTTTTGGCATTTTCGCGTCCGCCTATTACTGGTTGCCGAAATGGACTGGTCACATGTACGACGAAACCCTGGGCAAGTTGCATTTCTGGCTGTCTTTCATCGGCATGAACATGGCGTTCTTTCCGATGCACTTCGTAGGGCTGGCAGGGATGCCGCGTCGGGTGCCGGATTACAACCTGCAGTTCGCCGACTTCAACATGGTCTCCTCGATTGGTGCGTTCACCTTTGGGGCGACGCAAATCTTCTTCCTGTTCATCGTGATCAAGACCATTCGTGGTGGCCCGCCTGCGCCCGCCAAACCCTGGGATGGCGCCGACGGCCTGGAATGGACCGTGCCCTCGCCTGCGCCGTACCACACCTTCGTCACGCCACCGGAGGTGAAATGAACAGCCCGAACCGGCCTGTGGTCATCCGCCTATTGATTCTGGTGGTGGCGATGTTCGTCTTCGGTTTCGCGCTGGTGCCGCTGTACGACGTGATGTGCAAGGCGCTGGGCATCAACGGCAAGACTGGCGACCAATACCGGCAAACCCAGATCATCGATCAAAGCCGGCAGGTGCGCGTGCAATTTTTGTCCACCAACTCGGCGGACATGGTTTGGGGTTTTTACCCCAAGGCCGAGGAATTGAATGTGCATCCCGGCGCGGTCAACGAAATGCTGTTTGTGGCGCAAAACCCAACCGACAAACCAATGACCGCCCAAGCCGTGCCGAGCATCTCGCCGAGTACTGCGGCGGTGTACTTCCACAAGACCGAATGCTTCTGCTTCACCCAGCAAATGCTGCAACCGGGCGAACGCATCGAAATGCCGGTGCGCTTCATCGTTGATCGCGACCTGCCCATAGACGTGAAACACCTGACGCTCGCTTACACGCTGTTCGACATCACCGCTCGCATGCCGCCGGTAGCGCACATCGCTAAAAATGGTGGCTAGGCCCGCGAAGGAGAACCAGAAATGGCAACGCCCACGCATGAGCATTACTACGTCCCGGCGCAAAGCAAATGGCCGATCATTGCCACGGTCGGCCTGCTGGTCACGATGTATGGGCTGGGAACCTGGTTCAACGATATGAAGGCTGCGCGGCCTGACTCTCATGGGCCATGGATCTTCATGGTGGGCGGGTTGCTGGTGGCCTATATGATGTTTGGCTGGTTCAGCACGGTGATCAAAGAAGGCCGAGCGGGTTTGTACAGCGCGCAGATGGATCGCTCGTTTCGTTGGGGCATGAGCTGGTTCATTTTCTCGGAAGTGATGTTCTTCGTGGCCTTCTTTGGTGCGCTGTTTTACGTACGGACATGGGCCGGGCCTTGGCTGGGCGGCGAGGGCTCCAAAGGCATCGCGCACATGCTATGGCCGAATTTCCAGTACAGCTGGCCGTTGCTGCACACGCCCGATCCGAAGTTGTTCCCGGCACCCAAGGACATCATTGATCCGTGGCACCTGCCGCTGATCAATACCTTCTTGCTGGTCAGCTCCAGCGTCACCTTGACCCTCGCGCACCATGCATTGAAGAAGGGTCATCGCAAGGCCCTGAAACTATGGCTGGCGCTGACAATCGTGCTGGGCATTTCGTTTCTGGCGTTGCAGGTCGATGAGTACCACCACGCCTATACCGAGTTGGGCCTGACGCTGGGTTCGGGCATTTACGGCGCGACGTTCTTCATGCTCACCGGATTTCACGGCGCCCACGTGACCATCGGCACGATCATTTTGTTCGTGATGCTGATGCGCATCCTGCGCGGGCATTTCGATGCCGAGCATCAGTTCGGCTTTGAGGCGGCCAGTTGGTATTGGCATTTTGTGGACGTGGTGTGGGTGGGATTGTTTGTGTTCGTTTACGTGCTTTGAAGGCACGCTCCTACAGGGAATGCGGGCAGTCACCACGGCACATGCCACACCAATTGCCCGCTGTAGTACCCGTAGGCGATCAGCGCCAGGGTCATGGCGGCGCAGCACACGCGTACGGTCAGGGCTTTCAGCAGGCGGGTTGAAGAGCTGTCGTCCTTGACCAGAAAGAACAGGCCGCTGAACAGACTGATCACAGTGGCACCGAGCATAAAAACAATCGCCGCTTTGAGCATGGGGGCAACTCCAGGAGCAAACGCTATGCACATGAGTATAGGTGTGGCTCATCCGCAAGACCGGAGTGTGTAATGAATCGCTTTCGGCCAGGCATAGCGCCGACGCTGGTGGTGTTGGCGCTGCTGCCGCTGTTCGTTTCGCTGGGCTTGTGGCAGCTAAGCCGTGGTGAAGAAAAGCGCGTCATGCTCGCCCACTATGCCGAGCGCCGTACTGCACCCGCCATCTCTGCTGAACGGCTGCCAGCGACGGCTGATCCGGCCTATCGGCGCGTCCAATTGCGGGGCACGTTCGATCCAGAACACAGCCTGTTGCTGGACAACAGCACCCGCGAAGGCCGGGTGGGTGTTGAGCTGATCCAGCCATTTCACGACCAGGTCAGTGGTTTGTGGCTGATGGTCAATCGCGGCTGGCTGCCGTGGCCGGATCGGCGTACTCCACCCGTTTTCGACACGCCGGCTCAACCGCTGAATCTCGATGCCTGGGTTTACGTCTCGCCCGGCGCGACCTTTCAACTGCACCCCGACGCACAAGGCGATGCCTGGCCAAAACTGGTGACGGCTGTCGACTTGAGCAAGGTCTGGCCCATCTTAGGGCACGACGGCTTTGTCCATGAGCTGCGTCTGGAGCCCGGCCCTGCGGCCTATCGAGTGGACTGGCCAGTGGTTGCGATGGGCCCGGAAAAACACCTCGGCTACGCCGTGCAATGGTTTGCCATGGCGACGGCGCTGCTCGGGCTTTATCTGTATCTGGGCTGGAGCCACGCCAAGGGCGACAAGAACAATAAAAACAAGGAGAACACGCATGGGAACGGCCATGAGTCCAACCAGCACGTCTGAAACCCGCGCCCTAAAAAGTCGTCGCAAGGGACGCTGGCAGCTGATGCTGGTGCTGCTGGTAGCGATAGGGCCGATGATCCTCGCCACCAGCATGTACACCTTCAAATTCTGGGTGCCGGACAGTCGTAGTTTTCATGGTGAGCTGATCGGCAATGGTGAGACTCGCGCCGAGTTGGGCGTGCAGACCGACGAAAAGCGTTGGCAGTTGTTGGTCACCGCGCCGAGCCAATGCGATGCCGACTGCCAACAGCTGGTCTATCTGGCCCGGCAGATCCAGATCGGCCTGGGGCGCGACGCTTCCCGTGCCAGCCACGCCATCACCACGGCTCAGCCGCTCAGTGCCGAGTACGACGCCAGGCTGACCCGCGAATACCCACAACTGCAGCGCTATGCGCTGGACGTGAAGCGTTATCAGCGAGCCGCGCCTGGCATTGAGCTGCCACAACTGTGGATCGTCGACCCCCACGGCAACCTTGTGCTGCGCTACGGCGCTCAAGTGAATGGCAAGGACGTGCTCAACGATATGCGTCAGCTGTTGAAGCTGTCGAACATCGGATAGGAGGTCACGATGACCAAGCCCGGATTTCGTCTCGCCCTGTTTGCCACATTGCTGGCGCTGCTGGTGATTTTGCTCGGCGCCTACACACGCCTTACCCACGCGGGGCTCGGCTGCCCGGATTGGCCGGGCTGTTATGGCTTCATCAATGTGCCCAAGACCGACGTGCAGTTGGTGTACGCGCAGGTGCGCTTTCCTGATTCGCCCGTTGAAGAGCATAAGGGCCGTAATGAAATGGTCCATCGCTATTTCGCGGGGGGGCTGGCGTTGGCGATCATGATGCTCGGCGTACATGCCTGGCATCGTCGGCAGATCGCCGGTCAGCCGGTGCGCCTGCCGTTGATATTGCTCGGTGTGGTCTTCGCGCAAGCGGCGTTTGGCATGTGGACGGTTACGCTTAAGCTTTGGCCGCAGGTGGTCACGGCGCATTTATTGGGCGGCGTCCTGACATTGAACTTGCTGTTTTTGCTGACGCTGCGCTTGAGTGGCCGATTTGAGGCGTTGCCGCAATTACCGGCTCGAATGCGGCGGCTGGCCGCTATTGGGCTGGCGCTGGTCGTGGTGCAGATTGCGCTGGGTGGTTGGGTCAGCTCCAACTACGCGGCCATGGCGTGTACTGATCTACCGACCTGCCATGGGCAGTGGTGGCCAAACACCGATTTCGCCAATGGCTTTCATCTCACCCAACACATCGGCCCGAATTATCTGGGCGGGCAGTTGGACAGTGATGCGCGAACGGCCATTCACCTGACTCATCGTATTGGCGCGTTGCTGGTAACTTTTTCGTTGCTGGGCCTGGCCTGGCAACTGAACCGTGAAGGACTCAAAGGCGTGGCGGCTCTGTTGGTGTTGGCGCTGGGGGTACAAATCGCGTTGGGCCTGAGCAATGTGATCTTTCACCTGCCGCTCGGGATCGCGGTGGCGCATAACGCAGGCGCCGCAGCGTTGATGCTGACCCTGACATTGATCAACTACCGGGTCCGTGCTGTACACGCTGTCGCACCGAAACGCGCGCCGAGCTTGTGGCATTACGCGCATGCGATGTTGCACCTTGGCCCGCATCGGTAATGACTGTTCTGGCCCTTTTGATACGGCCAGGCTTTTCAGCGAAAAACACCTGCCGAAAGCTTGACCGGGAACAGAGGATCTACAAAAGGCGACAGCCCAAAGAGGATGTAACTCGATGACAGTCCTAATTGGCGAGCGACACCATCAAGCTCTATGGCGAGACTATCTGGAGCTGACCAAGCCCAAAGTGCTGGTGTTGATGCTGATCACCTCGCTGGTCGGGATGTTTCTCGCCACGCGTGCGGGCGTGGCGTGGCACGTGCTGGTGTTCGGCAATCTGGGCATTGCGCTGTGTGCAGGTGGCGCGGCGGTGGTCAATCATGTGGTGGATCACAAGATCGACGCGTTGATGGCGCGCACCCATAAACGACCGATTGCCCAAGGGCGTGTGTCGCCCGTTGTTGCTATTGCGTTCGCTGTGCTGCTGGCGCTGAGTGGGCAAGCGCTGTTGCTGGCGTTTACCAATGCGCTGGCGGCCTGGCTGACGTTGGCCTCGCTGCTGGGTTATGCGGTGATCTATACCGGATTTTTAAAGCGCGCGACGCCGCAGAACATCGTCATTGGCGGCCTTGCGGGTGCCGCGCCGCCATTGCTGGGCTGGGTGGCGGTAACCGGGCATGTCAGCGCCGAACCGTTGCTGTTGATGCTGATCATCTTCGCCTGGACCCCACCGCATTTCTGGGCACTGGCAATCCATCGCAAGGAGGAATACGCCAAGGCCGACATCCCGATGTTGCCGGTTACCCATGGCGAGCATTACACCAAGCTGCACATCGTGCTCTATACCTTTGTGCTGCTGGCCGTCAGCCTGATGCCGTACGTGATTCACATGAGCGGGCTACTGTATTTATTGTGCGCGCTGGGCTTGGGCGCAAGGTTTCTACAGTGGGCCTTCGTGTTATACCGTGGTACCCGACCGCACGCTGCGATCAACACGTTCAAGTACTCTATTTATTACTTGTTCCTGCTGTTCATCGCGCTGCTCGTAGATCACTACTTATTGTTGAATTTATGACCCGAACCCAGAAAACCGTTTTCATCCTGGTCGCCATCGTCGCGTTGATTCTCGGCCTGACAGTCAACCGTGTGCTCTCAGGCAAAGGTCAGCGCGACCAGACCGCATTGATCGACGCCGGCGTTATTCTGCTGCCGCAGAGCCGTGACCTACCGGGGTTAAAGATGACCAATCAGGACGGTCAGCCGGTGGCGATGGACGAGCTGAAAGACAAATGGACCCTGCTGTTTTTCGGCTACACCTTCTGCCCGGACATTTGCCCGACCACCCTCGCCCAACTGCGCCAGATCAAGAGCGAGCTGCCAAAAGAGGCTGTGGATAAGTTGCGTATCGTGCTGGTCAGCGTCGACCCGAATCGCGATACCCCGCAGCAATTGAAGACGTATCTGGGGTACTTCGACAAATCGTTTATCGGGCTGACGGCTTCGTCAGTCGATGATCTGCAGAAAATCGCCAATGCTGTGAGCATCCCGTACATTCCGGCCGACACCAGCAAACCGAATTACACGGTCGACCACAGCGGCAACCTCGCTCTCGTCGGCCCTGACGGTACTCAACGAGGCTTTATCCGCGCACCGTTGAATAACCAGAAGCTGGTCGCGCAGTTGCCGGGGTTGGTGGAGAGGAAGTAGTCGTTAACTCCATAGGGGACTGATTTATTTTTCGTGCTTTTTAAAAAATTAATCTGTCCCCGATCTGGCAATGCCTACGGCCACAGAGATGGGGGGGGAAGTGTCTAAGCCGGGGACAGATTAATTTTCGATAACGCTCTGAAAATAAATCAGTCCCCTCACGAACTCATTTTCGGAACTCCATAGGGGACTGATTTATTTTTCGTGCTTTTTGAAAAATTAATCTGTCCCCGATCTGCCATGCCTACGGCCACAGAGATGGGGGAAGTGTTTAAGCCGGGGACAGATTAATTTTCGATAATGCTCTGAAAATAAATCAGTCCCCTCACGAACTAATTTTCGGAACTCCATAGGGGACTGATTTATTTTTCGTGCTTTTGAAAAATTAATCTGTCCCCGATCTGCCGTCTACGGCCACAGAGATGGGGAAGTGTTTAAGCCGGGGACAGATTAATTTTCGATAATGCTCTGAAAATAAATCAGTCCCCTCACGAACTCATTTTCGGAACTCCATAGGGGACTGATTTATTTTTCGTGCTTTTTGAAAAATTAATCTGTCCCCGATCTGCCGGGCGGTTGTACGGGGGCAATTCATGTAGAAGCGGGCTTTGCGCTTTCCACATCAAAACGCCGGAACCACCGCGCCTTTGTATTTATCCACGATGAACTGCCGGGTTTGCGGGCTGTGCAGCACAGCGACAAGTTTCTGGATGGCGGGCGAGTCTTTGTTGTCTTCGCGGGTTACCAGGATGTTGGCATACGGCGATTCAGCGCCTTCGATCACCAAGGCATCTTTAGTCGGATCAAGCTTGGCGGCCAGTGCGTAGTTGGTGTTGATCAGCGCCAGATCTACCTGCGTCAGCACCCGGGGCAGGGTCGCGGCTTCCAGTTCACGGAATTTCAGGTTTTTCGGGTTCTGGTCCACGTCACGTGGGGTCGAGAGAATGTTGCTCGGGTCCTTCAGCGTGATCAGCCCGGCTTTGGCAAGCAGCAAAAACGCACGGCCTTCATTGGTCGCATCGTTCGGCATAGCGACCGTTGCGCCGTTAGGCAGGTCGGCAATGCTCTTGAGCTTGTCGGAATACGCACCGAACGGTTCGACGTGAACCTTCGCCACGCTCACCAATGTTGTTCCTTTGCCCTTGTTGAATTCGTCCAGGTACGGCTGGTGCTGAAAGAAGTTGGCATCCATGCGCTTCTGATTGACCTGTACGTTCGGCTGGATGTAGTCGTTGAACACTTTGACGTCCAGCGTCACGCCTTCTTTGGCGAGTATCGGTTTGACGAATTCAAGTATCTCGGCGTGCGGTACGGCGCTGGCGGCGACGGTCAGGGTTTCATCGGCGTGGGCCGACAGGGCGAAAACGGCGGCGAATGCGGCCAATAGTTTTTTCACGAGGCTACTCCTTGAAGGCATGTCCTTGAATGCGCGCTACAGGAATACAGCGTGCATTTTGCCGATGAACAATCGGCTAATTCGGTTAACGGTGTGAGAAATGAGCCACCAGCCTGTCGCCGATGGTTTGCAGTATTTGCACCAGTACCAGCAGCAATACGACCGTCACAAACATCACATCGTTCTGAAAGCGTTGATAACCATAACGAATCGCCAGATCGCCCAGGCCGCCAGCGCCGACTGCTCCGGCCATCGCAGTGAACGACACCAACGCAATAGCGGTGACGGTGATGGCTGCCAGAATGCCCGGACGTGCTTCGGGCAACAGTGCCTTGACGATGATCTGCCGGGTCGTCGCGCCCATGGCTTGAATCGCTTCGATGATCCCGCGATCCACTTCCCGCAGTGCGGTCTCTACCAGCCGGGCGAAAAACGGCGTAGCGCCAGCGATCAGAGGCGGCAACGTGCCGAGGATGCCCAGCGACGTGCCGGTGATGACCTCGGTCAGCGGCATCATCACGATCAGCAGGATGATGAACGGCAACGCCCTGAGCATATTGACGATCAAGCCAACCGTGGCATACAGGGGCTTGTTCTCCAGCAATTGGCGCGGCGAGGTCACGAACATCAGCACGCCCAGCGGCAGGCCAAGCAAGATGGTGAATGCCAGGGAAACGCCGAGCATGATCAGCGTATCGCCTGTGGCGACCCAGATTTCATACCAGTCGACGTTGGAAAACAGATTGATGAAGGTCTCCATCAGCGCAGCACCTCCATGTGAACGTCGGCTGCGGTGAAGCGCGCGAACGCCGCATCCACGTCGCCGCCGGTGATGGCCAGCGTCAGTTGTCCGTAGGGCGTGTCTTTGATGCGATCAATACGGCCCGCGAGGATGCTGTAGTCCACGCCGGTTTCGCGCGCCACAGTACCCAGCAGCGGCGCGTAGGTCGCTTCGCCCTGAAACGTCAGGCGCACGATGCGACCTTGTACATTTGCGAAGTCGTTGTGTCGTTTGTTCTCGTCGACTTGCTCGTCCTCCTGCACGAAACGTTTGGTTGTCGGGTGCTTGGGGTGCAAGAACACATCGGCCACGGCGCCTTGCTCGACAATCTTGCCGGCGTCCATCACCGCCACTTGATCACAGACTCGGCGGATGACGTCCATCTCGTGGGTGATCAGCACAATGGTGAGATTCAGCTCGCGATTGATTTCGGCCAACAATTGCAGGACCGAGGCTGTGGTTTGCGGGTCGAGCGCACTGGTGGCTTCGTCACACAGCAGGATTTTTGGCTTGGTCGCCAGCGCGCGTGCGATACCGACGCGTTGCTTCTGACCGCCCGATAGCTGAGACGGGTATTTTTTCGCGTGATCCGACAGCCCCACCCGCGCCAACAACTCGGCCACTCGCTGATTGATCTGGTGGCTGGACATATCACCGGCCAGCGTCAGCGGCATGGCGACGTTGTCAGCCACGGTCCGCGAGGACAGCAGATTGAAGTGCTGAAAGATCATCCCCACCTGCCGACGGAAGGCGCGCAGGCCTGCGGCGTCGAGGGCGGTGACGTCTTCATCGTCGACCAGGATCGTGCCGCCACTGGGCGCTTCGAGACGGTTGATCAGGCGCAGCAGCGTACTTTTGCCCGCGCCGGAATGGCCGATCAGGCCAAACACCTGGCCGTTTTCGACGCGCAGGCTGGTCGGATGCAGAGCGGGGATATCCCTGCCGGCAACCCGATAGGTTTTATGGACGTTATGAAACTCGATCACGTAGCGAACCTTGTGGGGGCGCGGTAAAAAATCAGCCAACGAGCTGGACATGCGATGGCTGTTTGGGGCGGTTGCTATTTTTTGGAAATAGCCGCCTCGGCTGGATAAACCGGGCGGCATTTTAGCCTGTCCGACCGGAATTGAGCCCAGTCTCTTAGCATTTATTTCACAAGCAATCTGCCAAACGGTAATAAAGCCATCGCATTTAAGTGCTGTTCGAAAGGTAGACCAAAGGTAGAAAAAAACACGGAACGGGCATTTCTCTCCTCAGTCAGTACATAAGCGCTGTGATCTCCTGGTGCAGTGTCCTGGAGATATTTGCTTATAGAGCCCATGGGTTTTTGACCCAAGTGGGCCGTCCGAACCAAGGAGATTATGTCTGATGGCTACCAAGAAACCTGTGAAGACCCCTGATGGTAAATCCAGTGAGCTGGCCGGCACCGACACACTGGACCGCGGCAATACCAATACCAAGCTCGACAGCCTTGAGCCGTTTCGTTCTGACGCAACCGGTCAGGCGCTGCGTACCAATCAAGGCGTAAAAGTCTCCGATAACCAGAACACGCTCAAAGTCGGCGCACGCGGTCCGTCGCTGCTCGAAGACTTCATCATGCGTGAAAAGATCACCCACTTTGATCACGAGCGCATTCCAGAGCGCATCGTCCATGCTCGGGGTGTTGGCGCGCACGGTTATTTCCAGACCTACGAAAACCACAGCGCATTGAGCAAGGCTGAGTTTCTGCGCGATCCAGGCAAGAAGACCCCGGTGTTCGTGCGCTTCTCCACCGTTCAGGGGCCGCGTGGTTCTGGCGATACGGTGCGTGACGTGCGCGGTTTTGCGGTCAAGTTCTACACAGAAGAAGGCAATTACGACTTGGTCGGCAACAACATGCCGGTGTTCTTCATCCAGGACGCCATCAAGTTTCCGGACTTCGTCCACGCGGTAAAACCTGAGCCGCATAACGAAATCCCGACAGGCGGCTCGGCCCACGATACGTTCTGGGATTTTGTCTCGCTGGTGCCGGAATCGGCGCACATGGTGCTGTGGACAATGTCCGACCGAGCGATCCCGAAAAGCCTGCGCAGCATGCAAGGTTTTGGCATTCATACCTTCCGGCTGGTGAATGGCGAGGGTAAATCCACGTTCGCCAAATTCCATTGGAAACCCAAATATGGCACTTGCTCGCTGGTGTGGGACGAGGCGCAGAAGCTGGCCGGTAAAGACGCCGACTTCCATCGCCGCGATCTGTGGGAGTCCATCGAAATGGGCGACTACCCGGAATGGGAGTTGGGTGTTCAGTTGGTGGCTGAAGAAGATGAGCACAACTTCGACTTCGACCTGCTCGACCCGACCAAGATCATTCCCGAAGAGCTGGTCCCCGTGACACCGTTGGGCAAGATGGTGCTCAACCGCAATCCGGACAACTATTTTGCTGAAACCGAGCAGGTCGCATTTTGCCCAGGCCACGTCGTGCCGGGTATCGATTTCTCCAATGACCCGCTGCTGCAAGGCCGTTTGTTTTCGTATACCGATACGCAGATCAGCCGTCTGGGTGGGCCGAACTTCCATGAAATCCCGATTAACCGCCCGGTTTCGCCGAACCACAGCGGCCAGCGCGATGCGCAACACCGCATAACCATCGACAAAGGCCGTGCGTCCTATGAGCCCAACTCAATTGATGGCGGCTGGCCCAAAGAAACGCCGTCGGCGCCGATTGATGGCGGATTCGAGACCTATCCAGAGCGGGTAGAAGCGCACAAAGTGCGTGAACGCAGTGCGTCGTTCGCCGATCACTTCTCCCAGGCGACACTGTTTTTCAACAGCATGAGCGAGCATGAGAAGGAACACATCATCGCGGCGTACAGCTTCGAGTTGGGCAAGGTTGAGCGTGAGTTCATCCGTGTGCGTCAGGTGAACGAGATTCTGGCCAATATCGACCTGACCCTGGCCAAACGCGTTGCTGCGAACCTGGGTTTGCCTGCGCCCACCGCTGGGACGGTGCCCGCCAGGAAGCCAACCAAAGCGACGGTGGATAAATCACCTCTGCTGAGCCAGGCGAACCTGCTGCCAGCGGACATTGCCTCGCGCAAAGTGGCAATCCTTGTCGCTGATGGCGTAGACGATAAGGCCGTTGCCGCGATGAAAGCTGCCGTTGAAGCCCACGGCGCGCATGCCAAGGTCCTGGGCCCGACTTCAGCGCCAGTGAAGACTGTCGGCGGAAAGGCTCTGGCCGTGGACGCTTCTCAGGAAGGTTTGCCGTCGGTCGCATTCGACGCCGTGTTCATTCCAGGGGGTGCGGCTTCGGTCAAGGCGCTGAGCGGCAATGGCGTGGCGCTGCACTACGTACTAGAGGCGTACAAACACTTGAAGGCGATCTCCTTCAGCGGTGAGGCCAAGGAGCTGATCGACCTGCTGCACCTGGACCCAGATGCTGGTTTGTTGGCGGTGTCTGACAGTAAGTCGTTCGATGCCTTCTTCGGCGCCATGAAGCAGCACCGTGTTTGGGCGCGCGAGCCTAAAGCCAAGGCGATTCCGGCTTAAGGCCCCGATTTTTCTACGGGGAATTGCGTGCAGGTAACAAAAAGGCGCTGCCCATGAGGGCAGCGCCTATTTTTTAAATCTGAGGTCAGATCAAAGCTGTGCGGGCTTCAAAATCACCTGAGCAGGCTCACCTTTCTCAATCTGGCGACGAAGCTGAAGCTCGAAATCCGGATTGATCTTCACGACACGCTTGGTGAGCAATGTCGCCAACCAAGGGTAATCGTCGATGCGCGGTACCTGTAGCACGACTTCACAATTGAACGCTGTGACGTCTGCAGCGATGTCGTTGAGTTGGCGGCGTAATTGCTTCATATCACCGATTTTTAGCGCAATAGTTGTGCTTTCGGCAGTCGGATCAATCAGCTTGGCAATACGCTTGGCTTCCGCGGCTTTGAGTTCGGCTTCCGCCTTTTCGAGCTCGGCTTTGCGCGCGTTGGCGATGGCACCGTTCACACCGCTGGTCAGCGCCGGAGCCTTGGGCATCAGCGCGCGGGCGCGGCTCAATGCAGTCGCGGCGGCGTTGACGTCGCCTTTTTGCAGCACGATCTGGCTGCGGCTCAGATAGGCTTCGGCCAATTCACGCTGATATTGCTCAAGGCGCGGATCGTCAGGCGCCTTGGCCTGCAAAGCGGCCAATTGGTCTTCGGCGGTGGCTAGCTCGCTGCTGGCGATATTTTTTTCCAGCTGTTGATATTCATCGGGTGGCGCCACCGGAACGGGCGCTTCGACGGGCTTGCTTTGGCAGGCTGCCAACAGAATGGTAAATGCAGCAAGCAGCAGATAACGGGATGCGTACGGCTTCATTCCTGCGATTCTCTATTTGCGCAAAAAACGAGCAAGTCTACACATAAGTGCCTTGCACCGAAAATAACTGATCACTGCGCGGCGGGACAACCGTCATTGCATATTGCCGCCATTTATTATTGCCGAGTATGACCCTACTTCCGGCACAAGGTTCTACCGCTTGGGTAAAAGGAAGCTCAGCAAGAACAGCGCGGCGGCAGAGACCACGATCGACGGGCCTGCTGGCGTGTCTTTGAACCATGACAGTGCCAGCCCACCACAGACTGCAATGATGCCGATGATACTCGCGCCCAAGGCCATTTGTTCGGGCGAACGTGCGTGACGTTGTGCCGCGGCGGCAGGGATGATCAGCAACGAGGTAATCAGCAACACGCCGACGATTTTCATCGCCACGGCGATGACCACGGCGATCAACAGCATCAGTGTCATCCGTAGCGCTGCGACCGGCAGCCCTTCTACGGTTGCCAGTTCTTCATGCACGGTAATCGCCAACAATGGACGCCACAGCGCTACGACCAGGATCAGCACTGCGGCGCTGCCACCGAGAATCCACGCCAGATCTGTCGGGCTGATGGCCAGCAGGTCACCGAACAGATAGCCCATCAGATCGATGCGCACATCACGCATGAAACTCAGCACCACCAGGCCGAGGGACAAGGTGCTGGGCGCCAGAATCCCGAGCAAGGTGTCGGACGCGAGCGGCTGGCGCTGTTGCAGTGTGACCAACAGAATCGCCAACAATAGGCAGCCCACGGTCACGGCGATGGTCGGGCTGACGTCCAGCAAAAAGCCCATTGCCACGCCCAATAATGCCGCGTGCGAAAGCGTGTCGCCGAAATAGGCCATGCGACGCCACACCACAAACGAGCCCAGAGGACCGGCTACCAACGCCAACGCAAGGCCTGCGAGCAAGGCATACAGAAGAAAATCAGCCATGCTTGCAGCTATCTCCGTGACTACGGGGGTGATCATGCGCGGCCAGCGCCGGTGCGCAGACTTCGCCGTGCAGATCGTGGGCGTGATCGTGCTTGTGGTGATAGATCGCCAGGCTCGGCGCGTTCTGGCCGAACAGCTCGACGAATGCCGGGTCGTTGCTCACTTGTTCAGGATGACCGGAGCAGCAGACGTGGCGATTGAGGCAGACCACTTGATCGGTCGTGCTCATCACCAGGTGCAAATCGTGGGACACCATCAGCACGCCGCATCGGTGACGGTCGCGCAATTGAGTAATCAAGGCGTACAGCTCGGCCTGTCCAGCGACGTCGACGCCTTGCACCGGCTCATCGAGGACCAGCAGTTCGGGCTTGCGCAATAGCGCACGGGCCAGGAGCACGCGCTGCATCTCGCCGCCGGAAATACCCTGCAATGGACTGTCGATGACCTTTTGCGCGCCCACTTCGGTGAGGGCCGCCAGCGCCGTCGTGCGATCCACTCCCGGCACCAGCCTTAGGAAGCGCAACACCGATAACGGTAACGTGGCATCAATGTGCAGCTTTTGCGGCATATAGCCGATGCGCAATTTGGGCTTGCGCCAGACGCTGCCTGAGTCTGGCTTGAGCAAACCCAGTACTGCACGCACCAGTGTTGTCTTGCCTGCGCCGTTAGGACCGATCAGCGTGACGATCTCGCCGGGGCTTACACTCAGCTGAATGTTTTCCAGCACGCTTTGCCCTTCACGTGTAACTACAACGTCATTCAGGCGGATCAGCGCGTCGCTCATCAGGCGGCCTTGCAGCCGGTACACACGCCAACCACTTCGACGGTTTGGGTTTCTACCGAGAAACCGACTTCCTTCGCGGCATCGATAATTGCCGTGCTGATTGCCGGGTGCTGAAGCTCAATGGCGGCGTGGCATTCGCGGCAAATCAGGAATTGGCCCTGGTGCGCATGGGTCGGATGGTTGCAGCCGGCAAAAGCGTTGAGCGATGCAATGCGGTGAACCAGGCCGTTTTCTAACAGAAAATCCAGCGCCCGGTAGACCGTTGGTGGCGCGGCGCGACGACCGTCCTCTTCGCTGAGGACGGCGAGGATGTCGTAAGCACCCAGCGGTTTATGGCTTTGCCAGACCAGCTCCAGTACGCGTCGGCGCAGGGCGGTCAGGCGCAGGCCCTTTCCGGCGCACAGCGTGTCGGCTTCAGCGAGTGCGGAATGCACGCAGCGAGAATGATCGTGAGGGCGACTGGCCAGTGGTGTTTTAGACATGGGCGGCGACGGCTTTTGTGAGAGACGTTATTATGTTACCCGTTCCTGCCCCCATGAGTGGTCATCGTGTCCCGACTTTTTTTGCTTTTTGTCGCATCCGTCATAGGATTTCTGTTTATTTCTACCGCTCAGGCCGAGGTCCGCGTTCTCACCAGCATCAAGCCCCTGCAGTTGATTGCAGCTGCTGTGCAGGAGGGGATCGCGGTCCCAGAGGTGTTGCTGCCGCCGGGGGCATCGCCACATAACTATGCGCTGCGACCTTCCGACGTACGGCGGGTGAAGGACGTCGACCTGCTGTACTGGATCGGTCCGGACATGGAAACCTTCCTGCCGCGGGTTTTGGCGGGCAGAACGTTGCCGTCGATCCCGGTGCAGTCCCTGCCAGGTATGCACTTGCGCTACTTTACGGCGGGAGCTGCGCATGATGACGGCGACGAAGACGATCATGATCATCGCCCCGGCAGCCTGGATGCCCATTTGTGGCTTTCGTCGGTCAATGCACGGGTGATCGCGGCGAAGATGGCGGTCGATCTCAGCACGGCGGATCCTGCCAATGCGGCGCGCTATCAGAGCAACGTCAAAGCGTTTGATGAGCGTCTGGATGCCACCGACGCGAAGATCAAGGCGCGTGTAGCGGGCATTACCGACAAGAAGTATTTCGTCTTCCATGAAGCGTTCGATTATTTCGAAGAGGCTTATGGGCTTGAGCATGCAGGCGTCTTTACCGTCAGCAGCGAAGTCCAGCCGGGAGCGCAGCACGTCGCGCAAATGCGCAAGCGCCTGGCGGCATTCGGTAAAACCTGCGTGTTCAGTGAACCGCCGTTGCGTCCTCGCCTGGCCGAAACCCTGAGCGCGGGCTTGCCAGTGAAGCTGGCTGAGCTGGATGGTCTGGGCGGCTACACCCCCGCAACAGCGCAAGGCTATGAGCTGTTGCTACAGAAGCTGGGGGATGATTTGGCGGGGTGCCTGGAGAGTTTGTAGTTCCAATGCCCTGCGCGCCCGTTTTTCGGAGCTGCCGACGGCTGCGATTGCGTTCTGTCAGACAGATTGCATCGCAGCGACGGGCATTTGGGGTCGAAGCGGCAGAGCGCGTTCTGGCCCTCCTACAGATGATCAACCGAGCTTGACCAAGAGCAGACTATCTACAGGGATTTTGGTCAGCAGCTACAACGCAAACGGCAACGGAATATGGGTCTCTTGCCGTTGTTCCAGGCGCTTCTGGAATTCCATCGGGTCGTGGATCAGCACGTCCTGTCCGGCGAAGCTCTCGGCGGCAATCAAGCGCGACAGCCAGAACCGCACGCAGGCCACGCGCAGCATCGTCGGCCACAAGTGGGCTTCGGCCGCTGTGAATGGCCGCAACGCTGCGTAAGCTCCGAGCAGTGCTCGGGCGCGAGGCGCGTCAATTGTGCCCTCTTGGTGCGAACACCAGTCATTCACCGCAATGGCCACGTCATACAGCATTGGGCCTGAACAGGCGTTGTAGAAGTCGATGACGCCGGTCAGGTGGGTGCCTTCGAACAGCGTGTTGTCGCGGAACAAGTCGGCGTGCAAGTTGGCGCGGGGCAGGGCCATGATAGGGGCTTTGTGGTGCTTTATTTCCTCTACCGCTGTTTTCAGCAGCGCGCCTTGAGTGTCGCTCAGGTGAGAGATGAAATTACTGCCCTCTTCCAACATCCAGTCCAGCCCGCGATCGGTTTTGCGTTCCAGTACATGATCGCGAGTCGCCAGGTGCATGTGTCCCATTAGCTCGCCGATCTGTACGCAATGCTGGGTGTTAGGTTGCGTGGGATGCTTGCCCGGTAGACGCGGTTGCAACAGCGCCGGTTTACCCTTGAGCTCGCGCAGGGCCTGGCCGTCGGTTGTGCGCAACGCATACGGGACGGGCAGGTTGGCCTCGTGCAGCACGTCCAGCAGCTCGATGAAATAGGGCATTTCCTGAACGGGGCCGCGTTCGACCAGGGTGAGGACGAACTCACCCTGCTCCAGGCTGATGAAGAAGTTGGTGTTTTCACTTCCGGCAGCGATGCCCTGAAAGTCACGCAGATGGCCAAGCCCGTACGGGGCGAGAAAAGCTTCCAGCTCGGGCCGAGCCAGGGGAGTAAAAACCGACATATGAGACTGCCAAATAGAGTGAATGTAAGGCGTTACCAGCGGAAAATTTCCCACTGTGGGATCAGCATGTCCGGTTGGTCAGAACGGATAAATTGCGCGCTGGTGCCATCGGCGCGCACCAAAAAATACGGTTTACCGTGCTTTGGCGTGATTTTGACCGCATACAGGAAACCGTTCACACGGTATTCCTGAATGAACTTGTCGCCATCCTGGCGAATGGTGACGTCGGGTTCCGGTGACGGTGCATCTTCCGCTACGGTTATCAGTGGGAATACGGATAACAGGCTTGCCAGCAACAGGCGATTTACTGCGCGCATGATAATCTTGCTCCTTTGTCGTCAACGGTCCTCGCATTCTAGCGCCGACCCCGCCGAAAAGGTTGATCCTGCTCATGAGCCAAGCCCCCCTCGTCCTGGTGGACGGTTCTTCTTACCTGTATCGCGCTTTTCACGCGCTGCCACCTCTGGCCACGTCCAAGGGCTTGCCCACCGGTGCGGTCAAGGGCGTGTTGAACATGCTCAAAAGCTTGCGCCGGCAGTACCCGCAAAGCCCGTTCGCTGTGGTGTTCGACGCCAAGGGCGGGACGTTCCGCGACGAAATGTTCGCCGAATACAAAGCCAACCGGCCAAGTATGCCCGATGACATGCGCGTGCAAGTCGACTTGCTGCATGCGTGCGTCAAAGGGCTGGGCTATCCGCTGCTGTGTGTGGAAGGCGTCGAGGCTGACGATGTGATCGGTACTCTGGCGCGCAGCAGCGCCGCCGCTGATCGGCCAGTCATCATATCCACGGGCGACAAGGACATGGCGCAGCTGGTCGACGGCCACATTACTCTGGTCAACACGATGACCGGTAGCGTGCTGGATGTGGCTGGCGTGAAAGAGAAGTTTGGCGTCGGTCCTGAGCACATCATCGATTACCTCGCGCTGATGGGCGATAAAGTCGACAACATCCCCGGCGTTCCAGGCGTTGGCGAGAAGACAGCCGCCGGTCTGTTGGTGGGTATCAATGGCGGCCTGAAAGAGCTTTACGAGAACCTGGACAAGGTGCCGACGCTCGCCATTCGTGGTGCGAAAACGCTGCCCGCCAAGCTCGAAGAGCACAAGGACATGGCGTTCCTGTCTTATAAGCTTGCGACGATCAAGATCGACGTTGCACTGGACATTGAGCTGGATGCCCTGCATTGCGGCGAGCCTGATCGCGATGCGCTGATGGCGCTTTACACCGAGCTTGAATTCAAAAGCTGGATCGAAGAGCTGCAGCGCGATGCGAAGCTGGCCGGGCAAGAAATCGTTGTTGAAGAGCAAGCGCCGGTCATCGATGCGAAGTACGAGTTGATCCTCGAACAGACGCAACTGGATGCATGGTTGAAGCGGCTTGAGGGCGCGAAGCTCTTCGCCTTCGTGGTGCAGAGCAACGGCATCGATGCGCAACGCGCGCAGATCGTCGGTTTGTCGTTCGCCATCCAGACTCACCAAGCCGCGTACATTCCGCTGACTCACTCTTACATGGGCGTGCCGCAGCAACTGGACCGTGACGCTGTTCTGAGTGCGATCAAGCCGATGCTCGAAGACCCGACAAAGATCAAAGTCGGCCAGCACGCCAAGTTCGCCATCAACTTGCTCGCCAACTGCGCTATCGGCGGCGATCAGGCGCAGGGTATCAATGTGCAGGGCGTGAAGTTCGACACCATGCTTGAATCGTATGTACTCGACTCCACTGCGACCCGTCATGACCGGGACAGCCTCGTCGCCAAGTACCTGAACCACACGCCGATGAATTTCCAGGACATCGCGGGAAAGGGCGCCAAGCAACTGAGCTTCGATCAAATCGCACTGGAGCAGGCAGGTTTCTATGCCGCAGAAGAAGTGGATCTGACGCTGCGCCTGCATGAGACCTTGCAAGCGAAACTGGCGGCGATTCCGACCTTGCTGCCGGTGCTCAATGAGATCGAGATGCCGCTGATGCCGGTGCTGGCGCGTATCGAACGACAGGGCGCATTGGTTGACGCGAAGCTGTTGGGTATCCAGAGCGTCGAGCTGGGCGGCAAGATGACTGAACTGGAGCGCCAGGCGTTCGCCATTGCCGGGGAGGAGTTCAATCTCGGCTCGCCCAAGCAACTGGGCGTGATTCTCTACGAAAAGCTCGGTATGCCAATCATCAGCAAGACGGCAACCGGACAGCCATCCACCGCAGAGGCGGTGCTGCAAGAACTGGCCGATCAGGATTTCCCGCTGCCCAAGGTATTGATGCAGTACCGCTCGATGAGCAAGCTAAAAAGTACCTATACCGATCGCCTGCCGGAGCAGATCAACCCGCGCACCGGGCGTATTCACACGTCCTACCACCAGGCCGTGGCGGTGACGGGACGTTTGTCATCCAGTGATCCGAATCTGCAGAACATCCCGATTCGTACCGCTGAAGGACGCAGGATTCGTCAGGCGTTCATCGCGCCAAAAGGCTACAAACTGCTGGCGGCGGACTATTCGCAGATTGAATTGCGGATCATGGCGCATCTGGCCAAGGACGAAGGCTTGCTGCACGCTTTTCGCAATAACCTGGATGTACACCGGGCAACGGCGGCAGAAGTCTTTGGCGTCGAGCTTGAGGGCGTTACCCTTGACATGCGTCGCAGCGCAAAGGCCATCAACTTCGGTTTGATCTACGGCATGAGCGCGTTCGGCCTGGCCAAGCAGATCGGTGTCGACCGCAAGCAGTCTCAGGCTTACGTGGATCGTTATTTCGCTCGCTATCCCGGCGTGCTGGCCTATATGGAGCGCACTCGCGCACAGGCCGCCGAACAGGGTTTTGTCGAAACTATCTTCGGTCGCAGGCTGTATCTGCCCGACATCAACGCCAAAAACCAGGCCTTGCGCAAAGGTGCCGAGCGCATGGCGATCAATGCGCCGATGCAAGGCACGGCGGCTGACATCATCAAGCGCGCGATGGTGGCGGTGAATGGCTGGCTGGACGAGTCAGGCCTGGACGCCCGAGTGATCCTCCAGGTCCACGATGAGTTGGTGCTTGAAGTGCGTGAGGATTTGGTCGAGCAGATCAGCCAGGAGATTCGCGTACACATGAGCGGCGCCGCTGAGCTGGACGTCCCGCTGCTGGTTGAAGTCGGCGTGGGGAATAACTGGGACGAGGCGCATTGATGGTTTTCTGACCGTTCGTCCCTGTAAAGGGGCATCGGTGCTGCATAAATTTCATACACTTTTGAACTTCCCCGGCCAAGTCCGGGTCAGAGCTAACGAATGGCTGACGTAGCCGTTCAATGCTCCTAGTTGTGTTAAGTGTTGGCAGATATCTGGACCTCTCCCTAGTGGTCCGGACTTGGACCCCGAACTTCCCCTCCCCATAGAAGTCCGGGGTTTTTTTTGCCTGGATTTACTCCGCAGGTGCCTTGTCTTCCAGCTCCATCCAGTTCGCCAGCACGGTGTAAGCCTCTTCCAGCCCCATGCGCTTGGGCGCTGAGAACAGCTGGATGGAGACTGCGTCGCCCCAACCCTTGCGAATCTCTGCCTGTACTTTAAGCAGGGTGTTTTTGGCCGCGCCGAAGGTCAGCTTGTCGGCTTTGGTCAGCAGAATGTGCATTGGCATCTGACTGGCAATCGCCCAATCGAGCATCAATACGTCGAAGTCGGTCATGGGGTGGCGGATGTCCATCATCAGGATCAGCCCCTTCAGACTCTCCCGACTGCCCAGATACGCTTCAAGGTGACGTTGCCAGTGGAGCTTGAGTGGAATCGGAACTTTTGCATATCCATAGCCCGGCAGGTCGACCAGACGCCGATCGTCGTCCAGACTGAAGAAGTTCAGCAGCTGTGTGCGCCCCGGTGTTTTTGACGTACGTGCAAGGCTTGCGTGCGTCAGCGTATTGAGTGCGCTGGATTTGCCAGCGTTGGAGCGGCCTGCGAACGCGACCTCAAAACCTTCGTCGTCAGGGCATTGATCGACTTTGGCGGCGCTGAGCATGAACTTGGACTGTTGGCACAGGCCGAGGATGGGATTCTTCAGTTGCATGGGATTTCCGGTGGGGAGGTTGCCTGCTGGTGTGCGGCAAGTTGATTCATTTGCGCGTCGGTGGGGCGAGTATACACTCCGAGGCGGGGTGACAACCCGCTCCGGGCGCCTAGACTTACGCACACCAGCGAGGCGCAACCGCAAACGGTCAGGCCATGTTTCAAAGCGATGCCACCGCGTGGGTTGTGCATGGACTGCAGCAGCGAGGACTACCGAACCACCATCCTCTGGATGCGCGAGTAGGCCCGCTATTAACTTTTCTCTTTTAGCCGTATTGGATTAGCCGATGAACACACTATTCGTGAGTCTGCTGTTGACGTTGGGTATCTCTGGCGCCGCCCAAGCCGCCGATGCATTGACGGGCGACCCTGCTGCTGGTCAGGCGAAAACCGCGGTTTGTGGTGCCTGCCACGGTCCGGACGGCAATAGCGTGGCACCCACTTTCCCCAAACTTGCGGGGCAGGGGCAACGCTATCTACTCAAGCAGCTTCACGAAATCAAGGATGGCAAGCGCGTCGTGCTGGAGATGACCGGTCTGTTGAACAATTTCAACGACCAGGATCTGGCCGATATCGCCGCCTATTTTGCCACTCAAAAAGGCAGCGTCGGTGCGGCTGACCCCAAACTCGTTGCCCATGGTGAAGAGCTGTTTCGTGGCGGCAAGCTTGATGTGGGCCTGCCGGCCTGCACCGGTTGCCATTCACCTAATGGTACGGGCAACGCTGCCGCAGGCTTTCCGCACCTTGGCGGTCAGCACGCCGATTATGTGAAAAAGCAACTGACGGCGTTCCGTGAAGGCGAACGGACCAACGATGGTGACACCATGGTCATGCGCAGCATCGCCAGTAAATTGAGCAACAAGGACATCGATGCGTTGTCGGCCTACATTCAAGGTCTGCACTAAGACCTGATGAGCATAGGGTTTTGATACACGCTCATAGACATATGCGCACATGAATCCTGCTTCGGCGGGCCAAAAAGGGTAGCGAACGGCTGCCCTTTTTTGTGCCCGCAGGCGTTACACTGGCGAACTCACGCCTCCACGTCCGGTCCAAATCCGGTCGCGTCCAGGCGACCTTTCATGCCCAGGAGTTAAGCATGCGTAATCTGATTCTCAGCGCCGCTCTGGTTGTTACCAGTCTGTTCGGTTTGTCCGCTCAAGCCGCAGAGCCAATCGAGGCCGGTAAACAATATGTCGAGCTGAGCAGCGCCGTCCCTGTATCCGAGCCAGGCAAGATCGAAGTCGTCGAAATGTTCTGGTACGGCTGCCCACACTGCTACGCCTTTGAGCCGACCATCAACCCGTGGGTTGAAAAGCTGCCGGCCGACGTTCACTTCGTGCGTATTCCTGCGATGTTCGGCGGCCCTTGGGACGCACACGGTCAACTGTTTATCACCCTCGACACCATGGGTGTAGAGCACAAGGTTCACGCTGCGGTATTCGAGGCCATTCAGAAGGGCGGCAAACGTCTGACCGATCCAAACGACATGGCCGAATTTGTCGCCACACAAGGTGTCGACAAAACCAAATTCCTTGAAACCTTCAACTCGTTCGCAGTGAAGGGCAAGATCGCTCAATACAAAGAGCTGGCCAAGAAATACGACATCACCGGTGTACCGACCATGATCGTCAATGGCAAATACCGTTTTGACCTGGGTAGCGCGGGTGGTCCAGAGCAAACCTTGCAGGTCGCCGATCAGCTTATCGCCAAAGAGCGTGCCGCGATGGCCGCCAAGTAAGGCGGGGCCGCCATGGCGCGCTGGGGCAGCATAGAACGCACCGTTGGCCGGCATACCGCAAAGGTCAATGAGTGCCATCTGCAAGAGACTGGATTGCCGGCTGACGGTCGGCTCCGTTTACTCAGTTTCAATATTCAGGTTGGTATCAACACCGAGCGTTATCGCCATTACCTGACCCGTGGCTGGCAGCATTTGCTACCCGCCACGGGCCGCGCGGGCAATCTGCAAAAGATTGGCAACCTGCTGCGCGACTATGACCTGGTTGCCCTGCAGGAAGTCGACGGTGGAAGTCTTCGGTCTGGCTATATCAATCAAGTCGAGCACCTTGCCCAGCTCGGGGCCTTTCCGTACTGGCATCAACAACTCAATCGTAACCTTGGCCGTTTTGGCCAGCACAGCAACGGTGTACTCAGTCGTTTGCGTCCCTGGGAAATCGAAGACCATCCACTGCCCGGTCCCGCCGGACGTGGCGCGATTCTGGTTCGGTTCGGCGAAGGCCCTGACGCGTTGATCGTGGTAGTCATGCACTTGGCGCTGGGCGCTCGTACGCGCACACGGCAACTGGCCTACATCCGAGAGTTGATCGGCGGTTATCGCCATCAAGTGCTGATGGGCGACATGAATACTCATGCGTCCGACCTGCTTGAGCTTTCGCCGCTGCGCGACCTTGGCCTGCTGGCCCCGCAGATCGAAGCGACATTTCCCAGCTGGCGCCCGCAGCGTTGCCTGGACCACATTCTTCTCAGCCCGACCCTCACGCTTGAAAAAGTGCAGGTGCTGGCTCAGCCCATTTCCGATCATCTGCCGGTTGCGGTGGAGATTCGCTTGCCAGCCTCATTAATTGGCGATTCCCTGCCGATAACAAGCTCATCTCCTCTCGGACCTGTGGAATGAGTGACGAAGCACAGCGCTGGAAAGAAAAATACCTCAAGAGCATTGATCAGCAAGACAAGTTGGAGCGACGCTGGAATGCGCGGCTCGACTTGTTGCGACGTGGTCTGGTGCGTAGCAGTCTGGCGGCCGAGGGTGCCGACAAGGCTGTAGACCAGTGCATGAAGGAAATGCGCGAAGTTGTGCGTAAAGACGACATGGACGCAGGGCTGGCAGCACTGATACCGCGCCTGGAAAAGGCCGTGCTCGATTCTGAGCAGCGTCGTGAAAAACGTGTCGAGCAAATGGGCACTGCGCTGATGTCGCTTGTGGTGCAACTGCAGGCGCTGCCGCTGCCCAAAGAGGTGAGCAAACCGCTCAAGCTTCTGGCGAAGGGGCTTGAAGAGCGCGTCAATCAGGCGCGCGAGCTACCGCTGCTGCTCGGGGAACTCAGTGGTTTGCAAGGTCAGGCGCTAGCGCTGTTGGAGCACCCGGATTTGGCCGCGCGGCCAGGCTTTTTGCAACGACTGTTCGGCGGCCGGGGGGCTGGTGAGCAAGAGCCTGCCATTCAGACTCCCGATCAGCCGCCATCCACGCCTAGTCCTGCGCTTGAATCCGCGACGCAGCAGCGCGATGTCGATGGCCCTGCACCTACCGAGGCCGCGGAGCCCCAAAGGGCGCAGTGGAGCAACGAGGCGCCTGTGCAATCCGAGCCTCAAGATCGCCTGTCGAGTGCCGGAGCAGAGCAGCCCGTCGTCCTTATCGTCGAGCCATCGCCCCTTGCTCGACCTGCTGCATCACAACCCCCGGCGGCTCTGCCAGAACAAGCAGCCTTGCCTGTCGAAACGGTTATCACCCAAGACAGTGCGCAAGAAAAATACGCGACGCAGGCACAGGCACCTGAATTGGCCGTAGCAGATGCGGTTGCTTGTGCCGCGCCGTCTATAGAAGCAGAGAACCCTCAGCCGTTATCTCAAGCGCTAGCCGAGCCTGAAGCGCAAGCGGCCCCCGATGCTGCCCTGCAATCAGTCGACTCCAATGCTGAGTCGGAGCCCATTGAAGACACGCCTGTCGAGTCAGAGGAAAGCGATGACCTCGACCAAACAGACGACGACGGTCCTTACGCGCTGCCGTCCTCGCCGGAACCCAGCTACAGCTCGGTCGCGGCGCACATCGAACACACCCTGCTGGGTCTGCTGAGCGATCTGACACTGCCAGAACATCACCGCCCGCAAGCCGAAGCGATGCGCGCGCGTTTGGAGCACGGCCTCAACTGGTATGAGTTGTTGCCCATCCTCGACGATCTGGCGGTCTTGATGCTTGCCATCACGGACAGTGGGCAGCACGAGTTCGAGATCTACCTCAAGCAACTGAACGAGCGACTGGAGTCGTTTCAGAGCAATCTGCAAGCTGCCAGCACGGGCTTGGCGGATACCCAATCGGCCTCGCGCCAACTGGACGATCAACTGCGCGAGCATGTGGACGGCTTGCAGAGCAGTGTGCAGCAAGCCGCTGACCTCGACAGCCTGAAAAGCGTGCTGGAGAACCGCCTTGAAGGGTTGATCGGTACCATGGATCAACATCAGAAAGCGCGTGACGCACGCGAACAAGAGGTCGCTACCAAGCTGCAATCGCTGGCGGGGCGGGTTGCAACGATGGAGCAGGAAGCGCAGGGTTTTCGCGTTCATCTGGAGGAGCAGCGGCAAAAAGCGCTGCTCGACACGCTGACCGGTTTACCCAATCGCGCGGCCTGGAATGAACGTCTCGATCATGACATCGAGCAACTGCAAAAAAACCGCAGTAGCCTGCTGATGGGCATTCTGGATCTGGATCACTTCAAGCGTATCAACGATGGATACGGGCATCTGGCGGGCGACAAAGTACTGAAGATCATTGCCTCACAACTGCGCAAGCGTCTGCGGCCAAGCGACTTCATTGCCCGCTATGGCGGTGAAGAGTTCGTTTTCCTGCTGCCTCATACAGCGATGTCCGACGGGCTGGTGTTGCTTGAAAGTCTGCGCTCGACCGTCGAGCAATGCCCTTTCCACTTCAAGGGTGAGCCGGTGACGATTACGGTGTCGATGGGGGTTACGACATTCAAGGCCGGCGAGCGCAGCGATGTTGCGCTCAAGCGCGCCGACGAGGCGTTGTATAGAGCCAAGAACGAGGGCCGTAACCGCATCGAGCAGGCTTGATCGATGCGACCAAGCAGTAAGAGGGTGTTTCATTTGCGGTCTTTCTTTGGGCGCTCTGGCGAGCTTACGTTATGCTATTGCATTACTTGCCTATGTGTTCTGTCTTGATATGAAGATGCTCTGCGCCGTTCTCCTGCTCCTACTGACCGCCTGCACCAGTGGGCCGAAACTCGACACCACCCATCCTTCTGCCAACTACGATAACCGCGTGCAGTTCGTGGTGGTGCATTACACGTCAGCATCGTTGGAGCGTTCGCTGCAATTGTTGACCCATGGCGAAGTCAGCAGTCACTACCTGATCGGGGACGATGCCCCGGCAACTATTTATAAGCTGGTGGACGAACATCAGCGAGCCTGGCACGCCGGCGAGAGCGAATGGGAAGGCCGTACTTGGTTGAACTCAAGTTCCATCGGCATTGAAATAGTCAATCCAGGCTACCAGGACACGCCAACTGGCAAGGTTTGGTATCCCTACAGCGAGGCGCAGATTCAGGCGCTGATCGTGCTGCTCAAAGATATCGCTCAGCGCAACCGCATTGAGCCCCGGCATATCATCGGCCACAGCGATATCGCACCGCTGCGCAAACTCGATCCCGGCCCGATGTTCCCCTGGAAGCGGCTGGCGCGAGAGGGCCTTGGTCTCTGGCCGGACGAGCGGTTGGTCGCTCAACGACAAGCGCAAATGATGGGTAATGTGCCGAGTATTTCCTGGTTCCAGCAGCAGTTGGCGTTACTCGGATACCCTACCCCGCAAACGGGTGAACTGGATGTTGCCACTCGGCACGTTTTGGCAGCTTTCCAGATGCATTACCGCCCGGAAAAATTTGAGGGCGAGCCTGATCTGCAAAGTGCAGCTATCCTCCAGGTGCTCAATCTCAAGAATTAAATGTCTTTGATCGTCCGTTTTGACGGGCTATTTCTGTGCATGTTGCTATACCTCATTGGTATTTGACTGGATACCAACCGATGTTGATGGCAACAATTCAATTGCGCTCAGTCTTCTATCGTCCGGTGCTGCTGGCTTTGCTGGCGGCGTTGTTGAGCGCGGCTGTATTGTTGTCGGGCAGCTTCGGCTTGGCAATGCATCAGGCACGGCAGCAGGAAAGTGCCCAGATGAATGCTCAGGGCGAGCGCTTCCTGGTTCGTCTTGAACAGCTGTTTGGTCAGTTGCGTGCGGGGCTGGATCAGCTAGAAGCTCAGCCGTTGCGCGAATGCAGTACGCAGATGATCGACCGTCTGCGCGAGGTCAACGCGCGCTTTCGCTTCATTTACGAAGCTGCGTTCGTCACCGACACCCAGTCCTGCTCCAGCTGGACACAGGAAAGCATGATCAACAAGCTCCGAGCCCCTGATATTCGCGGCCCGACTTACGATTACTGGCTTAACACCTCAACCCAGCCCGACGACAACCTCGCATCGCTGATGCTTGGGCGCGGCGATTTTCGCGTGTCGACTTCCCGTGGTCACTTGACCGATGTGGTGGACTTACCCGCAGGCGGCAGTCTCGTCGTGGTCTTGAACAATGGCAGCAAGGCTATTCCCGTATTGGGCCCGGCGCAGATCTGGCCGCCCACCGACGACTGGTCGCCGACATCCGTCGAGACCTTGATCACGACCCAGGATCAATTGATCTACCGGATGCCCACACAAAGCCCCGAATACCAGTTGGTGCTGATCACGCCACGTAGCGGCCTGCAGCAAAAGATCACCGGCGCCTGGTGGTTACTGGTGCCGACCAGTGTTCTGGTGTCGCTGTGTATCGGTGCGCTGGTGCTGCAACTGGTTCGCCAACGGCTGTCGCTGGGTGGCGAGTTGCACGGCGCATTACGACGTGGCGAATTGAAGGTGCTTTACCAGCCCATATTCGACCTTAATACGCGGCTGTGCGTGGGGGCTGAAGCGTTGGTACGCTGGCGACGGCCGGATGGAACGCTGACCAGTCCCGACCTGTTCATTCCATTGGCTGAGAATACCGGGCAAATTCGTCAGATTACCGATTTCGTCCTTCAGCAATTGCTTGAGCATCTGGGGCAACTGCTGCGCGCTAATCCGCATTTGTACATTTCGGTCAACCTTGCGGCGTGTGATGTCATGGCGCCGAGGATTGGCCGAGTAACGTCCAGGCTTCTGGCGTTGCACCGCGTAGCGCCACGGCAGATCGCGTTCGAAGTGACCGAGCGTGGGCTGATCGATGTGGTGGTGGCGCGCAATCATCTGCAGGCGCTTCGCGACCGTGGGCATCAGGTGTTGATCGACGATTTCGGCACCGGTTATTGCAGCCTTGCGTACCTGCAAACGCTACCAGTTGATTGCCTGAAGATCGATAAAGCATTCATCGACGCGCTGGGGCACGATGCGGCCAGCAGTGGCGTGGCGCCGCATATCATTCGCATGGCGCACGCGCTGCAATTGAGGGTGATTGCCGAGGGTATCGAGTTTGAATCGCAAGCCTTGTTGCTCAAAAGCGAGGGTGTGATTTATGGCCAGGGTTGGTTATTCGCCAGGCCGTTGACCGCGAACAAATTTATCGAATTGGTCACGGGTGGGCGACGCAACGTCGGCCGTCGCGCAGACGATGTGGCCTGAACCAGGCCTTTTGCGCTTGGGCCTACAGTGGCAACGCCATGTAGAACTGCGTGCCTTGGGCGGGACGTGAGTAAACACCCATTCGCCCGCCATGCAGTTGCACGATTTCTTTGCACAGTGCCAATCCCAACCCCGCGCCCCCCTTCTTGCGCCCGACCTGAACGAACGGCTCGAAGATCCGGGCTTGTTGGCCGTAGGCGATGCCCTCGCCATTGTCTTCGACACTGACGATCAAGCGCTCACCGTGGCGGCGGGCCTGCAAACGGATCAGCCCGCCTTGGGGCGTATGGCGCAGCGCATTGTCGAGGAGGTTGTCGAGTACGCGCTCCAACTGGCCTTTGTCGGCATGCAGGCGCGGCAGAGGTTCCTGCATTTCCACCAGCAGGATGGTGTCTTGATCGTGAGCTTGATCGACGAAGCGCAGACGCGATTCTTCCAGCAATTGGCTGACGTCGCAGGGCGCCAGGGTGAGTTTTTGCAGGCCGTTCTGATAGCGCGAGAAATTCAGCAGGTCATTGATCAATTGCATCAGACGTTGCATTTCTTCATTGACGGTCTTGAGCAGATCCGCCTCGCGCGATTCTGCCGGGAAATGCAGACGCTCTTGTAGCAAGCCGAAGGCCATGTGCATGCCAGTGACTGGCGTGCGCAGTTCGTGGGACGCCCGCAGCACGAATTCACTGCGAACGCGCTCGAACGCTCGCTGCTCGGTCACGTCGTGCAGCACCATCACTGCGCCCTGAATATGGCCTTTTGTATGACTGACCGGCGTCAGGCTATAGGTCAGCAGGCGCGTTTCGCCATCAATCTCGATGGACAGGTCTTCAGGCGCCCGCTCCAGCGTGCCGCCACGCAATACCAGATAAAGCTGCTCATCGAGTTCGGGGCGATCAAGTGCTGCACCGAGCCCCAACCCAAGGCGGTCTTCTTCCCAACCCAGTTGCCGTTGTGCGACCGGGTTCAAGTGTTCCAGTCGCCCTTGGTGATCAATCATCAGCAAGCCGTCATCAATACTGTCGAGCACCGCTTGCAGGCGCTGCTGCCCCGCCAGCAACTCGTCGACGTTAGTGACTTGATGCTGGCGCAAAGCTTCGGCCATCACGCCGAAACGGCGTGTCAGCAGGTTCATTTCGGCCGCTGACGAAATCGGCAGTGTCACCTCGAAGTTACCTTGGCCAATGTTGTCGGCTGCTTTGGCAAGCGCTTCGATAGGCGCACCAAATCGTCTGGCAATCCCGTGTGCTGTGATGAAGCCGATGCCCAGCACTGCCAGCCCTACCAGTCCAAGCAACGCCGATACCCACAACGCATGAGTGCGAGCACCGTTTTCGGATTCGTTGATGTTCTCAAGCGCTTGCCGGTGGGCATTGAGCAGACCATTGCGCAACACGTTGAAACTCGTAGTGAGCGGCTCGTTGTCACTGATGGGCTGCGTTGCATTTCTGGAATGCTCGTACGCCTGGAGAAACAGCTGGTAATCCTCTCGAGCCTGTTCAAAGCCGTTATGCTCGTTGGTCTGTAGATCGTGATCGATACCTTTGTTCAGTAGGTCCCGAAACTGTTGCTGTGCTCGCGAGAGGTCCGGCTGTACGGGGTTTTTCCTCAGCATCATGACCAATTGGTCGCCCAGGTTTTGCCGTAGCTGCAGACCCAGGTCGAGGGTGACGAAGTTACGCTGAACCAGCATTTCCTGCGACTTCGCCATTTGCAAGACGGAGACAAGCCCCAGCAGCAAACCAACCATTGCGACCGTGATCAGGGCCGAAATGCTGAGGAACAGGCGGGTGCGTAACTTCATCGCGAACTTCATGAGCAGTCAATCACAGGTTGTACTGCTTGCGCTTGCGGTACAGCGTCGAGGCGTCGATGCCCAGGGTTTTGGCGGCCTGATCCAGGGTATCGCTGGTGGCTAAAACGGCCCCGATATGGGCCTTTTCCAGATCGTCCAGGCTCATTGCAGCACCCACGCGCGGAGCATTATTGACGGGCTGTTCGGCCATGCCTAAGTGGCTGATTTCAACTTTTTCCTGCGGGCAGATGATGCTCGCCCGTTCAACCACGTTGCGCAGTTCGCGGATGTTCCCTGGCCAGCGGTAATTGAGCAGGGCAGCCCTCGCCAGATCACTGAATCCGCGTGCCGGACGTCCATACTCTTTGACGAAGCGCGCCAAAAAGCGGTCTGCAAGCGTCAGGATGTCCTCGCTACGTTCGCGCAACGCAGGCAGGTTCAGGGTAATAACGTTCAGGCGATACAACAGGTCTTCGCGAAAACGCCCTTCGCGAACCATGTCTTCGAGATTGAGGTTGGTGGCCGCCAGGATGCGTACATCGGCGCGGCGAGTCACCGGGTCGCCTACGCGTTCGTATTCCTTGTCCTGAATAAAGCGCAAGAGTTTTGGCTGTAGCGTCAGTGGGAAATCGCCGATTTCGTCGAGAAACAATGTCCCGCCGTCTGCCTGATTCACTCGACCGAGGGTGCTCTCGCTGGCGCCGGTAAAGGCGCCGCGACTGTGGCCGAACAGCTCGCTTTCCATTAATTCGGCGGTCAGCGAAGGGCAGTTAATCGTCACGCAGGACTTCTTCGCCCGCTTGCTCCAGCCATGAATGGCGCGTGCCAGTTCACCTTTACCGGTGCCTGACTCGCCCAGAATCAGGATGTTGGCGTCGGTGTTGGCGACCTGACGGGCCGTCTCCAGAATCGCCATCATCGATGGGCTGTGCGAATCCAGCCCGTCCTTGGGTTTGCGCACTTCGCCTTCCAACGCTTCCAGCCTGGCCGATAGCTGGCGCACTTCCAATTGCTTGGCCGTCGCCAGGCGCAGTTGATCGGGGCTGCACGGCTTGACCAGATAATCGGCGGCGCCAGCTTGAATGGCATCCACGGCAGTGTCGACCGCTGAATGAGCGGTCACGATGACCACGCGCATCCAAGGCGCCTGAATACGCATCTGCGCTAATACGTCCAAGCCGTTGTCTTCACCCAGACGCAGATCCAGGAAGCACAAATCGAACACCTGACGTTGCAGCAGCGCCTCGGCCTGAGCCGCACTGTTGGCGGTGGCCACGCTGTACCCTTCGTCCTCCAGGCAATAGCGGAAGGTGCGAAGGATGGCGGACTCATCATCCACAAGCAGAATACGGCCCTGATTCTCAGTGGCTGCTTCCATTTTTCCTACGCTCCTGTACGAATGATCTTTGTTAGTCACGGAAACATCTTGCAAGTTGCATGGTTGATTCTGATTGATTAACCGTGCGCCATGGTACTTATCTGCCGAAAATTCTCGGATGCTCTGATCTCATGCCTCTATTACTGCGTGAATGCGTGACAACAGCGCTTGCGAACAACTCAGTGATGGCATTTTGGATAGAACCACTGCGCCAATGGAAAGTCTCTCAAGTAGACCCATTGGCAACCGTTGGAGATTTGTCATGCATCCGCTTAAAAAGATCGTCCTGGCCACTGCCACCGTTAGCATGTTGGGACTTGCGCCGTTTTTTATCCCGGCGGCTCAGGCCGCGCAGGGCGATCTGCAGACTCAGCTGGCCGAGGCTCGACAAGAAGGCTCGATCTGGACTGCGTTCGCACTCAACCGGCACTTGAGTCCATTCAATATCTCGGTCGACGTTGAACAAGGCACCGCTATTCTCAAAGGCAAGGTGGAAAACGAGGTCGACAAAGAACTGGCCGGGCAAATTGCCGCAGATACCCAAGGCATCAACAAGGTCGATAACCAACTGCAGATCGACAGCGCTGTTGCTTCTGAGCCCGGTACCAAGGCCAACATGGCCCAGCGTTTCGAAGACGCGACGCTGACGGCGACAATCAAATCCAAACTACTTTGGAACAGCGTGACCGAGGCGCTGAAGATCGACGTGAACAGCCAACAGGGCGTTGTCACCCTCAAGGGGCAGGCGCAAAGCGCGCAGGCCAAGGAGTTGGCGGGCAGCCTTGCGAGCAATACCGATGGCGTGACTGAGGTGAACAACCTTATCAGTCTCAGTGCCCGCGACACCCAGGCGATCAAGGATCAAAACGCGGCGCAGGCCGATAGCGTGCGTGAGGAGTTCAGTGATGCGTGGATCACCAGCAAGGTTAAATCCAGCTTGATCTACAGCCGCAATCTGGATGGCTTGAACATCAAGGTTCAGACCAAAGCGGGAATCGTCAGCCTGGAGGGTGTGGTCGCCAATTACGCCGAGAAAGAACTCGCCGTTGAAATCGCGCGCAATATTCGTGGGGTCAAAGGTGTGGATGCCGACACGCTGCGGGTGATGACTCGCACGACAGGGTAATCCATCGCGACACCTAGGCGATGTGCGGCGCACTTACCGCACAGGTGGCTATAGATGCTGTCCTCACTGCCTGTGCCAAGGTGTTTGCCGGCAAGCGCGGCTTCAGCAACTTTTCATCACTTCGTGCATTACGCACGATGCCAAATGATCAATCGTGCAGCTTGCGTGTAAAGGATGTCTTTCATCTATCGATAACCTATTGATTTATATTGTTTTTATTGAAGATAAAAAGCTGGCACACAGACTGCAATAACTCAATCAAGAAAGGCTTGGATAGACGGCCAACAAGGTTGATCGCCACCTTAGTGGGAGGAGCATCGGAATGAACACTCAACGTCTCGCTCGTCTGCGTATTGCGCCGCTGCATGTGCAGCAAGGTTTGTTCGCTAGCCTGGCGCTGATGGTCACTCTGATCGCAGCTCAACAATTCAATCGTTGGAATCAAGATCAAGAAGTCACCCAGATCGACCCTGCCTACAGTCGCAGCGCACTCTTGGCTAAAGCACCGGTGTTGCAGGCCAGGGAGGTTGCGTTGAGTTTTCAGCCTGTAGATGAAAAAGCACCTGCCGTTGACCAAACACCCCGTCAGCAAAGCTGGGTGTTCTAAGCAGCGTTTGTATCTTCTGGCCGATTGAAGCCAGAGGCGTATCTGCATCGAAAAATCGATTCCGATTCGATGTATAGAAAATTAAAACAGTAAGGAGAATCACCATGTTGAGTTGGGCAATCACGTTTCTGATCATCGCTATCGTCGCTGCGGTCCTGGGCTTCGGTGGTATCGCAGGTACTGCAACGGGTATCGCCAAGATTCTCTTCGTTGTTTTTCTGGTGATGTTTGTCGTTTCGTTCTTCTTCGGTCGTCGCGGTCGAGGCTGACATGACGCGTAAACCCTTGCATGCCGTGGCGCTGACTATTCTGATGAGCAGCAGTGCCATGGTCATGGCGGCCAACGATGGGCAGTCTCGGGTCAATGAGCTTCTGAGCTCTGATCCCCAATACCGCCAGACATGGTCAAGCGTTGTTAAGAAGGAGGAGCGATTGCCCGATTGGGTGATCAATCTATCCGGTGCTTCCGATCAAATGACCGCCGTTACCGAAAAAGGTGACGGTTATTTGGTAGGGCCGCTGTGCGAGACGCAGGACACCTGCACCAGCAAGCGACTTATCGTGGCGTTCAGCCTCGACAAGAAAGATGCCTACGCGATGCTGGTTGAAGTGCCTGCAGGTTTGCCAGCAGATAAGTCACCGACGCGTCACGCCGATTACCGCTTTCTTGGCAAGCCTAATGAAGGTATTCAGGCGTTGTTGAGAGAGCAACTGAAAAAAGACCCTAATTGGTACTGATTGAAAACGGAAGATCTATAGATGCACTGATCTTCCTGTTCGATGCGCAGCCCTAGGGGGCATGGAGTGCCTCCTTATGGGCCGGGTCAGGAAGGCGCGGCGCGCAAAACGCCTTCGCTTTCAGCGCTCATTTCCCTGCCTTTTCCCCCCACGTTCCTGGCGTTTGATGTTTAGCGTCTTACACGCTGCCGAGAAACGTCTTACGACCGTATATCGAGAAAAAACACCCTCAAGTTCGCCGCCGCGCAGGGTGAGTTTTCTTCGTCCTGCTTTTGAAAATCCTCTGCTTGCCAAGCCACAGGCGACGTTTTACCCACTTCTGCGCACACATTCAGCGCCCTCAGACCTGCTCTCAAATGTCGAAATCGCTAAGTCATTGATTTTATTCATGCCGATTCGGCATGAGGTAGTCATCTACGGCATTAGACGACAGGGGCTTACGTGGGAATAGTTGCGGCCTTTTTCGCCTGCCAAGAGCTCGGATGCTCGTTTTGCGGTGACCTGCTGGGCGTTTCCAAGGGCGCCAGTGCTTCAAGCTGCTCTTTCGGGTGCAGGTTCGGATGCGTTGGTTGAGGAATGTCCAAGCCATCTGAAACAAGGGTAATGACATGAAAAAGGCAAAGCTGAGCCTCGCCTGGCAAATTCTCATCGGGCTGGTATTGGGGATCGCCGTCGGCGCGGTGCTTAGTCAGTTCAGTGCAGAGAAGGCCTGGTGGATCAACACGATTTTGCAACCGGCGGGTGAAATCTTCATTCGGCTGATCAAGATGATCGTCATCCCCATCGTGATCTCGTCGTTGGTTGTCGGCATCGCTGGCATGGGCGATGCGAAGAAGCTTGGACGCATCGGGCTCAAGACCATCCTTTATTTCGAAGTCGTCACCACCCTCGCTATTGTCGTGGGCCTGCTGTTGGCGGATCTGTTCCATCCTGGCTCAGGCATCGACATGAGCACGTTGGGGACTGTGGACATCTCGCAATATGAGAAGACCACCTCCGAGGTACAACATGATCACGCGTTCGTGGCGACGATCCTCAACCTGATCCCCTCGAACATCTTCGCGGCCATCAGCCGTGGCGACATGCTGCCGATCATTTTCTTCTCGGTGTTCTTCGGGTTAGGTCTATCGAGCCTGCAAGCCGAGGTGCGCGAGCCGTTGGTGAAAGTGTTCCAGGGCGTCTCGGAAACCATGTTCAAAGTCACGCACATGATCATGAACTACGCGCCAATTGGGGTGTTTGCGCTGATCGCGGTCACGGTCGCCAACTTTGGCTTTGCATCATTGCTGCCTTTGGCCAAGCTGGTGATTCTGGTTTACGTCGCCATTGCCTTCTTCGCCTTTGTGGTGCTCGGCCTGATCGCTCGCCTGTTCGGCTTCTCGGTGCTCAAGCTGATACGCATCTTCAAGGACGAGCTGATTTTGGCCTACTCCACCGCCAGCTCGGAAACCGTGCTGCCACGGGTAATCGAGAAGATGGAGGCCTACGGCGCGCCGAAAGCCATCAGCAGCTTTGTGGTGCCGACCGGTTACTCGTTCAACCTCGATGGCTCGACGCTGTACCAAAGCATCGCAGCCCTGTTCATCGCGCAGTTGTATGGCATCGACCTGTCGATTGGACAGCAATTGATGCTGGTACTGACATTGATGGTCACCTCCAAAGGCATTGCTGGCGTGCCGGGTGTGTCCTTCGTGGTGCTGTTGGCCACCTTGGGCAGCGTGGGTATTCCGCTGGAGGGTCTGGCATTCATCGCAGGCGTCGACCGGATCATGGACATGGCCCGTACGGCGCTGAACGTGATCGGCAACGCTTTGGCGGTATTGGTCATCTCTCGTTGGGAAGGCCTGTACGACGATGCCAAAGGCGAGCGCTATTGGAACTCCCTGCCGCATTGGCGCAGCAAAGAGCCGTTGCCCACAGGCGATGCTACTGTCGATTGACTGCTTGAGCGCTTAAGCACAAACCCCGGATTTCCGGGGTTTGTTGTTTTTACTTGGGCAGCTCTCTCGATGGGCGAGGCAAGGCCGCTCCCAAACAGCACATTCCCAGGATCTCAACTCCCCGAGCCCAAACTCAATCCGGGGTTTGTTGTTTACGCCCCCGCCGCTATCATCCCCCGCATCTTTCGAGGGATTTACCGATGCTCAATGGCCTATGGCTTGGCTTTTTTCTTGTGGCGGCGGTGTCGGCGCTTTCGCAGTGGTTGATTGGCGGCAATTCCGGGATTTTCGCGACGATGGTCGAAAGCATTTTCGCCATGGCCAAGCTGTCGGTCGATGTGATGATTTTGTTGTTCGGCACGCTAACCTTGTGGCTGGGCTTCCTGAAAATCGCCGAGAAGGCGGGCATTGTCCAATGGCTGGCCAAAGTCCTGGGGCCGCTGTTCACCCGCTTGATGCCGGAAGTCCCGCCGGGTCATCCTGCCCTGGGCCTGATCACCCTCAACTTCGCCGCCAATGCGCTGGGCCTGGACAACGCCGCCACGCCCATCGGCCTAAAGGCCATCCGCGCGCTACAGGATTTGAACCCTAGTCAAACCGTCGCCAGCAACGCGCAGATCCTGTTTCTGGTACTCAACGCCTCTTCATTGACGCTGTTGCCGGTGACGATTTTCATGTACCGCACCCAGCAAGGTGCTCCCGACCCGACCATGGTCTTTTTGCCGATCCTGCTGGCGACCAGCGCCTCGACCCTGGTCGGATTGCTGTCGGTGGCGTTCATGCAGCGTTTGCGCCTGTGGGACCCGGTGGTGCTGGCGTACCTGATTCCCGGTGCTTTGCTGTTGGGCGGCTTCATGGCGGTGCTGGCGGGGCTTTCGGCTACCGCGCTGGCGACCTTGTCCTCGGTGTTGGGCAACGTGACGTTGTTTGGCCTGATCATTTTGTTTTTGGTCATCGGCGCGCTGCGTAAGGTCAAGGTCTATGAGGCATTCATCGAAGGCGCGAAGGAAGGCTTCGATGTGGCGAAGAATCTGCTGCCGTATCTGGTAGCGATGTTGTGCGCGGTGGGCGTGCTGCGGGCGTCAGGCGCTCTGGATCTGATCCTTGAAGGGATTCGCCATGTGATTGTGTCGGCCGGGCTGGACGCACGCTTTGTCGATGCACTGCCGACCGCGCTGGTCAAACCGTTCTCGGGCAGCGCCGCGCGGGCCATGCTGATCGAAACCATGCAGACCCAAGGCGTAGACAGCTTTCCGGCGTTGGTCGCGGCAACCATTCAGGGCAGCACGGAAACCACTTTCTACGTGCTTGCCGTGTATTTCGGAGCCGTAGGCATTCAGCGTGCGCGACATGCGGTGGGCTGTGCGCTGCTGGCTGAACTGGCTGGCGTAATCGCGGCGATTTTCGTCTGCTACTGGTTTTTCGGTGCGGTCGCGTAGTTGTTCTGACCCTGTTCTACCGTCCATTGCAGCAGTTGGGCGGTCAGCGCATCGCTGGCCTGCCCGAAACCTGCAACCACTGCGGCGACTTGCTTGTCAGCCACGGGTTGATGCACTTCGAAGCGATGGCTGGCGATGATGCGCTGCCGATCATTGACGATCCGCGCATCCAGCCGAATCACCACTTCGATGGCCTGGCCTTTGTATTCGCTCTGGAATGCTTGCAACTCCCCGCCCAACTCGAAATCCGCCTGCAGATTGCTCTCATCGGTGCTGATCGACTGCACTCGCCCGTCCCGATAAAACGCATCGGTCAGCCGGTTGCGCAACAGCACGGGCGCCGGATCACTCCAGCGTGCGCCCTTGTAATTGCTGATGACGTCACCTTGGGGAGTCACCGCGATACGAGGGCTGTCCAGCACTTCGCTGGCTTTAGGCCGGACTATCCGAAGCGACCACGACACCGGCGTCGGGTTTTTCGTGCCGGTGAGGGCCGTCGGCAAGCGATAGACAACGGAGGGTTCGGTCTTGGGCAAAATCGAACAGCCGCTCGACAGCAGGATCACGCCAACGACGAGTAACTGGCTGACTGACTGACGGACACGCCTCATGGCTCAAACTCCTTGTTCTTGTCGCTGCCGAGGAGATAACCGCTGGGGTTAGCGTCCAGGCGGCGGGAAATGGTTTTCAACGAGGTGAGGGTTTCGCGCAATTCGCGAATCGCCGGGCCGAGTTCGCCCAACCCTTGCATGCCGCCGTTGAGGGAATCCTGGTTGTTGGTCAGCAGCGCATTGATCCTGGCGCTGCTTTGTTCCAGCGATTTCATCGCGTTTGCGGCGCTGCCGATCACCTGCTTGCCATCGCTGGTCAACACGTTATTGGCGTTGCGCATCAACAGCGACGTTTGCTCCAGCGTGCCACCTGCTTGTTTGCTGAGAACGGTCAGTTGCTTGAGGGCCTGACGAATGTCATCGCGCTGATCGGCAATCGCGCCGGTGGTTTGCTCAAGGTGTTCGAGTGTCTGGGTCAGGGTTTGCACGTTTTTCGAAGAAAACAGCTCGTTGGCGTTGTGCAGTAGAACGTTAATCCCGGTCATGAGGTCGTTGCTGTTGTTCAGCAAGCGTGCAATGGGCGAGGGCGCCGCGATGATGGTCGGCAGCTTGTCTTGTTCGCCAACCAGTTCTGGGCTCTGTGGGGTGCCGCCGCTGAGTTGGATGATCGAGGTGCCGGTGATGCCGTTCAACGCCAGCTTGGCCTGGGTGTCTTCCTTGATGGGTGTATCGCCCGTGATGCGGATTTGTGCGAGCACTCGGCGAGGGTCCTGCGGGTCCAGCTTGAGCTGAACCACGTCGCCGACCTTGATCCCGCTGTACTGCACGGCGCTACCGCGTGACAGGCCGGTGACGGCCTCGTTGAACACGATCTGGTAATCCTTGAATGCGGTGTCGACACTGGATTTGGCCAGCCACAGGCCGAACAGCAGCGCAGCGGTGACCACAATGACCGTAAACAGGCCGATCAGCACGTGATGGGCACGGGTTTCCATCCTTAGACCTCTTTTGGCTGGTTGGCGGCGGCGTACGCCATGCGGCCGCGTGGGCCATGAAAGTATTCGTGAGTCCAGGCGTCTTGGGTGGCGGCCACTTTGTCGATGCTATCGGCGACCAGCACCCGTTTTTCAGCCAGCACCGCCACTCGGTCGGTGATGGTGTACAGCGTGTCCAGATCGTGGGTCACCAGAAATACGCTCAAGCCAAGCGCGTCGCGCAGCGTCAGGATCAACTGGTCGAAAGCCGCTGCGCCAATCGGATCAAGGCCTGCGGTGGGTTCGTCGAGAAACAGGATGTCCGGGTCCAGGGCCAGCGCCCGGGCCAGCGCCGCGCGCTTGATCATGCCGCCAGAGAGCGCCGCCGGATATTTATACGCCGCCGACAACGGTAACCCTGACAGCGCCAGTTTGATCCCGGCCAGGTGCTCGGCTTCTTCGCGGCTCAAACCGGCGTGTTCAATCAGTGGTAGGGCGACGTTCTCAGCGATGGTCAGCGAAGAAAACAACGCTCCTTTCTGAAACAGTACGCCGAAACGTCGCTCAACCTGCGAACGGCCTTTCTCCGACAGGTTCTGAAGATCCTGACCCAAGACCCGGATGTTTCCTGCATCGGGGCGACGCAGCCCGACGATGCTGCGCAGCAACACTGATTTGCCGCTGCCGGAGCCGCCCACGACCGCGAGGATTTCACCCCGGTACAAATCGAGGTCCAGGTTCTCATGCACGATCTGGGGGCCAAATCGATTGCACAGGCCGCGCACCTCGATCACCGCTTCACTCGGTTGTACGCAACGTTTTGTCACCAGCCAAGCTCCATGAAAAACATCGCCGCCAATGCATCGAGGACGATGACAACGAAGATCGATTGAACCACGCTTGAGGTCGTGTGCGCCCCGACGGACTCAGCGCTGCCGCTGACCTTGAAGCCTTCCAGGCAACCGATGGCGGCAATGAAAAAGGCAAAGACCGGGGCTTTCGACATTCCTACCAGAAAATGCTGCACGCCGATGTTGGCCTGGATCAGCGATAGAAACATCGCGGGGGAGATGTCCAGCGACAACGCACAGACCACTCCACCGCCGACGATGCCGCAGATCATCGCCAGAAACGTCAGTATCGGAAGTGAGATCAACAGCGCCAGCACGCGCGGGACGACGAGTAATTCTGTAGGACTCAACCCCAGCGTCCTGATGGCGTCGACTTCCTCGTTGGCCTGCATGGAGCCGATCTGAGCGGTGAAGGCGCTGGCGGTGCGGCCAGCCATCAAAATAGCCGTGAGCAATACCCCAAACTCCCGCAAAAACGAGAAGGCCACCAAGTCGACGGTAAATATCGTGGCGCCAAAGGCTCGCAGTACTGTCGCACCGAGAAACGCGACCACGGCACCGACCAGAAAGGTCAGCAGCGCCACGATGGGCGCGGCGTCCAGCCCGATTTGCTCGACGTGGGCGATGATCGAGGTGGTGCGCCAGCGCTTTGGGCGCGCCATATTAAGAACGATGGTTTGCAGAATAAGGCCGAAGAAACCGAGCAACTGAAGGGTGTCTTGCCAGACTGCGTCTACCGCACGGCCGATGCGCTCAAGGAGCTGCATGCTGACGGTTATTTCTGGGTCTTTGAGCGGCTCGCAGTAGTCGCATAGCGCCGTTTGAATCGTTTGCATCAGCGCCCGGCTGGACTCCGGCAGGTTGGGCGACTGCACGGACAGCAGCCGCAGACGCTCCACCCCGAGCAATTCCACCAGCAGCGAGGCGCCCGCTGTGTCCAGCGCGCCAAGCTGGCTCAGATCGACCTGTGTGCTGGCGCTGAAGCCATCGCGCAGGGCGGCTGTTTGACGCCGCAAGCTGGGGTAATGGGCGAGCGTCCAGTCTCCGGTAATCCGCAGCTGCGTGGGATTGTTCGAAGTATCCAGTAGGGCGCTGCCCGAAAGTTCCGGTGCGCGGGTAGCCAGGGTGGACGACTGAGTCATGGCGACGAGCTTAGTTACTTTTGGCTGGATCGGATTGAGTTGGAGCAAGCCCTTCTTTATCAGGTACATCCTTGTGCGAATCGTCTGCATCATAGCTGTCCGCGCCTGGTTTCAAACCTGCAGGCGTGAATCTTTTGCGAGTGACGGCCGGCTGATCACTGTCGGTGACCTCAAATCGCAAGACGCCGATCATTTGTCCGTCGTCTGTCATCACCCTCACTTGCCATTTGCCAAGCACGTCCGGGGGGAAGTTCTGTTTATGGGTCCAGGCGCGATAACCTTCTTCACGGCCGCCATGGATGTCCAGCGCGATGCGGTCGACTTCCTTACCGTTGTGGCGCCACACGTGATAAATGCGCTCGTCCAGACCGCGTGGCGCGTTGATCGAGGTGTAGGCATACAGCCCGGCGCTGCGTAGCTGGTTGATGCCGATTTCCTTGATGCTGTCGCCCGGCGTACGGTTCTGGTTATCGAAAGTGGTGCTGACGGCGACCTCGGTGAGCCAGAGTGTTGCTGGCGGCACCCACGAACGCAGCAGCCAGCCAGCGCCGCCAATGACCAGTGTCATGACCACCAGACCTGCGCCACGCCGCCAGCTATTGATCGGGAAACTCGACGCCAGGCTGGGAAACGAGAGCAACATGGCGGTGATCAGCGCCAGCTTGTAGCTCTGGGCTGTGGTCAGGTGCAGGATAATCGGCAGTGCCGTCAGCAACGCGGCGAACAACGTCAGGGTGTGCAGCGCCATGAACAGCCAGCGCTTGGGAGCCAGCCACTTGTAGTACAGCGGGTCGGTAATCGAGATCAGCCCCGCGGCGGCCAGCAGCCCAGTGAAGACCAGTTGTCCGCTGTTCCAGGTGGTCGTGACAAAGAAGAATGGCAGGACGAAGAACAGGCTTTCCTGATGAATCATCTGCGTGCCATAGCGCAGCAGTGGTTTGGGGATTTCCCGTTTGAAGACTTTTGCGAACAGCGTCATGGCGCTGTTCTCGAACATCAGCCAAATCCAGCTCAGCAGCAGGATCACCGCGATCCATGTCGCCAGCTTGGCTTGTCGATCTACCAGAATGAAGCTACCGATCCCCGAGCAAAAGCCGAACAGCGCGATCACGCCTGGATAGCGCTTCATCAGCCCGATGATGCGCTGTATGGCTGAGTGATTTAGAACGGCATTCCAATCCGGCATTTCGGTGATTCGCTGTGCTGTAGGAAAAATCCGCCATAGGGTATCAATATTCAATGCGGCCTGAATTGTCGGAATGTTGCTTGCGAAGAAGTCGGTTCAGACTCGGCAACTCTTACTCTGGAATCGGCAAATTCAGGCTCTCCTTCACTTCTTCCATCACGATGTAGCTTTTGGACTCCCGCACATGGGGCAATTTGAGCAGGATGTCACCCAGCAGCTTACGGTAAGAGGCCATCTCGGAGATCCGTGCTTTCACCAGGTAGTCGAAATCCCCGGACACCAGGTGGCACTCCAGCACATGGGGCAATTTCAGTACCGCTCGGCGGAATTCCTCGAAAGTGTCGCCCGATTTGTAATCCAGGCTTATCTCAACGAATACCAACAGGCTAGCCTTGAGATTCTGCGGGTTAAGGCGCGCGTTGTAGCCCATGATGATGCCTTCGCGCTCCAGTCTGCGGACCCGTTCTGTACACGGTGTGGTGGACAAACCCACGCGTTCCCCCAACTCTGTGAAAGAGATTCTGCCGTCGCTCTGGAGGATGCGCAGGATGTTGCGATCAATCTTGTCCAGTTCGCGCTTGGACTGATGTTGCGTACGCATATAAAAACCCCGTCTGCGAAAGCCTTCGTTAACAAGAATTAAAGCTGAATATAGGCATTTATATAGTGAAAAGCACTGCTGATTGCTTTTTATACTGCCCACATCCTTGCTTAAAACTTCAAAACGTCAGCGGATATCCGCGATGAGGGAATCAACATGCGCGTTCTGGTCCTTGGAAGTGGCGTAATCGGTACCACCAGTGCTTATTATCTGGCGCGTGAAGGCTTTGAGGTGACGGTCGTCGATCGCCAGCCCGCCGCTGCCATGGAAACCAGTTTTGCCAACGCAGGCCAAGTGTCGCCGGGCTATGCGTCGCCATGGGCCGCGCCGGGCGTGCCGCTCAAGGCGATCAAATGGCTGCTGCAGCGGCACGCGCCGCTGGCGATCAAGGCGACGGCCGATATTGATCAATACCTGTGGATGGCGCAAATGCTGCGCAACTGCACTGCCAACCGCTATGCGGTCAATAAAGAGCGCATGGTGCGGCTGTCTGAATACAGCCGTGACTGCCTCGATGAACTGCGTGCAGAAACGGGTATTGCCTACGAAGGCCGCAGCCTGGGTACCACGCAGCTGTTTCGCACCCAGGAGCAACTGGATAACGCCGCCAAAGACATTGCTGTGCTCGAACAGGCCGGCGTGCCATACGAGGTGCTCGACCGCGAAGGCATCGCCCGCGTCGAGCCGGCCTTGGCCAGCGTCAGCAATATCCTCAGCGGCGCGCTGCGTTTGCCGAACGACCAGACCGGCGATTGTCAGCTTTTCACCACGCGCCTCGCACAAATGGCGACCGACCTGGGTGTCGAGTTCCGTTTTGACCAGTCCATCGAATCCATCGATTTTGCGGGTGATCGCATCAACGGCGTGTGGATCAACGGCAAACTCGAAACCGCTGACCGCTATGTGCTGGCCCTTGGCAGCTATTCGCCACAGTTGCTCAAGCCGCTGGGCATCAAAGCGCCGGTTTACCCGCTCAAAGGTTATTCACTGACCGTGCCGATCACCGATCCGGCCATGGCCCCGACCTCGACCATTCTCGACGAGACCTACAAGGTCGCGATTACCCGTTTCGACAACCGTATCCGTGTCGGCGGCATGGCCGAGATCGCGGGCTTTGATCTGTCGCTCAACCCGCGTCGCCGGGAAACGCTGGAGATGATCGTCAACGACCTTTATCCTCGGGGCGGTGACCTGACGCAGGCCAGTTTTTGGACCGGACTGCGCCCGACCACACCCGATGGCACGCCGATCATTGGTGCCACGCGGTATCGCAACCTGTTCCTCAATACCGGCCACGGTACGCTTGGCTGGACCATGGCCTGCGGTTCTGGCCGTTTGCTGGCCGACCTGCTCGCTCGCAAAAAGCCACAAATCAGCGCCGAAGGCCTCGATATTTCTCGTTATGGCAGTTCCAAGGAGATCGCAAAAAATGTCAATCCAGCGCCAGCTCACTAATGAGCGCATGAGCCAAATCGTCGCCCATAGCGGCACCGTTTACCTTGCCGGCCAAGTGGCTGACGACATGGCCGCAGGCATCGAGCAGCAAACTCGCGAGACGTTGAACAACATCGAGCGCCTGCTTGATCTGGCTGGTACCGACAAGAGCCGTATTCTGTCGGTGACGATTTACCTGAAGGACATCGACGCACATTTCGCAGGCATGAACAGTGTGTGGGACACGTGGTTGCCAAAAGGCACCGCTCCAGCCCGCGCCACTGTTGAAGCCAAGCTGTGCGAACCGGAAATCCTGGTTGAGCTGTTGGTTGTTGCTGCATTGCCGTAAACAATACAAAGCCTTGTTGGAGCCAAGCTCCAACAGGCTCCTCATTACTCTTGGATCAGAATCAGCCAGCCATGCGTCCAGCCCGCGCCCTCATCGATCTCCAGGCCTTGCGCCACAACTACCAACTCGCCCGTGAAACCACTGGCGCCAAAGCGCTCGCGGTGGTCAAGGCCGACGCTTATGGTCATGGCGCGGTGCGGGTAGCGCAGGCGCTGGAGGCCCAGGCGGACGGTTTCGCCGTGGCCTGCATCGAAGAGGCCCTGGAGTTACGTCAGGCCGGCATCAAGGCACCGATTCTGCTGCTGGAAGGTTTTTTCGAGGCCGATGAGTTGGCGTTGATCGTCGAGCACGACTTCTGGTGCGTGGTGCATTCGCTGTGGCAACTCGAAGCCATCGAGACAGCCAATGTCGGCAAGCCGCTGAACATCTGGCTCAAGCTGGATTCGGGCATGCACCGGGTTGGTTTTCATCCCGCTGATTATCAGCCTGCTTATCAACGTCTGTTGGCCAGCGGCAAAGTCGCGAAGATCGTGCTCATGAGCCACTTTGCCCGTGCTGACGAGCTGGACAGCTCGCGCAGCGATGAGCAACTGGCTGTATTTCAGGCGGCGAGTCAGGGGTTGGTGGCGCAGATCAGCCTGCGTAACTCGCCGGCCACGATGGCTTGGCCGAATATCCCAAGCGACTGGGTGCGTCCGGGCATCATGCTCTATGGCGCCACGCCGTTCGATCAACCGCAATCGGTGGCCGACCGCTTGCAGCCCGTCATGACGCTGGAGTCGAAAGTGATCTGCGTTCGCGAGCTGCCTGCTGGTGAGCCGGTGGGCTACGGCGGTGGGTTCGTGACAGATCGTACGATGCGCATTGGCGTGGTCGCGATGGGATATGCCGACGGTTATCCTCGTCAGGCGCCCACCGGCACGCCGGTGCTGATCGACGGCCAGCGCAGCCAGTTGCTGGGCCGGGTTTCGATGGACATGCTCTGCGTCGACCTCACCCATGTACCGCAGGCCGGGCTCGGTAGCCGCGTCGAATTGTGGGGCAAACACATATTGGCCAGCGACGTGGCGACCCGCGCTGGCACCATCCCCTACCAGATATTCTGCAACCTGCGTCGTGTCCCAAGGCTCTATTGCGAGGGCTGACGCGCAGGGTTGCACTTCAGTTGTCCTGCCCCTTGGCGACCTTGTTTGGCCGCTAGTCCCTTTGCTAATCGGGTAACGGGCTCAAGTGTTGTAAATACTGAACACTGTTGCCATCATGGCGACCACTTGACCCAACTTGATCATCAGGAGGACTGCCGCATTGGACGTCGGTGAACGACTGCAATCCATTCGTAAACTCAAAGGTCTGTCCCAACGTGAACTCGCCAAACGAGCGGGCGTGACCAACAGCACTATTTCCATGATTGAGAAGAACAGCGTCAGCCCCTCGATCAGCTCTCTGAGAAAAGTGCTTGGCGGCATACCGATGTCCATGGTGGAGTTCTTTTCTGAAGAACTGGAGCCCGAAAACCCCACGCAAGTGGTTTACAAAGCCAGCGAACTGATCGATATCTCCGATGGCGCGGTGACCATGAAACTGGTCGGCAAATCCCACCCAAGCCGAGCAATCGCCTTCTTGACCGAGGTGTACCCGCCTGGCGCCGACACCGGTGATGAAATGCTCGTTCACGAAGGCGAGGAGACCGGGATTCTGGTCGAGGGGCGCCTTGAACTCGTTGTCGGGCTTGATACCTATGTGCTTGAGGCTGGCGACAGCTACTATTTTGAGAGCACCCGACCGCATCGCTTTCGTAATCCGTTTGACGTTCCGGCGCGACTGATCAGCGCCGCTACGCCCGCGAACTTTTGACCGGCAAAACCGGTCGGCCTGAAACCGAAGGCCGATCAAGGACTCGTCTGAGACGCAGGTCGAAACGCTAATATCCTTGCTAATGTTAGGGATGTTTCAGACCGTCAGGCTACCCGCTATACTTTCGCCGCCTGCGTATACCGTGGCCGCAGGCGTGATATAGCCACCATGAGGGTGAGAGCGTGAACCACACTAATAAGATATGGGCTGTAGCGGGTTTCCTGGCGCTAGGGGTGTTGACTGCCCAGGCCGCGACCAACGATGAGATTGCCAAACGGCTTGAGCCCGTCGGGCAGGTCTGTGTCCAGGGCAAGGAGTGTCCGGGCATGGAAGTCACGGCATCGGTGGGTGGCGGCGCGGCCAAGACGCCTGATGAGGTCATCGCCAAACACTGTAACGCCTGCCACGGCACCGGGCTGTTGGGTGCGCCGAAAATCGGTGACAGCGCTGCCTGGAAAGATCGCGCCGATCACCAAGGCGGCCTCGACGGTATCCTCGCCAAAGCGATTACCGGTATCAACGCGATGCCACCCAAAGGCACCTGCGGTGACTGCTCGGATGACGAACTCAAGGGTGCGATCAAGAAAATGTCCGGGCTGTAACACGTCTCGAACATTGCCACACCAGACCGCTCCGGATGGGCCTTGCACAAGGCGAGCAGTCGTTTGCCCTGCGCTTATGGCTCTATCAAGCAAGGACGGATTGACTTGAATTTCAACAAAGCTTCGATGCTGATCGTTGTCCCTTTACTGATGTGGACTTGCGCAGTGAGCGCCACAATGCGTTGCGGTACATCGCTGATTGCCGAGGGGGATGGCATGGATGCTGTCCGCGAAAAATGTGGCGCACCTGACAGGCAAACCAGTGAAGGCCCAGCATTAAGAAGCAACGGGGTGCCAAGGTTGAATGCCGCGAAAATCAGTATCTGGGTTTACGGCCCTCATAACGGGGCATATCAATACCTGCGATTCATCGATGACAAGCTGACTTCGATGGAAACGAAGAGGGAGTAACACTGTAGGAGCGAACGTGTTCGCGAGGCGGTGTCTCAGGCGCACCGCGTTGCTCGCCTCGCCAACACGTTGGCTCATACAGGTTGAGCGCAGTTCATTTTGAGTTGCCGAAGGCTACATCGTGTTGTCAGGTCCATGCCTTGTAAGCGAGTAGCGCCGCCGCAATAAAACCGGCTACCGCAAACACCTGTTGCAGTCTCGGTCCTGCGATGTATTTGGCCGCCTGCAATCCACTGAGCAGTCCAATCACCGCGCCCGCTGCAAAGGGCACCGCCACTGGCCAATGCATTACGCCACTGACACTGGCCGTGATTACGCTGCCTGTGGAGACCAGGGCAATCACCGCCAGTGACGTGGCGACGATACTTTTCATGTCGAGGTCGGTGTAGCGGGTCAGCGCCGGAATGATCACAAAACCGCCGCCCACACCGAGCAGCCCGGACAGCAGCCCCGCCAGCACGCCGGTAATCGCCAGCGAGCGGGCGCAGGGCAGCGTCCAGCGCAATCGACCTACTTGCTGATTCAGCACGCACGGCAAAAAAGCTGCGCGTGGAGCGGGTTGCCCATGAAGTCGCTGATGAGCGGCTTTTCTATAGATGCGGAGGCAGGCGTATACCAATACCAGTGAAAACCCGAGCGCAAGCGGACGGTTAGGAAGTTGATGGGCAAGCCATAGACTTAACGGCGTTACGACGATACCCATACCGGCGATGAACCCGGCCGCGCGATAACGCACGATCCCTTTACGCAGGCCCAACAACGCGCCGACCCACGCCGCCAGCCCCACGGCCAGCAAGCCGACGGGCGCGGCTTCAACCATCGACAGGCCCAATCCGAACACCAACAAGGGCACAGCGAGAATCCCACCGCCAGCACCGGTCAACGCCAGGATCGCACCCACGATGATGCCAAGGCCTGCGCCTAGCAGGTCGTGTTCATTCATTGTCGAGTGGCTTACAGCGCATTGATCGGAATCTTCAGATAACGAATGCCGTTGTCTTCGGGCTCGGGCAGATGGCCGCCGCGCATGTTGATCTGCACTGACGGCAGGATCAGTACTGGCATGTCCAGCGTGGCGTCGCGCTTCTCGCGCATCTCGACGAAAGCATCCTCGTCGATCCCTTCATGAATATGAATGTTATTGGCGCGTTGCTCGGCAACGGTGGTCATGTACATCAACTCGCGGCCATTGGGCAGGTAGTCGTGGCACATGAACAAGCGCGTTTGAGGTGGCAGGCTAAGAATTTTGCCGATCGAGCGAAACAGCGTACGTGCGCTAGCGCCGGGGAAATCACAGCGGGCGGTGCCGTAATCGGGCATGAACAACGTATCGCCGACGAAGGCGATGGTTTCGTCATCCACGCTGATCAGGTAAGTCATGCATGCGGGGGTATGTCCTGGCGTATGCATGGCCGTGGCTTGCAGCGAGCCGATCTGAAAATGTGCATCGTCTTCCAGTAACTGATCGAACTGACTGCCGTCGCGGGCGAAGTCACCCTGGGCGTTGAACAACGTGCCGAAGACCTTTTGTACGCGGGTGATTTGATTGCCGATGGCAACCGTGCCGCCCACATGCTCCTTCAGGTAGGCCGCAGCAGAAACGTGATCGGCGTGAACATGGGTTTCCAGAATCCATTCCACCGCGACACCTAGCTCACGGGTCCTGGCGATCAGTCGGTCGGCGGACACTGTGCTCGTGTGGCCAGACTTGGGATCGTAGTCCAACACACTGTCGATGAGCGCGGCTTTGAGCGTCGAGCGGTCGACGACCAGGTAGCTGAGGGTCGATGTCTGTTCGTCGAAGAAGGCTTCCACGCGCAACTTTTCACCAATGATCATTGCTGCTCTCCGCAAGTGATTGATTGCCGTCCGGATACAGAAAATCCTTTTATTGAGTGGGTTATGTTGTGTTCGATGAGAGGCGCTTGCCTTGCATCACTCGACGAAAGTGACCACGCCACCGGCCAGCGACTTGACCCGCGCCAGCGACTCGACGCGATAGCCTTGTGCATCGAGCTCCGCACGGCCTCCCTGGAATGATTTCTCGATCACGATACCGAGCCCGGCGACGCTGGCGCCGGCTTGTTTGATGATAGAGATTAGCGCCTGCGAGGCCTTACCGTTGGCCAGAAAGTCATCGATGATCAGCACGCGATCACTGCTGGTCAGGTGACGTGGCGAGATGGCCACGGTGTTTTCGACCCGTTTGGTAAACGAGTAGACCGTCGCTGAGAGCAGGTTTTCGGTCAGGGTCAGCGACTCGTGTTTGCGCGCGAAAATGACCGGTACACCCAGTTTCAGGCCGGTCATCACCGCAGGGGCGATGCCTGAGGCTTCAATGGTGACGATCTTGGTGACGCCGGAGTCTGCGAACAGCGCGGCGAATTCGTCGCCGATCTGCTGCATCAGCACCGGGTCGATTTGGTGATTGAGAAACGCGTCGACCTTCAATACCTGATCGGAAAGGACGATGCCTTCCTCGCGAATTTTCTTGTGCAGTGCTTCCACGTCGGTTCCTCGGGGCGCTAACAGCGCGAAATAAATAACAGCTTAGCGTTTGAGCATGGCGCGAATATCCGCCAATGCCGTATTGCCGCGAACGGCTTTCACTTCTGTTGGTGTGTCGTCGTTGCCTTCCCAGGCCAAATCGTCCGGGGGCAGCTCATCAAGGAAGCGGCTCGGCGAGCAGTCGATGATCTCGCCATACTGCTTACGCTTGGCGGCGAAGGTAAAGGCCAGCGTCTGCCGTGCGCGGGTGATGCCCACGTAGGCCAGGCGCCGTTCTTCCTCAATCGTATCGGCCTCAATACTGGAGCGATGCGGGAGGATTTCCTCTTCCATGCCCATGATGAACACGTAAGGGAACTCCAAACCCTTGGACGCATGCAGGGTCATCATTTGCACGCCTTCGGCGCCGTCTTCCTCTTCCTGCTGACGTTCGAGCATGTCGCGCAGGACCAGCTTGCCGATGGCTTCTTCGATGGTCATGCCACCTTCTTCGTCTTTCTCCAGGGTGTTTTTCAACGCTTCGATCAAGAACCAGACGTTGCCCATGCGGTAGTCGGCAGCTTTGTCGCTGGAGCTGTTCTGACGAATCCAGTTCTCGTAGTCGATGTCCATGACCATGCTGCGCAGGGCGGCAATCGGGTCGTTCTGCGCGCATTGCTGGCGCACGCCGTCCATCCACTGCTTGAAGCGCTTCAGGCGGTCGGTAAAGCGGCCATCCAGATGCTCGCCCAGGCCGATTTCATCGGTGGCGGCATACATCGAGACCTTGCGCCCGGTGGCGTAGTTGCCGAGTTTTTCCAGCGTGGTCGAACCGATTTCCCGGCGCGGTACGTTGATCACGCGCAAAAAGGCGTTGTCGTCATCCGGGTTCACCAGCAGGCGGAAATAGGCCATCAGGTCTTTCACTTCCTGGCGCCCGAAGAAGCTGTTACCGCCCGACAGACGATAGGGGATCTGGTGGTGTTGCAGTTTCAGCTCGATCAACTTGGCCTGATAGTTCCCACGATAGAGAATCGCGAAGTCGCTGTAGGGTCGGTCAGTGCGCAAATGCAGGCTGAGGATCTCGACCGCCACGCGCTCGGCTTCGGCGTCTTCGTTGCGGCAGCGGATCACGCGGATTTCGTCGCCGTGGCCCATCTCGCTCCACAGCTGTTTTTCAAACGCGTGGGGGTTGTTGGCGATCAATACGTTGGCGCAACGCAAGATGCGGCTGGTGGAGCGGTAGTTCTGCTCGAGCATTACCACTTTCAGTGAAGGGTAGTCGTCCTTGAGCAGCATCAGGTTTTCTGGCCGCGCACCGCGCCAGGCGTAAATCGACTGGTCGTCGTCGCCCACCACAGTGAATTGGCAGCGGGTGCCGATCAGCAGTTTCACCAGCAGATACTGGCTGGCGTTGGTGTCCTGGTATTCGTCCACCAGCAGGTAACGAACCTTGTTCTGCCACTTTTCGAGAATGTCGGCGTGCTCCTGAAAGAGCTTCACCGGCAGCAGAATGAGGTCGTCGAAATCTACAGCGTTGTAGGCCTTGAGCGTGCGTTGGTAGTGGGTATAGACGATGGCAGCGGTTTGTTCCTTGGGGTTACGCGAATTGGCCAGCGCTTCGTCAGGCAGGATCAGGTCGTTTTTCCAGGCGCCGATCATGTTCTTGATCTCGTCGACGCCGTCGTCGCCCGCGTACTCCTTTTGCATGATGTCGGTCATCAGGGCCTTGACGTCCGTCTCGTCGAAAATCGAGAAACCGGGTTTGTAACCCAACCGCGTGTGTTCCTTGCGGATGATGTTCAGGCCCAGATTGTGGAAGGTCGAAACGGTCAGGCCGCGCCCTTCGCCGCCGCGCAGCAGCGTGCCGACCCGTTCCTTCATCTCCCGCGCCGCTTTGTTGGTAAAGGTCATGGCGACGATGTATTGCGCACGAATGCCGCAGTTCTGCACCAGATGGGCGATCTTGCGCGTAATCACGCTGGTCTTGCCGGAACCCGCGCCAGCGAGCACCAAAAGAGGGCCGCCGACGTAGTTCACGGCTTCTTGTTGCCGGGGATTGAGTCGGGACATGACGAAAAGGGGGTCGTTTGCGAAATGGGCGGGCATTTTAACAGGGTCGACGATTTGTGCAGCGACCGTCTGACATGTGATGCCTCACGCTATCTATATTTCGCGGTTTTGTTACATTTGCGCATCATGCGGTGATATCCCGTGTTTGACGGCCTTCGTTTTAGGGGCGCCAACGCCTTTGTATGTGTGGGGAGCTAGCTTGTCTACGCCTGTCGAACCCTTGCGGTTGCTGCTTCTGGCCGATACGCCAGAATGGTCAGCGCTGTTACGCGAGTGCCTGGCTCCGTTAGGAGAGAGCATTGTTCTTGTCTGCGCATCGGGCTGGGACGCGGTTGGCTTCTCCTTGGATATCCCACACAACACCGTCTTGTTTGCCACACCTAACCTGCAGCCTGGGGCCGGGCAATGTACGTTGCCGGTGGTGTTGTTGTTGGACGCTGAGCCAGAGGTCGAGCCAATAGGTGTCGCCGACTGGCTGGTGCGTGACTTTCTCGACACTCAGAGCCTGCGCCGTTGTCTGCGCCATGTCCGCGAGCGCGGCGTGCTGGAAAACACCTTGCAGCGCCTTGCCGAACAGGATCCATTGACTGGCATTGCCAATCGCCAAGGGTTTCAAACGCTGCTGGCGGCGCGTCTGGCCGAGTCCGATGGTCGCGGTTTGGCATTGGGTCATCTGGATCTGGATAACTTCCGTCGCGCCAACGATGCGTTAGGACACCAAGCTGGTGATCGCCTGATTCTGCAGGTTGTTGCGCGCATGAAGGGCCAGTTGGAGGCGGGCGACCAATTGGCCCGTTTAGGCAGCGATGAGTTTGCCCTGTTGATCGACACTCGACGCGCCCCGGAACGGGCCGAATGGATGGCCGAGCGGATCACCGAGGCGTTGTCGGAGCCCTACTGGATCGATGGCGAAAGCCTGCTGATTGGCTGCAGCTTGGGGATCGCCCATGCACGCGCGCAAAATGGCGCCGACCCGCTGATGTGGCACGCGCACATTGCCATGCAGCAGGCCAAAGGCACTCAGGGCTGTACTTTTCACGTCTTCAACGAGCGCATCAATCGTAACGCGCGCAGCCTGGCGGATCTGGAAAGCGAGCTGCGCCGCGCTCTGCGTCGCGATGAACTAGAACTGCATTACCAGCCGCGCTTGTGCCTGAGCAGTGGCAACATCCTCGGTCTGGAAGCATTGGTGCGATGGCGTCATGCCGAGCGAGGCCTGTTGCCACCCAGCGAATTTGTACCGCTGGCCGAGCAAAGTGGCTTGATCGTACCGTTGGGTTACTGGGTAATCTCCCGAGCCCTGCGCGATATGCAAACCCTGCATGAGCAAGGGATTGCACCGCTGCACATGGCGATCAATCTGTCATTTCGCCAGTTCCAGGACAATAAGCTCCTCACCACCCTCAGCCGCTTGATCGCTGATCGCGGTATCGATGCGCAATGGCTGGAGTTCGAGCTGACTGAGACAGCGGTGATGCGTCGCAGTGATCTGGTGAAGCAGACCATGGATGCGCTAGGCCGTTTGGGCGTGCGTTTTTCACTGGACGACTTTGGCACTGGCTTCTCATCGTTCGTGCATCTCAACAGCTTGCCAATTACGCTGCTCAAGATTGACAAAAGTTTTGTCGGCGAAATGGAGCAGCGCGAGGAAAACCGCAAACTGGTTCACGCAATGATCAACCTGGCGCATAACCTCAGCCTGGAAGTCGTGGCCGAGGGTGTCGAAACGCCGGAGCAATTGGCGCTACTGCGCAGTTTCAAGTGCGATCAGGTGCAGGGTTACCTGATCAGCCACCCGCTGGCGCTGCCCGAATTGATCGGTTATTTGCTGTACGGGCAGGGCAAAGGGCAGTCTACGCAGATCGTGTAGGCGCCAATTCATTCGCGAAGCGGCGTACCCGATACTCAGCGTAAACTCCCTCGCCAACAAGTTGGCTCTTACAAATTCTGCGCCCCACTCTCACCCCATCACTGCCACACCCGATGCCTGTTTGCGCAGCAACTGCCGCGCTTTGTGTTCGAACGCGTAGGTCAGTGCAATCGCCGAACACAAGAGCCCCAACGCCAGGCCCCACCAGACGCCGACAGCGCCTTGATGGGCGAGGAAGCCAAATCCCCATGCGGCGGGCGCCCCGATCATCCAATAGCTCGCAAACCCAATCAGGAACGTGGTCTTGGCATCTTTGAAGCCTCGAATTGCGCCCATGGCGATGGTTTGTGTGCCATCGAGCAGTTCAAACCAGGCGGCGATGGCCAACAGCTTGACCGCTAGATCCACCACGTCCTGGTACTTGGGGTTATGTACATCCAAAAACAGGCCAATCACTGCATGCGGCGCGAACCAAAATAAAAACGCGAACGCCAGCATCACCAGACCGCCGAACGCGATGCCCATACGCCCGGCCGTGCGCGCCAATAACAGGTTGCCTGCACCGTAATGCAGACCGATGCGCATGGTCACGGCATAGGAAATGCCGACCGGAATCATGAACGCCATCGATACCGATTGCAGGGAGATCTGGTGCGCGGCCATCTGCGTACTGCCCATCGCGCCCATGCAGAACGCGGCGAAGGTGAACAACCCCACCTCAACTGCATACGTACCGCCAATCGGCAGACCAAGACGCCACAGCTCTTTCAGGCAGGTCCGCGAAATGTTCATTAAACCGACGTGGATCGGGTACGCCGCATACGCCCGGTGATAACGAATGTGCAGCGCCAGGATGATCGCCATGCCGTTGGTGACGATGGCAGTCACCAGGCCAATCCCCATCAAGCCCCAATGCGGCAGGCCAAACAGACCATGGATGAACGCGTAATTCAGGCCAAAGTTAGCCGCTGCGCCGCCCAGGCTGATGGCCATCACCGGACCTGCTCGCCCCAATGCACTGGTGAAGCCGCGCAGGGCCATGAAGGTCAACAGGCCGGGCAGGGCAAGGGGAAGCGTGATCAGGAACTGGCTGGCCATGTGGACGTTGGCTTCATCCTGACCGAACTTGAGCAAGATGGGCTCAAGATTCCAGAGCATCAACGCAGCGATCAGCGCCATGCCCAAGGCTAGCCAAAGCCCGGCTTGAGCGAGGCGGGTTACGCCAGCGGCGTCGTTGGCGCCGTGGCGAATCGCGACCAGTGTTCCGACCGCGGCCATCACACCCACGCAGAAAAACGAAATGATGTTATAGCTGGCCGCGCCCAAACCACCACCGGCCAGGGCTTCCGGGCCGAGTTGGCCCATCATTACGGTGTCGGTGAAGACCATCAACATGTGTGCCATCTGGGATGCAATCAGCGGTCCTGCCAGGCGCAGGATGATCCAGAGTTCTTTGAAGGCGTGCTGTTGCATGGTCTTGGCGCTCGGCTTTGCAGACATCTATAAGCCCGCCATTCTGGTGGTTTAGGCGCATTGGCACAAAGGTATAAATGCGATCCAGCTCATGAGTAAAACTCATGCCTGATTTCGGCTACAGTGACTTCTGTAATCGTCGTGATGTAAATAGGAAAATTCCCAATGTCTCGTAGTCTCCCTCCGCTGTATGCGTTGCGTGCATTTGAAGCGGCCGCTCGGCATAGTTCGTTCACGCGCGCGGGAGAAGAGTTATCGATCACTCAGAGCGCAGTCAGCCGACACATCCGCACGCTGGAAGAGCACTTTGCCTGTCGTTTGTTTCAGCGCAACGGCCGCAAGCTGCAACTGACCGAGGCGGCGAGAGAACTGCTGCCGGGCGTTCGTGAAGGGTTCAGCGCGTTGGAGCGGGCCTGCAGCGCATTGATGGCCGAAGAGGGGATCCTGCGCATGAAAGCGCCCTCGACGCTGACCATGCGCTGGCTGCTGGCGCGGCTCAGCCGCTTTCGTCATCTTCAGGTGGGCAACGAAGTACAGCTCACCAGCGCCTGGATGGACATCGACAATGTCGACTTCACGCAGGAGCCGTTTGATTGCGCGGTTCTGCTCAGTCGCGGGCACTTCCCACCGGATTGGGAGGCGACGTACCTGTTTCCCGAGCTGCTGATTCCGGTTGGCGCGCCGACGCTGCTTGAGGACCGTCCCTGGGATGTCGAGCGGCTGGCCAGCGCCGAGCTGCTGCATCCGACACCAGACCGCCGCGATTGGCGCCGTTGGCTGGAGCGCATGGGGCTGGCGGATCAGGTTTCGCTCAAGGGCGGACAAGTGTTCGACACCCTTGAGCTGGGCATGATCGCGGCGGCACGTGGCTATGGGGTGTCCATGGGCGATTTGCTGATGGTGGCTGAAGACGTGGTGCAGGGGCGCTTGAGCCTGCCGTGGCGCACTGCTGTGGTCAGCGGCGAAAACTATTATTTGGTCTGGCCCAAAACGCGTCCGGGTGGAGAGCGGCTGCGCAGGCTCAGCGACTTCCTGCAAGGCGAAGTGAACGCCATGGAGCTCCCGGATGTGATTATCCTGCAATAACCTGCATCCCTCGGTTTACTTGACGTTGATCATTCTCCGTGTGTAAGGCTCAAGTATTTTTTATGTCAGCCGAATCCCCGATAGCAAAGCTATTTATTCAAAGCGGTTCACGAAAAATCCTTCATTAAAATCAGTCCGAACGGTCCGCGATCAGGGTGATCGCGCTCTTAGGACAGGGAGTCTCCATGCCTCAATCCCGTGCCCGTATTGCTTCTCAGTTGGGGATCTCCCTGGCGGTGATTCTCGCAGTGGTGATCAGCGCCAGTACGCTGTTCGCCTTGCGCTCACTGGATAACGCGAACCTTGTCATCCGTGAAGAACATATGAGCAGTGAGGCGAGGTTGTTGGCGGATCAACTCAACACCTTCCACAGCACATTGCGCGACAGCACCCAGCGTTTGAGCGGGCTGTTCGAAAAGCGCTTCAGCAACGGGCTGACACTGCAGGCCGATCAGTCGATCAAGGTCGCGGCTCTGCAAACGCCTGCGCTGTTGCTCAACGGCAATGCGCTGAACAACGACTTCACCGAAGTCGATGACTTCCACAAACTGACGGCGGGCGTGGCAACGGTTTTCGTGCGCAACGGCGAAGACTTCGTTCGTATCAGCACCTCGCTGACCAAGCAGGATGGTTCGCGAGCGGTTGGCACATTGCTCGACCACAAACACCCTGCCTACGAGCGTTTGCTGGCGGGGCAGGAATACGTCGGACGCGCGCTGCTGTTCGATCGTTCGTACATGACCCAATACACCCCGGTGCGTGACCAGAGTGGCAAGGTCATCGCCGTATTGTTTGTAGGATTTGATTACACCGACGCCCAGAAAGCGCAGTTCGATAACCTGAAAAGCTTTCGTATCGGCGCGACCGGCTCGCTTGCGCTGCTCGATGAGCAAAGCCATTGGCTGGTCCCGCCAGCCGGGGTGAAGGATCTGGATCAGGCGAGCAAAACCTTGGCCGACTTCGTCAAGGAACCGGGTAAAGGCCGGTTTTGGCGCGATGGTAACGATGACGTTTACACGGTCGCTGCGCCGTTTTCCGGTGGCCCCTGGTCGATTCTGGCGAGCATGCCCAAAGATGAAATCAGCGCTGTTACTTGGAGTGTCGGCACCCAACTGGGCATTGGCAGCTTGCTGGCGATGTTGATCGCCGTGGGCGCTGCGATCTGGCTGCTGCGCAGCAAGCTTCAGCCATTGGCCGATCTGGTGAATCAGGCCGAGGCGTTGGGCGCGGGCGATCTGAGTGTGCGGTTGAACGTGACCCGGCACGACGAAATCGGTCAGTTGGCGGGCAGTTTCAACAAGATGGGCGAAGCACTCTCGACCATGGTTTCGCATATCCGCACCGCTGCGCAGGAAGTCAGCGGACGCGCGCAGGCGTTGTCCGGATTGTCCAGTGGTGCCTATGAAGGCATGGAGCAGCAATCGGGTGAGATCACCAGCATGGCAGGCGCCGTGGAAGAGTTCAGCGCCACAGCCCTGAACATTGCCGACAACATGGGCCACACCGAGCGTCTGGCGCAGGGCAACGCGCAGCAAACGCGCATCGGTCGTGCCTCGATGCAGGAAGCGTCGGCCTCGCTGGAGCAGATTGCGTCCTCTCTGAACGGCACTGCTACGGTGATTGACACCCTCGGCCAGCGCTCTCAGGAAATTGGCGGCATCGTCAGTGTTATTACCTCAATTGCTGACCAAACCAATCTGCTGGCGCTCAACGCGGCGATCGAAGCTGCCCGTGCTGGCGAGCAGGGGCGCGGTTTTGCGGTAGTGGCTGATGAAGTGCGCAATCTGGCTCGACGCACTCGTCAGGCAACCGACGAAATCAGCGGCATGATCACCAGCATCCAACAAGAAACCGGCAATGCCATCAGCACTATGGAGCAGGGCAACACGCTGATGGAGGAAGGCTTGTCACGCAACGCCAAAGTCGCCGCTGCGTTGGCGCAAATAGATGAACAAAGCCGTTCGGCTGGCGAGCAGTTCGCCGCCATCACCACCGCCACCCAAGAACAAAGCCATACCGCGACCCTGCTCAGCAGCAACCTGCAAAGCATCGCCCTGGCCAACAGCGAGCAACGCGAAGTGGTGTCGAACCTGGCGGTGACCGCGCAAGAGCTGAATTCGCTGGCAGCCGATTTGCGCAGGGCTGTTGACCTGTTTCGTTGATAGGAGGGTGAGCCCCACACTTGCTCGCGATGAAAACCGCTTCGCAGGCCAGCGTTAGGCGACCTGGGGCGGATATTCGGCCATGAATTGCCCGATGACGTCGGCAAAGTCATGGTCTGCGGTGAACCCCAGCGACTTGGCATACGTGGCGCAGAACGATCCTGGCCACGAGCCGACGATGCGCTCGATGGCTGGATTGCGCTCCAAGCGAATTCGTCCAGCCACTTCATCACCCGCCGTGCGACGCAGCGCATCGATCATCTGTTCCACGGTAATCGACAGCCCCGGCATATTGATCACTCGGCCTTGTTTCAAGCGCTCCGCGGGCAATTCGTGACCCTTTATCAGGTTGCTGATCGCCTGCGCGGGTGACATCAGCCATAGGCGTGTTTCAACGGGTACCGGGCAGACACTTGGCTCGCCGTTGAGCGGCTCGCGAATGATGCCGCTGGCAAAGCTGGACGCCGCCATGTTTGGTTTACCGGGACGGACGACAATGGTCGGCATGCGCAGGCTGCGGCCATCGACGAATCCGCGTCGGCTGTAGTCTGCCAGCAACAAGTCATTCATGGCTTTTTGGGTGCCATAGGAACTCTGTGGCGCCCAGACCTGCTGGTCCTCCACTTGCTCTGGCAATTGGCCGCCAAACACTGCGACGGAACTGGTCATCACCCATTTCGGGCAACTGCCGATTATGCGGATGCGCTCCAGCATGTTTTGCGTCGCCGTGAAATTGATGCGCATGCCCAGTTCGAAATCCTGTTCCGCCTGGCTGGAAACCACGGCGGCCAGGTGGAAGATGCTGTCGGTTTGGGCGTCGATCAGGTTGTTGAGCACTTCGGGGTCAGCGATGTCACCACAGACCACCTCAACCCGCGGATCGTCGATTCCACTGAGCGGCACCCTGTCGAACGCGACGATTCGGGTGATGGGCTGCGCGTTGCCCGCACGATTGGACAAGGAGCCGCGCTGCAGAAGCGCTTCGATCAGGCGAAGGCCAAGAAATCCGGCTGCACCGGTCACGAGAATTTTCATGGGTTACTCCAACTACTCAACGATTGACGAGTTTTCCGGGGATTCTGAAGATCAGCAGCGCCCCCAGAAACAGGGCGCTGGCCATCACGTACATACCGATGGTGGTGCTGTGGGTCAGGTCTTTGAGAAAACCCATCAGATACGGCGAAACGAAGCCTGCCAGGTTGCCCCAGGAATTGATCAGTGCGATACCGGCAGCGGCAGCCGTGCCACCGAGGAAGGCGGTCGGCAGGCTCCAGAACAACGGCAGTGTGCTCAAGGCACCCATGGCGCCCAGCGTCAGGCCGATCATGGAAATGGTGAAGTTGTCGCTCCAGGTGGCCGAAATGATCAGGCCGATACCCCCTACTACGGCGGTCAGCGCCAAATGCCAGCGGCGTTCGCGAAGCCGGTCGGCATTGCGTGACACCAGCAGCATGGTGGCGGCCGCTGCGGCATAAGGAATGGCCGTGAGTAGGCCAATCTGCAAGACGTCGGTGACACCCGCCTGCTGAACCAGCGTCGGCAGCCAGAAGCCGACCGTGTAGAAGCCTGCGATCATGCAGAAATAAATAGCCGTCAGCAGCCAGATTCGTGGTTGGCCGAACACCTGCTTCACGCTATGAACCTGATGGCCATCGGTTTCGGCGTCAATGCGCGCTTGCAACAAGGTTTTCTCTTGATGACTCAACCAGCCAGCCTGGGAGATTCGGTCGCTGAGGCAGAAAATCACCAAAATGCCGATCGCAATCGAGGGCAAGCCCTCAAGGAAGAACAGCCACTGCCAGCCCGTGTAGCCGTGGGCTCCGGAGAACGCTGCCATGATCCAGCCGGACAGCGGCGCCCCAACCAGACCTGATAGCGGCACTGCGGTGGCGAACAGCGCGTACATCTTGCCGCGACGGTTGGTCGGGAACCAATAAGAGAGGTAAAGGATGACGCCTGGATAGAAACCCGCTTCGGCGAGCCCGAGCAGAAAACGCATGATGTAGAACGACATGGGTGTGGTGACAAAAGCCATGCAGGAGGAAATCACGCCCCAACTGATCATGATTCGCGCAATCCATAGGCGCGCACCGACCCGGTGAAGGATCAGATTGCTGGGAATTTCCACCAAAAAATAGGCGATGAAAAAAATGCCTGCGCCCAGCCCGTAGACCGCTTCGGAAAAATGAAGATCACCAGACATCTGCAGTTTCGCGAAGCCGACGTTCACCCGATCCAGATAGGCAACCAGATAACACAGCAATAGCAGCGGCAAGATGCGCCAGGCCACTTTTCGATACGCCGCGTCCTCGGAGTGATCTATTGGCGTACTGAGGGTGTCTTGAGTCAATGATTCACTCATGTCTTTCCCATCCTTATTTTTATATTTGAGGGGTTTTGTTGTTGTCAGACTGCGTGCAGATGAGTTGATAACATAATACGTAATACGAATTCAAGACTGTCGTTGGAGGGGACGATAGGCTCGAAATGCAGTAACGTTCCCTGATTTGAGCCACGAGATTTCCATGCCCAGTTCTGATCGCTCCCCCCTTCCAGCCGCTTCGGCAACGCTGAAGGACTCCGCCAAGGGCACTCTGGCCGATCAAGTCACCGCAGCACTTAAAGCGCATATAGCCAGTGGCGACGTCCTTCCTGGCGCGCGCTTTCCCACTGAACCGGTGCTTTGCGAACGCTATGGCGTGAGTCGCACAGTGATCCGCGAGGCTATTTCGCGGCTTAAATCCGCAGGGTTGGTGGAGGTGCGCCAGGGCAGCGGAACGGTGGTTTGCGAAGGCGCGCATATCAAGGCATTCACCATCGACTTCGATGTCTGCGGCTCCATCGAAGCGGTATTGCGCGTCACCGAGTTGCGCCGCGGCATTGAGGGCGAGGCCGCCGCACTCGCTGCGCAGCGACACAGCCCCCAACAGCTGGAGGCCATTGAACAGGCACTGAAGGCTATCGATCTGGCTGAGCAGGCGGGGCACGATGGAGTAGAGGAAGACTTGGCGTTTCACCTCTCGATCTCTCACGCAACGGGTAATCCGCTCTATCCCTCGATTCATGAGTTCATCGCGCAGTTCGTCAAAGAAGCGATCCGCATCACCCGCTCAAACGAAGAGCGACGCCGGGATCTGGCGAAAACCGTGCGCGTGGAACATTTCGCAGTCTACGCGGCGATTGCCTCGGGCGATCCGGTCGCCGCTCGCCAGGCTGCGCTGACGCATATCAATAATGCGGTTGAACGATTGAAGAGCGCAGATCCTGCGTTTTGGCGGGATTCGGCTTCGAGGAAAGGGTAGTTCTTCGTCGGCCGGACGGACGGTGCCGCAACGGCACGACATCATTCATCAATTTGTTGAAGGCCGATACTGCAATGCCTCGGCAATGTGGCAGCGGGCGATGCAGTCGACGCGCTCCAGATCGGCCAGCGTGCGGGCTACTTTCAGCAGGCGATGGGCGGCGCGCAGCGACAAGGTCAGGCGTTCACAAGCGGTTTCCAGCCAGGCTTCGTCTTCGGCCAGCAGTGCGCAGTGTTGGCGCAAGGCGGGCAGGTCGAGGAACGCATTGGCGCATCCCTGGCGTTTTTGCTGACGCTCGCGGGCCTCGGCCACCAGAATCGAGGCGCTGGCGCTGTCGTCCCCTTTTTGGGGCGTGGGTGTCAGCGAGGTGGCCTCACGGGCGACGGTCAGATGCAGGTCGATACGATCGAGTAGCGGCCCGGAGAGTTTGTTTCGATAGCGTTGGATCTGATCGGTCGAGCAACGACAGCGTCCGGTGGGCTCGCCCAGATAGCCGCATGGGCACGGGTTCATTGCGGCCACCAGTTGAAAACGTGCCGGGAACCTTACTCTGTCCCGAGCGCGGGAAATAACGATATGGCCGGACTCCAGCGGTTCGCGCAACACCTCCAGCACACGCCTGTCGAACTCGGGCAATTCGTCCAAAAACAGAACCCCGTGGTGCGCCAGCGTGATTTCTCCCGGCTGGGGACGACTGCCGCCACCGACCAACGCCGGGCCGGATGCCGAGTGATGGGGCTGACGAAACGGGCGTTGCGGCCAACTGGTCAGCGGTGCATGACTGGCAACCGATTGAATCGCAGCGACTTCCAGTGCCTCGTACTCATCGAGCGGCGGCAACAGCCCTGGCAAACGACTCGCCAGCAGGGTTTTGCCAGTGCCGGGAGGGCCACTGAAAAGCAGGTTATGTGCCCCCGCTGCAGCCACCAACAGTGCCCGTTTGGCGGCAGTCTGGCCCTGAACTTCATTGAGATCGGGATACGGTCGGGTTTGCAGGATAAGTCCGCTGGATTGGTAGGGCGCAATCGGCGATTGCCCGTTCAAGTGCGCCACCAGTTCGAGCAGATGATTGACGGCGATCACCCGCAAGCCCGAAGCCAGACAGGCCTCTTCGGCATTCACCGCCGGGACGATCAGCGTATGCCCCGCTTCCCGCGCAGCCAATGCGGCGGGCAACACGCCCTGCACCGGGCGAATCGCCCCCGACAGCGCAAGTTCGCCCAGGCATTCCACCGCTTGCAGCTCCAGCGTGGGGACTTGCGCGCTCGCGGCCAATAGGCCGAGTGCGATTGCCAGATCGAATCGCCCGCCATCCTTGGGCAGGTCGGCAGGCGCCAGATTGAGGGTGATGCGTCTCGCAGGAAACTCCAGCCCGCAGTTGAGAATCGCACTGCGCACGCGGTCTTTGCTCTCCTTCACCGCGCCTTCGGGTAAACCCACCAGCGTCAGCATTGGCAAGCCATTCGCAAGATGGCATTCAACGGTTACGGCAGGCGCTTCAACGCCGACCTGGGCACGACTATGGACGATGGCGAGGGACATAGCTCATTCCTTGATGACGACAAACCGCGTCCTGCGGTGTGGCAAAGGATAGTCAGCGCGGCGTGCGGTGCGGGGATGAACCTGTGCGAGATGTGTCTGTGATCTACAGCAATGTCGCAGCGTGGGTCTGTCACGTAGCGCTAAGACTGGCTGCGTGCTTTGAGACGACGCCCGAGTTTGGCTGAACCTGCAACTTACGTACGACCTGCGCAAGGCAGAAATCGAAAGAGGTTCGCAAATCAAGGACCAAGTGCAACGTCTGGCCCCCTGCGGCTGAGGTCAGCTCGACAGAATGCCCGCGACGTTTCTGGATCACTCCGCTGGTGGCGCGAGTTTCGCTTCCATCTCGGCCATTTTCGCTTCCAGCGCTTCGAGGCGAGCGCGGGTGCGGGCGAGAACGATCATCTGGCTGTCGAATTCTTCTCGGCTGACCAGATCCAGTTTGCTGAAGCCACTCTGCAGGAGGGCTTTGAACTGGGTTTCGAACTCATTGCGTGGAATCGGGGTTTCGCCGTTCAACAAGCGCGAGGCGTGACCGCTGACAGCATCGAGAAAAGCTTTGGGGGCGAGCATGGTGGTTTTCCGTAAATCAGATGGGCGGCAGTGTAGCACGCAGGGTCTATAGTCTTTTTGTGGGTTAAGCGTTGCACGCTTATCGCGCATGTGCCCGTGCATGCATGCACTGTTGTTGTGCGTGCAGATGGGATGATGGCGATATGCACTGCCTGTATGGCGATAGAAGTGCCGTAATCAATGGAATTTCACGAAATGGCAAGCTTTCTGCTTAGTGGCTTATGACCCATGCACTGATGCAGTCGCTGTGACGAATGCAGTGCGGCAGGCGGAGCGGGGAAGTGTTTCGTCAGAAGCGGTTTTCTGGTGTTGGTTTGGTCTGTTCGGGCCATCGACGCGTTACAAAGCCAGACACTGCGCTTAGACTTGAGTCGGGTTTGTTTTCCTGGGGCAAGTCCACCAATTCGGGAGAAAGTTTCATGAAGCTAGTCACTGCCATCATCAAGCCGTTCAAGTTGGATGACGTACGCGAGTCGTTGTCCGAAATCGGCGTGCAGGGCATCACGGTAACTGAAGTCAAAGGCTTCGGACGTCAGAAAGGCCACACCGAGCTGTATCGCGGTGCGGAGTATGTAGTCGACTTCCTTCCCAAGGTGAAGATCGATGTTGCGATCGACGATAAGGATCTGGACCGGGTTATCGAAGCGATAACCAAGGCGGCCAACACTGGCAAGATCGGTGATGGCAAGATCTTCGTGGTCAATCTGGAACAGGCTATTCGCATCCGTACCGGCGAAACCGATACCGACGCAATCTAAGCCGCCAACCCCAACGCCCCAGGAGAAAACAATATGACTCTGCGTCAATTCGCAGGGCTAGGAGCCCTGTTGTCCCTCGTCACCCCTGGCTTGGCCATGGCGGCAGACGAAGTGGCAGCCCCAGTCCTTAACTCAGGCGACACCGCCTGGATGCTGACTTCAACCGCTTTGGTGCTGTTCATGACCATTCCTGGTCTGGCACTGTTCTACGGCGGCATGGTCCGCTCTAAAAACATTCTTTCTGTGATGATGCAGTGTTTTGCCATTACCGGACTGATCAGCATCCTGTGGGTCATTTATGGCTACAGCATTGCGTTCGACACCACAGGTATGGAAGCCAACGTCGTCAACTTCAACTCCTTCTTCGGTAGTCTGTCCAAGGCGTTCCTGGCGGGCATCACCCCAGCGAGCATCACGGGCCCGGCTGCTTTGTTCCCGGAAGCTGTGTTCGTCACCTTCCAGATGACCTTCGCTATCATCACTCCGGCACTGATCGTCGGCGCCTTCGCAGAACGCATGAAGTTCTCCGCGATGCTGATCTTCATGGCCATCTGGTTCACTCTGGTCTACGCGCCAATCGCGCACATGGTCTGGAGCGGCGTCGGTGGTCTGTTGTGGGACTGGGGCGTACTCGACTTCGCAGGCGGCACTGTTGTTCACATCAACGCCGGTGTTGCGGGTCTGGTGGCGTGCCTGGTGCTGGGCAAGCGTAAAGGTTACCCAACCACCCCGATGGCTCCGCATAACCTGGGTTACACCCTGGTTGGCGCGGCAATGCTCTGGGTCGGCTGGTTCGGCTTCAACGCAGGTTCCGCTGCTGCGGCCAACGGGACTGCCGGTATGGCAATGCTGGTTACGCAGATCGCGACCGCTGCTGCGGCCTTGGGCTGGATGTTCGCAGAATGGCTGACTCACGGTAAGCCAAGCGCACTGGGTATCGCTTCGGGTGTGGTTGCAGGTCTGGTGGCCATCACTCCAGCAGCCGGCACTGTCGGGCCAATGGGCGCTCTGATCATCGGTCTGGCGGCGGGCGTGGTGTGTTTCTTCTGCGCCACTACCCTCAAACGCAAACTGGGCTACGACGACTCCCTGGATGCCTTCGGCGTTCACGGTATCGGCGGTATCCTTGGCGCGATCCTGACAGGTGTGTTTGCAGCGCCTTCGCTGGGCGGCTTCGGCACGGTGACTGACATCGCCGCACAAGTCTGGATTCAGTGCAAAGGCGTAGGCTTCACGGTGATCTACACCGCTATCGTGACCTTCATCATCCTCAAGGTATTGGACGCGGTCATGGGCCTGCGTGTAACCGAAGAGGAAGAAGCGGTCGGTCTGGACCTGGCGCAACACAACGAACGTGGCTACAACTTGTAATCGCTGTTAAAAAAATGCCCGGGTTACCGGGCATTTTTTTGTCTGGCGTTTGTCGATAAGGGGTCGCGAGGGCTTCAGTACAAAAAACTGCTGTTATAAGCACAGGTTTAGAGCGTTCAGTGGGGTTATCGCAAAGTGATATCAGCGTTAGCGAGTGACTTACAAAGGACGTCACTCATTACGCGCTTTGTTTTTTTTTCCAGCGCGATAGAATGCGCGCCGAAGGGCGGAGAACTGTATGTGGCAACAGACCAGAATTACCCTGCGGGCAAGACCCCGAGGATTTCATCTGGTAACCGACGAGATCATCGCAGGCCTTCCCAAGCTGCGTGAGTGTCGCATCGGGCTGTTGCATATATGGCTGCAGCATACCTCGGCATCGTTGACGATCAACGAGAACGCCGATCCTGCAGTACGTCGTGACTTCGAGCGTTTTTTCAACCGTCTGGTGCCTCAGGGCGTGGACGGATATGAACATAACGACGAAGGTCCTGACGATCTACCAGCGCACTTCAAAGCCAGTTTGCTAGGCTGCCAACTTGTTCTGCCGGTGACGGCGGGAAGGCTGGCGTTAGGGACCTGGCAAGGTGTTTATTTAGGAGAGCATCGCGATGCAGGCGGTGCGCGTCATGTCCTTGCCACCCTTCAGGGTGAGGGGCACGACCGCTGATTAATAGCGGACATGGAATTTTTTCCGGCCGTCTTAGAAATTAAGCGCAGCTGGGCTATAACTAATCTGCTTTCGCAAGTCATGAGGTAGAACATGAGCGACGACGACAACGACGATCTGGTTGATGATCTGGAAGGTGAAGACGACGGTGAGGAGCTTGCCGCTGCTCCCGATGATGATGTTGCGGACGTCGATGACAGTCCCGAAGCATCGGCAACCCCAACCAAAAAGGCCAAGGCTGCGGTCTCGGTTGATGAACTGCCTAGCGTAGAAGCCAAAAACAAAGAGCGTGATGCTCTGGCTCGCGCGATGGAAGAGTTTCTCGCCCGTGGTGGCAAGGTGCAGGAAGTGGAGGCCAATGTGGTCGCCGATCCTCCCAAGAAGCCTGACAACAAGTACGGAAGTCGCCCTATCTAAAGGGTGTCAGATTCCATGCTGGAAAAAACCCGCTGTCGCTGCGGGTTTTTTTTGAGTTTTTTTCAGCAAACGTCAATCCGTGCAGGCGCTGCCCAGGGCTGCGTGCCTGACACACCGCAATCCTAGCCCTTACAAATCGTTCATCCGTTACGTGTTCAACCCAGCCGTTTCAACACGTCCGGCAACTGGGTCAGGCTGTTGATCTCGGCGTCAGGCAATTTATCCGCTTCCCATACTTTGCCGCTCGGGTTGTACCAAATTGCCCGAAGGCCGGCCTGCTGCGCCCCGGCAATGTCATCGCCGGGATGATCGCCCACATGCACTGCATGGCTGGCATTTGCATTGCCGCGCTTTAATGCCTCAAGGAAGGGTGCTGGATCAGGCTTGCCGATCCCCAGGTCTTCTGCGCACAGCGCGAAGGAGAAATAATCCGCCAGGCCCAGGCGACGCACATCGGCGTTGCCGTTGGTCACCACACCCAAGGTGTAGGTTTTGGTCAGAATCTCCAGCGTGGGAACGACCTCTGGAAAAATATCCAGTTGATGCCTCCCATGCAGAAACACTTCAAAACTCTGCTCGGCCAGGTCCTGTGCTTGCGCCTGACCATAGCCTGCATCTTCGAGCGCATGGAACAGTACCCGCCGTCTTAGCGCACTGATGCGGTGCTTGAGCGTCGGGTCGGCTGCAATCAGCCGCGAACGAATCTCCCACAGATGTTCCACCGGAACCGGGCCCAGCTTGGGTGCATGTTCCGCCAGCCAGTCTCGCAACATCGCTTCGGCGCTGACAATCGCTGGAGCGGTTTCCCACAGCGTGTCGTCGAGATCGAAGGTGATCAGCTTAATGCTCATGGCCACAAGACCTCGACTAGCGAACTGAACGCAAAGGATGGGTGTGACGAGGCAGCAAGCGGGCAAGCACATCGGCAATGTAGCTGAGGAACAGCGTGCCCACCGAGCTTTTGTAGTGCTGCGGATCACGGCTACCGATGGCCAGCAGGCCATGCTGGCCTTGATGGCTCAGGGCGACGATGGCGGTAGAGCCGACCTCCTTGCTTTGCTCGGCGCCAAATAGAAACGCCAGTTCGTGTTCACGCAGTGCGCCGCAGATGGTCTTGTCGCCGGAGATCAAGCCTCCGACCGCCTTTTGCGCTTCCTCACTGCTGACCCAGCGTCCAACCGGCATCGGGTTGTCGCTGAATAGAATCAGGCTGACAAACGGCACCTGGAATTCCTGACGCAGGCTGTCTTCCACGGTAATGACGATTTCTTCCAGGCTGGTGGCGTCCATCAGGTTGAGGATCAGACGACGCGTTTTGTCGAACAGACGATCATTATCGCGGGCCACGTCCATCAGTTGCGAAAGCCGATGGCGCATCTCAATATTACGTTCGCGCAAAAGTTTGAGCTGGCGCTCGACCAGCGACACGGTGTCGCCGCGCTGATGAGGAATACGCATCGCCGTCAGCAATTCATCGTGCTCGGCGAAGAATTGTGGGTGTTTTTGTAGGTAGGCCGCGACCGCCTCGGCTTCAAGGGTTGGCGCTGCGTTATCGGCAGGCGATTCGCTGGGCTTGTCGGTTGAAGTCTGAGGCTGGTCGGTCATTGGATGATCTCTCTCATAGACGTACTTGGCCTTCGTAAACCCGTACTGCCGGGCCAGTCATCAGGACGGGATGGCCGGGGCCTGCCCACTCGATGGACAAGCGCCCGCCGGGCAGGTCGATCAGCAACGGCGAGTCCATCCAGCCCTGGCTGATGGCCGCTACCGCAGCCGCGCAGGCGCCGGTACCGCAGGCCTGGGTTTCCCCTGCGCCACGTTCCCAGACGCGCAATTGTGCGCGCTGACGATCGACGACGTGCAGAAAGCCGACGTTGACCCGAGCCGGAAAGCGCGGGTGATGTTCCAGCTTCGGCCCCAGGGTATGGACTGGGGCATTGTTGATGTCGTAGACGCGCAATACCGCATGCGGATTACCCATGGACACTGCCGCCAGTTCAACGCTTTGGCCGTCGACGTCAACGGTGTAGCTGTCCGCCTGGGCTGGCGCATCGAACGGAATGTCAGCCGGCGCCAGACGCGGCGGGCCCATGTCGACGCTGATTTGGCCGTCGTTGCGGATATCGAGTTCGATGATGCCGCTTTTTGTTTCGACGCGGATCTGTTTTTTCGCCGTCAGGCGTTTGTCGAGAACGAAGCGAGCAAAACAGCGCGCGCCGTTGCCACACTGCTCGACCTCGGAGCCGTCGGAATTGAAGATCCGGTAGCGAAAGTCCACATCCGGGTTGCTCGGCGCCTCTACCAACAACAGTTGATCGAAACCGATACCTGTGTGTCGATCACCCCATTGCTTGGCGTGCTTGGGCAAAATGTGCGCGTGCTGGCTCACAAGGTCCAGCACCATGAAGTCGTTGCCCAGGCCATGCATCTTGGTAAAACGCAGCAGCATGGGATTACTCCGGCAGCAGGCTTTCGCCAGCGAACAACTCGGCCACGGTTTCACGGCGACGCACTTCGAAAGCTTCGGCACCATCCACCAGCACTTCGGCGCAACGGCCGCGAGTGTTGTAGTTGGAGCTCATGACAAAACCATAGGCGCCGGCCGAATGCACGGCCAGCAAATCGCCTTCAGCCAAAGCCAGTTCGCGGTCCTTGGCGAGAAAATCACCGGTTTCGCAGATCGGGCCGACGATGTCGTAAGGGCGTGTTGCACCCTCGCGTGGCTGTACCGCGGTCACGTCCATCCAGGCTTGATACAGCGCCGGGCGAATGAGGTCGTTCATCGCTGCGTCGACGATGGCGAAATCCCTGTGCTCGGTATGCTTGAGGTATTCGACGCGGGTCAGCAGCACGCCAGCGTTAGCGACGATAAAGCGACCTGGTTCGAACATCAGCGCCAGATCACGGCCATCAAGACGTTCGCGCACGGCTTTGACGTAGTCACTGGCTGAAGGTGGTTCTTCGTCGCGATAGCGCACGCCAAGACCACCGCCCAAATCCAGGTGACGCAGCATGATGCCGCAGTCGCTCAAGCGGTCGATCAGAGCCAGCAGGCGATCCAGGGCATCAACGAATGGCGCCAGTGTGGTCAGCTGCGAACCGATGTGGCAGTCGACACCGATCACTTCGAGGTTGGGCAACTGCGCGGCGCGGATGTAAACGTCTTCGGCGTCCGCGATGGCGATGCCGAATTTGTTTTCCTTAAGACCGGTGGAAATGTATGGGTGGGTGCCTGCGTCGACATCCGGGTTGACCCGCAGCGAGACGGGTGCGCGAACGCCCATCTCGGCGGCCACGATGTGCAGGCGCTCCAGCTCGTCGGTGGATTCGACGTTGAAGCAATGGACGCCTACTTCAAGGGCGCGGCGCATGTCTTCTTGGGTCTTGCCGACGCCGGAGAAGACGATTTTGTCCGCCTGGCCACCGGCGGCCAGTACACGCTCCAACTCGCCTCGTGACACGATGTCGAAACCGGCACCCAAACGTGCCAGGACATTGAGCACGCCCAGGTTGGAATTGGCTTTCACGGCGTAGCACACCAGGTGCGGCGTGCCGCTCAGCGCATTGTCGTAAGCGCGATATTGAGCTTCGATGTGGGCGCGGGAATACACATAGGTCGGCGTGCCAAAGCGCTCGGCAATGGCAGACAATGCAACTCCCTCCGCGAACAATTCACCGTCGCGGTAGTTGAAGGCGTCCATGAGTATTCCCTAGTAGGTCGAGTGCTTGTGCGACGACGAGTGCTTGCTCTGGCTACTGCCATCGGACGAGTCGTCGTCGGGCAGGTACAGCGGGCCTTTTTGACCGCAGGCAGTGACAAGACACGCAACCGCAAGGAGCGCAGCTAGGGAAGAGATCAGGCGCTTCATGGCGAAATCCTTTGTATAAGCATTAATTGCGCCCGAGTATACCGACCACCTGACAGATTGCCTATGCGCCGAAGTTCCCGTCCGGCGGGGCTTTGACGCGATTGCTGAGAATGATGCGGCGATTGTGCGGATTTTTGGCGGCGCGACCCACAATTGGGCGGGTATGCTTTGCAATTGCCGCAGAGCGACCGTATCTTGCGTCGCTGCGCCATCAGTAGACACTTTCGAGGTTCCTGCAATGAGTTTGACCGAAGCCCGCTTTCACGATCTGGTCGATGCCACCCAAGAAAAACTTGAGGATATTTTCGACGAGAGCGATCTGGACCTGGACCTTAAGAGTTCGGCCGGTGTGCTCACTGTGAAATTCGAAAACGGCACGCAGCTCATTTTCAGCCGTCAGGAGTCGTTGCGTCAGCTATGGCTGGCCGCCGCGCCAGCGGGTGGCTTTCACTTCGACTACGACGAAGAAGAAAAGCGCTGGGTGTGCGACAAGAGCGAGGAATTGCTGGGCGAAATGCTTCAGCGTCTGGCCAAGAGCCAAGCTGGCGTCGACATTGATTTTGACTCCATCGACGGAAACTGATCGTGACAGCGGCTGCCACACCCGTTCGCCCGCCCAAGCCGCTGTTCAGCAATGTCAGCCCGGCAGTGCCGTCGCCTTGCATCAGTGTGTGCCGGCTCGATGAGCAGAAAGTCTGCACTGGCTGCTACCGCCACGTTGAAGACATCCGCCAATGGCGCTCCGCGACGGATGAGCAGCGGCGGGCAATTGTGGCTGAGGCCGCAGAACGCAGATCAAGCGCAGTCTGACCCGATTTGTAGGAGCCAACGTGTTGGCGAGGCGGCCAACGTGGAGTGTCCGAGACACCGCCTCGCGAACACGTCGCTCCTACAATTGATCATGTTGAAGACATCCGCCAATGGCGCGGCCCGACAGATGACCGATAGGTGCGAGGGATACGTCAAGCCTGATCCATCGCCTCATTCAGCGATTTCTCCAATGCTGCCTTGTAGCGCAGGAACAAAATCGTTTGCCCGTGCTGATCGCCCAGCACGCCGGACAAATCCAGGTCGGTGATGTAGCAGCGATAGCGCTGTGGCTCACTGCGCTGTTCGAGAATTTCTTTGGCAACGACCGCAAACAATTGGTCGCCAAATTCCAGCTCGGAAAACTCTTTGTTGTTGCAGTACAGCGTGACGCTCACCTGGCCAGGCGACGACTCCTCGACAATCGCCTGCACCTCATAAAAGGCTTTGTCCAACGACATGGCCGGGGTCAGGCGCTGTTCAATCCGCCGCGCATGCCCTGCGCCGTCCGGCAAGATCCGGTAATACAAAGTTTCCAGCGATGTCGGCTCAAGCGGGTTTTCCAGCGCAAGCGTTGCGCCGCGTCGGTATATGAGCGAGTGCAGGAAGCGTTGCAGCGGCAGGAACAGGCCTGATTCATCGTAATAAGGCAGGCGTTGATGCCAGATCGCATTGTGCTCATCGAGCACATAAAGGTCGGCATTGGGCTCATTGATTCGATAGAACACCTGAATGCATTCAGGCTGGCCATGGGGAATGATCAGTGCCAGATCGCTGTCATCCAGCGCTTGCGGGTCAAGATGTAACGGGCTGTATGCGGGCAATTCTTCACTCAGGTAGTCAAGTAGCGCGGGCAGGCTATTCAACGCCACATGACTGACTTGCCCCGGAACGATTTCCAGCACGTGGTAATGCTGCTGGACTTGGATCAAATAGCGATGATTGAGCCCGCGCTTGAGCAGCAACCTGGCGGTGTTTATCAGCTCTTCCACCCGCTGGGTAATGGCCTGCGCCCGGTTATGACAGAAGCAACGCACACGCACCACGGGTGCCGGCCGGTTTTGCGGAAAACTGTTGAGCAGGTCGGTCATGCAATCGAGCAGGGCGTACGGGCCGTCAAAGCGATTGACCAGTACCTCATTCCAGCTGTTGAGCGTGATTTGATCGAACGTCAATACCAGGTTTTCCCTGACCCCGGCATAGCTCAGCGAGTCAGTGCGCTCGGTGGTCATCAGGATGTTCAGGTCTTTGTGGTGTTTGAGTGGGTCGATGCCCACGTTCACCAACAACAGAATTTCTCGCGGCACACTCGGGCTCAGCAGGGCCTCTTCGCTGACGATACCAAGCGGCAGCACAATGCTTTGCTGCAGGGCGCCTTGCAGGTTAAACAGCTCGAACTCGGTCAGATCGCTGGTGCCGGGGTGCAGCGCCAGGCGCGTGGTGGTGTCGATCACATTGTTGCGATGACACCAGGTAAGCAGCTCCAGCAACTCACGGCTGCGCTTGATCGGCGAGAAATTGTCCCATTCGTGGATCCCGAGATTGCCGTTGTACAGCCCCCACTGGTATTTGCCCGGTTCGCGTTTGTTGGGCGATTGCACCAGCGTCAGCGTGTCTTCGGCCAAGTCCGGTGCGATGCCTGGGTTGACGAACTCGACCTTGCCCGCCTTACGTTCGAACGTCGCATACAGCCGTCGCCCGAGTACATTGAGGTCGCGCTTGTTGATCGAGCTGACGGCGTTTTGCGTGCGAGCAAACTGGGTCAGAAAGCGATAGCTGTAGTTGAGTTCATTGACCAATGCCCGGCGTTCATTGGACACCTGCCGCACCTTCCACTGACTGCGGCTGTCGAGCAGCGCCAGTTGGTGCTCATCCCATTGCCATTCCTTCGCCAGGCGATCCAATAACACGCGTTGCCAACTGCTGCTGCGCGCGCGGGACGGCCCGGTGAGCTTCTTGTTGACCTTCAGGTACAGGCTGCGCCGTACCAGCTCCAGCCGCTCAGGTTCCCCGCGGGCTCGCAGATACTCCTCGATCCTGCGGTAAACCATCATGTACGGGTCCAGCTCATCAAGGTCAATCTGATTGGCGAACACCGCCTGCTTCAGGCCCATGCTCAGGCATTGAACGTTGGGATGCTCACTGGCGTAAACCTCGGTCAGCAGCAGTTTGAGCACCGACTTGTAGGGTGACTCGATGCCTTTGAACAATTGCCAAAGCCCGGCGCCAATGAACTCGCCGACAGGGACATGCGCCATGTTGCCTAGGTCGAGAATCTCGTCGGCGCGAATGAAGCGTTTGGACAGCAACGTGTGGGTGTACTCGCTGTAGCGCGGCTCTTCATACACCGGGACCAACCACCACAAGGGCGTGCGTCCTGCCAGCCAAATCGCCGTGCGATAAAACTCGTCCAGCAACAAATAGTGTTGGGTGGTGCCACAGTCTTCCGAGCTGAGCTGCGCATCGCGTTCGCCGAGGATAAAACGCTTGGGGTCGATCAAAAAGAAATGCGCCTCGGCGCCCATCGTCGCGGCCCAAACCTCAAGCGCCTGACATTTTTTGCGCAGGTCCTGCACGGCGTCGGTCGAGAGCGTCGAGTCATGGCAGATCCATACGTCCATGTCGCTTTGATCGGCTTGCGCCAGCGTGCCAAGGCTGCCCATCAGGAAGATGCCGTGAATCGGTTCCGGCGCGTTGCCTCGACGCGGTTTGTAGGAAAACGACCGTGTCAGTCGCTGTGCTTCGGTGAGTGTCTGAGCGTCAGGCTCGTAGTTTGAAACACCCGCTGGCGTGCTGCCCGATACATAGCCAGGCAACAGCGGATGATTGACATGGAAGAACAGCGGCAACAGCGTCAGTACCGATTGCTGACGTGAGGACAGGCCTTCATTGGCACGGGTAAGCCGCCCTTCATTGAGGGTCAGGAAGCGGTTACGAAGCTGGCTGAGCACCTTGCGGTCGATGCCCTCGTCCAGATCGGGTCGAATTTCAGAACTACGCTTCATCGCGACTCAGGCCGGCGAGCGGCAATACAAGGGTGGCGAGCAGGGCGACGAGAAAGAAAGGTGCAGCGCTGGACGATGGGTTCAGCGGCCGATTGATTTTTTCTGGCGCCAATATTTTATCGGCGCAGCATCTTACAAATAAAGGGTCCGCGAAACCTTTATTTCACGCGTCCTGGCGAAGGTTTCGCAGTACCGGTTTTGTCAGGCAGCTTCCTGGGAAGTGGTAAGGATGGTCAGCAGTGATTGCGCGTGTTCTGCGGCATCCAGCCCCAGGCTGGTCAAATAGCCACCGTCGACCTGAGTGGTCAGGCCTTTCTCGTGGAGTCTTTTTGCTGCGGCGATGGCCGATGGCGCGGCCACATGATGAACCTTGAGGCCTTCTTGGGTGCTGTCCAGATTGAACAGTGACAGGATTTCCAGTTCGGCAACCAATTCAGGTGTAAACGACATAGGCACTCCAGACTTTTTAGTTGATACAGGACGATGTGAAGCGACAGGCGTGACGGCCCCGTAGGTTAAGTGGCAGCGGGGCGTTTGCAAGTGTAGTAGCGTCTGGGGGATTTGCTGGGGGAATGTTGCAGATGATCAGGAAAGGCTGATTGATATTCTGTAGGAGCCAACGTGTTGGCCAGGCACTTCACTGCGGCGTGCCAGGCAAGACGCTTCGCCAACACGTTGGCTCCTACAGAAAGCAGTGTCAGCCCTCTTCGGTTTTCACACCTGGCGGCATTTCCGGCAGCGCCCGCAAGGCCTTTTCATACCACTCGGTGTTGAATGGGCGGTCATCCTTGAGAATACCGTCGATCTCCACGGCAAGGACGTGAGCCATCATTTCCAGGATATCGTCGCGCTCATAACCCACCAGTGTCAGCTTGTTGAACGTCGCTTTGGCGGCGGGCGGGTTGTCGCTTTCGATCTGATTCTCGATGGCCTCGATCAGGGTCGCTTCAGCGAATTCTTCTTCATCGTTATCGTTATCGATTGTGTCGCTCATGGATAGTCTCGGTGCCTAGGCGGTAAAACCGCGCCACCCGTGGGTGGCGCGCCTGATTTAAGGGTTCAGATTGAATGTTTCAACGGCTGGCGAGCAGCGCCTGGCCACGAATGACCGCAGCCTTGACCTGATTGGGCGCGGTGCCGCCGATATGGTCGCGGGCGTTGACCGAACCTTCCAGCGTCAACACGGCAAACACGTCCTGCTCGATCTGATCGCTGAAGCGACGCAGCTCCTCCAGTGTCATTTCCGCCAGATCCTTGCCGCTTTCCACGCCGTACTTCACGGCATGGCCGACGATTTCATGGCAGTCGCGAAACGGCAACCCACGACGAACCAGATAATCAGCCAGATCGGTCGCGGTAGAGAAACCACGCAGCGCCGCTTCACGCATGATCGCGTGCTTGGGTTTGATCGCCGGGATCATGTCGGCAAAGGCGCGCAACGAGTCGCGTAGTGTGTCGGCGGCATCGAACAGTGGTTCTTTGTCTTCCTGATTGTCCTTGTTGTAGGCCAATGGCTGGCCTTTCATCAAAGTCAGCAGGCCCATCAAGGCGCCGAAGACTCGGCCACTCTTGCCACGCACCAGCTCCGGCACGTCGGGGTTTTTCTTTTGCGGCATGATCGAGCTGCCGGTACAGAAGCGATCAGGCAGGTCGATGAACTGGAATTGCGCGCTGGTCCACAGCACCAGCTCTTCGGAAAAGCGCGACAAGTGCATCATCGCGATGCTGGCGGCGGCGCAGAACTCAATGGCGAAGTCGCGATCAGACACGCTGTCCAGCGAATTACCACCGACAGCTTCGAAGCCCAGCAGTTGACAGGTCAGTTCGCGATCGATCGGGTACGTGGTGCCAGCCAGTGCCGCGCTGCCCAGCGGCATACGGTTGGTACGTCTGCGGCAATCGACCAGGCGTTCGTAGTCGCGGCTGAGCATTTCGAACCAGGCCAGCATGTGATGACCGAACGTCACCGGCTGGGCTGTTTGCAGGTGAGTGAAACCGGGCATGATGGATTCGGCTTCACGTTCGGCCAGGCCCAGTAATCCTTTTTGCAGGCGAGTGATTTCAGCGAGGATCAGGTCTATTTCGTCACGCAGCCACAGACGAATATCGGTCGCTACCTGATCGTTGCGGCTGCGACCGGTGTGCAGTTTTTTGCCGGTAATGCCAATGCGATCAGTCAGGCGCGCCTCGATGTTCATGTGGACATCTTCCAGATCCACTCGCCAGTCGAAATGGCCAGCTTCGATCTCACCCTGAATGGTCTTCAGGCCATCGATGATGGTGTCGCGCTCGGCGTCGGTCAGCACGCCGACTTTGGCCAACATCGTTGCGTGGGCAATCGAGCCCATGATGTCGTGGCGGTAAAGGCGCTGATCGAAAGTGACGGAGGCGGTGAAGCGTGCGACGAAGGCGTCGACGGGTTCACTGAAGCGGCCGCCCCAGGACTGGTTGGTCTTGTCGGTGCTCATGATTCGCTCGCTGCTCTGCTGGTTGCTGTGCTGGAAATAAATGGCGTGGCCGATTTTGAAAAAGGCGCGGGCGATAATAACAGCATTGCTGTTTTTTTATCCCGGACAGCTTGCCGCTGAGGGTGCGAACGCAGAGACTGGGGTGATGCGAAAACAGCGAAACAGACCGAGCCCGAGCGACTCGCCCGGTAATGAGTTTTTCCTTCCGGAACTGTGCCTGCCCCAAGCGTTGTTGGTGCTGGTCGTGTTGGCCGAGCTGCTGGTGCTGGTATTGGTGTTGGTCGAGCCGATGCGGCCGAATTTCAATTGGGTGCGCCTGGCACTGATTTCCCTGTTCGTGCAGTGGATTGTGTTGTTGTCCGCCGCGTTGCTGTGTGGCTTGCGTCCTTGGCTGGCGCGTTTGCACCCAGGTGTCGCAGGGGCACTTGGCTGTATGTTGGTAGTGGGTGTGACGCTGGTGTGTACGGCGGTGACCGATTACTGCCAGTTGAGTGGTAGCCTGCCGGTCGATGGCATGATTGAACGCTATCTGCGTTATTCATTGATTTCAGTGATCATGTCTGCACTGATGTTGCGCTACTTTTATCTACAGAGTCAGTGGCGCAAACAGCAGCAGGCCGAATTGCGGGCCAGGATCGAGTCGCTTCAGGCAAGGATCCGGCCGCACTTTCTGTTCAATACACTGAACAGTATTGCCAGCCTGGTCACCAGTGATCCGGTCAAGGCCGAGCAGGCAGTACTGGATTTGTCGGATCTTTTTCGTGCCAGCCTGGGCAAGCCTGCCAGCCTGACCACATGGCGGGAAGAGCTGGAGTTGGCAAAACGTTATCTATCGATTGAGCAATATCGGCTTGGTGAACGTCTACAGTTGGACTGGGACGTCAGTGCAATTCCCGACGACTTGCCGATTCCCCAGCTAACCTTGCAACCATTACTGGAAAACGCGTTGATCTATGGCATTGCTCCTCGAATTGAGGGCGGTGTGGTCAGGGTCGAAGCAAATTACGAACGGGGGGTGTTCATATTGCGTGTCAGTAATCCCTACGATGAAGCAGCCAGGCAGCAAACTTCAAACGGTACACAACAGGCCCTGGTAAACATCGGAGCTCGAATCACGGCACTTTTTGGCCCTCTCGCAAGTCTGAGCGTGGAGCGCCGTGACGGTCGTCACTTCACCTGTCTACGCTATCCTTGTGCGAGACTCACGCAGGAAGCCAGAGCAATATGAATGTCCTGATCGTTGATGACGAACCCCTTGCCCGCGAGCGACTGAGTCGGATGATCGGCGAGCTTGAGGGTTATAGGGTATTGGAACCCAGCGCCACCAATGGCGAAGAAGCGTTGGCTTTGATCGACAGCCTCAAGCCTGACGTGGTGTTACTGGATATCCGCATGCCGGGCCTGGATGGTCTACAGGTCGCGGCTAAATTGTGCGAGCGCGATACGCCGCCTGCCGTGGTTTTTTGTACGGCTCACGATGAGTTTGCGCTTGAAGCGTTTCAAGTCAGCGCGGTGGGTTATCTGGTCAAACCAGTACGCCCCGAAAGCCTGCTTGAGGCGTTGCGCAAGGCTGAACGTCCCAATCGTGTGCAATTGGCCGCGCTGACGCGGCCTGCCGCCGAAAGCGGTAATGGGCCACGTAGCCATATCAGCGCCCGTACGCGCAAAGGGATCGAACTGATTCCGCTGGATCATGTGATCTATTTCATCGCCGACCACAAGTACGTGACGCTGCGTCATGAAGACGGCGAGGTGTTGCTCGATGAGCCACTCAAGGCACTGGAAGATGAGTTCGGTGATCGGTTCGTGCGCATTCACCGGAATGCGCTGGTCGCGCGCGACCGCATCGAGCGTTTGCAGCGCACACCACTGGGGCATTTTCAGTTGTTCCTCAAGGGGCTCAACGGCGATGCACTGATCGTCAGCCGTCGCCATGTGGCGGGTGTGCGCAAGATGATGCAGCAGCTTTAGGAGCAGGGGGCGCCGTCGAGCAAATACGGACGTGTTGGCGCGAGGCTCACCCGCGAACGCAATGTTTCAGGTTCGAATTTCTGCTTGATTAATGAGCCTGTTCGCAGGCAAGCCTCGCTCCAACAAATCGTTGCGCCTGGTAATAGCAACCACTTCAAAGACGGCGCAAGCGACATGACACCGCATGGCGTTGGGCGATTGATTGAGATCATGATGCGCGCAGATTCAAGACGCTAAGGCCAAGCTGCTATTATCCGCCGCATTTACTCAGTACGGATTGATCCATGTCCTCTCGCGAAATCCGCATCGCTACTCGCAAAAGCGCGCTGGCCCTTTGGCAGGCCGAATACGTTAAAGCGCGTCTACAAGAGGCTCATCCGGGGCTGCTTGTGACGCTGGTTCCTCTGGTCAGCCGCGGCGACAAGCTGCTGGATTCACCATTGTCGAAGATTGGCGGCAAGGGCCTGTTCGTCAAAGAGCTTGAGACGGCGCTGCTTGAGCACGAAGCCGATATCGCCGTGCATTCGATGAAAGACGTGCCCATGGATTTTCCTCAGGGTCTTGGCCTGTTCTGTATTTGCGAACGGGAAGACCCGCGCGACGCCTTTGTCTCCAACACCTACGCGAGCCTGGAATCATTGCCCGCTGGCAGCATTGTGGGTACCTCAAGCCTGCGGCGTCAGGCACAACTGCTGGCGCGTCGTCCCGATCTGACCATTCATTTTTTGCGTGGCAACGTCAACACCCGGCTCGCCAAGCTTGATGCAGGCGAGTACGACGCAATTATCCTGGCGGCCGCTGGTTTGATTCGTCTGGGTTTCGAAGAGCGCATTACCGCTGTAATCAGCGTCGATGACAGCTTGCCTGCGGGCGGGCAGGGCGCGGTGGGTATCGAGTGCCGCAGTGTCGACACCGAACTGCACGCCTTGCTTGCTCCGCTTCATCATGACGATTCTGCCATTCGCGTAACTGCTGAGCGTGCATTGAACAAACACCTTAATGGTGGCTGCCAGGTCCCCATCGCCTGCTATGCGGTGCTGGAGGGCGATCAGGTCTGGCTGCGTGGCTTGGTCGGCGATCCGTCGGGGGCGCTGTTGTTGCGCGCTGAAGCCCGTGCGCCGCACCTTGATGCTCAGGCATTGGGGGTCCGAGTGGCCGAAGCCCTGCTGACTCAAGGCGCGGCGAAGATCCTCAAGGCGGTGTACGGCGAGGCAGGCGAAGAGTGAGCAATTGGCGCCTGTTATTGACGCGCCCGGCCGAAGAGTCGCAGGCGCTCGCTCAGGTGCTGGCCGATGTTGGCGTGTTCAGTTCGAGCCTGCCACTGCTGGAAATCCAGCCGCTGACGGTGACGCCAGAAAATCAGACGATCATTTATAACTTGCATCAGTATTGTGCGGTCATCGTGGTCAGCAAGCCGGCCGCGCGGCTGGGCCTGGAAATGCTTGATGCAATCTGGCCCCAGCCACCGATGCAAGCGTGGTTCACCGTGGGTGCCGGGACGGCGCAAATTCTCGAGGACTACGGCCTGAGCGTGAGTTTTCCGGAGCACGGTGACGACAGTGAAGCGCTGCTCGACCTGCCGCAATTGCAGCAAGCTATCAACAGCCCTTACCCAAAAGTTTTGATCATGCGCGCCGAAGAGGGTCGTGAATTGTTGGCCGAGCGCTTGCGTGAACAGGGCATTAGTGTCGATTATCTGCCGTTGTACCGCCGCAACCTGCCGCAATATCCTGCTTTCACGCTGGCGCAGCGTGTCCAGGCGGAACGCTTGAACGGGGTGGTGGTCAGCAGTGGACAAGGTTTTCAGCATTTGCGTGAGTTGGCAGGTGATTTTTGGCCTGAACTGGCGCAGTTGCCGTTATTCGTGCCGAGCCCCCGGGTCGCTGAACTGGCGCGCGCCGCCGGGGCTCTGAGTGTGGTGGACTGCCGTGGCGCGAGTGCTACGGCCTTGCTGGCGGCGTTAGGGGAACAACCCGAGCCCGCCTCCCAAGCGTAAAGATCGACGAGTCGTATTACGCGATTACGCCCAAATGCAAAGGATGGATACGTGAGCGATACAGACTTGCCTAAAGATGACATTGAACAGGTTCTGACTTCTTCTGAGCCAACGCCGGACTTGGCGCGCAAAGAGCCCTCGGGCAACCGCAGTAATGGACTGGTGATTCTGGCACTACTGTTAGGCGCCGCCGGCGTTGCAGTGGGTGGATGGGGTGTCTGGCAGTTACGAGCCATTCAGAGCGGTCACCAGCAGCAATCGGGGCAGTTGCAGGACATCGGTTCGCAAACTCAGATACTCAAGCAGAATGAACAGCTGTTGGCGGCACGCCTTGCCCAATTACCTGGCGCGGACGAACTCGAAGAACGGCGGCGTCTGGTGGCCCAGTTGCAAGGCGATCAGCAGCGGTTGAGTCAGCGATTGGAAACCGTATTGGGTGCCAGCCGCAAGGACTGGCGTCTGGCTGAGGCCGAACATTTGTTGAGGTTGGCCAGCCTGCGTCTGTCGGCGTTGCAAGACATTAACAGCGCGCGTGCGCTGGTCGAAGGCGCGGATGAAATCCTCCGCGAACAAGACGATCCCGGCGCCTTTGCTGCGCGTGAACAGTTGGCCAAAAGCCTTGCCGCGCTGCGCAGTGTCGATCAGCCGGACCGCACCGGGCTGTTCCTGCAATTGGCAGCCGTGCGCGAACAAGCAATCGAGCTCAACGCACTGGCGCCGGAATACAAAGACGAAGGTCAATCGCTGTTTGGCCTCACCGATGGCAGCGAAGACAGCTATTGGGCCAAATGGTGGGATCAGATTTCTCATTACATCCGCGTCGATTTCAATGCGGACAAAAGTGTTCGCCCGCTTTTGGCTGGGCAGAGCTTGGCGCAGGTGCGATTGGCTTTGAGTCTTGCGCTGGAACAGGCGCAATGGGCTGCCTTGAACGGTGAAGCACCGGTCTACGCCAAGGCCATGGCTGAAGCGAAAGGTGTGCTGGACAGCAATTTCAATCAGGACAATCCGCAAAGCAAAGCGGTCGGCGCGCAGATCGAGGCGTTGTCCAAGCAGCCTGTTGCGGTGGTGACCCCTGATTTGACGCAAAGCCTTAGCGCGGTGCGCGCTTATCTGGAGCAACGGCATACGCCAGTCGGCGGCGTATTGAGCAATCAAGGCAATGAGGCTCAGCAGGAGACTCGCCAATGAAGCGCGCCTATCTGATCGTCTTTGCGGTCATCGTTGTCGCTGCACTGGTCGGGCTCGCCATTTCCGAGCACGCAGGCTACGTGCTGATTTCCTATGATCGCTTCCGTTATGAGTCCAGTCTGTGGGCACTGCTGGCGTTGCTGGTTTTTATCTGGCTGGTGGTGTGGGCGATTCGCGCCCTGATCGGGTTGGTCACCACCTCCGGTGGTGTGGTCAATCCATGGTCACGTCGTAACCGTAGTCGCCGCGTTCAAATTGCGATTGAACAGGGCCAGATGGATCTGGCCGAAGGTCGTTGGGCCAGCGCGCAGCGCCACTTGCATCGCGCCGCTGAGGCCGAGCGTCAACCGCTGCTCTACTACCTCGGTGCGGCCCGTGCCGCTAACGAGCAAGGGCGTTACGAGGACAGCGACAACCTGCTCGAGCGTGCGCTTGAGCGTCAACCACAGGCCGAGCTGGCTATTGCTCTGAGCCACGCACAGCTTCAGTTGGATCGAGGCGACAGCGATGGCGCCCTGGTCACGTTGCAGGCGATGCAGGAACGTCATCCGCACAATGCGCAGGTATTGCGTCAGTTGCAGCGTTTGTACCGACAGCGTGGTGAGTGGTCAGAAGTCATTCGCCTGATGCCGGAGTTACGCAAAGACAAAGTGCTGCCTGCCCAAGAGCTTGCAGAGCTTGAGCGCCGTGCCTGGGGTGAGAATCTGTCCCTGGCGGCCTATCGCGAACAGCCAGGCGACACGGGGTTGACCGGGCTGGCGGCGCTGGATCGAGCCTGGCAGCAACTGACATCGGCGCAGCGTCAGGAACCTGCGTTGGTGCTGGCGTATGCCGAACAGTTGCGTCGGCTGGGGGCCGATGCACAGGCCGAAGAGGTGCTGCGTTCGACGATCAAACGCGATTACAACACCCACTTGGCTCGCTTGTACGGCCTGGTGCGTGGCAGCGATCCGGCCAAGCAACTGCAAACGGCCGAAGGCTGGCTCAAGCATCATCCAGAGGACCCCAGTCTGCTTTTGACCTTGGGCCGCCTCTGCCTGCAAAGCAGCTTGTGGGGCAAGGCGCGTGATTATCTGGAAGCCAGTCTGCGTGTTCAGCGCAATCCTGAGGCGTGCGCGGAGCTGGCCAGGTTGCTTGGACAGCTAGGCGAAACAGACCGCAGCAATCAGCTGTTCCAGGAAGGTTTGGGGCTGCTCGATGAGCGTTTATTGGCGCGGCCATTGCCGGTTTTGAGCGACGCCTGACCTTTGCGATACAGCGGCAAAAAAAGACCCGATTGAGGGTCTTTTTTTAGTTTAGGGTGCAGGTAAGTAGGATATTTCTCTATTTTTAGGATTTGGCGGATATTTCTTAATGCATCTCGTATGGATTCGCCTGTCAGTGATCAGTAAGTCCTTACGTAAACAGAGAAATATCCTTATCCGAGCGCCTTGAAAGCGGAGCGTGCTTTCCTCTACCGTAACTGCCTTCGTCCTTTGTCACGGATCTTCCATGCGCTCGGCTCGTACCTTGTTCTTTCTGGCGTCTATTGCCTGTGCATTGATCCTGGGTGCCTCTGCTTACCTTGAGCACGACATCGGACCTTCGCTGAGTCCGCTGTGCTATGTACAACGGGTTCTCTACGCAGCCTACGGTGCGATCTGTTTATTGACTGCCCTCCATTCGCCCGGTAAGCGAGGCTGGCAAACGTATTCGGCATGTATGTTGCTGATTTCGCTGTGTGGCGCTGCGATTTCGGGTCGCCAGGTGTTCTTGCAAGCGTCGCCCCCGGAAGACATGGCGTCATGCCTGACCAATCTTCAGTATTTGCTCGACACACAGCCCTATTTAAAAGTCTTCGGCATGGAGTTGGCCGGTAATGCGGGGTGTTCTGAAATCAACTGGTCAATTTTCGGGATCAGTATTCCTGAATGGAGCCTGCTGGCCTATACGGGGATGAGCCTGTTTGCGTTGTACTATCTTTTCATCGAGTTTCGACGGTTCGGATCAGCGCAATCAGGTAGCAGGGATTAAACGCTTGTATGAACTTTATCTCCTGCGTACCTTGAAGGGCTAGTCGTGCGGGCATAATCTGGGCCGCACGCGTTATCGGAATATTGCTGCTGTCGACGTTTTTTGGATACGGTTCCTGCTTTGCAGGCCGGTTCGCCAAATCGGTTACAGCCAGCATGCCCCTAAAGGGAAGAGAGAACATCATGTTGGAAAGTTGTCAGAATGCCCAGGAACGATGGGGTGGGGTCCACAAGCTGATTGATCGCTGGTTGCAGGAGCGCAGCGAACTGATCCGCTCCTACGATGTACTTGGCGACACTCCCGAAGCCTTGGCCGCTGATCGAAAGGGACTGCAGACGTTTTGCGAGTTGTTGGTCGATTACGTCTCTGCCGGACACTTTGAAGTCTACGAGCAACTGAACAGCGAAGCCAAAGCGTTCAATGACGACCGTGGCCTGGAACTGGCCGATACTATTTACCCGCGATTGAATGTCATCACCGAGACTGCCTTGGCATTCAATGATCGGTGCGACAAAGGCGATTGCTCCGATTGCTCACTGGTCGCCGCTGAGTTCAAAACCCTGGGTGGTCTGCTGCACGAGCGCTTCGAACTGGAAGACTGCTTGATCGAGGTGCTGCACAACGCACACAAGGAACAGGACGCCGCTGTTCAGGCTTGAGAAGGCGTGGGTCGCAACAAAAAAAAGGGGTGCATTCGTGTACCCCTTTTGTATGGGCCCAGGCATGGCGCGCTGCGCGCAAGCACGACCCGCTTAGCTGCGGTGGACCATAAACGACTGTCCAGCGAGCCGCCAACAGACCGAGACTCAAACGGGGTTGTTTCTATCAGACATACCGCCCCGTCACAAAATGCTGAACATCGTTAAAGCCAGGTGTTGACGCGTGGCCGGGTGTCACCAGCGAGTCGATGAAGGCTTCATCCTCTGGGGTGATCTTTACGCTCAAGGCTTTGGTGTAACTGTCCCACTGCTCTTCGGTACGTGGCCCGACGATGGCTGAGGTTACAGCCTGGTTATTGAGTACCCAGGCAATGGCGAATTCGACGATACCGACGCCTTTATCCAGCGTGTACTGCTGAATCTTTTGAGCGATACGTAGCGACTCCACGCGCCATTCGGTTTCCAGAATGCGCTTGTCCTGCCGCCCCGCGCGGGTGCTGCTGTCCGGGGTAACGTCTGGCGCGTATTTACCGCTTAATACGCCGCGCGCCAATGGGCTGTAAGGCACCACGCCTAGGCCATAAAACCTGGCAGCGGTTATCTGCTCCGATTCGGCCTGCCGGTTGACGATGTTGTAAAGCGGCTGGCTGATCACGGGTTTATCAACGCCCAGACGCTGCGCGACATTGACCGCCTCGGCGATGCGCCAGCCTCGGAAGTTGGACACGCCCCAGTAACGAATCTTGCCTTGGCGAATCAGGTCGCCGATGGCCGAAATCGTTACTTCAAGCGGTGTGCTGTGGTCTTCCTTGTGCAGGTAATAGATATCGATGTAATCGGTATCGAGACGACGCAGGCTGGACTCAAGCTCGTTGAAGATGTGCTTGCGATTCAGGCCGCTGGTGTTAGGCGCGACGTCACCGGAACTGCTGCCGACCTTGGTCGCCAGCACCCATTCGCTGCGACGCGAGGCAATGGCCTCTCCGACGATTTCTTCGGAGCGCCCTGCGTTGTACACATTCGCGGTGTCGATGAAATTCACACCCTGATCCCAGGCTTTGTCGATGATGCGCAGCGACTCTTCGGTGCTGGTCTGCACACCGAACATCATCGAACCCAGGGTCAGCGTCGAAACTTTGAGGCCGGATTGGCCAAGAATGCGATGAGTCATGCTCGATATCCTTTTCATAAGGAAAGTGGAAATCAGGGCGGTCTGAACAGGATCGGTGAGTGGGTTCTTGAACCTGTCAGACCGGCCGCGTTAGGCCGAACATACTCGCCTGTTTGCAGCGGATTTGAACAGTGACAAATTCATGAGCCCAAAGTTTGGGGGATTGATTTTCGGCAAAGCTGCGAACCAGGCCAGCCCCTAATAAATATGAGCCGTCGCTCACTGACCCTGATTGGTCTCGACCCTGGTCACTGCACCATGCTCCAGATCCCACTTCTTCAGGAGGGTGCCGTAAGTACCGTCGTCAACCATGCTCTGCAGCGCTTGGGCAATCGCCGCCGCCAGTTCAGGATTGGACTTGCTGACACCCAAGCCAGTGAATTGCTTGGATATCGCCAAACCGATTGGCTTGTAAGTGTCCTTCTCTTGCGACATCAGGTACGCAATGGTTTCGCTGCCCTGCATGGCAGCGTCCAGGCGCCCTTGACGCAATTGCGCGCGAGCATCGGCCGAGCCTTCTGAGCCAATCACTTCGATTGCCGGTTTACCTGCTGCCTGGCAATGGGTCTTGCTCCATGCTGCTATTTCCGAAGGCCAGGTGGTGCGCCGGCTTGTGCCAACCTTCTTGCCGCATAGGTCGGTCAGCTCGTTTAACCCTGTATTTTTCGTCAGCGTGTAGAGCTGCGGACCGCTGATGAGGTAGTCGATGAACGTCACCGTTTTTTGTCGCTCAGCCGTGTCAGTCATGCCTGACAGGATGATGTCGAAGCGCTTGGTCACCAGACCGCTGGCCATTTGTTCGAAGGCGGTTTCCTGCCACCTGATGTTCACGCCCAGACGTTCGGCCAATGCATTGCCCAAGTCCACGTCGACACCGGTCAGAGCCTTGGTGGTCGGGTCCTTGAAATCCATCGGTGGATAGTTCGGCACAATAGCTGCCGTGATTTCACCGTTCTCCGTCACGCTGCTCGGCACCGCAGCGAAGACCGAAATGCAGAACATCACGCCGACAAGCAGGGTAGGGAGAATCAGTTTTTCCATGGTCGTTCTCTTTCGCTTTCGTTAGGTGTGGACGGCAGACACGAAGCTATCGCCGCGAACGAACCGCAAAGAGCATTTTCTTCACAGGAGCGTCGACGTTATCCAGTTTTCGCGACCGGATGAGTTCAGCATGAATTGTTAGATGATCTAATGTCCGCGTTATCGACAACACGATATCAGATGCTGATTTGCCGTTGCCGAGGTCTACCCGGGTCCAGGCAGGGGTTAGCGCTTTTTGATCTCTGTGTAATCCACTTCCAGCGTATGCCCGGCGCCCATGTCCATCAGTACGTAAAATTCACCGGCCGGGCGCTTGAAGGTAAACGTGGAGTCGTCGGCAAATTTGCCTGCGACCACCGTATTTTCGTCGTAGTCAATCACATCGACGGTGATGCCGGACGCCCCACTGCCATGGGCAAAACCGCCTTTGCACTGCACCTGATCGCTGGCGATTTCCTGACATTCACACAGCAGCGTATGCGCGTGTGCCGCAAGGCTTGCGCCAGCGCCTATTACCAGTAATGCGGCGGCGAATGTGAACGCGCGCGTCATGGTCGATCTCCTTGGGTCTTCAGCCACTCGACGGTTTTAGGGGAGGCTTTTGCTAGCGAGAGAGTCGTCTGATGCACCGTGCCGTCCCAGCCTTCGAGGGTTATCCACAGATCGTCCTGGGGGTTGGTCGACGTCGAAAGCGCAACCTCGACGCCCATGCGATAAGGACTGCCCTCCAGGATTGCCCCTGCCGCTCTCAGGCTGCGAGGCTTGCCGACGCGCAGGTAGCCCGCCTTGATCTGGGGAATGCAGGCGTCACACAGCGCCGCATTGAACTCTTTAACGTAAACCCCCGGTGCTTCGGCTTCCGGTGCTTCGTCGTGGGCTTCGGCCAGCGTCAGGCTCCATGGCCCGACTTGCACGTCTCCAACGATGCGCTCACCCAAACCGCCATCACCGCGAAAAAGCGCCATGTCACGGAAGTACTGCGGCATGAACCCCAGCGGTATCAGTAGCAACAGAATGTTCAGATGAAAGCGCCACTTCAACCAAAGACGGCGCGCGCGCGAGGCTGGCATGGCGTGTTTGTCGAGTTGCGTCGCGGCCTTGCTCATTGGCGGATCTCCACGGCGTTGCTCTGGCGGTTCAGGCGGGCGGGACGTTTCAGTGCCGCTGCGGTGGCCAGCGCCGTGCGTTTGGTCCAGATCAGCAGGCCGCTGAGCACCATCATGCTCAACAGCAAGCCGAAGAACAGCCAGATCAGCTTGATCCACAGCCCGCCAAAATCACCGGTGTGCAGTGGCCGCATCGATTGCGTCACGAACTCCAGTTTTGAATAGTCCGACAGCAAACGCTGCTCGGCGACATCGCCGTTGTAGGGGTTGATCGACGCGCTTTGAAACATCAATGGATACCAGCCCCGACCTGACAATGAAATGTGGTTGTAGGCGGTGCCGGGGAAGTCGATGTCGCTGATCTCAAGGCCGGGAATGCGCTTCTGTGCGATGTCGATAGCATTATCCACAGCGATCAACATCGGACGTTGGCCGTCGGCAGTGCGCGGCACCTCCTGGCGCGCGACCATGTCCGGCACGCCCTCGGTGGAAATATCAATGTGGTTGTCGAACAGGATCGCCTGAATCAGAAACCACAGCCCAGTGATGGCGATCACCGCGATAAACCAGATCGACCAAATGCCGGACAAGCGATGAAAGTCGCCCCAGAAAATCCGTGCGCCGTGATTAAAGCGCAGCGTGGGTTTGAAAAAGGCTCGCCAGAAGCGCTTGTACACCACCAGCCCCGTGATCAGCGACGCCAACAGTGGCAGGCTCAGCAGCGAAACCAGGTACCAACCCCAACTGAAACCATTGGTGAACGGCACCAGCCACCAGCCATGCAGCGCTCGGGTGAACTGGCGGAAGTTGAAGTCTGGGCTTTTGCCCTGGATAACGCCGGTGTAGGGATTGACGAACAATGTCGCTGAGCTGCCATCGGCGTTACTGACCCGCGCGGTCAGCGCAAAATGCGCTTCGTCAGGGCGGCTGATGTCGCGAATCACCAGCTCAGGCCGAGCCTTGTTGATTGCCTCCACGGCTTGGCCGAAGGTCAGCAGCGGGGCATCGTCGGAGGGCTGCGAGGCGCGTACCTCCGGGAGCACCAGCCAGACGATTTCCTGACTGACGACCGCCAGCGTGCCGGTGATGCACACGATCAACACGAAAAACCAGATGGGCAGCGCCAGCCAGCTATGGACGAGGAACCAGATGCGCGAGCGCGACTTCTTGGACATGGATTAAGCGTCTTGTCTGCAATGAGGAACCGGCGCAAAGAAACTTGCGCGGTAGGGCCAAAACAGTCGGCCTTGTATTAATGACGGACGAGACGTGAAAACCCGCAACTCAAGGTGCAAGCAAATGTTGCGGGTGCAGTTAATTAGGCTCGATCAGTGCCTGTCATCCACCGCCCAAGGCCGCGATCAATCTTCAGTCCAACCCCGCCGCAGATTGATCGCAGCCTCTGGCTCAAGGACAGCCCGGCGTTTTCGAGACCTCCTTGGAAGCCTGTTGCAGCATCTCTTTGAGCTTGACGGCATCGCGGCTTACGTAAACGCGACCACCGGTATTTTCAGCCATGCAGTTGGAGAGGCTGTTTTCGCCGATATTCACCACGTTGACCTTCAGGCGTGGTTGGTTTTGAGCGATGCGTCGCGATACCGCACAGGCGTCTTGCTGACAGTTATCTTCACCGTCGATGTACATGACGATGAACGCATCGCGATTGCGGCCATCCACTCGTGAGGCCGCTTGGGCCAGGCTTTCAGCCAGCGGTGTCCCGTAGTCGGCGCGTAAACCGTAGATGCCCTTGATTAGCTGTGTTCGTTTAGGTGTTGGAAACACCCCGTAATCGACCACTTTTCCGCAGCCCTGGAACGCCATGAAGCGCGTGTCGATTTCCGGTTGCAGGTTGTTGATCATCTTCGCCAGCGAGTCTTTCGCCACTTCAAGCCGCGTCGGGCTGACCAGCATCGGCGCCACTCGTGGATCGCGCGGGTCAAGATTGGCGCCTACCGTGGCGTACCATTCATCGTCCCGGGGGGAGGTCTTGACGTTCAGGTTCATTGACCCCGAGGTGTCCAGCACCACGACGAACTGCGGCGGCAATGCGGCATCCAGCGGTTTAGGGCAGACCTTCTCAGGTTTGGGCTTTGGCACCGGTTTAGGTGCCGGTTCGGGAACAGGTGGAGGTGGAGGCGGTGCTGGCTCCGGTATTGGTTCTGGCTCAGGCTCGGGCTCCGGTACGGGCACCGGGGCTGGCTCGGGAATGGGCTCAGGCTTGGGCGCTGGCGGTGCGATCACTTGCGGCACAGGCTCAGGCACGACAGGCACGGGCTGCGCCTCGGGGGTGCGCCAGAACCACCACAGCAAAAAGGCCAATAGCAAGAGTAGTAACGCCAGCAACAGCCAGGGCCAGAGACGACGGCGTACCACGGCAGGAGCGACGGCGGCCGCCGCCGGGGCAATCGGCGGCACGGGTTTGGGTTTAGGTTTGAGCGATTGCCAGCGGACCACCAGCGGCTCACCGTTCAGGCTGTAAAGCTGCTCAGGTTCGGGCTCGCCGATCAGGCTGCGCAGCTCGCTGGCAGCGTCTGGCTGGCCCCTGTTTTGCAGTTCATCCGCCAACTGCTCCAACGACTGCTGGCGTCGATGGTAGGTGTCCAGCAATTGCCGCTGCTGATCTTCGCTCAGGGTGCTGAAAGGCGTGGCCTGGCCACCCAGGTCTGTCCACCATTCGAGCACGCCACCGCTGCCTTCACGCGGGATGGCGTAAAGGCTGGCGATATTGGGTGGGAAGTGTTTACGAATGATCTCGACCTTGGCGTCGAGTGTGGTCATTTCGCCTGGAGGCGTGCTGGCGTCCCTGATGACCCGCTGCATGGCATTTATCCCTTGAAAAGTCTCAGGCGCCCCTCACGGGGCACTCGTTTGGCTTACTCGTCGTAGCCGAGGCTCAGTTGCAACTTACTGACCTTTTTTTGCAAGGTCTTGAGCTCTTCCTGCTTGGCCGCCAGTTGCGCCGGATTGCTGGTGGCTGGCTGGCTTTGCGCGGCCTGCAGTTGGCTCTGGAGTGCGTTGATCTGCTTTTGCACGCCAGCCTTGTTGGCATGGCGCGTCTTGAGCGTAGACAGCAATTGCCCCAGCGATTGATTCAATGTCGCCTGGGCTTGCTGCTGCGATTGCAGGTCCTTGCGGGTTGAGGCTTGCTCGGCCGCGATGTTGTCGTAGACCCGCTTGAACATCGCGTTTTCATTTTGCGCGTCGGTCAAGGCTTTCTCGTTGCTGCGTACTTGATCGCTGTAACCACCGGTGTAGTCGCAGTTCATCTTGGTGATCATGCTCACGTCACGATTGGTGGCGTCGCAGGAGCCGGGCGCGGTGGCGCAGCCCGAAAGGGCCAACGCGCCTCCCAGGCAAAGAAACAGGCGAGCGGTCATGTTCATGAGATCAACCCAGAGTGATTGCAGAGCGTTGGCTGTACAGACCGTCGACTTCTTTTTGCAGCGCGGCGACCTTCTCGTTCATCTTCAGGATGTTGATATCGACCTGCTTGAGCTCGGCGCTGTTGCCTTGAGCGCGTTCGGCGTCCGCAACCTTGGTGTATTCGGTGACTTTGTTGCGCATGTTGCCCAGCTCTTTGCGCAGGTAGGTGATGTTCTCGTCGATGCTGGCAATGTCGGTCTGGGCCTTGGCCTTGTCGAGCTTCTTGCTGGCGATGTCACGCTTGATCTGGGCGATGTTTTGCTGGTCGTCGTTGATCACCTGCTGCGCGATGGCGGTACGGGCGACCACTTTGTCGGTATCGGCCTGAACGTCCTTGGTCATGACCTGCAAACGTTCGGTGGTATTGGAGTACTGGGCGCGACGTTGATCCAGATAGTAGTTCGCACCCATCGCCACACCACACGCCGCAACACCGGCCACAACGGCGCACGCGGCTTTGTTACTTGAGTTGGACAGCGCGCAGGCCAGCACGCCAGCCCCGGCAGCTACGGCACAGGCCTGATAGCCCGACTTGCTGAAGAATTCGGCAGAGGAACCTTGAGTCAGACGCGGGTCCGGCGAGTTGCCGGTCAGGCTGCTGCCGGTGGACGCGCAACCGGTCAGCAGAATGCTACCTGCCACGACGAAGCTGATCAGCAGCCTGGAATGAAAACGCAGGTATTGAATCATGGTGTTGCTCCTTGAGGTGTGCTGTTTGGGTTATGGCTTGACGGCTTTGCAAGCCGCCAACCAGGCGTCGGCATCGATTTTTTGTTTTTGCAAAAAGACTTTCTGGTTGGCCCAATGCGTTTTCAGGTACGGCTTGAGGGACTGTAGTTGTTTGTTGCGGTCCATGATTTCGTCCATCACAGGCACCTGCTTTTCCAGCAACGGCTGGCCATACAGCGACGCGGATTCCACCAGGCTGCTGGCGTAATAAAGCCCCAGTTTGTGAACCCTGATTTGCTGTTCGTCGAGCTTGGCTTTGCGCTTGTCGCAGGTTGAATCTTTATCAGAGCCCTCGCAGGTGACGGTGTAGTTCTGCTGCATGAAGTCCAGGTATTGCCCGTCGTCGAGCATCTTGGTGCAGAGGAATGCGCCCAGATTCAGACTGGCGCGAATCGCTTGGTCACGGTTTTCTTCTTGCTGCTGATTGGCCGCCCGTAACTGGCTTTCCAGTGCTTGAAGTTTCTCTTTGAGCGCTTTGTCGTCAACCGTGGACGCCAGATTATTGAGGGTCTGAACGGCCCCTTTGCCTTCGCCCTGATCAGGTTCCTGACTGCCAGTGCCAAGGGTTTTCCAACTGCTCTCGATGGCCTTCACGCGGTCGCGCGAGGTCAGGGTTTGCGAGACCATCGCCAGGCGAAAGCCTGTGGTCTTGCTCTTCATCTGGCCGTCGGCGTTGTAGTACGGGTCTTCCTGGCGCAGCGAGGTGCGGATCTCGGCCTGTGCGGTCAGGAAATTACCGCCCCGCACCACATAGCCACCGGCCTGGCCGTGCTGGCGGTCGAGTTTGTTCAGCCGGAAGGGCTCGAACATCATTTCGTCGGCATTGCCGAGCATGTCGTGAAGGCCAAGTGGGTTGGGCTTGAGCAAGCCACTGAGCTGCAACTGGCCGTTTGAGGACTGTGACCCGGCGAACCATTCGTAGGCGTTGAGGTTTTCCGGCATCGGGTAGCGGGTATCACGGAATTCTGCCGCGCTGACATCAACCCCGCCACGCGCGGCGAACTCCCACTCCACTTCGGTCGGCAGGCGTACAAAACCTTCGGAACCGTCCTCTTTGGGCAGTTTGTCGGCGGCATTTTTGCGCAGCCATAAGTTGTATTTGTCCGACGCCTGCATGGCGTCCATCCAACTGACGGACACCTGCGGCAGGCGCAGCTTGTTGGACGGCGTTGGGCAGGTTTCGTCAGTCAGGGCGCGGTATTGCAGCTGCGTCAGCTCATACTTGGCCATCAGGTAATAACGGGATTTATCGCTTTTGGCGCCGGTAAAACTGCCGGCGATAAAGGCTGGACGTGTCTGCTCCACGTAGCCGTATTCGGCGCCATCCTGGCCGACCTTGACCGGGAAGTCGTCCAGGGGCCCGGCAAGCGGGATGAACACCTTGCGAAACACCATCGACCCTTCACAGGGCATGGGCAGAATCACGTCTTCCTTGTCCGGCATGGGGTTGAATTGCTTCTCTTCCCAGGCGGCTGCTGACGCGTCCAGCCAGGGGGCCAGGGTTAAAGGCAGCAGCAAGGCGATACGTTTAAAGTTCACGCAGACTCTCCGCGGGTTGGATGCTGATGGCGCGCACAGCGCCGATGAGGGCCACCAGCACGGCCACAAAAAGGGACAGCAGTAACGCGGCCAGCCCGTGCCAAAGGGTGATGTGACAGATGAAGGCGCCAGTGCCCTGGCTGCTGCCGAGCAGCCGGTCGAACAGTTGGCTGCCAACCAAGTAAAACGCCAGCCCGCCCGCGTAGCCGATCAGGCTCAAAACGGTGGCTTGCAGAATCACGAAACCGGCGACCGCCGGGCTGCTGAAACCCAACAGGCGCAGCACCGCCAGGCTCTTGCGTTTGCGATCGATATTGGCCAGGAATGCACCGACCAACGAAGCAATGCAGCCGGTCAATGCGGCAGCGGCAATGACCCCGAAAATCAGACCCAGGACGCGGTTGATTGCTTTCACATTGTCGATATCGGCCAGCCGACTCGTTGTTTGAATGTTCTGCGCGGTGAGCCAGTGCTCCAGCGGCGCGACGCTGTCGATGTCGCGGGCATAAATGCGCGCACGGGCGTACAGCGGTTGCAGAGTGCCCAACGGCTTGCCGGTGTCTATGCCAAACGCCGGAACCTGATAGCCGTCGCGAAAATGCTCCAGCGACAGCAACAGCGCAGGCGCAATAAAGCCAGCGGCGCGACCGAAGCGTGCGGCGTCCAGAACCGCCACGACGTTCAGGTTGATTTCGCCGCGCTCACTGACGCCCTCCAGGCGCCGCATGGCCCGCAGCCGCACGCTGTCACCGGCTTTGGCCTGCAAGCGTTGCGCGGCCATCGCGCTGAGAATCACATCATTGCCCTGAAGGGCGCTGAGTGGCGTGTTCAACAGTGGGTCGCCCGCTTGAGTCGGAAGGATTTCAGCGTTTTCGACAAACCGCTGCATGCCGATCAACAGGTCGGCCTGGGTATTCAGCGAGCGTGTCTGGCCAATGGCAAAACCTGTTTCGGGGACCTGTTGCAGGCGCTGTATCCAGGCGTCATCAAAATTGCCACTGCTGAGCATCTTCACTTCGAGGTTGCGCGGGTCGCGCAGCAGTTCATCCTGCAATTGGCTGACGACACCGTGTTTAAGCCCGAACAGCAGCAACAGGGGCGCGATTACCGCCACCAAAGACGCCGCGATGCAGAACGAGACTTTTCGGTCGTGCCAGAGGTCTTCGACTGCCAGTTTCCCGAGCAGGCGCAGGCGATCAATCCATCGCTTCAAAGCGCGTCTCCCCTTCGTGGCTGATGGCCCCCAGACGCTTGAGCCCAAAATCCCGGACCAGCGCCCAGTCGTGGGAAACCACCAGCGCGCTCAGGCCCAGATCCGCCACCAGACTCAGCAGCAGCTCAAACAAACGATGGGCGCTGTGCGGGTCGAGCGCAGCGGTAGGCTCGTCGGCCAGCAGCAACTGAGGTTCATGGGCGATGGCGCGTACGCAGGCGACCCGTTGCCGCTCACCAATCGATAACGCTTGTGGCAGTTTGTCGAGCAGCCCTTCCAGGCGCAAAGCGCTGATCGCCCGCTCCACGTGTGGGCTGTGTTCACTCATGCCCAGCAAGCGGCGCGGCAGGCTGATGTTGTCGCGCACTTTGAGAAATGGCAGCAGCCCGCCACTTTGCAGAATGAAACCCAAATCCCGGGAACGTACCTGCGTCAGCGCGGCCTGATCATCGGCGGCCAGCATCCGACCGATGTCCAGCGCTTCACGCCCCAGCCGAAAATGCGCCAGCTCTTTGGGCGCCAACAGCAAGCCGATGGCCTCCAGCAACGTGCTTTTGCCACAGCCGCTTTCACCTGTGATGGCGAGGATTTCTCCGGCGCCGATCTGCAGGTTCGGCAGGCGGACGCGGTGCGCTTGCGCGCCGTCTCCGCGTTGCACAAGCAGGTCCTGAATATCGAGCATTTCGATGGGCTGCTCTCGTTACGGCATCATTTCAAGAGGCACCGGATAGACGTTATCCCGTGCGTCGCTGTCTTTGGCCAACGCTACCCAGCGGTCGACATCGGCGTTGTAACGCTGGTAATGCCGAAGCTTGGTGCTCAGGTTGCGGATGAATTTTTCCTGCGCCAACCCGTCCCAGCTCTTCCAGGTTTCTTCGTCCAGGTTGAGCACTTCGCTGTGATACGGCAGGTCTTCGAGGTATTCACCCAGTACGCCCAAATCGGCGACCTTGGCGTTGTTGTTCTGTTTGAGCTGGTTAGGATCGGCGCCCATGGTGGCGGCCACTGAGCGCAGCTTCTCGAACATGTCCGTGGGCGAGATCAAACCTTCGTTGGCGGCGTCGAGAATCTGCTTCATCACGTCGCTCAGGTCGCTGAGTTGGGACTTGGTCAGCAGCACACGCACGTCGGTGGTGGGGATGTTCTGCTTGATCAGGTCACGGTCAGTGATCCAGGCCTGGAACACCGGCGGCGCCTGACTGCCGGTTTTTTCACCCAGATAAGCCAGTTGCATCGCGTGGCCGATCAAGGCCGCGTCCTCCAGCATCTTTTTCTCGGCGGGGTCCTGCTTGGCGTTGGCTGCGCTGCCAATCGCCTCATCGCCCATATAGGCGGCCTTGACCTGCGAGGTGATGGCGGCGGCGAGGGCATCGACCTTGCGACCAAATTCCTGCACGTCACCGGCGTTGACCGGGTAGTACAACGAGGTGTTGGTGCCGGGGTAGGTCGACAGGTTGCGGTACTGCTCTTCAGCCTTGGCGTGATCCTTGGCACCTGCCGGGGTTTTCAGGTGCAAGGTGTAAATAGCGACGCCAGGGTTGGCCGCTTCAAGACGAACTTGATCGGCGTTGAGCCCGGTATTGGACAGTTTGTCGGTGCCGTCCAGCGCACCAGCGTCAGTGATCAAGACCACATAGCGGGCGCCGAACTGGCTCCAGTCGACCTTGTCGATGCTGTGCATGACGCCCGCGTAGGCGTCTTCGTCGAATGCGCCGCTGGAGACCTTGGCCTGCTTGAGGTCGGCGACCTTGGCGAGAAAGTCGGTACTGTCCTGTACTTGATTGGGGTCGGCGTACATCTTGCTGACGTATTCCAACCCCGGCACCGCCTTGGTGCTGGAACGGAAGGCGACCAGGCCGAATTTCACCTGCTTGCCCAGGTTCTCTTTCTCGATCTGCTGGTAGACCTTGCGAATCGCTTCGCGGGTACGGTCGATGTACGGGTCCATCGAGATGGTCGAGTCGATCACGAACACCACGGCCGCGCTGAATTCCTTCAACTGGCTGGTGGCATTGGCATTGGCATTGGCCGTGCCGGCTGCATTGTTGGCAGCACCGGCTGAAGCGGCGGCCTGAGCGGTTTTCTCATCGGCCTTGCTCACGGATGCGACATTGAGAATGCGCGTGCGAAAGCCTGCCTCGGTCATGACTTCTTCGCCGCTCAGCACGGGCAACAGGTAGAACTGCTTCTGCATGTCGACGAAGTATTCAGGCTCCTGCGCCAGCACCCCCGGCGCTTGAGCGCCTTGCTTGAGCTTGGCGCGCAACGGCGCGACCTTGCTCACTGGATCGGGCGCATCAAGGATGCCTTCCAGTGTCGGACGCTCCTTGAAGAACAGCAGCCGGTCGCGGTTTGCCGGGTTGGTGAACGCCAGCGTGAGCTGCATCTTCCACTCAACAGTACACGTTGAAGGCAGCCAGCCAATGGTTTTGCCGAAACTGTCCGGGCCGACTTTCAGCCATTCGGTATTGGCCGCCTGGGCGCGCTCATAGACGTAAAAGCGGCTGAAAGTCGGCTGTGCGACGCCATCCTTTGCGCCCGCAGTGGAACTCAGTTGGCAACCCGGCGTTGTCAGCACGCGCTGAAACAAGGTTTTCTTGCCCGCCTGAATCAGCGGTTTGTCGTCCGCGTGGGCCATTGGGCCGACCGCGCAGATAGTCAGCAGCGCAATGGAGGCCAAGCTGCGATTGAACCCCCTCACGGTTTGAGCTCCTCGTAGCGTTGCTTGGCTTCAACGTTGTTGGGCTCAAGGGCGAGAATGGTTTCGTACCAGTAAGCGGCGGTGGCTTTGTCCGGTTCGGCGAAGCATTCGCTTGGCTGATGGAATTTCGGATCGTACTCGTGCGCATACGCTGTGGCGATCAGCACGTCGCCCGCTTGCGAGCGGTTGGCGTACAGACGCTGAGCGACGCCGCAATGCTTGCTGGTCTTGGCGGTCTCGATGATTTTCAACAGCTCGGCGCTGGCCGGTGCTTGCTTGATACAGGCTTGCACGAAGGCAAGCTCAGGCTGGCTGTTCATGCTTTCCAGTGTGCAGGCGGCCGCGCCCGCAGCAGGTTCGACGTTGGGCGTGGGCGTGGGTGTTGGGGGGACCGGGGCTTCGGGTTTTTTCAGGAGGAAAAACCACACAGCCGCAGCGGCGAGAATCAACACCAACAGACCGATGATGACCGGCACGAGCTTGTTGCCCCCTTTTCGCCGCTCAGGCTGCACGAGGCGCTCGCTGGATTCTGAGTTGATCGGTTCAGGTTCAGGCTCCGGTTCGACAACGTCTGCTGTTGGCAGGTCGAGCAACGGCACATCCGGTATTTCCAGCGGCTCGCTTGGCACTGTTGGCGTGGCCAGATCAGCGCCGCCGTAGATGCCACGGGTTTCGCCGCCTGCGCTGGAAGCGAGCAAACCGGCACCCGGCCGCACCACGCCACGGTCGCTGAAGTTCAGGCTTTGCTCGCGCAGCTCGATCTGGAAGTTGGAGCTGGCACTGCCTTCGAGCAGCGGGTCGACCACGTCAGGCCCGACCAGGGTTTCCAGTGCTTCACCGCTGGCGCCTTCGCTGAAATGCGGCACCTTGAACCAGAAGGGATTACTGCTCCATTGCTTGTGGTCCTGCAGGTAAAAGCCGTCCTGATTGCGCTGGATAGAAAACTCCAGACGCTCATGGGCGCCTTGCCATTTTTTTACCGTCAGGCAGGCCTGGCCCAGTACGCTTGGCTCCAGGGCCAGCAGGTCAACTCGAATGGGCATTGCTTATCTCGCTTTCAAAGCGGCGAGCACATGGCCCAGCCGTTCGTTCTGTTCGGAGGTTATTTCCCGGCCTGCGCTGTGCCCCGCGTTAGCCAATGTCAGGGCTGCCAGCCCGGACAGCCAATCGCCAAAGAACAACTTCGCCTGATTGGCCGGTTGTGGTGGGAGGATCGGCACCTGGCCGTGCTCCACATCACGATAAAAGGCGAACAGGTGATCCTTGCTGCCCACCAGGCTTTTCGGCCGTTGCGCCAACGGCGTCTGAATGAAGCCGAACCAGGACACGAAATCGCGCAGCACCAGTTGCACTTCCAGCACCTGACGCTCAACCAATTGGTCGCGACGGGCACCGCTCTGGGCGCGCTTCAACACGGCCTTTGCCAGTTGCCCCGGTAGATCCTGTCGGTAACCGGCAGTGATCAACTCATCGGCCACGGCTTCGATCACCGGTTTGCTCAGGCCCAGCAGATTGAGCAAATTCTGCCGGTTGGCCAGATCGCGCAGATGAGCGATCCAGGCATTGAACACCGCTTTTGCGAAACGATGATCGCTGCCTTGCAGTTCCGGCGCCGCCGCCGATGCCTGAGGGCTCGGCGCGGCGCTGTCATCGGCGCTCGGTTCGGCGCCGAAATCGGCAAAATCAAAGCCGCCACTGTTGCCATACAAACTGGTGGGCTGGGGTTCGTCTGCGACATCATCGGCGGCGGGTGCGCTGTCGTCCTCGTAGATGCCGCTCAGGTAAAGGTCGCGCACACCATCGCTGGGCAGTTGTAGGTGGTCGATCAACTCGCCGGCGATTGCCTGATTCTTGCCCACTTGTTGCAGGATCAGTTGCGCCTGGGCACGTTTGGCGGCCATGGCACCGTCGCCATCGGACTGATACCAACTGCTCAAGCCGTGGGTGGTGAGGTCGTCGAGGCATTCGCTCAACTGTTCGCGAATTCGCGACAGTTTGAACTCGGTATTGGCCACGCCATTGAAACTCTGGCTGAAGCGCTTGATACCGCCGTCGTTGATTTGCAGCAGCGCCGACCACGCCTGTGCGGGCTGGTTGACGTGTTTGATCACCAGTTCGTTGGCCGCGAAGGTCTGGCCCAGCAGATCAATACGTCCCTGCGAGCGCTCCAGGATGCGCAACTCATCGCCGTCTTCGAGCTCGATAAAGGGCGTTTCCATGCGCGGTTTGCGCACCAGATAGGTGTTGTGGAAAGGTTTGCCTGCCCAGTCCGTCATCCAGTTGAACGTACCAAAGCGCTCGATCATGGTCAGCTTGATCATGCCTTCCCACGCCGCATCAAGCATGTTCTCCGGCGTGCTCAATGCGCCGGAGATGCGCTTATCGAGCATGGTCAGCGCCCAAATCAGGCCGATGCCGCTGCGTTTGGCGCGATCTTGTGCGTCGATACCTTGGGTTTTCTCGATCCAGCGGGTCAGCACCGGGCCGACGTCGCTCACATCGCTTTGTTTGTCCGATGCTGTGCAGACCACCAGCGCGTTCATTTCCTGGCAATCGGTATAGCGTTCGAACAAGTAAGCGACTTTGCCGCGCAACAGCAGTTGCGACACCATGTTGCCGTCGGCGCCGCTTGAGTCTTTCAGCTCGCGCAGCTTCATCCGCCCGCGATAGCCGGGGAAGTCCAGCAAGTCGACTTCGTTGACGACCTTGTCCTGAGGCTCATTGATCAGGCAAAAGGTCATCTCGGTGGTCAATGCCGCGAGCTGCGCCACGGTAATCGATGCGCTGGCGCCGAGTTGGCCGTCACGCTGGGGGCGAACGTCAATCGACAGGTCGGCGCTGGTGTCGAAGCGGTTAAGGATGTCGACGTTCATGATGCTGTCGGTCTGGCTGTATTGGCCATTGCCATCCGGGCTGACCAGCGCGCTGAGCGGGGCGAAAACAGTGCTGGCATGGCCCAGCTTGGCCAGCGCACTGCTGAGTTTTTCATAGACGCGGGTTAATGCTGGCTGCTCGCCCCAGAGGATCGAAAACAGTTCGCCGCGTTGCTGGATGCTCAAGCGTGGCGCGAGGCGTAATGCGTGGGGCCAATACAAGTGCTGCAGTTTTTTGACCGAGCCTTTGAAGTTGTCGTTCAGGTAATCCCAGAGCGAAACCACGTCGTCGGCGCTGACGCCGGGCACCTCCACCGAGCTTTCGCGGCCCTCGACGGCTTTGAGAATCCGCTGGATGCGTGCTTCGTCGATGTCGTAATCAATGTGCTCAAGATCGAAGTCCTTGAACCAGGCGTTGGCGAGGATCTTGGCAATCTCGATTTCGCTGAACAGCTTGAGCTCCACCGGGAACGCCGGATCGGGGCTTGGCAAGGCGCCGCGGCTGAAGCGCGTGACCAGCCCGGTCGCTTCCTTGCCGCCGCCCACCGGGTTGATGTGGGCGATGAAGTCCAGCGTCTTGTCGCCGAATCGGGTTTCCAGCTTGCCGTTATCACCTGCGGCCAACGCTGAAATCAGGTACGACTTGCCGGCCTGCGACAGGCCGAAAAAGCCGATGGTCATGGGCGTGCAGGCGACGCGGCCCAGGCTGCTGGCCAGGTTGCGTGCGCGGTGCAGGCGCAAGTTCAGGTTGTCGGCTTCGCCGTCCAGGCGCGGCGCATTGCCGCGTGTCTGGCTGATCCATTGCAGCGCCTGGCCGGCACCTTCGTGTACTGCGGCCCAGTTGGCCGACAGCTCGGTTTGTTGTGGGGTCAGGTCGCTCATTTGCGTTTCACGCTTCCACTGTCGAGCCAATACTTGGTCTCGCTCAGGCCTGCGTCGAGCATGGTATTGAGCTCCAGCTCCAGGTCGCTGCGCGGGTTGAAATTAACGTTGTTGCTGTTGGATTCGATGCCTGCCACCGACAATCTGTCGCTCACCAACCCGTGCTTTTTGGTGTGTTTGTCGGGAGCCTTCACTTCGAATCGTACCTTGAGCAGGGGCGCTTGATTGTCAGAGCCCACGGCCCTTGAGAACTTGTCACGGCCTGCTGGCGTGAAGCGTAGCGTGTACAGCGGCGACGCGGCCCAGCGCTCTGCGGCTAATTGACGGAAACCCAGGCGCAGATCGCCGCGCATTTCCAGTTGAGGGGTGTCTGCGTCATCACCCACGCCCACCTGCGGCAGTTGAATCTTGCCGTCCTGTGACTGGATGTCGCGATACAACACGTCGGCGTCCTTGATCACGTTGTTCAGGTCGATCACACCAATGTGCTTGACCGTCGAATAAGGCTTGAGCGCCGAAGAGCGGAAATAGAAATTCGGCACGCTGTGGTTCGCACACAGCAGGCACAGCATGGCGCCCACCGAGGCGGTGCTTTTCGGGTCGTCGATCAGGCCGCTTTTGTGAAACGGATACCAGCCGCCGGTGCGGTAGTTTTGCAGCGGCAAGATGCGCCCGGGTGGCAGCGGCAGCATCTTGCGAATGAACGCTTGCACACCCGGCAGGCGCGAAGGGCGCCCGGTCAGCAGCAGCACGTCGCACGGGTAGTGGAAGATCACTTCGCACAACGCGCCCAGAATTTTGGTGATGTTGATCTGGTCGTTGAGGAATGCCGCATGCAGTTTTTGTAGATCGAAACTGATCGGCGCATCGAACAGGTCGAACGTACTTTGCACGCCGACGTCTCGGCGCACGGCGCTGTTGACGTATTCGAGCACGGTCTGGCTGATCGCATGGTCGCCCAGTAAATCCCGGTAACTGTGGACTGAAACAGCCACCGGAGTTTCCGGATCGTATTGCTCGTACGCCTTGAGCAGTGCCAGGCCCAGCGGCGTGAACACTTGCAGGTTTAGTTGCTGGCGCAGGATCAGGTCTTGCGCGCTGACTGACTCATCGCCGCACAGGCGCGACATCAGCGAGCCAGGGGATTTGACCCCGGCGTTGAGCAGGGCTTTTTCAAAGCTTGGGAGCACAAAATCCTGAATCACATCGAGCAGGATGTCATCGCCCGCGACTTTGAAGCCGTCTCGAAAGCGCTGCTCGGGCACGATATGCACGTTGCTGCCGCTGCCGGAATTGCCCGCGCGATCCAGGCGATAGTCGGTGATCACCAGGTCAGTGGTGCCACCGCCGATGTCGATGGTCGCCAGGGTGATGCGCTCGCGGTCGGTTTTGTCCGGACGCGCGATGGTGTCGAAGAACTCTTCTGGGTGCCCGGCGAAATTCTCGTTGACCTCGGTGTACAGGTACACGAGCTGGCCGCAGGAGGCTTCGTCCCACTCGACGCGGATGCTGGGCATTGGCGTGCTGGGCGGGTGGAGCTCATCGCTCTGAGGGTCTTCTTCGCCACTGTGCCAACCCATGCTTTTCCAGACCAGGCCGATGGCTTGCTGCAAACGCTCGTTGAGAATACTGCGCTCGGCCTGCGGCATGCCGGGCGGTACAGTCAGCGTGATGCTGTTGAGCTGGCGCGGCACGCGGGTGTGGCCTTGGCGCGAACGTTGCGCCGGGCTGTTGATTTGCGAAAGCGCCTGAGCGAGGACTTCGGCGAGCATGAAGGTCATCAACGAACTGCGCGAATAGCGTGGCATGAACACCGGCAAGCGGTCGTCTTCATCCAGCGTATAAAGCGCTTCGCCGGTTTCGTTGATCAGGTGCGAAAACGGTGCGGCGGTGGCGTACGGCTCGTTATCGGTTTTGATGTACGAGCAGTTGAAACGCCAGCCGTGGCCATAGGCGTTTTCATCCCACAGGTAACGTTTCGGGCTGGACAACCCGGTCGAGCCTTCGGTGCCTCGACGGCGGCTCGCCAAACGGCTGGCCTCGCTGCCGACCCGCGCAATGGTCGCCCACTGGAAGGCATCATGGCGTCCGCTTTTGACCGAGCAATGGTCTTTGCCGAAGTAGGCCTGGGAAAACTCCACGCGGCTTTCGAAAGGCTGGCTGTAGGTGTGCTCCGGGGTGATGAGGTCGCGCAATTCCAGCACGTAGTTTTGCTTTAGGCCGGAGCCCGCCTGACCGTGGTTCTCGATCAGGATGCCGCAGGTTCGCGAGTTGCCGACATCCAGCACAAGGTCCACCGGAATGGGCTTGACCAGGCTTTTGCTGTCGTTGGCAACCACCTTGAGTTCGGGGATCTCCACGCGGGCTTTTGGGTCTTGCTGACGGGCCTGTGCCGGGCCGCTGAGCAGGTTCAGGACATTCAGGTAGTGCGCCAGGTGGTGCCCGGCGCGGATGTCGATGTCCAGCTCTTCGCGTGAGCGGTTCGGATTGCCCTCGTTGAAGACCTCCAGCAACCACTCGTTGACCCAGCCTTGAGCCAGGAACCAGCGTGTTTCCCGTGCCTTGCTCGCCAGCTTGAAAGACACGCCGGAGCTGATGTCTTCTTCGTTGGGTGCAAGATAGGCCGTGCCGTCACGTTTGCGCATCACCCGGCTGTCGAAGGCCAGGGTCAATCGATGGCTGTTGCCGTCGATGTCGGGCGCAGCCAGCTTGACGATGCGCATGCGCGCCCAGTTGGTCGGGCCCTCGTCGAAGCGGTGCGGCGGCATGAAGCGAAAAAATGGCAGCGGCAACCAAAGACCGTCCAGCAGCTCCAGGCTGCTGCGCATGTCGATGCTGAAGACCGGCTTGGCTTTCTCGATCTTTTCAGGCTCGGGCTCATAGAAGAAGAAATCCTTTTCCTCGTTGTAAAGCAGCCGACAGATCAGCCCGCTGGTCATCGGCGCAAATTCACCCGCCGGTTCTTTGCGCGGGTCCAGGCGCAGGGCGAAATCCAGGAACTGAACACCGGTGTCGCTGACCAGGGAAACGGTATCTTCGAATTGAGTGACTTCAGGCAGCATGTCAGGGTCTTCCAGTCTTATTCGGTCATCTGCCGCATGGACATAGGGAATTTCTCGGCGCCGTATCCGCCGGTGCAATCAGCGATGCTTTGGGCACCTTTCCCACATTCGATTTTTGGCATGTCGTAGGTACTGCCGTCGCCACACGCGGCCTGTGCGCTGCTGTTGATGGACAGGTTTCCATTGTTCATCGCCGCACTGACCGGCCCGGAGCAACTGACCCCGTTAGCCTGGCGAACAGTGACTTCGCCTTTGCCGTCCTTGAATTGGTATTCCAGACGCAATGGTCGGCCTGTCCGCCGATCTTGAATGCCGGCGCCCGCACGGTAATGGCCGTTGAGGAAATCAGCCGCGCCATTTTTCGCATTTGCCGGGATGCTCAGCGGCGCAGCTGTTTGCGCAGGCTTTTGGGCCGGTGTCGTTGGCGGTGTCGTTAGCGCATTGGCTGCCTGCGCCTGCTCTGCAGGTTTGGGCGGCTCAGCGACCGGCTCGTTGGGTTTGTCCTCAGGCGTCGCCTGGGGTGTAACGCTAGCCTCTTTTTCAGGATCGGGCGCTGCGGATACGGCGCCATTGGTCGATGTTCCGTTGCCATCGAGCACCGGTCCATTCACGCCATTTCCCGCGCTGACTGTCTGGCCGGACAGGCCTTGCTCAGACGACACCTTCGGTAGATCAACAGCCGGCAGCCCTGGAATGGCCAGCGTCGGTACGCAGCTGCGCAGCCCGAACAGCAGCAGTAGCAATAGCAACAACAAAAGCGGCAACAGCCACCACCAGCGACGCCACCAGGACTTACGGACCAACACCGTCGGGGCTGGCTCCACCACGGGCTCGACCGGCGTCGCAGGCGGCAGCGCGAATTCGAGCGCATCGGGTTTGGGGTACAGGCAGTGCAGGGGTTCAAGACTGCGGTCGGCGTTGGCGTGTTCAAAGCCCCAGAACGTCAATACCGGCTTGCCATTGACCAGGTAGACGAAGTTTTCGTCGGGGAAGTGGATGACGCGCTTGAGCAATTTGCCGAATACGGCTTTGTCGCCTTGCTGTTCAGCCGGATCATTACCCAGGAACCGAACGCTCAACTCGTTCAGCGCAGCGTCGAGTTCCTCAAGTTGTGCGCGGGCAGGGGCGCGTTCTTCTTCCGTTGCGGCACTCCAGGGAATCACATCCCCTTCAATGCTGCTGTACCAGTCGATCTTGTTACCCAACTCGTCGCTTTGAGGGATCGCGAGGTGATCGACCAGTTTCGGGTTTTTGCGGCGAATGGCTTCGCGCAATTGCAGTGCGGCCCGATAAACCGGCTGACCGGATTCTCCGAGCGCGGTAAATGACTCACTTTTGCCGCTACGTAACAGTGCGCCTTGCATCCTTGCTCCAAACGATAATTTTTCCGCGAACACGACGCATGAAACATGTCGTATTACAACTGTGATACAGGACAGTAATGGCAAATCGCTCAGGTCGTCAATCTTGCCTGCGGTGTCGCGTATTAAAAGCCTTTCTCATTAATGAGTCAGTTCATGAGTTAGCAAACCGAAAAGCATGGGCTGATAAATGTCCTGCAATACGGTGGGTTATCACGTTCGGGGTGAACCCGAGCTCAGCGTTCTGTGTCCTGTTTGTTACCGGGCGGATGCTCTAACGTGGCGCCATTGCAGGCAGCCCCCAATCCTCCAGCACAAACTCGGCTAACGATCCCAGCATTAAATCGGCATGGGCGTATTGGGTGACCGGCATATGTGAATCGGGCACGGCGATGGCATACATTCCTGCCGTTTTGGCTGCCGTCACACCAAATGGTGAGTCCTCGAACACCAGGCAATCCCTGGGGTCGACACCCAAGCGCCGCGCCGCCACCAGGAAGATATCCGGCGCCGGCTTTGCTGCGGTGACATCCGGATCATCTGCAGTGACCACATGCGCGAACAGCTCGAACCAGGCGCGATGCAATGTTGTCTTGGCATGGAAGTAGTGAATGGACGAACTGGTGCCCACGGCAATTGGAATATTGTGCTCGGCAAGGTGTCGCACCAGGGCTTCAGCACCGCGCATGGGCTGGGCGTGGGGGAAGCGCTCATCGAGCATGGGTTGGCGAATGGTGAGAAATTGCTCGGCAGACATCGGCAACTGAAGGGCTTTGGTCACGTATTCAGCGAAGTCCTGAGAGCCACGACCGATGGTGTGCTGTTTCACCGCCCAGTCAAACGTCTTGCCGTGGCGCCGGGCGATGGCGTCGGTGACTTCGGTGTAGATGCCTTCGGTATCGAGCAACAGGCCGTCCATGTCGAAAATGACAGCCTTGATCGGTCCCTTTGCGTTCTGCGCTTGGCTCATCTCGTCGATCCCCTGTGCAAATTGAGGCCCAGCCTAACAACTCGTCCAAGACAATGGCTAGCGTCGAAATGTTCTAAATAGCCGGGTATGGCAGATCAACTCATTTGCGAAGGATGCCGCCATCGCACGTGAGTGCTAATCTGCCCCGGCTCTTGGCAGCGGCAGATGCTGCGTCGGCCTGGCTTGTCCCAACCGCCGAACCTTCTCCGGGGTCAGGGAAGACATCAATCATCACCAGAACGGACATCTTTGAGTCGACACATGAATAAATCAGCAAAAATTGCCGTAGGCGTCGTTGTAGTCGCTGGCGCGTTGATCACCGCAGGCGCCTGGTACACCGGCGTGCGGCTGGAAGGGGTGCTTGGCGACGCCATTGTCGAGGGGAATCGGCAGCTCAAGACGGCCTTGGTCGGTCAGCAAGGGGATGCCAGCGTGGAGCTGGTTTCGCTGGATCGCCACTTCTTTACCAGTACCGCGCATTACCGGGTCACTTTGCTCAGCCCTGAATTCAATCAAGGGCAGCCGGTGGAACTGCTGTTTGTCGACAATATCGAGCATGGGCCGTTTCCGTGGTCACGCGTGAAGTCGTTGGCGCTGGTGCCAGTGATGGCAGCCAGTAACATGCAACTGGAGAAGAATGCGTTCTCCGAGCGTTGGTTCGCCATGACCAATGGCCAGGCGCCGGTTCTCGGGCACTTCAGCATGGGCTACGACCGCGCAGGCGAAGGGCGGGTGGAGTTGCTGCCGTTCCAGTTCGCCGATGAGAAGGGCTCCTTCAAGTTTTCCGGTTTCACCCTCAATGCCGCAGCCAGTGGCGATGGCGAGAAGCTCAAGGCCACGGGCAACCTGGAAAACCTCGACATCAACGCCAAGTCCGAAGAAGGGCCGGTGCGCATTGCGCTCCAGGGGTTCACGTTCGAGACGGGCGGCACCAAGGGCAAGTCTGGTTTCTACCTTGGGCACAGCGACGCCAAAGTGGCATCGGCGGTGTTCCAGGTGGTTGGCAAACCCGCCGTGGAACTCAAGGATTTCGTCAATACCAGCCTGCTTCAGGAAGTGGAAGGCAACCTGAGCGCGCAGGTCAGCTACGACATCGGCATGATCAGCTATAACGGCAAGGAAGTCGGCTCAACGCAGATGCAGTGGAAGTTCGCCAACTTCGACATCGCCGCCACCCAGACGCTGCTGCAGTTCTACAAGGACAGGATTCAACCGCAGGCCCAGGCCGCCGCGATGGCGGGTGTGCGATTCGTTCCGCAACTCAGCCCCGCCGATCAGGCGCTGGTGCATGCGCAAATGGGCAAGCTGCTCGCCGCCAAACCGCACATCGAGCTGGAAAAGCTGGCGCTGAAAACCAAAAACGGTGAAAGCCATTTCAGCCTGGCGATGGACCTGAACAATCCGACCTCGCTGGACCAACCGGCACCTGAGCTGCTCAAGCAGTTGCTGACCCAGTTGGACGCCAAATTGTTGCTGTCCAAACCGATGATTCAGGACCTGGCAACCTTGCAGGCCGAATCTGCGGGTGTTACCGATCCCGCGACCATCGCGCAGCAAGCCAAGGACGCGGCCGAAACGGCAGGCGCCATGGCAATCATGCTGGACGTGGGCAAAGTTGAGGGCGACAACATCACCTCCACCCTGCATTACGCCGACGATGTGGTCGATTTCAATGGTGACAAAATGACCGCCCAACAGTTTGCCGGCGCCATGATGGGCAAGGCTGCGATGCTTAACGGCGGGCAGTAACGAGTTGCTTGAGCTTGGGCCTGACTCAAATCCTGGAGCGCAATTGCCCGACAGCGTGCTGGGTCAGCCTGCGGATGCGGCACAGGCAAGTGTCTATCGTGGGCAGGTGCGCTTCGGGCAGGTGACGTTCAAACCGGTGGCTGTCGCGCAATCTCGATGGGGGCCTCATGCCCGTCAGGCTCAGGCTGCGCAGTACGCGACGACATTTCAGCGCGTAGCTGCGGCAAGCATTGCGGATACTGCTTGGCGACGAAACTGATCAGCCGTTCGCGCATGTGGCAGCGCGCATCCCAGCTTCGCGATGAATCCGCCGAACTCAACAACACCCGCAACTGCATGGCCCGGTCCGTGGTGTCGGTCACTTGCAGCACGCACACCCGACCGTCCCACAGGTGCGGAATGTCCTTGCAGATTCGCTCCGCCTCCACGCGTAGCTCCTCCAGTGGCAACGCGTAATCCACCCACAAAAACACCGAGCCAATCAGGCTTGAGGTACTGCGCGTCCAGTTCTGAAACGGCTTTTCGATGAAGTACTGCAATGGGATCACCATCCGCCGCTCATCCCAGATTTTCACCACTACATAGGTCCCGCTGATCTCCTCGATTCGCCCCCATTCGCCCTCCACGATCACTACGTCGTCCAGACGAATCGGTTGTGAAATCGCAATCTGTAGCCCCGCAATAAGATTCCCCAACACCGGTTTTGCGGCAAAGCCCGCCGCCAACCCAGCCAGGCCAGCCGAGGCGAGCAGGCTGGTGCCGATTTGCCGAACCGGCGGGAAACTCATCAGAATCAGCCCGGTGCCGAACAGCACCACCAGCACATTCAGGCAGCGCACCAGCACCCGAACCTGAGTCTGGATGCGCCGCGCTTGCAAGTTGTCCTCGATGTCCAGTGGATTACGGATCGCCACCGCCTCGCCAATCGCCTTCACGCAGCGCAACGCCAGCCACGTAAAGCAGGCCACCACCAGCATGCCGTTCACGTGCCGGACCGTCTTGATCAACATCAAATCGTCTGGCGCCGAGGTCCACACGGTTTGCAATGCCAGCAAAGGGATCAGCCACAGAGTAGGCGGTGCGCCACGATAGATTAGTTGTTGCGCAAAAATGAACGAGTGAGCCACCCGCTTCAGCAGCGCCAAGGCGAGCCAGCGAAGCAACAACGACAGGCCAACGGCAACAGCCGCAGCCATCAGGGTGTCTAGCCAAGGCAAAGGCAAGGCCGCCAGCCAGGCGTCTGGGAGTACGTGTTCCATAAGGGATGCTCGCGAGGACGACGGTTCAAAGACAAGGATTGTGAGCCTGCACACGGCACAATCGTTCCCTCGCCTGCCGCAAGTCCCAGCGTAGACGCTTTTCGGGCCTCAGCGACCGAGCGATCTTGAGTCGTTGAACGGCCGATAACAGGCGCGTCCGGAACCGGCTTCCAATTGCAGCATGACCAGCCGATCAACGAGTTCGCTGTTATCCCCGGTGCTGGTATCGATCACAAACTCGGGGTTGAGCGGTGCCTCATAAGGGCTGTCGATCCCGGTGAAATTACGTATCCGGCCCTCCCGCACGGCGCGATACAAGCCTTTGGCGTCGCGGCGCATGCATTCCGATAACGGCGTGCTCACATGCACTTCGATAAAATCACCCTCAGCGAAATGCGCACGGCAGGTATCACGATCAGCGCGAAAGGGCGAGATGGCCGAGACAATCACAATCAGCCCAGCATCCACCATCAATCTGGCGACCTCGCCGATGCGCCGCACATTCTCCCGACGGTCTGGGTCGCTCATGCCCAAGTCCTGACACAATCCATTGCGCACCCGATCGCCGTCGAGCAAGTAGCTGTGCAGACCATGCGTCTGCAACGTCTGATCCAGTTGATTGCCCAGCGTCGACTTGCCCGCGCCGGACAAACCCGTCAGCCATATGCAGCAAGCACGCTGTTGTTTCGTCGCCTCGCGCTGCGCCTGATCCACCGTCAGCTCAGGCGCGATAATCAGCGGTCGCGGATCTGTTTTACGCTCAGTCATAGGCGAACAGCTCATAGTCACGGGCATACACCTCGCGAATTCGTCTGCGTGAAGCGTCGGAGCATAACGCCGCTGTTTTATAACCCAGGCCGGGGGAGCGGTTGATGTGCTGGAGCTGCGCGCTAATACCCAACTGCTCGCACAACGCCGAAAAGTCAGCCTCCAGGTGTTCCTGACGACCGATAAAATCGACAGCGATCTGCCCCATCGAGTTTTGCAAAAACTGATGCTGCGGCGCGAAATGTATCTGCCTCGAAATATTATCCACGTGCAGCCAGCTATCAATGAACGTATCGAACCGTGAATAACGACTCACCAACTCATAGGCCGCTCTATCTCGCGGCTGCGGGTTCTTTAACAAATAGCGATAAGCCGATAACGCGCGATGTAAGGGATCGCGTACAAAGCCAAACTTGAAATACTCTTCGTACTGCTCCTTGAACTGCTTCTCATACCAATACAACGGCAAATGGCCGGTGGGTGTATCACCAAATATCGACATCGCCACACTGCTGCCCGCGCACTTTGGTACATGAATGAAAATGCACTCGAACTGATTGAACACCTCGGGAAACACGGGCTTACGGGACAGCGTTTTGTTCACAACCTGCCGATCGACGACAGAAAACCGCTCAAGCAAAAGCTCACGTTGGTTCTTTGGAAACAACTTCCATAGTAAGTGCTTCATGGTGGAGGGCCTGTAACGTTATTTTAATCGATGGTCAGGCTACAGGGTGTTGTAAAGGAGGGAGAGGAACTTTGCAAATAATTTACGCTGGGGTTTTGAGTGTGTTTTATTGTAGAGGGATGTACGGTTTCTGATACATGCAGGCGGTTTTTTGCTGTGATTTTAGTCGGGTTTCTTATCGCGTGAGTATTTTGTGATTGGGTTCATCATTTGGTCCATGAGTGGGGGAGCATTGAGGCTGGGGAAGCATTAAAAAGTTACATCGAAATTGCATTTTTTATGATTGCCAGCGCTGAAATAGGCACCGAACATCGGCAACTTCTCACTCAAATGTTGTAGGCAATTACATACGTTACTGTGGGAGGTTTCCGATTTTTTGGTGGGCGGATAGAGATTTGCCCCGTGATATATGTTGAGTATGTTCACAGAGGTATATTGAAGTCGCTGACCATTTATGAAAAGGACTCGGGTAAAACGCTTTTCTGGGAGCCAGGAATGAGAAAGCTTGTTGAAAAGGATAGCAAATGAAATTGAGTTTATCGTGGACGACTCGGATCGACGGCGTGAGTTTTGGCGGAAACCAGACTGTCAAAGATTGGGTGGACCTCCGGCCGCAGTTAAACACTCTTCAGGAAAACAGGAAGCCTACGCCTTGTTCTTGTTGACGGCCTGGAAGTAGGTCCAGTTAGTATGCATCTAGAGGCTGACAACAAAAATATCTGGTGACTTTGCTCGAAGACATGGGCGAGGACACGAATGTTAGAGAGTACGACAACCCAACCGCATCCGCCGAAATGGTAGAAATCCTCGGCGACAACTGGGATACCCGCCAACTCACCGAGGACTTTGATCTGGTGGTCATGCTGTTCAAAGAGTTCTTTGAAACAGGAGACATTTCTCGCCAATGGTTAAATTGATGCTGCCACCTGTTCGCCAATGCCATCCGCTCTGGTATGTGTCACTCGATCTATACGGCAATATCGATCCGAAGGACTTCCCAGTTTTCGAAGCGTCCCGGCGAGCGGTACAACGCGTTTATTGCCTGGAAAGTTCAAAGTCGCTGATATCGAAGCCAACCTGGACTGGACCAGACTTCCAACAACTACCGACAACGATTTAAAGTGCGGTATTGGTTGCTTAATCATTTGGCCAAGTGTCCTTGATGCCTTTGGATCGACGGTAAAGATACAATACGATTCGCATAGCTATCATCAGCGAGATAACGATTGCGGCAGGCAGCCATGAACAACTCAGATAATGCTCCAGAATGTTGTATAGAAGGACGAACGGCGTAGCCAATGCTGTCATTTTTAAGTAGTAAATAATCATTGCTATTAACAGTCCTCCTCGTCAGTCTTTAATGGATATTTAAATATTTTCTTTGTAGTCTAAAAGTTCGTTTGAGTAGCCATCGTGGATTGGATAGTTCTGGCATCGGCTGCTTTGCATGCAGTCAATTTTATGATGTTGGTCGTTTAGTCATTCGGCCAAGTGTCCTTTATTCCTTTAGAACGCCGGTAGTAATATAAACCGGCACATGCAGTTATCATCAAAGTGAGGACTATCACCACAGGTAGCCATGAATCGCCAAAATAAAATTCCAAAATGTTGTAAAAAACAGCAAGCGGGAAAAAATTATCGCGTATAGCAAAATACTTTTTATGGCCGAACACATTCTTTTTCATCCTCATTGCCCAAGCACTTAGCGACTAGTTTAGTGGCTTGCCAGCCAGCCTGGATCATAACTGTTTGGTTGATTTTCTTTTTGTGTGCTGCTTTGCGTGCTGCCAATTTAGCTGCACGATTGGTGGTGTTGGCAGCCTGGCCTGACAACGTTTTGATTGCCTTGCCTGAACTGAATACACCCTTTGCTGAAGTCAGCAAACCCGGCACCACCGCACCGAGTCCCCCTGAGAGAGCTACATGGTTCCAATTAATATCAACACACCGCCACTTAACATCAGTCAGATCGCGATCATTATCCCAGTTGTCTTTCATCTGACCTGCGACCTGTTTGCCCACTTGCACTCCAGCCTCAGCTGATATGGGCTGTTTTGCGAGCATTTATTTTTGTTGCCCGGCTAACGATAATATTTGCTTAATCATTCGGCCAAGTGTCCTTGATACCTTTGGATCGCCGGTAGAGATACAGGCCAGTTCGCAGAGAAATTAGCACTACGCCGAACAATACGAGTGTTAACCACGTTTCGCCAAAATAAATTTATAGGATGTTTAAAAGGAATGCAAATGGGATGCTCACCGCCGTATAAATTAGAATTTCCTTAATGGTTTTAATCATGACTCGTCGCACTCCTGTTCTTCGTCTCTAGATAGGCACTTAGTAATCAGTTTGTCGAGCTGTCAGCGAGCCTGACTCGCGACTACCCCCTTGATAGTGTTGATATGGGCTATTTTGCGAGCATTTATTTTGCTGCACGGTTAACGGTATTGTTTGCTTGATCATTCGGCCAAGTGTCCTTGATACCTTTGGATCGCCGGTAGAGATACAGGCCGATTCGCAGAGAAATAAGCACTATGCTAAACACACCTGCTGTAAGCCATGTATCGCCAAGGTAAACTTCCAAAACATTGTAAAGAATAGCAAACGGTAAAAATATTGCCCCTTTAAGCAAGATGCGTTTGATCATCACGTGTCACACCCTTTCTCTTCTTCTTTGCTGATACATTTCGAGACTAGTTTGGTGGCTTGCCAGACTGCTTGGGTTTCAACCGCTTCCTTAATGTTTTTTTTATGAGCGGCCTTGCGCACTGCTAATTTGGCCGCACGATTGGTGGTGTTAGCAGCTTGGCCTGACAACGCTTTGATAGCCTTGCCTGAAGTAAACACACTCTTAGCTGAAGTCAGCAAACCCGGTGCCACGGCACCGAATAATCCCGCAACTCCGACAAGCTTCCAATTAATATCAACACACCGCCACTTAATATCAGTCAGGTCGCGATCATTATCCCAGTTGTCTTTCATCTGACCTGCGACCTGTTTGCCCACTTGCACTCCAACCTCAATAGCTGCGCCCAGTGCCGCACGGTCCAGAAAGCCTGAGATAACAATCAACGGCACTATGAGTCCGCTCGGGTCATATATGAGTCGCGACCCCTCGGCATTACGCAAGGGCGGCAACCTGGCGCAAGGTGGCCTGCTCGGCGAGTACCTCGAAGGCCTGCCGTATCGCAGCAAGTCATTGAGCATGAGCCAGGATTTATGGCTGTCGCTCAGTGTGGCGGAGCAAGAGGACTTCATCGACGAGCTTGATTCGAAAATTCGCCTCTACGAAACCTTCCATAACGACCTCGCTAATTGGGTACGTTTCGGCAATGCAGAACCTGGCGACGCGTTGTACCGCGTTCCGTTGTCGACGCTGCCGTGATGTTGAGCCTGCGAGAAGTGCGCAAGACCTGGGGCGAGCGCGGCCAGCGTTTCAGCCTGGAGATCCCTCATCTGGAACTTGCCGCTGGCCAGCAGATGGCGCTGGTCGGGCCCAGTGGTTGCGGCAAAAGCACGTTGCTTGATCTGTTGGCGCTGGCACTGGCCCCTGATCAATCGCGGTATTTCCAGTGTTCTCTGTCCCAACGCGTGGTCGATGTTGCCGCGCTGTGGCAGGCCAAACAGCACAATCGGCTCGCGCAGTTGCGCAGTCGATACGTGGGTTACGTGCTGCAAACTGGAGGGCTACTGGGGTTTCTTACGGTACGTGGCAACATTGGCTTACCTGGGCAGTTGTCGGGTCTGAGTAACGACCGCAGCGTTGAGGCGCTGGCCGAAGCACTTGAAATTGGCGACCAATTAGACAAGTACCCTCAACAGCTATCTGTCGGCCAACGCCAGCGCGTCAGTTGTGCCCGTGCATTGGCACACCGTCCCCGCCTGTTACTGGCAGACGAGCCCACCGCAGCGCTCGATCCGCTGAATGCCCGTCGGGTGATGCAGCTGTTACTCGACCGCACACGCGAGCAGGGAGTTTGTTGTGTAGTCGCCACCCACGATGAGCGCCTGATAGAGGACTCGGCCCTCAGTGTTTTGCGCATCGCCTGTCAGCGGGATGCCGACGGTGGCGTCACGGCGACGTTGCAGGTCTGGCGTTGATGCGCCCGATCTTGTTGATGTCTCTGGCCTGGCAGGACTACCGCGCCGATGCTCGCTTGTCGGTCTGCACGGTGTTGGCATTGGTTGCGGTCATTGCGCCGCTGCTGGTGCTGTTTGGGCTGAAGTTCGGTTTGGTCAGCAGCCTGATCGAGCGGCTTGAGCGCGACCCGACGGTGCGCGAGTTGATTCCGTTGGGAGGAGGCCGTTTCAACGCTGCCTTTATAGATGGCTTGAGAGAGCGACCCGATGTCGCGTTCGCGATACCCAGAACCCGTCAGATCGCGGCCACGGTGGACCTTTCGATCCCGGCGCGCAACGCTGTGCTGAATGTGGAGATGATTCCAACCGCCATCGGCGATCCGCTGTTGAGCAGCCTGCCTGTGCCGACCGGGCTGGACACCGTCTTGCTCAGCCACACCGCAGCAGAAAAAATCGGTGCCGTGGCGGGCGATTGGCTCGACGCTGCGTTTACTCGCCAGGTTGCCGGTCGGTCGCAAGCGCAGCGAACACGGCTGAAAGTGGCAGCCATTTTGCCACTCGCAGTATTTGCACGAGACGCGATTTTTGCACCGTTGGCGCTGCTGGAGGCGGCCGAAGACTACCGCGACGGCCGCGCTGTCCCGGCGTTGGATTGGGCAGGAGACATGGCGTCCAGCGAGCCGCGCGTGTTTGCGTCAATGCGCTTGTACGCTCGGACGTTGGGCGACGTCGAGCCGCTGCGTCGCTATTTCGTTGAGCGCAACCTGTTGGTGTCAACTCAGGCCGCCACCATCACTCAAGTGCTGTCCTTGAGCCGCAACCTGTCGATTGTTTTCTGGATCATTGCGGCCTTGGCCGTGCTCGGTGCCTGCGCGGCCATTTTTGCCGGGGCACTGAGCGCAGTCGAACGCAAGCGACGCGAATTGTCAGTGCTGCGCTTGCTGGGTTTGAGCACTGGCTCGTTGCTGTTGTTTGTCGTGCTACAAGCGCTCTACAGCGGGCTTTTGGCAGTGGCTCTGAGTGCTGCGCTCTATGGCTTGGCCGAGCGCGGCCTCAATCATTTGTTCGTGCAAACGCCCGGCGAGTACGCCAGCCACCTGTTGCTGCGTCACTACGGTGTCGTCCTGTTCGCCGTAGTCAGCGCCAGCGCACTGGCTGCTGCGTTGGGTGGTTGGCGGGTGGCGGGCATTGACGCATCGAAAGGGATCAGACATGTCTGACGTGCGCTGCCTTATTGTCAGGCTGATAGCCGCATCAGTGTGCTTTGCGGTTACCGCCAGCGGCAGCGCCGCTGACCCACTGGACAACCCCAAGCCCCTCGCCGATGACCTCGTATTGCCGTTGCCGTGTGAGGGCGAGATGGTGTTCCGCTACGTCTACGTGCTGGCTCAAGGCCCACTGGACGACCGCGAAATCAGCCTGGGTTATCCGTTCAACGAGGGCGAGGCGGGTTACAAGCAGTCGTTTATTTCTGGTTACCGTCGAGACTTCATCAATGGTCAGTTCACCCTGAGCGACCTGTCAGGGGACTGGCGCAAGACAATCGGCCCGTTATTACCCAAGGCCAACGAGCAAACACCGCTCAAGCCGATGCTGTATTTCATCGGTAAGTACGAGGTCACCGCGCGGCAGTACAGGCAGGTCATGGCCCAGGCGCAATCGTTGGCCAACGATGAGCCAGCACCAGCGTGCGAGCCGCCTGAAGGCATGGCGGGACGTCTGCCGAAAGTCAATTTGTCGCGTTTCGACGCCGAACGTTTCTCGGCGGTATACAGCGCATGGTTGATCAAGCATCACCGTGACCTTCTGCCGGTCAGTGGAAGAGATAAAAGTGACGACGGCGGCGTGGGTTTTGTGCGCCTGCCCACTGAGGTCGAGTGGGAATATGCAGCGCGTGGCGGCCAGGCGGTAAGCCGTCAGGCATTAGAGGCACGATTGTTTCCTCGCCGCCTGGACGGCAGCGAAAGCGATGGGCCGCTGGCGGGCTGGGCAGTCTTCAATCAGGTCGCCGGTGGTACCGGCCAGGCCGTGCGGTTGACGCCAATCGGCAGCAAATTGCCTAACCCCATCGGGATGTTCGACGTCATCGGCAATGCTGCTGAAATGGTTCAGGAGTCGTTTCAACTGGTGCGTGCGGGTCGTCGTCAGGGGACCTACGGCGGTTTTATTGCCAAGGGTGGCAACTACCTCGAAGGTGAGGGCACGCTGTTCACCGGGATGCGCCGCGAATATCCGCTGTTCGGCGCTGATGGCACCGAGCAGCGCAATGAGGCGACCGGCTTTCGTGTGGCTATCGGCGCGTTGTCCGCACCGCGCTCACGCTACAAGGAATTGTTCGAGCAGTGGCAGCAGGAAGGGCGTCTGGCCACGCTGACAGACGCGATCGACGACGCGCAAGACCCGACCAAACGGCTCGATAACATCATCTCCTCCAGCAGTGATCCGCGTCTGCAGGCTGAGCTTGGGCGGGTCAATGAAGAGCTCAAACGCGACCTTTCGCTGATTGCTCAGCAACGCGAAGAAGCCGCTGGCAACCTCATTCAGTCCGCTGCGTTGGTGGCTGAAACCATCAACAACTACAACATCCGTTTGATCAATCTAAAGAAAAGCCAACAGCAGGCTGCCGACGCCAAAGACGAGGCCAGCGCCCGTCTGTTCGCCATTGCCATCGAGAACGGTAGCCGGGCGCTGGAAGGCACCGTGGCGATCTATATCGACAACCTCGCTACAGGCACGCGCTACACCGATGCGGTGATTCAGGCGCAACTGCAGCGGGTCAAGCAAGAACTCAACCGCAAGCCGGTGCTCGGCAAGAGCCTGGTGGCGCGGGCCACGTTGTTCGTCCGTCACGTCGGTGAGTATCGCCAGCAAAAGCGGGCAGACCCAGCGGCGATATTGAAGGAAGTGCTCGTTGCGGCGGGTCAGCCATGACCGCGGCCTCCAGCGAGCTTAAAGGAAGTCGGGGCGGCGATCTGCGGGCCCGGCGAGTTAAACAGAAAAGAGAGTATGAAATGCAGTCTGTCCCTAAATCTATTATCCCAACCGTCAACCGCCGAGCATTGTCACTGGTGGCGGCAGGATTCAGCGCTGTGCTAATGACCGGATGCGCCACATCGCCGGTCTCCAAAGTGGGCGCCAGCACCAAGGTTGAATACTATCCAACCTGTTATGAGCCTGTGCAGCATCTGCGTGATTCCGACGCCAACGTGACCAAGTCGGTCGCGGGCGGTGCGGCCATGGGTGCAGTGGGGGGCGCTTTGGTCGGTGTATTGAGCGGCGACGGCGAGCACCGTGTACGTAATGCGGCCATCGGCGCGGCAGGCGGCGGGGTTGTGGGCGGCGACTTCGCTGGGCTCGGTAATCTGGTTGACGGATACCGTGCTGAGCGCAATCGCGGTGTATGGCGCTCGGGGTAGGTTTATTCGTCTGGGCGGTTCTTGAGTTCTACGGTAGCCGGTACGGCCAGCTTGGCTTCTTTGGCGATGCGTGCGGCTTTCAGGCGGCGCCGCAGCCACAGCACAGCACCCAGCAGCAGCAAGGCGCCCAGTACCCACAGCTCGTATTTCTTGACGTTACCTAATAAGCCTTCAAGTACAGCGCCGAAGTGATACGCGGCAGCTCCCAGCCCGGCAGCCCAAACCGCTGCGCCAATGCCGTTGAGTAGCAAATAGCGCCCCGGCGGATAGCCGGAAAGGCCGATAGCGATGGGCATTACGGTACGCAGGCCATAGACAAAACGGAAACTCAGCACCCAGATATCGGGATGCCGCCGAATGTGCTCCAACGCCCGGTCGCCCATTAGCTGCCATCGCGGCTTGCGCGCCAGCAGCTTGCGACCATGCTTGCGGCCCATGAAGTACCACAACTGATCGCCGGCGTAGCTGCCGAAAAAGGCCACGACCACCACCAGGTTAATGTCCATGTATCCGCGGAACGCCAGGAATCCGGCAAGCACCAATATGGTCTCACCTTCAAAGAAGGTCCCGAGGAAGAGGGCGAAATAGCCGAATTCTTGTAGAAAATGCTGGAGCATCATGTGGGTGCTGGCGAAATGAACGCGCAGCCTAACTCGCCGAAGACATTCAGGAAAGTGTGGATATGTGTCTCGACGTTAAAGTTTCCTACGCGCTTGACAGAATATTCCTCCATAAATGTCGGCTGCGTCTCGCCGTCGCACCGCAAACAAAGACTGTCACACATTGGTCATAATGGCGGCTTATAACTGTCGCGCTCGCCCGTCTGCGCGGGCTCTGGAGTTTTCCGTGAGCGTTGCCTTGTCCAACCGTTTGTGCCTGCTGGCGCGCTTGCGTCGTAACCGACATGATGATTTTTTCCAGCTGGGGGGTGCGCGAAAAAATTTTGATCGTCGATGATCTGATTCTTCGCGTATTTGTTCTGCACGGTGAAAACCGGGCATTGCGCAGCGTGTCACGGGCGCCGCGAGTGACTGCTTCGCGCAACTGGGCGTCATCACTGATGTGGCGCGGGCCCCGCTCACCACTCACGGGTTGAACGGCATCCTCAGTTTTTTCGCCGTTCGCGCCGCTCAACTGTTAAAAGGGCAGTAGCCTCACAGGATTACTCATGAATACCGAAGGACTCACCGAAGCCGCCGTCGAGATTGACGCCCAGGAGATTACGCCCGTGGTCGAACCGACAATTGAAGTCGTACCGGCGATCGAGCCCCCTCATCCGCCGGTGCCCGCCATTGTCGTGCCGAATCTGGATGACAGCAGTCTCTATATTCATCGCGAGCTGTCACAGTTGCAGTTCAACATTCGCGTGTTGGAGCAGGCGCTGGATGAGTCCTATCCATTGCTGGAGCGGTTGAAGTTCTTGTTGATCTTCTCCAGCAACCTGGACGAGTTCTTCGAAATTCGTGTCGCGGGTCTGAAGAAACAGATCGCCTTTGCCCGTGAACAAGCCGGTGCTGATGGTTTGCAGCCGCATCAGGCGCTGGCGCGTATTAGCGAGCTGGTGCATGGTCACGTTGATCGCCAATACGCGATCCTCAACGATATTCTGCTGCCGGAGCTTGAGAAACATCAGGTCCGGTTCATCCGCCGTCGTTACTGGACCACGAAACTGAAGACTTGGGTGCGTCGCTATTTTCGCGATGAGATTGCCCCGATCATCACCCCGATTGGCCTTGATCCGACGCACCCGTTCCCGCTGCTGGTTAACAAGAGCCTGAACTTCATCGTCGAGCTTGAAGGGATCGATGCCTTTGGGCGCGATTCCGGTCTGGCGATCATCCCGGCGCCACGTTTGCTGCCGCGCGTCATCAAGGTGCCGGAAGATGTCGGTGGCCCTGGCGACAACTTCGTGTTCTTGTCGTCGATGATCCACGCTCACGCTGACGACCTGTTCCAGGGCATGAAGGTCAAGGGCTGCTACCAGTTCCGCCTGACCCGCAATGCCGACCTGGCGCTGGATTCAGAAGACGTGGAAGACCTGGCCCGCGCCCTGCGTGGCGAGTTGTTCTCCCGTCGTTATGGCGATGCGGTACGCCTGGAAGTTGCCGACACCTGTCCGAAACACCTCTCCGATTACCTGCTCAAGCAGTTCAACTTGAGCGAGACCGAGCTGTATCGGGTCAATGGCCCGGTCAACTTGACGCGACTGTTCAGCATCACCGGGCTCGACAGCCACCCGGAATTGCAATATTTGCCGTTCACGCCGGCGATCCCCAAGCTGTTGCAGAACAGCGAAAACATTTTCAACGTGATCAGTAAGCAGGACATTCTGCTGCTGCATCCGTTCGAGTCCTTTACGCCGGTAGTGGATTTGCTGCGTCAGGCCGCAAAAGACCCGCACGTGCTCGCTGTGCGTCAAACGCTGTACCGCAGTGGTGCGAACTCGGAAATCGTCGATGCGTTGGTCGATGCGGCGCGCAACGGCAAGGAGGTCACGGCGGTGATCGAGCTGCGTGCGCGGTTCGACGAAGAGTCCAACCTGCAGCTCGCCAGCCGCTTGCAGGCAGCAGGCGCCGTGGTCATCTACGGCGTGGTCGGTTTCAAGACCCACGCCAAGATGATGCTGATCCTGCGGCGCGAGGCGGGCGAAATCGTCCGCTACGCGCACTTGGGTACTGGCAACTACCACGCTGGCAATGCGCGTCTTTATACCGACTACAGCCTGCTGACTTCCGACGACGCCTTGTGCGAAGACGTCGGCAAACTGTTCAGTCAGTTGATCGGCATGGGTAAGACGTTGCGCATGAAGAAGCTGCTGCA
>NZ_DASWOT010000120.1:0-3489 GCF_036404235.1 Pseudomonas sp.
CCTCCATGCCCCGATTCTGCCGTTCGACCTCATCGGCCAGGCGCGCCATTGAGACTGCTATCGATTGACCCCTGTCATTCTTTTGCGCCGGGGTCAGCAGCTCGATCAGCTTGCGGTTCATCTCGGCCAGGTGTCAATCAGCGTTGAAAAGTTTCCAGGTAACAGCGTCCAAAACTTTCCACTTGGTCAGCTTGATTTGGGCTGTTTCTGGCGCTGTTTGAAGCGGAACGAATCGTTGCCGGTTTCCAGGATATCGCAGTGATGAGTGATGCGGTCGAGCAAGGCTGTGGTCATTTTGGCATCGCCAAAGACGCCCACCCATTCGGCGAATGAGAGATTGGTGGTGATGATCAGCGAGGTCTTTTCGTAGAGTTGGCTGATTAGATGGAACAACAGCGCGCCACCGGAGGCAGGGAATGGCAAATAGCCCAGTTCATCAAGGATAATAGCGTCGATGTGGGCCAGTTGGCGGGCCATATTTCCGGCCTTTCCCTGCTGTTTCTCGCGTTCCAACTGGTTCACCAGATCGACAGCGTTATAGAAGCGGACGCGTTTGCCATGATGGATGGCTGCCACACCTAAGGCTGTTGCCACGTGGGTTTTTCCCGTTCCGGTCCCGCCGACCAGGATCAGGTTGTGCGCGGTTTGCATGAACCCAGCCGTTGCCAGTTGCTGGATCTGCGCTTGTGGCAAGGGCGTTTCCGCCCAATCGATCCCAGTGAGATCCCGATGCACCGGAAAGCGCGCTGTCTTGAGCTGATAGCGTAGGCTTCGCACCTGGCGATCGGCCAGTTCGGCTTCAATCAACCGATCCAGCCAAGCTTCGGGTTGCAGCGGCCGCCGTGGTCCCTCGGCCGCCAACTCGCTCCAGGCCGTCGCCATGCCATACAGATGCAGCGCATTGAGTTGGGCCAGGCGATCAGGTGCGGGTGGATTAGTGGAGGACACGGCTGGCTCCACGCAAATGGTCGTAGCGGGCACAATCAGCCAGCGGTTCACGCTGCAGCTTCAGCATGTCCGGCACGCTCAGTGCCATTGGCTGCGTGGGCGCGAGCAGTCGACGCATCTCGTTCATGACCACCGAGGCGGTGACGACATTGCCGTCCAACACCAGCTCGCAAGCCACTTGCAGAGGTTCCAGGCCGACCTCGCGTGCCATCATCAGCAACTCGACGAACGCCCGGTCGCCCTTGGGCTGCTTGAGGATGTGGTCGCGCACAAGCTGAATGGCGAGCGGCAGCTCCCATTCGCGGAACGGCACGCCATTGCGCAGCGCGCCGGGTTTTCGTTCCAGGATCGGCAGATAGTGCCACGGATCGCAGATCAACTGATCCCGTCCGAAGCGACGCGCGTGTTGGGCGATCATCGCACCATCGGCGACGACGCGGATCTCGGCCGCTGTGCAGCGCAGCGAGACCGCACGACCGGCGAATTCCGCTGGAACGCTGTAGCGATTGCGGTCCAGTACCACAAGGCAGGTGCTGGAGACCCGCAGCATATGCTCGACATAACCATCGAACGGTGCGGTGATCGGCCGTAAAGCAGGCCGCTCGTCAATGAAGCAGGCGGCGATCGAACGCTCCGGGGTCAGCGGGTGCTTGCGCTCAGCCAACTCGCGGCAACGCGTTGCCAGCCATGTGTTCAACGCCTCGAAGCTGGCAAAGCGAGCCAGCGGCGTGAACAGCCATTCGCGGACGTTGCCGACCTGGTTCTCGACCTGTCCCTTTTCCCAGCCCGATGCCGGGGTGCAGGCGACAGGTTCAAACAGATAGTGGTTGGCCAGCACCATGAAGCGGCGGTTGAACAGCCGTTCCTTGCCAGTGAAGATCGTATCTACAACTGCCTTGAGGTTGTCATACACCATGCGCTGCGGCACGCCACCGAAGAAGGCAAAGGCGCGGTTGTGCGCGTCGAAAACCATCTCCTGGGTCTCTCGAGGATAAGCCACGACGAACATCTGGCGGCTGAATGCCAGACGAAAATGCGCCACCTTGACGGTCTGCATGACGCCGTTGAGCTCGACGTGCTCGTGGCTCCAGTCGAACTGACAGACCTCACCAGGCGCAAACGCCAGCGGAACATAGGCCTGCGTCAGAGCCGGGCCAGGTTTGGCCGCTTTCCAGCGCTGCACGAACCGTTGCACGCTGTCATAGGCACCGCGATAACCCTCCGCCTGCAAACCCTCGAACAACCGCCGCGCCGTGCGCCGTTGTGCCTTGGGCAGCAGACGTTCGGTTTGCAGCCAGCTCTCCAGCGTCGCCTGAAACGTCCCCAGCATCGGCGTTGGCTGCTTTTGGCGTCGATACGCCGGTTCAGACTGGCTACGCAGATGCTTGCGCACCGTCGGACGTGACAGTTTCAGGTCTCGCGCAATCGAACTGATGCTCTCCTTGCTGACCAAATGACGGCGCCGGATCTCGGCAATTATATCCATGAATACCACCCCAGATTCTCCGGCAAAAACGCCGGATGATCGCACAGACCAGGGTGGAAACTATTGAACGCTGTTTACCCCCGGAATCTGGAAAGTTTTGCACGCTGTTTTACAGCTCTGAGGAGGCGCCGCAGTCGAAGGTCCGCTTTCGGCGAGCGTCGCGGCTGATCTGTACGATCTGGATCGGTCGATTTCGGTTGAAACAAATGGGTGCTCGAACGGCAGGTGTCTCACCGACACCGCCCGAACCTGCCATTCGGCTTCCGGCCAGAAGCAGCCTAAAGCTGTGTCCGGCGGGTTTGAGCACCTGTCCGCCAAACGACCGTTGAACGGCCACCTTTGATGTGTCCGTAAATCCTGGGTCGAAGACGGCAAACCGGACAAGATGGTTGCCGGACGGGAAAACGGACAGACTGGCTTTGGCATAGATCGGCTACACGCGCGTCAGCGCCCTCGATCAGGATCCAGCGTTGCAAATTGATGCACTCGCGGCGGTGAAATGCTCGAAGGTGTTCAAGGATCGCGCGTCCGGCGCCAGAACCGACCGGGCTGGCCTGCTGGCAGCCCTCGCCTACGTGCGAGAGAACGATGTGCTGGTTGTGTGAAAGTTAGATCGCCTTGGCCGATCGCTGCCGCATCTGCTTGAGACGGTCACGGCTTTGGAAAAGCGGGGCGTCGGTTTCCGCTCCATAACCGAGGCAATCGACACCACCACTCCAGGCGGCAGGTTGGTGTTCCACCTGTTCGGCGCACTTGGGCAGTTAGAGCGTGACCTGATCCAGGAACGCACGCGTGCCGGTCTGGTGGCGGCTGCGGCCCGGGGCCGAAAGGGTGGTTGCAACCAGTCGTGGTAGGCGACAAGCTCCAGCGGGCTCGCATGATGGTCGCCAAGGGGCTTACCGTCCGCGAGGCTGCGACCCGGCTCAAGGTCGGCAAGACGGCGTTCTACGAAGCATTGCGCGAGCAGGACGCTTAACGCTGATCAAGGCCGCGCGAGAGATCGTTCGTATTCTGTTCCTTCAAGCCGGACACTCAGAGCACTTTCGTGTCGTGAC
>NZ_DASWOT010000121.1:0-9023 GCF_036404235.1 Pseudomonas sp.
TGCTCAAGTGGCTTATTGGCAAGCCGGCCCTTCGGTCTGGCGCGCAGCGGCAGTAAACCCGGCATGCGCGGTCGGCGAGGCGAGCAACGTGGCGCCTGAGACTTCGCCTCGCGAACAAGTTCGCTCCTACAACTGATCAACAGCCACATTGAAGACCTCCGCCAATGGCTCGCCGCGACGGGCACTTCAATCTGTAGGAGCCAACTTGTTGGCGAGTCAACCAGCGCGGTGCGCCTGAGACACCGCTTCGCGAACAGGTTCGCTCCTACACGTCGGTCAGACAGCGGTTGAGCTGCGTCCTCAACCACAATTGCCTGTCGCGCCGCGTCGCTGGAGGAGGTCTTCAATGTGGCGGTTGATCAGTTGTAGGAGCGAATTCATTCGCGAAAAGCCATAACAGGCGCTCAATATTCGGGGTCTGTCGGGTGCCCCTTCAAACCCGCTCGGTCATTGCCGCCAGCGCCACCGAGGTCGCGGCGGTGCGGGTTTCCACGCCGAGTTTGACGTAGATGTGCTCCAGGTGTTTGTTCACGGTACGCGGGCTCAATTGCAGGATGTCGGCGATGTCCTTGTTGGTCTTGCCGCAGGAGACCCAGCGCAGCACCTCGATTTCCCGTTCTGTTAGTTGGAAGCGGCTGGACAGCCTGCAATTGGCTGGTTTGTCATCAAAACCCATGGGTTGCGAGGCAATGCGGGCCGATTGCAAGATGCGCGCGGTGCGCAAGTGTGAGGCCACCCGCGCGAGCACTTCCGCGCATTGGATCGGCTTGGTCACATAGTCGATGGCGCCGGCCTCGAACCCCTGCACCACGTGCTCGCTGTCGGTCAGCGCGGTCATGAACAGCACCGGAATGTTCGCCGTGTCGGTTTGTGCCTTGATCTGTCGGCAGGTATCGAAACCATTAAGCCCCGGCATCATCGCATCCAGCAGGATCAGGTCCGGGCGTCGCCGCTGGATGCGATTCAACGCGCTGTGACCGTCCAGCGCCACCAACACCATGTAGCCGGCTTCGTCCAGTGCATCGGAGAGCAACGCCAGGTTGTCGGGGGTGTCGTCGACGATCAGGATTACCCCGTTTTCAGCGGCTCGGGTCATAGCGTCCATTGAGGGCCTCCTTCAATTGAAGACTCAGTTCATCCAGGCGAAAGCCTGAAACCAGTGTGCGCAGGTCGGTGACAAAACCGACGCTGTGGGTATTGTCACGCTCGATGGCGTCGAGTTTCTGCTGAATGCCCCGCACGTAACCCAGGCCACACAGCTCGTACAGTTCTTCCAGATCCTTGCGCGAGGGTAGGGTGCCTGAGGGTTTGGCTGGCGGGATGCTGCGCAATCGCCTTTGCCAGGTCAGTTGCAGGTGATGCTGGATGCGATCCAGCAACTGTTGCAGGTGTACGGGTTTGGCCAGGTAGTCGTTGCACACTTGCAAGCTGCGTTCCTTGTCATCGGCAAAGGCATTGGCGTTGGCCGACAACACGATGATCGGTGCCAGGGACAAGGCATTGCGGCGGATCATGCGGCTGGTGGCCCAGCCGTCCATGTCCGGCATCGACAGGTCCATCAGGATCAGGTCCGGGTGCAGCAACGAGACTTGCCTGACCGCCTCTTGCCCATTGGCCGCCTGGGCGATGTCGAACCCCAGCGGCGCGAGCATGCCGCTGATGACCTTGCGGTGTTCGATGTGGTCATCCACCACCAGAATCAAGCGGCGGCGGCCGTCATAGCCGGTCACGTCATGGGCGACGTCGATCACCGCCTTGGGCACTCGCACTTCCGACAAAAACAAACGCACCTGAAACCGCGTCCCTTCGTCAGGCTGGCTGGTGACCGACAAGGCCCCGCCCATCAAGGCGGTGAGCATGCGAGTAATGGTCAGCCCCAGCCCGACGCCGTTGTCCTGGCGTACCAAACCACCCCGTTCGAACGGCTGAAAGATCCGCTCGATCTGCTCGGGGGCGATGCCGATGCCGGTGTCGATCACATCGAAAATAGCGGTTTCCCGACGATAGCTGACTCGCAGGCAGACCTCGCCGCTGTCAGTGAAATTAATCGCGTTACCCAACAGGTTGATCAGAATCTGCCGCACGCGTTTTTCGTCGCCGCGCACCACCTCTGGCATGCGCCCGATCAGGTCCAGGCGAAAGTGCAAACCTTTCTCGCGCGCGGTGCTGGCGAACATTTTCTGCAGATCGTTCAAGAATTCCTGCAACAGGATTTCCGAGGGTTCAAGGCGCAGCTTGCCGGCTTCGATTTTGGCGACGTCGAGCAAGCCGTCGATCAGTGACAACAGGTGCGAGCTGCTGCGCATGATGGTCGCTAGCGAGTCCTGATGCTTGCTCGGCGTGGCGGCGTCGCGTTGCAGGATTTGGGTAAAACCGAGAATGCTGTTGAGTGGGGTACGCAACTCGTGGGACAGCCCTGTGACGTAACGGCTTTTCGCCGCGTTGGCGGCTTCGGAGGCCTCTTTGGCTTCTTGCAGGGCTTGGTCGGTCTTGTGGTGGGCGTCGATTTCCTGCATCAGCAGGGCGGTTTGCCGTTCTGACTCCTCAAGCGCCACGCGGCGGCTTTCGCGGGTCAGCACCACCCACCAAGCGAGGATGCCGGCAAATACACAGAAGGTGAAAAACGCCTTGAGAAATGCCAGTAGCAGCGTGTGATGCACCTGCGACGATTGATCGATCAGGCTGTGGGCCACCTGGCTGTAGATCAGCGCCAAGGCGCCGGACAACGTCAGCACCAACACGGTGAGCAGCCCCAGGTATTGCGCCAGTCGGCTGTGCAGATAGGTGAGTGGCAGTCGCGGAAACAGCCGGCTGACCAGGTCTTCGAACTGCATCGACAGCCGTGCGCGGGTTTTGCATTGATCGCCGCAGCGGGCATCCAGCGAACAGCACAACGAGCAGATCGGCGAGCCGTATGCCGGGCACCATGCCATGTCGGGGGTCTCGAAGGCGTTGCTGCACACACCGCAGCGCAGGCTGCTTTTTTGTTGCCCTGTGGGGAATAACAGACGGGTATCACTGGTGCGGGCTATGTAGTAGCGGCCTTTGGTCAACCAGGCGATCAATGGCGCGGCGATCAGCGCGGTGGTCAGGGAAATCAACGGCGGCGCGGCCTGGGCCAATTCGCCAAACGCACCGAAATGGGCGCAGATCGACAGCAGCGAGGCAATCGACATCGCACCGACGCCCACCGGGTTGATGTCGTAAAGGTGCGCGCGCTTGAATTCGATGTACCTGGGTGACAGCCCCAACGGCTTGTTGATGACCAGATCGGCGACCAATGCACCGATCCAGGCGATGGCGACATTGGCGTACAGCCCCAGCACTTGCTCGATGGCATCGAATACCCCCAGTTCCATGAGGATCAGCGCAATGGCGACGTTGAACACCAGCCAGATCACTCGGCCCGGATGGCTGTGGGTCACGCGTGCGAAGAAGTTCGACCAGGCCAGCGAGCCTGCGTAGGCGTTGGTCAGGTTGATCTTGATCTGGGAAATGATCACGAACAGCACCATGGCCGCCAGCGCCCATTCCGGGGACATGAACACGTATTGAAACGCGACCAGGTACATTTGGGTGGGTTCTGCGGCGCGCTCGATGGGCACTTGGTGTTGCAGCGCGAGAAACGCGAGAAAGGCCCCGGCCATGATTTTCAATCCGCCGGGAATTACCCAGCCGGGTCCGGCCATCAGCAGCGCGGCCCACCAGCGCCTGCGGTTGTGCCGGGTTTTTTCCGGCAGAAAGCGCAGGTAATCGACTTGTTCGCCAATCTGCGTCACCAGCGACAGCGCGACGCTGAACGCCGCACCAAACAGCAGCAGATTGAAGGTGCCGCCTTCGCCTTCGCGCCCAGCGAAACTGGTGAGGTCGCTCAGGGCATCAGGGTTTTTCCAAATCACGAACACGTACGGCACGATCAGCAGCGTCAGCCACAAGGGTTGCGACCACATTTGCAGGCGACTGATCAGGGTGATGCCGTAAGCCACCAGCGGGATGACGATGATCGAGCAGATCACGTACGCCAGCGCCAGCGGAATGTGGAAGTACAGCTCCAGCGCCAGGGCCATGATCGCCGCTTCCAGGGCGAAAAACAGGAACGTGAAACTGGCGTAGATCAGCGAAGTAATGGTCGAGCCGATATAGCCGAAGCCTGCGCCGCGAGTCAGCAGGTCCATGTCCACGCCATAGCGGGCGGCGTAATAGCTGATTGGCAGGCCGGTAAAGAAGATCACCACGGCCATGGCGATGATTGCCCACAAGGTGTTGGTGAAGCCGTAACTCATCACCAGCGCGCCGCCGATGGCTTCCAGCGCCAGGAATGACACGGCGCCAACGGCCGTGTTGGCGATGCGGAATTCCGACCACTTGCGGAAGGATTTCGGGGTGAACCGCAGGGCGTAGTCTTCCATGGTCTCGTCGGCGACCAGGCGGTTGTAATCGCGGCGCACCTTGATGATGCGTTGGGAGCCTGAGGGTCGCACGGTGAGGTTCCTGAGGTGAAAGAGCGATATCGCAGTCCCGTTGGAGCGAGCGGGCGACGTTCCAACAGGTATTCGCATTGAAGCAGCAACTTTTGTGCCCGCAGGCAAGCTCGGGCGCAATCATGCCTGTTGGTGTGAAATCTGGCGCTACGTCAAATGACGTACACCGATACGTCATGCTGCGTATACCGGCTTTTATCCGCCTCGCTCATCCTTGCTCCCACCTCGCGACAGGCCTCTCACGGGCCTGGCCGCGAATCACCAGCACAGGAGCGAGAACATGGATTCACGACTGACAGGCCCCACGCGCTTTCTTCCTCGACGCCTGGCGTTGGGTGCGGCAGCGCTGTCGCTGATCGCCGCCAGTGTGTTTAGCCAGGCCACCCTGGCCGATGACGCCAATACCACTGGTTTGGCGGTCACGCCCACCGAAGTGACCGTCGGCCAATTGCACTCGGCCACCGGGACCATGGCGATTTCCGAAACCGGTTCGATTCAGGCCGAACGCCTGGCCATCGACCAGATCAACGCCTCGGGCGGCATCCTCGGACGGCAGATCAAGATCATTCAGGAAGACGGCGCCTCCGACTGGCCAACCTTCGCCGAAAAAGCCAAGAAGCTGTTGGTGGGGGACAAAGTCGCGGCGGTGTTCGGTTGCTGGACGTCGGCCTCGCGCAAAGCGGTGCTGCCCGTGTTTGAAAAAGAAAATGGCCTGTTGTACTACCCGACCTTCTATGAAGGCCTGGAGCAGTCGAAAAACGTGATTTACACCGGCCAGGAAGCCACTCAGCAGATTCTCGCCAGCCTCGACTGGATCGCCAAAGAGAAGGGCGCCAAGACGTTCTACCTGATCGGCTCGGACTACATCTGGCCGCGCACTTCGATGAAGATCGCCCGCAAACACATCGAAAACGTGCTGCACGGCACCGTGGTCGGCGAAGACTATTACCCGCTGGGTAACACCCAGTTCGGCTCGTTGATCAACAAGGTCAAGCTGAAGAAACCCGATGTGGTCTTCGCCGCTGTGGTTGGTGGCTCCAACGTGGCGTTCTACAAGCAGATGAAAGCTGCAGGCGTGACCTCGGCCAAGCAGAACCTGCTGACCCTGTCGGTGACCGAGGATGAGTTGTTGGGCATCGGCGGTGAAAACATGGAAGGGTTCTACGCCTCGATGAAGTACTTCCAGAGCCTCGACAACCCGAACAACAAAGCCTTCGTTGAAGCCTTCAAGGCCAAGTACGGCAAGGATTCGGTGATGGGCGACGTGACTCAGGCAGCCTATCTGGGCCCATGGCTGTGGAAAGCCGCTGTCGAGAAAGCCGGCAGTTTCGACGTCGACAAAGTGGTCGCCGCATCCCCTGGTATCGAGCTGAAAACCGCGCCTGAAGGCTACGTCAAAATCCACGAAAACCATCACTTGTGGAGCAAGACCCGCATTGGCGAAGTCCAGGCCAACGGCCAGTTCAAGGTGATTTACGAGTCGGACCTGATCGAGCCGAATCCGTTTCCCAAGGGCTACCAGTAACGCCTGGAGCAATTCTGTAGGCGCGAACGTGTTCGCGAGGCGGTGAGCCTGACACGGCGCATCGCCAACACGTTGGCCCCTACAGGTACGCGTCTGTTGCACAACGTCTACAAGCCAGAATCTCGCTTTGTTCAACTCGGAGACCATCATCATGGAATGGCTATCGGAATTTGGTGCCATCGCGGCGATGCAGGGGTTCAACGGGCTGTCCGTGTTCTGCGTGCTGCTGCTGATGGCCCTGGGGTTGGCGATCATCTTTGGTCAGATGGGCGTGATTAACATGGCACACGGTGAGTTCCTCACCATTGGCGCCTACACCACCTACGTGCTGTCGAGCCTGGTGCAAACCTATTGCCCGTCGATGCAGCCGTATTACTTTTTCTTCGCCATCGCGCTGTCGTTCGTGGTGGCTGGGGCCGTCGGCTGGCTGGTGGAATGGGTGATGATCAGTCGCCTCTACCATCGACCGCTGGACACCTTGCTGGCCACCTGGGGTTTGTCGCTGGTGATGCAGCAGGCGTTTCGCTCGATATTCGGGGCGCGTGAAGTCAGCGCTAACCCACCGGAGTGGCTAATGGGTGCGGTGAACCTGACCGACGCCATCGAAATCCCGCGCAATGGCCTGTTCGTCATGGCCCTGACCGTGTTGATGACGGGCGGGATTTTTCTGATGTTGTATCGCACCCGCTGGGGCCTGCACGTTCGTGCCACGGTGCAGAACCGCATCATGAGCCGCGCGGTCGGCATCAATACCCGCAAGGTTGATCGCATGACCTTCGCCCTGGGTTGCGGTGTCGCGGGCGTGGCCGGGGCGGCGTTTACCACCATCGGTTCCACCGGCCCCACGGCGGGTTCGCTGTACATCGTCGACACCTTTTTGGTGGTGGTGTTCGGCGGCGCACAAAGCCTGTTCGGCACCATTGCTTCTGCATTCGCCATTGCCCAGACCCAATCGCTCTCGGAGTTCTTCATGAGCGGTTCGATGGCCAAGGTGCTGACCCTGTCGGCAGTGATCCTGATCCTGCTGATGCGCCCGCAAGGGTTGTTCGCCAGCAAGGTTCGTAAATAAGTGTGCGCAAATAGAGGCGGCCCCAATGAACGCGCTAAATAAAATGCTTGGCGGACGGCAGGGCGTGATTGGCCTGCTGATCCTGGCCACGTTGATTCTGGTGGTGTTCCCGCTGACGCTGGACGCCTTTCGCTTGAACATGATTGGCAAATACCTGACCTACGCCTTCGTCGCCGTCGGCTTGGTGTTGTGCTGGGGGTACGGCGGGATTCTCAGCCTGGGGCAGGGGGTGTTCTTCGGCCTTGGCGGCTACTGCATGGCGATGTTTCTCAAGCTCGAGGCGTCGGACCCTGAAAGTACGAAGATTCAGTCGACGCCCGGTATTCCGGATTTCATGGACTGGAACCAGATCACTGAATTGCCATGGCTGTGGGTGCCGTTTCACAGCTTCACCTTCACGGTGATTGCGGTAATCGTAGTGCCGGTGGTGCTGGCGTTGATTATTGGCGCCGCGCTGTTCAAACGTCGGGTCGGCGATGTGTACTTCTCCATCGTCACCCAAGCCATCGCCCTGATCCTCACGGTGCTGATCATCGGCCAACAAGGTTTGACCGGCGGGGTCAATGGCATCACCGACCTCAAGACCCTGCTCGGCTGGGACATCCGTGGCGACGGCGCCAAGCTGGCGCTGTATTTCATCAACGCCGCCTTGCTGTTTGGCTGCATCCTGATCGGTAAATTCATCCTCGCTTCCAAGCTGGGCCGGTTGCTGATGGCGATGCGCGACAAGGAAGAGCGGGTGCGGTTTTCCGGCTACGACGTCGCCACCTTCAAGATTTTCGTGTACTGCGTGGCGGCCGGGTTTTCGGCCATCGGCGGGGCGATGTTCGCCTTGCAGGTGGGCTTCATGTCGCCGTCCTTCGTCGGCATCGTGCCCTCCATCGAGATGGTGATCTTTGCCGCCGTCGGTGGGCGTATGTCGCTGCTGGGCGCGGTGTACGGTTCGTTGCTGGTCAACTACGGCAAGACCTACTTTTCCGAATCCTTTCCCGAATTATGGCTGTACCTGATGGGCGGTTTGTTCATCGCGGTGGTGATGTATTTCCCCAACGGCCTGGCCGGTTTGTGGGAAAGCCACGGGCGTAAATGGCTCGCCGGACTGACGCGCAAAACGGCACCTGCACCCATCGCGCCGGTCGCCGCCAAGCCGCTGAACGTCGTACCCGCTGACAAACCATCGTCCAGCCCTCTGGAGACTCAGCCATGACCAGCCCGACGGGTTTTCAGATGAGCAAACCGGTGCTGGCCATCGAAGGCCTGACCGTGTCGTTCGACGGCTTCAAGGCAGTGGACGACCTCAACCTGTACATCGACCGCAACGAAGTGAGGGTGGTCATCGGGCCCAATGGAGCGGGCAAGACCACGGTGCTTGACCTGATCTGCGGCAAGACTCGCGCCACCGGCGGGAGCATTCAGTTCGAAGGCCGCGAGCTGACCAAAATGAACGAGTACGACATCGTCCGTGCAGGTGTGGGGCGCAAGTTTCAGACGCCCTCGATCTACGACAACCTGAGCGTGTTCGAGAACCTGGAGATGTCGTTTCCCAAGGGCCGCACGGTGTTCGGCGCGCTGTTCTTCCAGCGCACCCAACACGTGGTGGACCGGGTGAAAGAAGTCGCCGCGGACATTTTCCTCGGCGAGTTGCTGGAGCAGCAGGCGGGGTTGTTGTCCCACGGCCAGAAACAGTGGTTGGAGATCGGCATGCTGCTGATGCAAGACCCGGAACTGCTGATGCTCGACGAGCCAGTGGCGGGGATGAGCGTTAGCGAGCGTGCGCAAACGGCGGACTTGCTCAAGCGCATTAGCCAGGGGCGTTCGGTATTGGTGATCGAGCACGACATGGAGTTCGTCAAGAGCATCGCGCACAAGGTCACGGTGCTGCACCAGGGCAAGGTGCTGGCCGAAGGCAGCATGGAGTCGGTGCAGAAAAACCCGAAAGTCATCGAAG
>NZ_DASWOT010000122.1:0-6744 GCF_036404235.1 Pseudomonas sp.
CTGGTGTCGATCCTCATCCCCACCAAGGATCAACTGAACTACCTGCAGCGTTGTGTGGAAAGCGTCCTGGAAAAAACCCGCTACTTCAATTACGAAATCATCATCGTCGACAACAACAGCCAGACCCCGGAAGCGATCAACTGGCTGGCCGAAATGGATGCCGTGGGCGGGCAGAAAGTCCGCGTTCTGCGCTACCCCTACCCGTTTAACTTCTCGGCCATCAACAACCTGGCGGCTCGGGAGAGCAAGGGCGATTACCTGGTCTTGCTCAACAACGATACGGCGGTCATGAGCGAAGACTGGCTGGATGCGCTGCTCAACCATGCGCTGCGTCCGGAGGTCGGTATAGTCGGCGCCAAGTTGCTCTACCCCAACGGAGACGTGCAGCATGCCGGGGTCATCGTCGGCCTCGACGGGCCGGCCGGTCATCCATTCATTGGCCTGCCCGCCACCTCTCCCGGCTACATGCAACGCTTGATGGTTGACCAAAACTACAGCGCAGTCACCGCCGCCTGCCTGATGATTCGCAAGTCCATTTACGACGAAGTCGACGGCCTCGACGAGGAGAGCTTCAAAGTCTCCTACAACGATGTCGACCTGTGCCTGAAAGTCGGCGCGCTGGGTTACCTCACCGTGTGGACGCCTCATGCCGTGTTGCTGCATGAGGGCAGCGTCAGTCAGAACACCGTGGATGTCGCAACGCTCGAAGCAAAGCTTAAGCGCTTCAGCCAAGAGCAAGAGTCCATGTATTCGAAATGGCTGCCGGTGCTCGCCGCCGATCCAGCCTACAACCGAAATCTATCGGTCAACGGTGGCGGTTTCGATCTCGATGGACGATCGCAATTGTCCTGGCGCCCTCTGGCCTGGCGACCGCTACCGATCATACTGGGCCATCCCGCCGACACACAGGTTTCGGCCACACGGCGGATTACTCAGCCGTTCGAGCAACTGCGCGACGCCGGTCAAGTTGACGGCATGATCAGCCGCAATCTGCTGGGGGTTGTTGAGTTGCAGCGATATGAGCCCGACATCATCGTACTGCAACGACGCATCGACCCTCCCCGTCTGGCGCTGATGCGCAAGATCAAACGCTTCTCCAATGCCTTCAAGGTACTAGACATCGATCACTACCCATCGGGCCTGGACTTCGTGAGTAGCGTCAATGGCAGTGGTACCGACATTGGCCAATCGATACACACTGCGCTGAGTCACGTTGATCGCCTGGTGGTTCCAACAGCCAGTCTTGCTGACGTATTCCTGGGCAGGCACATGGACATCCGCATTATCCCGACCCTGCTTTCGCCAGGCTGGGCCAACGTTCAGTCACGCCTGGAGCCTGCCGCCAGACCCCGTGTCGGCTGTTTTATGGGCACCACTCAGGGCATTGATTTCCCACTGATCGAGGCCGTCTTCAAGGCACTTTCCAACGAAGTCGATTGGATCTTCCTGGGCAAGGCACCTCTAGAGCTGCGCGACTATGCACACGAAACCCATCTGACAATCCACGCGCAGCATGAGCCGGACAAGCTGGCCGCACTGAATCTGGACCTGGCCTTGATTGCACTGACCCCAACCGTCGCCAACCATTGCCGCAGCAACATCCTGGCACTCGAATACGGTGCCTGCGCAATTCCGGTGATTGCCAGCGATGTAGAGGGCTTGCGTGGCACTCTGCCGCTGACTCTGATGAACAACGAACCGACGCGCTGGATCGAGGCAATACGCGCCGTGCTCAATGATCGGGACGCGTATGCACAACAGGGTCAACAGCTTCGCGCGCAGGTCAACGCCCATTGGATATCCACCCGCGACTCTGCCGATAGGCTGCTCAAAGCATGGTTGCCCACATGACCCTCCAGACATTCAGCCCTATGCACCCTCTGGATAAAGGATCTACGCCATGGCGCGAATAAACGTCCTGGTGTTTCCGTGCGGGTCGGAAAACGCTTCGGAAATCCATCAGGCGCTAACCCACTCAGTGCATGTCAATCTGTTTGGCGCCTCAAGCGTGGATGATCACGGTCGCTTGCTGTTCGCTAATTACTCGGGGGACCTGCCGCGAATCGACGCCGATGATTTCGATGAAGCATTCGGTCATCTGCTGGCCCAATGGAACATCCAATTGGTGTTCGCCACGCACGACACCGTGCAGCAATACCTGGCCAACCGAATCCATCAATGGGACGTGGCCTTGGTCAATGGCGATCCTCAGGCCGCTAGCGTGTCGCGGCGCAAGTCGTTGACCTATGAGCTGTTCGCCGATCAGCCGTGGTCGCCTCGGGTTTACTCAGAGGTAGAACAAATCGACACTTGGCCTGCGGTCATCAAACCCGATCTCGGTCAGGGTGGCCAAGGTGTCAGCATCGTTGAGACGCTCGCGCAGGCAAGCGCTGCCCTGGAGCACATCAAGGCGCCTGTGCTGGTGGAGTATCTGCCCGGCGAAGAAATAACCGTGGACTGTTTCTCGGACCGCAAACGTCGTTTGATCTGGGTCGGCCCCCGCACGCGTGAACGGGTAAGAGCCGGGATCGCCATGCGCTGCCGACCGCTGGAGGCTTCACCGCAGATTCACGACATTGCGGCGCTGATCAACCAGCGCCTCAAATTGCGTGGGCCCTGGTTCTTCCAGCTCAAAAAGGACCGACACAACCACTGGAAGCTACTGGAAGTGAGCTGCCGGGTCGCTGGTGCAATGGTCACCCAGCGCGCCAGAGGTATCAATTTGCCTCTGATGGCCGTGCATGACTTTATGCAGCGCGACGTCAACGCCCTGCCTATGACGGGCATCACGCTGATCGAGCGGCGCATCCTGACGCTGGCCGAGCTTGCTGAAGACTTTGACACGGTCTACATCGACTTCGATGAGACGGTGATCATGGACGGCAAGGCAATTCCATCGACCCTGTTCTTTCTGTATCGCATGCTTGCCAAAGGCAAAAAGCTGATCCTCGTTACACGCCACGTCGGCAGCCCATTACAGGCGTTGGCAGATGCACGAATCGACCCCAACCTATTTACCGAGATCATCCACCTTCAGGTCGGTCAGAAAAAATCAGCGTTCATCCAGCCAAGGTCCATCTTCGTCGATAACCATTTCCCCGAGCGAGTTGACGTTGCGACGACGTGCGGCATCCCGGTATTCGATGTAGACGCTTTGGAGTTCTTGAATTGAAGCTGTTCAAATTTGACACGCTACGCCGTTTTCTCCTACGCAACTTGCGCGATACCTGGATCAAACCGCTAAATCCGCAACACCCACACTCGGTGCTGATTTCCCGCGCCACGTATTCGCCCTGGTACAACGATCCGGCGTTCATGAAGACCTATGACACGGTCAAAAACTCCACGCTGGTCGATATCTATCGCTGCTATGAACTGTGGACACTGGTGCGCCAGCTTGAGCATGTGCAGGGCGACGCCATCGAGGTCGGCGTCTGGAAAGGCGGAACAGGCGCATTGATTGCCAGCCAGTTGTCGAATGTCGCCAGCTCCCGAAAAATGTACCTGTGCGACACTTTTGTCGGCGTGGTCAAGGCCGGCGAAAAAGATACCCTCTATCGGGGTGGCGAACATGCCGACACCTCTAAAGAGGCGGTGCTGGAACTGATGGGCAAACTGGGCGTAAGCCAACAGGTGGAAATCCTGCAAGGGATTTTCCCGGAAGAAAGCGCTCACAGCATCGAGCATAGCCAGTTCGCCTTCTGCCACATCGATGTCGACACCTACCTTTCGGCCAAGGATGTGTTCGAGTGGGTCAGCCCCCGTCTGAGCGTGCATGGCGTGGTGGTATTCGACGACTACGGGACCTGGGGATGCGAGGGTGTAGCTGATCTGGTTCAAGAAATAGCCAAGGACTCGCGATTCTTCCTGTTTCAGAACATCAATGGGCATGCCGTGTTTATCAAATTGGCGGACTCAAACCATGGCTGATCAAAACGTGCATCGCCTGCACCCGGCGCATTACCAGACGCTGGAAAGCATCCGTATCAAAAACTTATTGAGCCGCTGGTCGGACGCGTCGTCGCACCCGCTATCGGTGTTGGATTACGGCTTCGGTACAGGTAAATACCTGCCGTTATTCGCATCGTTGAACATGCACATTACCGGGATCGACATCAATCCCCAGTACATAAAAAACGCCAGAGATCAGGGAATCGACGCCTACCATGAAGACGACATGGGTCGTCTGGACAAGAAATTCGATGTCATTTTCCTCAGCCACCTTATAGAACACTTGCCGCCAGAAAAGCTGATGCCCCTGCTGGATCGTCTGATCCTGCTGTTGGCTGACCAGGGGCGACTCATCATCGTATGCCCCGTTCTGGGCGAGCGGTTCTTTTATGACTTCTCCCACATCAGGCCCTATTACCCGCAAAGCATCCGCCATGCCTTTGGCCAGTCGACGTCCCCACTCTCTTTCGGCGCCTCCGAGCAACTGGTGCTCAACGACATCTACTTCTTCAAGGATCCGTATCGCACTCGAAAATGGCGTTCGTTTTATGTGCAAGCAAGCCCTTGGCACGGCTTCACTGAGCAGGTGAATAAAGCCTTCGACCTGGCATGGCGCTTGAGCGACGGACGCATAGGCGTGATCAGCTCTTGGTTGGGCGTGTATACCAAGCCTTGACAGACTATGTGTGCAGTGTGAATCCAGCAGGATGCCTGCAAGGTCCCGATGGCAAAGAACGCCAGCGGATCTGGAGCTACTTCTCGACCATGGACGCCCAACGCGCGCTGTTCACCGCCCAACAGCAATGGCTAACGCTGGAGCTCGCGCGGGTGGTGAACCTAGCCAATCGGTACAAAGCACTGGGCGGCTGGACCCCGCCACCGTAACCCCCTTGCGGGGCTGCCGACTGCGACGCGAGCAATCCTGCAACGAAATTGTCAGGTCGTCATACACTTCACAACCTGAGGACTCAGGGCAGGAAGATACTGAACATACCGCCACCCAACTCACCGCCGTTGGCGATTTCGATGTGCCCGCGCACACCCTTACGTTGATGCTGCCGCGCAATCTGCGCGGCGAAATAAAGACCCAGCCCAGTGCTGCCGCTGCTTTGGTTGATGCCCATTACGTAATCGCCCTGTTGCTCGATCATCGGTGCCGGGAATCCTGGTCCATCGTCGTTAACCGTGATCACCAGTTGTTCGCCCACCTGTGCGGCGCTGATCAAAATATCGTGGCGCGCATAACGGATGGCGTTGACGATCACATTCGATACCACCGAGCCCATCAACTCGCGGTCAAAAAAACCCGGCACACCGAAGTCTTCGACACGATAACTCGCGACGATCCCACGACTGTTCAGAACCTCCTCATGCAACGCCAGTTGCGCTTCAAGGAAATCATCCAGCTCGTGGTAATCCGGCCGTAGCGGTAACTGGCTAACCCCCAGTTTGTAAAGCCCGAGCAACTGCACCAGCATGCCGTTCAAGTGCGCGAACTCATAGTTGATCACGCCCAGTTCCGGCGTCTCGTGCTGAGTCTGCGGCAATTGCGCGATCCATTGCCCATGCGCATGGATCAGGCTTGCCAGAGAGTTCTTCATGTCATGCACGGTGGAGGCGATCACCATGGAGAAATCCAGCCCCAAGTCGCGATCCTTCATACGCCGAATGCCCTGCTTTGCAGTTTTTGATAGCGCTCATAACGCGAATCGGTATTCGGCATCTTGCCTACCAGTTTCAGGCTGGACTGACACTCCTGGAGCGCCGCCGCATCGAGATTCTGCACACCGATGTGAAGCAACGACTGCGCCATGTTCAATGCAATGCTGATGTTTTTCGGTTGCAACGCCAAGGCACGGCGAAACAGGTCCTGCGCTTCTCCGAGATTGCCTGCCCGGTAACTGCGGATGCCCTGAGAGTTGAGGTCGATGGCAGCTTTGCCGACACCGAGGATTTGCGGGTCATCGGTCTGCAACGCAATACTTTTCATGACTGCCGGATCGTCACCATAGATTTCCGCACAGCTCTTGAGAATACCCTCGCCCACGCCGTCCTGACCCAACTGCTTGAGCTGCGATGCTACGACCAGCGCTGCATCGGCACTCAAAAACTGATCCATACCTTCAAGCCGAGCCACAGCTTGCTCGATCAACTTGGCGGCCATTTCCGGGTCCGACGATTTCACGCTGGTCGCCTTCATCAGCCGCGCGCGCACCTGCAAACCGGTGTCTTGAGCGTTTTCTTTAGCGACTTCGGTCAGCGTCTGGTTGATCTCGACCCGTGCCCGCGCGTCCAGACCGCGTTCACCGCCTTTGCTGATCAGCGACTGCGCCAGACCGAGGTTACTTTCCGGGTCTTTGAAGCGCGAAAACTGCCCTTGTGCGACGGCTTGCCGATAGGCCTTGGAGGCGCTGTCAAAATCTTCGTTAGCCAACGCCAGCTTGCCCAACAGGCGTTGCCGGCGCACCGCGAACGGCGACAAACGCACCGCATCCTCAAGCACCCGCTGCGCGCCCTTGACGTCACCGCTGGCGACCAACGCATCGGCCATGCCGTCATAGAGTACCGGCATCATGGGAAACACCTTGATCGCCTGCTCGTAGACAGTCTTTGCTTCCAGATGGCGTCCACGCTTCAACAGCAACTTGCCTAACGCGGCATAAGCCCATGGCTGTGCGCGGTCGGCGAGGATCGTTTTTAGAAAGGCTTCCAGCGCCTCGTGCTGGTTCAGGTCGCGCAACGCATCGGCCTTATAGCGCAGGCACAGCGGCGCGAAGCGTGGATCCTTTTGGG
>NZ_DASWOT010000123.1:0-39117 GCF_036404235.1 Pseudomonas sp.
TTGCGATAACGCCTCAGGTAAGCATCCTCCGATACGGCCCTTATCTACCGATAAACCAATGGATACACCAACAACCCCGCTGCCTCATTCAACAGTTGCCCGCTCTGGGTCATCGCCTTCCCTTCAGGTAGCCAGCCGCCAAACGGTCGGGCGTTATCGACGCCTAAAAAACCGACCGGCGCTGCGATCACGGTAAAACCTGCTTTCTCGAAACTCCATACCGCACGCGGCATGTGCCAGGCCTGCGTCACCACCACCACACGCTTGATCCCTTGCGGCTGCAACATTGCTGCGGTCATCGTCGCGTTTTCCCAGGTGGTTCGGCTCGCCTGTTCCTGCCAGCGAACAGTCACGCCGAAATCGTTCTGCAGGGATTCGGCCATAATCGCTGCCTCGCTGGGCGGTTCTCCATAATGCAGGCCGCCGGTGGTCAGGATTGGCAAACCGGAAGCCTTCGACATCCGCGCCGCGTAGCGCATCCGTTCAAGCGCCACACCTGTCGGAATATCGCCCCCCCAACTCGGATCGTTGCGCTCGCGTCCGGAACCGAGAATCACGATGGCATCTGCCCGCTGTGCCAGCGTCGTCCAATCGCTTTGCGCCAGCGGCGCGACGCGCTCAATGCGCCGCGCTGACCACTCGACGAAAATCGGCATGCTGATCGCCCACAGCCCACCCAGCCCGAGTACGAAGCATGCAACGGCCAAACGCGGCCGCGAGCGCCGCAGCGCGCAGGCCAGCAGAATCAGCAGCAGAAAAAGGCCGGGGGGCAACAGCAAGGTCTTGATGAAATAGCGAAAAGGCATCGGACATCTCCAACAGATGCCCGAAGCCTAAAAGGATTGACGCTAAGCAACAATGCTTAAAAAGGCAGGCGTAACGCCCGCAACGTTAACGCTTGAAGTGCTTACTGGAACTGTAACGACTCAACTTCGACGATACGCTCGCGCGTTTCTGGTCTTTCAGCCAGATCACCTTGGCTAATGGACGCGGCACCAGTACCGAATCGGCGAGCTGCCGAGAGGTGCTGGCATTGCTCTTCCATGTTTTCGCTGCATCCTCAACCGCGACTTCGTTTCTGTCCAGATACGCCTCAATCAACTGAAACTCGGCGTAGCTCAGCCCACGTAATTCCAGTTCCGCAGGGTGTTCGTTACCAAGCCGAACTGCTGTTCTCGCTATCTCCAGGGCAAGCCCCAGACGATCGATCAAACGCTCGTACAAATCAGGTTTTGTTACCGTGTGCCGCAACTCTGTCATCCGCTCACCTCACTGAAGATAAACTCATACCCTCGTCAGTCAGCTTAGCGGGGCTGCAAAAACCAGCGCGTTGCCGCGACAAACGGCGGCAGAGTGGGCGGGCGGGAGCAATCAGGGTTTCCCTCGATAGTCAGGCCTCATGTATGCTACGGCGCTTCCTGTAATTCCACTTGCGCTCACCCGAGCACGAACGCATCGCGCGGCCCCGGCAACAACCCGGCAAGCGAAGCCCTTCAGACTCGGCGATGCAGCGAAGCGGTCAAGGGTCACCAATCTCAGTTAAAAAGTAGCCATGCACGAACTCTATCAGCCCCGTGAAATCGAAGCCGCCGCCCAAACCTTCTGGGACGAGCAAAAGTCTTTTGAAGTCAGCGAACAGCCAGGCAAGGAAACGTACTACTGCCTGTCGATGTTTCCTTACCCCAGCGGCAAGCTACACATGGGTCATGTGCGCAACTACACCATCGGTGACGTGATCGCTCGCTACCAGCGTATGCAAGGCAAAAACGTCCTACAGCCGATGGGTTGGGACGCGTTTGGCATGCCGGCCGAAAACGCCGCGATGAAAAACAACGTCGCACCGGCCAAATGGACCTACGAAAACATCGCCTACATGAAGAACCAGCTCAAGAGCCTGGGTCTGGCGATTGACTGGTCGCGCGAAGTCACCACCTGTAAGCCCGATTACTACCGCTGGGAACAATGGCTGTTCACTCGCCTGTTCGAAAAAGGCGTGATCTACCGCAAGAACGGCACCGTCAACTGGGACCCGGTTGACCAGACAGTGCTCGCCAACGAGCAAGTGATCGACGGTCGCGGCTGGCGTTCCGGCGCGGTGATCGAAAAACGCGAAATCCCGATGTACTACTTCAAGATCACCGCTTACGCGGATGAGCTACTGGAGAGTCTTGACGAGCTGCCGGGCTGGCCCGAGCAGGTCAAGACCATGCAGCGCAACTGGATCGGCAAATCTCGTGGCATGGAAGTGCAGTTCCCGTATGACCAGGCATCCATCGGCGAAGCGGGCACCCTGAAAGTCTTCACCACCCGTCCGGACACCCTGATGGGCGCGACCTACGTGGCGGTGGCAGCCGAGCACCCGCTCGCGTCCCTGGCCCTTAAAAGCATGGCCGCGGACAAGGCCGCCGAGCTGCAAGCGTTCATCCACGAATGCAAAAGCGGCAGCGTCGCCGAAGCCGACGTCGCCACCCAGGAAAAGAAAGGCCTGCCGACTCCGTTGTTTGTCGAGCACCCACTGACCGGCGAAAAACTGCCGGTATGGGTCGCCAACTACGTGTTGATGCACTACGGCGATGGCGCGGTCATGGCGGTGCCAGCGCACGACGAGCGTGATTTCGAGTTCGCGCTCAAGTACAACCTGCCAATCAAACCGGTAGTGCGCACCAGCGCGGGCGATGAAACACCCGCGCCATGGCAGGACGCTTATAACGAACATGGTCAGTTGATCAATTCTGGCGAATTCGACGGCCTGGACTTCCCGGGTGCGTTCGACGCCATGGAAGTCGCGCTGATCAAGAAAGACCTCGGTAAATCCCGTACTCAATTCCGCCTGCGCGACTGGGGCATCAGCCGTCAGCGTTACTGGGGTTGCCCGATCCCAATCGTGCATTGCGACACCTGTGGCGATGTCCCTGTCCCGGAAGACCAACTGCCGGTCATCCTGCCAGAGAACGTCGTGCCCGATGGCGCAGGGTCACCCTTGGCGCGCATGCCTGAATTCTACGAGTGCGTCTGCCCCAAATGCGGCGCACCGGCCAAGCGCGAAACCGACACCATGGACACCTTCGTTGAGTCCTCGTGGTATTTCGCCCGCTACGCCTCGCCTAACTACGAAGGCGGCATGGTCGATCCAAAAGCGGCCAACCACTGGCTGCCGGTCGACCAATACATCGGCGGTATCGAACACGCGATCCTGCACCTGCTGTATGCGCGCTTCTTCCACAAACTGATGCGCGACGAAGGCTTGGTCAGTTCCAATGAGCCGTTCAAGAACCTGCTGACTCAGGGCATGGTGGTGGCCGAGACGTTCTATCGTCTGGAAGCCAACGGCAGCAAGACCTGGTTCAACCCGGCCGATGTCGAGTTCGAACGCGACAGCAAGGCCAAGATCATCGGTGCCAAACTGATTGCCGACGGCCTGCCCGTCGAGATCGGCGGCATCGAAAAAATGGCGAAATCCAAGAACAACGGCGTCGATCCGCAATCGATGATCGACCAGTACGGTGCCGATACCTGTCGCCTGTTCATGATGTTCGCCTCGCCGCCTGACATGAGCCTGGAATGGTCCGACTCCGGCGTCGAAGGTTCGCACCGCTTCCTGCGCCGCGTCTGGCGCCTGTCCCAGACCCACGTCAGTGCCGGTCTGCCGGGCACACTGGACAAGACCGCACTGAACGACGAGCAGAAGGCTGTTCGCCGCTCGATTCACCTGGCAATCAAACAAGCCGGCCAGGATGTGGGGCAGCATCATAAATTCAACACTGCCATCGCGCAGGTCATGACGCTAATGAATGTGCTGGAAAAAGCGCCGCAAGCAACCGCCCAGGATCGCGCGCTGTTGCAGGAGGGCCTGGAGACGGTGGCACTGCTGCTGGCTCCGATCACCCCGCACATCAGCCACGCACTGTGGGGCGCGCTGGGTCACCAGGCCCCGATCATCAATGCCGGCTGGCCGGTGGTCGATGAGTCGGCGCTGGTACAGGACACCCTGCAACTGGTGATTCAGGTCAACGGCAAGCTGCGCGGGCACATCGACATGCCTGCCAGCGCCAGCCGCGAGGACATCGAAGCCGCTGCACGGGTCAACGAAAACGTGCTGCGCTTCATCGACGGCCTGACGATCCGCAAAGTGATCGTCGTGCCGGGCAAACTGGTGAACATCGTCGCCAGCTGATTGGATCGAGCGCTCGCCTATCGCGGGCGCTGAAAATACTTCCAGGGTCGCCACTGTCGGCCCAAACGGATTCAAGGGGAGCAACAAGATGATCAAACGCAATCTGCTGGTTATGGGCCTCGCCGTATTGCTGAGCGCCTGCGGTTTCCAGCTGCGTGGTACCGGCACCACTGCGCTGCAACTCAAGGAGCTGGACGTCAGCGCACGTAACCTCTACGGCGATGTCGTTGTCCAACTGACTCAAACGCTGAAAAACAGCGGCGTACACGTCTACACCGGCGCACCGTACAAATTGGTGCTGGCCCGAGAAGACGAGACCCAGCGTGCCGCCAGCTATGCAGGTGCCGGACGTTCTGCTGAGTACGAGCTGACCAACGTTGTGAAATATGAAATCCATGGCATCAAGGATGTATTGCTGCTCGACGACAGCGTTCAGTCGCAAAAAACCTTTGTACACGACGGCAACAACTTGATTGGTTCCGATCAGGAAGCCGAGCAGATCCGCAAGGAAATGCGCAGCGATGTGGTGCAGAAGTTGATGGCTCGCCTGCAACAGTTGACCCCTGAGCACCTGGACGAACTGCAAGCCAAAGCCGACGCAGCCGCCAAGGCTCAGGCCGAAGCAGAAGCCGCAGCACAACGGGTTCGGGACGAGACGCCTCAGCAATCGCCTATCGAAATCCCGTCCAGGTAAAGGCTTCGGGGCTGGTACACCGGCCCCGATCCTCTCTGACCGATGAAACTTGCCCCTGCCCAACTCAGCAAACACCTTCAAGGTACGCTGGCGCCCATCTATGTGGTCAGCGGCGACGATCCATTGCAATGCCAGGAAGCGTGTGATGCCATCCGCGCCTCGGCCCGCCAGCAAGGCTTTGATGAACGCCAAGTGTTCAGCGCCGACTCCAGTTTCGATTGGGGCACGTTGCTGCAAGCCGGTGCCAGCATGTCGTTGTTCGCCGAGCGTCGGCTGCTTGAGTTGCGTTTGCCTTCCGGCAAGCCTGGCGACAAGGGCGCGGCGGCGCTACTCGAATACTGCGCTCGTCCTGCCGAAGACACCTTGCTGCTGATCAGCCTGCCCAAGCTCGACGGCAACACGCAGAAGACCAAATGGGGCAAGGCGCTGGTCGAAGGGCCACAGACTCAGTTCGTGCAGATCTGGCCGGTCGATGCCAGTCAGTTGCCGCAATGGATTCGCCAACGCCTGTCACAGGCCGGCTTGTCTGCGACGCAGGACGCGGTCGAACTGATTGCCGCCCGTGTCGAAGGTAACCTGCTGGCCGCAGCCCAGGAAATCGAAAAACTCAAGCTGATGGCCGAAGAAGGTCAGATCACGGTCGAGACGGTGCAAGCAGCGGTCGCCGACAGTGCGCGGTTCGACGTGTTTGGGCTGACCGATGCAATTCTCAACGGCGAAGCCGCTCACGCGCTGCGCATGCTTGAAGGGCTGCGGGGCGAAGGCGTTGAACCGCCAGTGATTCTCTGGGCGCTTTCCCGTGAGTTGCGCGTGCTGGCTAACCTGGCGCAACTGTACAGCCAGGGAATACCGCTGGATAAAGCCTTCAGTCAGGCTCGCCCACCGATCTGGGACAAGCGAAAACCTCTGATGAGCAAAGCCTTGCAGCGACATTCAGCCAGTCGTTGGGGTCAGTTGCTGATGGATGCGCAGCACATCGATGCGCAGATCAAGGGGCAGGCAGCCGGATCGGTGTGGAGCAGCTTGAGCCGATTATCCTTGCTGATGGCCGGCCAGCGATTTGCATTGCCGCCTGAATAAGCCTTTGCAAGCGCATAAGGCATACTCGTAGGAGCGAATTGATTCGCGAGAGGCCGGTACAGTCGACATATTTTTATCTCCTGTGCGGCCTTCTCGCGAATGAATTCGCTCCTACAGAGACGAGATAGCCTCGTGCTAATCCGCGATAGCACACCTCAATTGGACACCCTCGCCCATCTGTCCGATCATCCCCCCGCTTGATCAACCACCACAGAGAGCACCTGCCATGAGCAAGCCGAAAAAACGGCCGAACAAAGCCAAATCCATCATTGCCCAACCGCTGTTCCGAAGCCGTCAGGAACAACCGGCCAAGGGCAAAGGCAGCTACCGCCGCGAAGCCTTCCAGTCTAAAAGCTGGGAGGCTTCTTGCTTTCTGGCTGCTTGAACGACCACTAAGGCTCCAGTAGCCCCGTCAAGCGGACAGGCATGTTAAGGTCTGCACCTAACGGTTATCGCTCTGGACCCAAGAATGCCCTTTTGTTTTCCCTGTCGTTGGCATGTACGCCGACTGATCGCAGCCTCCAGCCTCCTCGTACTGGTGGCCTGTGCAGAACACCCCGCCGCTGCGGTTGCCACACCTCTTCAAGTAGCCAACACGCCGCCAATCACTCCGAGCGCAGTTGCTCAACCTGTCGACACCCAGTTCGAAATCCAACCGTCGATGACGTTTGCCCAGTGGCAATCGACGTTCCGTGCCCAGGCGCTAGGCGCGGGTATTCGGCCTGAGGTTTTCGACGTTGCTTTTGCGGGCGTGACGCCTGACATGAGCGTGGTCAAGGCCGACCGCAGTCAACCCGAGTTCAGTCGCCCGGTCTGGGAATACCTGGACAGTGCGATGTCAGCCGTGCGAGTACGCAAAGGCCAGGCCTTGCTTGTGCAGTACGCCGATGCCCTGCAAGCGATAGAACAACGCTACGGTGTTGATCGCCAGGCGTTGGTCGCGGTCTGGGGCATGGAAAGCAGCTTTGGGCAGTTTCAGGGCACCCAGTCAGTGATTCGCTCGCTGGCAACATTGGCCTATGAAGGCCGCCGCCCGCAATTCGCTCAAGAGCAGTTGATCGCCGCTTTGCAGATTTTGCAGCACGGCGATATCGATGCACCGAGCATGCTCGGTTCGTGGGCTGGCGCCATGGGGCAGACGCAATTCATTCCCACAACGTACAACACCCACGCCGTGGACTTCGATGGCGACGGCCGCCGGGATATCTGGAACACCCCGACCGATGCCTTGGCCTCGACCGCCCATTACTTGCAAAGCTCCGGCTGGCAGAAGGGCCAACCGTGGGGGTTTGAGGTTCAGCTCTCGCAAGGGTTTGACTACGCGTTGGCAGATGCATCAACCCGCAAGAGCATCAGCGAATGGCAGCAGTTGGGCCTGAAACTGCCCAACGGCTCGGCACTGCCTGCCAACCTGCTGCAACAACAAGCCGCATTGTTGCTGCCAGCGGGCTACAAGGGGCCAGCGTTTCTGGTGATGGATAACTTCAGAGCCATTCTCAAGTACAACAACTCGTCGTCGTATGCGCTAGGAATCGGATTGCTGTCCGAGCGATTCAACGGTGGCGGTTACGTGATGGGCAACTGGCCACGCGGTGACCGCCCTTTGAGCCGATCTGAGCGTATTGAGTTGCAAACCCTACTCAGTGCCAGGCAATACGGCGCTGGCGCCCCAGATGGGATCATCGGTACTAATACACGCAAGGCGATCCGCAGCGCTCAACAGTCTTATGGCTGGCCAGCGGACGGGTATCCCACGCAAGAGCTGCTGGATAACCTTCGCAAGCCGTAGGCCGGGGTGTACCTGATTGTAGGAGCCAACTTGTTGGCGAAGCGGCCTCATACCGTATTTTCGCCTCGCCAACAAGTTGGCTCCTACAGACCTTGCCCAGACGCATAAACAAAAACGGGCCGGATATTTCTATCCGGCCCGCTTTTTTTTGCGCTGAGAAGCGGTTTATATCAGCCCGCTGTCAGCAGCGACTTGACCAGCTTCGCTTGTTCGTCAGCGTGGTACGAGGAACGCACCAGCGGGCCGGAAGCGACGTTCTTGAAGCCCATTTTGTAACCTTCTTCGGCGAACCAGGCAAAGACGTCTGGATGCACGAAACGCTCAACCGGCAAGTGGCTGCGCGAAGGTTGCAAGTATTGACCCAGCGTCAGCATGTCGATGTTGTGTTCACGCATACGCTTCATGACTTCGATGACTTCATCGTCGGTCTCGCCCAAGCCCAGCATCAAACCGGATTTGGTCGGTACATGAGGCACCATCTCTTTGAAGCGCTCCAGCAGCGTCAGCGACCATTGGTAGTCCGAACCTGGGCGAGCTGCCTTATACAGGCGGGGCACGGTTTCCAGGTTGTGGTTGAACACATCTGGCGGCGTAGCAGCGGTGATTTCCAGCGCGACGTCCATGCGACCACGGTAGTCCGGAACCAGGGTTTCGAGCTGTACATTTGGCGATAGCGCGCGGATCTCACGAATGCAGTCGGCAAAGTGCTGAGCACCGCCATCACGCAGGTCATCGCGATCAACCGAGGTAATCACGACGTACTTGAGGCGCATGTCGGCAATGGCGATGGCGAGGTTTTTCGGCTCATCGACATCCAGCGCTTTCGGACGGCCATGACCCACATCGCAAAACGGGCAACGACGGGTGCAGATGTCGCCCATGATCATGAAGGTCGCGGTACCACCAGAGAAGCACTCGCCCAGGTTCGGACAAGAAGCTTCTTCACAGACGCTGTGCAGCTTGTGTTTGCGCAACAGTTGTTTGACACGCTCGACCTCTGGCGAAACCGGAATACGCACACGAATCCAGTCCGGTTTTTTCGGCAGGTCTACTGTCGGGATAATCTTTACTGGGATACGCGCGACTTTTTCCGCGCCGCGCAGCTTGATGCCAGCTTCCATTTTCGGACGCCCGGCATTCAAAGTGACTGTCGGGATCAGAGTTTGCACGGTGCTATCAGCCGTGTCATGCGCAGTAGTCATATCTATCGATTCCGCCCGTTAGGGTCGTCTGCTCATCGTAGTCGAGGTGTTTGACGAGCTGCGCACGCAGCCGGGCACTAACCTCGGCAAATTCAATCGGCCCTGCATGATCACGCAGCTGGGTCATTGCCAGCCCCGCATACCCACAGGGATTAATCCGCTTAAACGGTTCCAGATCCATGTCGACGTTCAGCGCCAATCCATGAAACGAACAGCCATTGCGGATACGAAGGCCTAAGGAGGCAATTTTTGCCCCGTCGACATAAACCCCCGGTGCGTCCGCGTTCGCCGCTGCCGTCACGCCATAACTGGCAAGCAGCGCAATGAGGCTGCGCTCGATCCGGGTGACCAGCTCACGCACGCCGAAACCCAGACGGCGTACATCCAGCATCAGATAGGCCACCAGTTGACCCGGGCCATGATATGTCACTTGGCCGCCGCGATCGACCTGAACCACCGGAATGTTTCCGGGAAGCAATAAATGCTCGGGTTTTCCGGACTGCCCCTGGGTGAAGACTGAAGGATGCTGTACCAACCACACCTCGTCGCCAGCCTCGCGATCACGGTCATCGGTGAAACGCCGCATCGCCTGCCAGGTAGGCTCGTAATCGACTAATCCAAGGTCGCGTACGCCCAGACTGCCGCTCATCAGAGCACCATATGCACAAAACCTGTGGCACGCAGTTCACTGTTGATGTCGTAGAGCTGGTCTTGACCTGTGGCGATGATGTGCAACTGAACGGTGGTGTACTTGCCGTTGCTGCTTTGGCGCTCAGCCAGGGTTTTATGGTCGACAGTCGCGTGTTTTTCAAGGATTTCGATGATCCTGTCCTTGAAGCCCACACCCGTATCGCCGATCACCTTGATGGGGTAGTCCGCACAAGGGAATTCGATTGTTGGCGCTTTAACGTCGGTATCTGTCATGGCAGTAACGGCCTCGTAAGCCGAGAAAACGGACAGCTCCCCACCGCACAAGGCGGTAGGGGCACAAGGAACGGTGGATCAGTTGAACAAGCCGTAGAAGAACAGACGGATGCTATCCCACACGCGACGGAAAATACCACCTTCCTCGACGGCGTCCAGTGCAATCAGGTTAGCGGTATGGACTACCTTGTCGTCGAGCTTCACTTCAATCTTGCCGATGACGTCGCCTTTGGCGATGGGTGCAACCAGCTGTGGGTTCATCGACATGCTGGCCGCCAGCTTTTTCATCTCGCCTTTAGGCATGGTCATGGTCAGGTCTTCAGCCAAACCGGCTTTGACTTGACGCTCGGTGCCTTTCCAGACTGGCGCCTGAGCCAGCTCGGTGCCCTTCTGGTAGAAGCTCTGGGTTTCGAAGAAGCGGAAGCCATAGGTCAGCAACTTCTGGGTTTCGGCAGCACGGGCTTGCTCGCTGTTGGTACCAAAGACCACTGCGATCAAGCGCATGCCATCACGAACAGCCGAAGACACCATGCAGTAGCCGGCTTCTTCGGTGTGGCCGGTTTTCAGACCGTCAACGGTCTTGTCGCGCCACAACAGCAGGTTGCGGTTCGGCTGTTTGATGCCATTCCAGAAGAACTCTTTCTGCGAGTAGATCGCATAGTGGGCAGGGTCTTCATGGATGATCGCGCGCGCCAGCAGCGCCATGTCGTGGGCTGTGGAGTAGTGATCAGGGTTTGGCAGACCGGTCGGGTTCATGAAGTGACTGTTGGACATGCCCAGGTCACCCGCGGTCTTGTTCATCATGTCGGCGAAGGCGTCTTCACTGCCGGCGATGTGCTCGGAGATCGCGACGCTGGCGTCGTTACCGGACTGAATGATGATGCCGTGCAACAGATCGCTGACCGTCACCTGACTGCCGACCTTGATGAACATCCGTGAACCGCCGGTGCGCCAGGCGTTCTCGCTGATGGTCACAGGATCGTTTTCACCGATCTGGCCACGACGAATTTCCAGGGTCGCGATATAGGCGGTCATCAGTTTGGTCAGGCTGGCTGGCGGCAGACGTTGGTCGCCGTTGTTTTCAACCAGAACATTCCCGCTGTTGGCGTCCATCAGCACGTAAGCCTTGGCAGCCAATTGCGGTGGCGATGGCGTCATCTGTTCTGCCGCGAACACGGCAGGCGCAGTGATTAGCGGGATAAGCAGGCAAAGGCGTTTTGCAAAGGTGGTGATGTTCATCCGTCTCTCGAAATTGCTAATGGGCAAACATGCCCTTGCGGGCAAAGCTATGGCGCCAGGCTGCCCTGGCAAACGAACCCACCCATGTGAGTTCGTGATCAGTTGCTGGTAACGCTTGCTCTGTCGGCAAGTCGGCATTGGCCAGACAACTTCGATTCAACCTCGTTGCCGAGCGTCGAATCACTGATCCGACGTAACAACGCTTGGCTGCCCCAGGTTGGCCGACCTTACGCTGTTTTGCAGTTGTTGCGCTTCACCCGGCGTGTCGACCGGCCCCATCCGGACGCGGTACAGCGTCTGCTGATTGCGCGCTATCGAACTCACGAAAACCGGAGCCCGAACCATCCCGCTCAGTTTCGACCTCAGCAGCTCCGCAGCGTCCGGGTTGGCGAAGGCTCCCACTTGGAGAAACAGCCCAGACGCTTGTCCTGAAGCGTTTTTTTTTGCGTCGATCTGCACCGGAACCGGCGTCACGGGTGCTGCGTGCTGCTGCGGTGGCGGCGTCCACTGCTCAATCGTACCGGCAGAAGCGGTAATCACAGGGGCCGACTGCACGGGCGCGGGCGCACTGGCAATCTGCGGCTGATCAAGCATCAATGGCGCAGGCTTGCCGCGCTGAGCCCAGTATTGAGCCGGATCGATGCCTTCAACCTTGACCCGTGCGGTCCCGATTTCGGCGTAGCCCAGCTTCTTGGCTGCCGCATACGACAAGTCGATGATACGGTCCGAATAGAACGGGCCACGGTCATTGACGCGCAGAATCACGCTGCGGTTGTTGTCCAGGTTGGTCACGCGGACATAGCTGGGCAGCGGCAGGGTCTTGTGCGCGGCGCTCATACCATACAGGTCATACACTTCGCCGTTGGCGGTGTTCTGGCCGTGAAACTTGGTGCCATACCAGGAAGCCGTTCCGGTCGCAGCATAAGACGCTGAATCGTTGAGCGGAAAATAGGTCTTGCCCAACACCGTGTAGGGGTTGGCCTTGTATGGCCCGGAGTGCAGGGTCGGCACGGCATCCGGTATGCGTGAGACATCGACGTCCCACCAGGGCGCGCCGTCTTTATGCGCACGGTTGATGTCCAGCCCCGGCTGGGCGCGGACAATGTTGCCCTGCGTGGAGCGACTGGGGCTGTTGGAGCAACTGACGATGAACAATGTCAGCGCCGCAAAGGCCATCAACTTCAATGGTTGTTGAATCGGCAAAGACCGCATTACTTGACGCCCCGAGCTTGAACCAATCGTTCAGACAGCTGATGCACGGCCATGGCGTACATCACGCTGCGGTTGTAACGCGTGATTGCGTAAAAATTCTTTAGACCCAGCCAATACTCCGGGCCATTGTCGCCGTCCAGGCGAAACGCCGTGACCTGCATATCATCGCGCAGCGCATCATGACTCGCCCACCCCAAGGCTCGCAACTCCCCGACGGTCTTTACCGGCTCGATCCCCGGACTCAAACCTTCGTCAACTCGCTCGCCACTCACGCTGGCAAGGCTGACAACGCCTTCGCCCGCCACCCAACCGTGACGCTTGAAATAACTGGCAACGCTGCCGATGGCATCGTCGGGGTCGTTCCAGATATTGATGTGCCCGTCGCCATCGAAATCCACGGCATACGCACGAAAACTACTCGGCATGAACTGCGGCAACCCCATCGCCCCGGCGTAAGAACCCTTGAGGGTCAGCGGATCGATCTGCTCTTCACGGGCCAGCAACAGGAACTCGCGCAACTCTTTGCGAAAGAACTCTGCCCGCGGAGGATAATCGAAACCCAACGTCGACAATGCGTCGATCACCCGATAATTACCGGTATTACGGCCAAAAAACGTCTCAACGCCGATGATCGCGACAATCACCTGAGCCGGTACACCGTACTCCTGTTCGGCACGAGCCAACGCTGCTTCGTGCTGGCGCCAGAAATCGACACCGCGTGCGATGCGAGCATCGGTGAGGAACATCGGGCGGTATTCTTTCCACGGCTTCACCCGTTCGGCAGGCCGGGAAATGGCGTCGAGGATTGACTGCTTACGCTCGACATCGCGAAAGACCTCAATCAATTGCTCACCGGCAAAGCCATAATCGCGGGTCATTTCACCGACGAATGCGGCAACCTGAGGCGAGCCTTCATAGCTGCCGGCAAGCGACTCCTGCACCGTGCCGAGCATGCCCATCAGTCCGACCAGCGGCGCATATCGAGCAGCCCAGCCACGCACTACTTGCATTGAGTTGTTCACCTTAGTCAAACCTGAGCGATCCACTTGCGGTGGGTATGGATCGACATCAAAACCCCAAACGCTGACAGCAGCGTCACCAGCGAAGTTCCGCCATAGCTAATGAAGGGCAAAGGCACCCCCACAACTGGCAACAAGCCGCTGACCATACCGATGTTGACGAATACATATACAAAAAATGTCATGGTCAGGCTGCCCGCGAGCAGTTTGCCGTAGAGCGTCTGCGCCTGAGCGGTGATCACCAGACCCCGGCCAATCAACAACAGGTAGATCAGCAACAGGGCGCAGATGCCAACCAGACCAAACTCCTCCCCCAGCACCGCGATGATGAAGTCGGTGTGGCTTTCCGGCAAAAAATCCAGGTGCGACTGTGTGCCCAGTAGCCACCCCTTGCCGAACACCCCACCGGAACCAATCGCTGCTTTGGATTGAATGATATTCCAGCCAGTACCCAGCGGATCGCTCTCCGGGTCGAGGAACGTCAGGATTCTCTGCTTCTGATAGTCATGCATGAAAAAGAACCACATCGCCACTGCGACCGGAACTGCTGCCGCGATCACGCTGATGATCCAGCGCCAGCGCAGCCCGGCCATGAATAGCACGAAGGTCCCGGACGCCAGAATCAGCAGCGACGTACCCAGGTCAGGTTGACGCACAATCAGAATGAACGGCAGACCGATCAGCCCCAGGCTCAAGGCCACGTGCTTCAAATGCGGCGGCAGCGTGCGCTTGGACAAGTACCAGGCGATGGTCGCCGGCATGATGATCTTCATGAATTCCGACGGTTGGAAGCGAATGACGCCGGGAATGTTGATCCAGCGTGTTGCGCCCATGGCGTTGTGGCCCATGACGTCCACCGCGACCAGCAGCAGCACGCCCAACACGTAGGCCGCGGGAACCCAGCGCGCCATGAAACGGGGTTCGAGCTGGGCGATGACGAACATCGACACCAGCCCGATACCAAACGAGGTGGCCTGCTTGATCAGCAGGTCCCAGCTTTTGCCACTGGCCGAATACAGCACGAACAGGCTGCCCGCAGCGAGGGTCAGCAGCAGGATCAACAGCGGGCCGTCGATGTGGATCTTTTGCAGGAAGGTGGCGCGGCGGCGCATCACGTCTTCGCTGGAGAGGATGCGGTCGAAATTACTCTTCACGGGCCGCAGTCTCCGGAGGCTGGGTATTACTGGCGTATTCGGGTTTCAAACGACCTTGTGGGTCCAGCAGCCATGCATCCATCACCTGGCGCACCACCGGCGCAGCCACGCCAGAGCCAGACTCGCCGTTCTCGACCATCACAGCGACCACGATTTTCGGGTTGTCTGCGGGCGCAAAGCCGACGAACAAGGCATGGTCACGATGGCGCTCCTGAATTTTGCTGCGGTCGTATTTTTCGCCCTGGCGAATCGCGACCACCTGAGCAGTTCCGCTCTTGCCGGCAATCCGGTACTGCGCGCCGATAGCGGCCTTGCGCGCGGTGCCTCGTGCGCCGTGCATCACCTGCTGCATGCCGTGGTTGACCTTGTTCCAGTCGGACGGATCGCGCAGCACAATATCAGGCATCGGGTTGTCATCAACCGGTTTCTGCCCTTCGATAGTCTTCGCCAGATGCGGACGGTTCCACTTTCCCTTGTTCGCGACCAGCGCGGTGGCCTGCGCCAATTGCAATGGTGTGGCCTGCATATAGCCCTGGCCGATCCCCAGAATCAGTGTCTCTCCAGGGAACCACGCCTGACGCCGGGTGACGCGTTTCCAGTCACGGGAAGGCATCAGGCCGGGCGACTCTTCAAACATATCCAGCGACACTTTCTGACCAATACCGAACTTGTTCAGGTACGAGGACAGACGATCGATGCCGACTTTGTGCGCCAGATCGTAAAAATAGGTGTCGTTGGAACGCATGATCGCGGTGTCCAGATCGACCCAGCCGTCACCGGTACGGTTCCAGTTACGGTATTTGTGATCGTAGTTGGGCAGCATGTAGTAACCGGGGTCGAACACCCGCGTGCTGGCGGTCACGACACCGGAGTCCAGCCCGGCAATCGCCACGGCCGGTTTGATGGTCGAACCCGGCGGATACAGGCCGCGCAGAATACGGTTAAACAGCGGGCGATCCACCGAGTCGCGCAGCTCGGCGTAGGCCTTGAAGCTGATCCCGGTGACGAACAGGTTGGGATCGAAACTTGGCTGGCTAACCATCGCCAGCACTTCGCCGGTGTTAGGGTCGAGCGCTACCACCGCGCCCCGACGTCCGCCCAGCGCGGCTTCGGCAGCCTCTTGCAGTTGTATATCCAGGCTCAGCACGATGTCTTTGCCGGGCACAGGATCGGTACGATTGAGTACGCGCAGCACGCGACCTCGGGCATTGGTTTCGACTTCTTCGTAACCTACCTGACCGTGCAACTGGGGCTCGTAGAAGCGTTCGATACCGGTCTTGCCAATGTGGTGAGTGCCGCTGTAGTTCACCGGATCAAGGGTTTTCAGCTCTTTCTCGTTGATGCGCCCCATGTACCCGACTGAATGCGCAAAATGCGCGCCCTGCGGGTAGTGACGGACCAACTGCGCGACGACCTCGACCCCCGGTAAGCGGAACTGATTGACTGCCACGAGGGCGATCTGTTCTTCGGTCAGTTCAAACAGGATTGGCACCGGCTCAAACGGCCGTCGCCCCTGCTTCATGCGTTTTTCGAAGATAATCCGGTCGTCCGGCGTCAGTTCCAGCACTTCAACAATGGTATCGAGGATTTGCTCCCAATCACCTGAGCGCTCACGGGTCATGCTCAGGCTGAAACTCGGTCGGTTGTCCGCAACGACCACGCCGTTACGGTCATAGATCAGGCCACGGCTCGGGGGAATCGGCTGAACGTGAACCCGGTTGTTCTCCGAGAGCGTGGAGTGGTAGTCGTACTGAATGACCTGGAGGAAATACAGCCGTGCCACCAATACGCAAATCAGAACGACCACCGCCACTGCGCCGACCACGACTCGGCTGCGCACCAGGCGTGCGTCCTTCTCATGATCTTTCAGGCGAATGGGCTGAGACATTTAGGGCGTGTTCACAGTGAGTGGCGGCAATGCTATTTGTGGTAAGGGTGCCCGGACAGGACGGTCCAGGCACGATAAATCTGCTCACCGATGAGAATGCGCACCAACGGATGCGGCAGCGTCAACGGGGATAACGACCAGCGTTGCTCGGCACGCGCGCAAACCTCCGGCGCCAGCCCTTCCGGGCCGCCGACCATCAGGTTCACCGTGCGCGCATCCAGGCGCCAGCGATCGAGTTCAACCGCCAACTGCTCGGTGCTCCAAGGTTTGCCGTGTACCTCAAGGGTGACAATTCGCTCGCCCGGTTGCACTTTGGCCAGCATGGCCTCGCCTTCCTGACGAATCAGGCGCGCCACATCGGCGTTCTTGCCACGGGTGTTGAGCGATATTTCCACCAGCTCCAGCGCCATTTCGGATGGCAGACGCTTGGCATACTCATGCCAACCCTCTTCCACCCACTTGGGCATACGCGAACCAACGGCAATCAAACGCAGACGCACGATGAGCCCTTATTCGTTCCCTGGAGTATGGTGCGCAGCGCTGGCCGCACGGCTCTGCTCGGCGCCTTGCCACAAACGCTCAAGGTCATAGAACTGACGGGCTGCGGCGGTCATCATGTGAACGATGACATCGCCCAGGTCCAACAGCACCCAGTCGCTTTCGCCCTTGCCTTCTTCGCCCAAAGGCTGAGCGCCCTTGGCTTTGACGCTCTCGCGAACCTTGTCGAGCATGGCGTTGATCTGGCGGTTCGAGGTGCCGGTGGCGATCACCATGTAGTCGGTCAGGCTGTGCTTATCTTTGACGTCGATCACCAGGATGTCCTGGGCTTTGACGTCTTCCAGCGCGGCCTTGGTCAGTTCAACCAGCTCTTCGCCGGATATGCTGTGTTTTTTCTTGGTCATATAAAACTCATTCAGTTCAATTGGGGAGCACGGTACAGTCCGTGCGCCTCGATGTAGGCCAGTACGGCGTCTGGCACCAGAAAACGTACCGACTTCCCGCTGGCCAGCAGTTGGCGGATCTGGGTGGCAGACACCGAAAGCGGTGTCTGCCAGACGAATGTAATGTTTCCGCCCGGCCCCTTGAGGGCCTTCGGATCGCTGACCGCACGTCCCGCCAGCAAATTGCGCATGGCGTCCGGCAACTCGCTGTCGGCGTCCGGGCGTTGCAGCACCACGATATGGCAGTGCTCCAGCAACTCTTCCCAACGATGCCAGGTGGGCAATCCGCAAAAAGCGTCCCACCCCAGCAACAGGAACAACTGGTCATCGGCGGCCAGTTCGGCGCGCATCGACTCCAGCGTATCGAGGGTGTACGACGGCTTGTCGCGCTTCAGTTCGCGGTCGTCCACCGTCAATGGCGACACCCCCGCCACCGCACTTTCGACCATCGCCAGACGGTCCTGTGCAGAAACCTGCGGCGTATCGCGATGAGGCGGCCTGGCGCTGGGCGTCAGGCGCAACTCATCAAGCTCAAGCAACGCAGCGACTTCCAGCGCGCCACGCAAATGGCCGATATGCACCGGATCGAACGTTCCGCCCAGTATGCCGATGCGTTTGGGCCTGACCACAGCATCCGCACCATCGGTAGCGTGCTGTCGGGTTTGGGCCAAGTCAGACAGGCTCCTGTCCGCGCAACTGATGTCCATCGCCGATCACGATGTACTTCTCGCAGGTCAAACCTTCGAGACCCACCGGACCGCGGGCGTGGATCTTATCAGTAGAAATGCCGATCTCCGCACCCAAACCGTATTCAAATCCATCGGCGAAGCTAGTCGGCGCGTTGATCATCACCGAACTTGAGTCGACTTCGGCCATGAAGCGGCGGGTTTCGCCGAAATGATCAGAGACGATGGCATCGCTGTGATGCGAGCCGTAATGGTTGATGTGCTCAATGGCCTGATCCAGGCCGTCGACGATACGAATCGAGAGAATCGGCGCCAGGTATTCGGTGTGCCAGTCGTCCTCAGTGGCCGGATTGGCATCGATCAGGTCGCGGGTGCGTTCGCAGCCGCGTAGCTCGACGCCTTTTTCGCGTAACTGCGCAGCCATCGGCGGCAGGAATTGCGCGGCGATGGCTTGGTCGACCAACAGGGTTTCCATAGCCCCGCAGATACCATAACGATAGGTTTTGGCGTTCAAGCAGATACGCTGCGCTGCTGCCAGGTCGGCGTGAGCACTGACATAAATGTGGCAGATGCCATCCAGGTGCTTGATGACGGGCACCCTGGCATCGCGGCTGACACGCTCGATCAACCCTTTGCCGCCACGCGGAACGATGACGTCCACGTATTCAGGCATGGTGATCAAGGCACCCACGGCAGCGCGGTCAGTGGTCTCGACCACTTGAACCACGGCAGCCGGCAGACCAGCCTCGGCCAGACCGCGCTGAATGCAGGCAGCAATGGCACGGTTGGAATGGATGGCTTCGGAGCCGCCGCGCAGGATCGTGGCATTGCCAGACTTGAGGCACAGACTGGCGGCATCGATGGTCACGTTCGGACGCGACTCATAGATGATGCCGACCACACCCAGCGGCACACGCATCTTGCCGACCTGAATGCCGGAAGGCTGGAAATTCATGTCGCGCAGGGTGCCAATCGGGTCCGGCAGACTCATCACCTGACGCAACCCGACGATCATGCTGTCGATACGCGCGGGGGTCAGGGCGAGACGCTCAAGCAACGCCGGCTCAAGGCCATTAGCCCGGCCAGCGGCCAAGTCCAGCTCGTTGGCGGCGGACAACTCGTCGCGGGCAGCGTCCAGCGCAGTTGCAGTGGCCTGCAAGGCGCGGTTTTTCTGCGCGGTGCTGGCACGGCCGATCACACGGGAAGCTTCGCGAGCAGCGCGTCCCAGGCGGGTCATGTAGTCAAGAACGGACTCAGTCATGGTCTCAGAGGTCTTGGCAGAGAGGAAAGCGGCGGATTATAGCTGTCAGGCGTCCCCAGCGACAGCAGTGACAGGCGGATGGTCGATATAAGCTGTAAACATTGGATAAAACCACCGTAAAGCGCGCTGATATCCGCTTTAGGAGATCCCCCGTCGTCCAGACGCCGCAATGTCACGCAGCAAACATTGGATCTGTGAGCGCAAGCGTGCCCACGATTGAGGCCTTGCGCCGTTCAGCTCCAATTAAGGCCAATATTGTTATGATCGCCCGTCATTCGTCGATTACAGCCCACTTATGCTTGACCAACTGCCTACCGCCCTGCCCGACAGCTTCTTCCACCGCGACGCACAAACACTCGCCCGCGATCTGTTGGGCAAAGTCATCCGTCACAAGGTGGGCGAGCTTTGGTTGTCGGCACGCATCATCGAGACCGAAGCGTATTACTTCGACGAAAAAGGCAGCCACGCTTCACTCGGCTACACAGAAAAACGTAAAGCTTTGTTTCTGGATGGCGGCCACATCTATATGTACTACGCCCGAGGCGGCGACTCGCTGAACTTCAGCGCGCAGGGGCCGGGCAACGCCGTGCTGATCAAATCGGCTTACCCATGGGTCGATAGCTTTTCCAATGAAAACAGCCTCGCACAGATGCTGCTGAACAATCCCGACGCCAAGGGCGAGATTCGCACACCGGAATGCGTCTGCGCCGGACAGACACTGCTGTGCAAAGCGCTGGGCCTTAAGGTCCCGATGTGGGACGCCAAGCGTTTCGATCAAGCCCGATTGTTCGTCGAGGACGTGGGACAAACCCCGCTACGGATCATCCAAACCACGCGACTGGGCATTCCAGCAGGTCGCGACGAACACCTGATGTATCGCTTCGTCGACGCCATGTATGCGCGTTTCTGTACGCGGAACCCACTCAGGCGCGGACAGGTCGAAGGCCGCGACTACTTTTTCATCGAGCAAGGAAACTGACCCATGGGCTCATGGCTCGACAGCATCACCGCTTGGCTGACGGTCAATCCTGCATGGCTTAGTGCGGCAATTTTTTTGGTGGCATTCGTCGAATGCCTGGCCATTGTCGGCATCATCGTCCCCGGCACGGTAGCGCTGTTCGCCATTGCCACATTGGCTGGCAGCGGCATCCTGCCCCTGAACGAGGCGTTGCTGCTGGGGTTTCTCGGAGGACTGTTGGGTGATGCGGTGTCGTACATTCTCGGCAGGCGCTTTCACCAGAACATTCGCCGACTGCCCCTGCTGCGTCACCACCCGGAATGGATCGGCAGTGCGCAATCGTACTTTCAGCGTTACGGAATCGCCAGTTTGCTGGTAGGACGTTTCATTGGCCCGCTGCGGCCCATGTTGCCAATGGTTGCGGGCATGTTCGACATGCCGGTGGTGCGTTTCGTGGCAGTCAGCGTGATCGCGGCGGCCGGATGGTCGGTGGTCTACATTCTGCCGGGCTGGGCGGCTGGCGCGGCGATGCGCTTGCCATTACCCGAGGGCTTCTGGCCGCAAGCCGCAGTCGTTGGCGCCGGGCTCGCGCTGCTGTTAGGCGTTGCGGTACAGAGCAGCGTTCGCGGCAAGCGTTATGCCCCCAAACTCATCGCGCTGACGGCCTTCATTTTGCTGGTCGCGGTGTTTCTCGGCTGGCCCTACCTCGCGCACTTCGATCAGGGCCTCATCGCCCTGATCCAGGAACATCGCAGCGATGTAGCAGAAAACTTCGTGGTGCTGGTCACAGGGCTGGGAGACTTCAGGACGCAGTTCTGCGCCGCAGCGTTGTTGTTAATCGTGCTGGCGCTCACCCGGCAGTGGCGTCACGCGATCTTTGCCGGGGCGACGACTCTGGGAGCCGCGATCATCAACCAGAGCATGAAACACACCTTTGAACGTGCCCGTCCTGACGTGTTAGCTGAGCCGTTGACGACATTCAGCATGCCCAGCGGACATGCCTCTGCGTCGTTTGCGCTGTTCATGACCCTGGCGGTCTTGGCGGGACGTGGACAGCCAGCGCGACTGCGACTGACGTGGTTGCTGCTGGGCGGGATTCCGGCGGCGTCGATTGCAATGTCGCGGGTTTACCTCGGGGTGCATTGGCCGACTGACGTATTGGCCGGGATGCTGTTGGCATTTTTTGCCTGCGCCACGAGTCTTGCGTGCGTGCAGAACAAACAATCGCTGCCTGCGCTGCCAATCCGAGTGTGGTGGTTGCTATTACCATTGATGACGGCGCTGTTTGGAGGGTTCGCAGTGCATTCATTCGCGCAAGGGCTGATTCAGTATCAGTACTAGCCAGCAAGCGGGATCAGGCCTGTCCACGAAAAACTCCGTGGATTTATAGATCGAGTCAAAGCCTTCGGGCACGCCGCACGCCAATAAGGCGCAGCTTTACACCTGCATATCGCCCTGCATTTCATCCAGCAAGTCCTGAATTGCATCCAGCCGCTCTTCGGCGTCGTCGATTTCAAGCAATTCGATCTTGGCTTCTTCGGTGAACGGCAACAGATATGCCAGTTGATTGGCCAACGACTGCTGTCCGCTTGCGGTCAAGCCCATGTTTAACGCCGCGACCATCGGATGCTCAGCCAGTGCGGCCAGCAGCGCCACCAGATCGTCGTCCTCTTCCTGAAGCGGATTGTCGACCGGCTCTTGCAGCCACTGCACTTGAGCGACCAGCAATTGATCTTTTTGCGTCTCGCTGCTGAGTACGCGAAAACGCCGGCCACCGATTACGCGAATCCCCAGCAGGCCGTTGTCCTGTTGCTGGAAGTCGGTCACCCGCGCCTCGCAGCCGATCAGCGAAACACCTGCCGGCACCTCGCCAACTTCGCTGCCTTCGGTGATGCACACCACTCCGAAGCCTTCGCCTTGTTTCATGCAGCGACCAATCATGTCCAGATAGCGCGCCTCGAATATCTGCAGATCAAGGACACATCCAGGGAACAACACAGCGTTCAGTGCAAACAACGGCAGCGACATAGAAACCTTCCTCAAGCAACCAAAGACACCGCCAGTGGCAAAAACAGCGCCGTGGCAACACCCATCAAACTCATTGCCAGCGCCGCAAAGGCGCCACACTCCTCACCTTCCTGCAATGCAGCGGATGTGCCGACCGCGTGCGCCGTCAGGCCAAGCGCCATACCACGCGCTGCCGGGCTATGCACCCTGGCCAGGGTCAACAGACCGGGGCCGAAAATACCCCCAATCACCCCGGTAATCAAAACGAAAACCGCCGCCAGTGCCGCCACGCCGCCAATCTGCTCAGCCACCAGCATGGCAATCGGCGAAGTCACCGACTTGGGGGCCATGGTCATCAGGATCATGTGATCAGCGCCCAACGCCCACCCCAGAGCCACGCATAGACCTGTCGCCATCACCCCGCCAACCACCAGCGTAGTCAAGACCGGCCAGAACAACTGCCGAATGCGCCGCAGATTCAAATAAAGCGGCACGGCCAGCGCCACCGTGGCAGGGCCGAGCAGAATGCTGAGGATTTCCGTGCTCTTGCGGTACTCGACGTAATCAAGACCGCACAACACCAGTACGCAGATAACCACCAGCATCGACACCAGCACCGGCTGCAGAAACACCCAACGAGTCTTCTCGTAGCCTGCGAGCACCACTTGATAGGCGCCCAACGTAATCGCGATGCCGAACAGCGGATGATGAACGACCGACAGCCATGCGCCTTGCCAATCGAGACTCATGACGGCTCCCGGCGATGCGCCTGGCGATCAATCAGCCTCTGCATTAGCCAGCCGGCGAAGGTCAGCGAGACCATCAATGACAACACCAGCGAGCCGACAATCGCCCAAAAATCAGCCGCAATCTGGTTCGCATAGACCATGACGCCCACGGCAGGAGGCACCAGCAGCAGAGGCAGATAGCGCAGCAGGCTGCTGGCAGCCAGGCTGATGGGCTCGCTGACTTCGCCACGGGTCATGAAATACACCATCAGCAGCACCAGGCCGATGATCGGGCCGGGCAGCATCGACAGAAATAAATGATTGAGCGCGGTGCCGAGCAATTGGAACAGCACCAGCCAGGTCAGACCTCTGAGCAACATAAAAAACTCCAGCAATTTAGCGGCGCCATTATAAGCATGCTGTCTTGGCGGCTATGAATGGGTATTCGCCAGCGTGTGATTTCTTGACCAGCGGGCATTGCCGTGTTGATCTTCAGTTCCAGCAGCCCCCGCAGTCCTGAACACCACCGAGGACCTGGAGCAAACTTGTTCGCGAAGCGGCTTGCCTGAAACGCCGCTTGGTCCGCTTCGCCAACACGTTGTCTCCTTAAGAGGACAGCGGCAGCCTTGTTCACGAAGCAATAAAGAAGCCTATAGCTGCAGAACCACCAAAAAACAAAACCTGCACAATGAAACTGATTCACAAGGAGAGTAACGATGCCGTATGTACCTGTTGCAGCGCTCAAGAGTTATGAAGGCAAGGAACTGGGATGTTCCGAATGGCTGACCATCGATCAAGAGCGCATCAACCTGTTCGCTGAGGCGACGGGTGACTTTCAGTTCATTCATGTCGACCCGGTCAAAGCCGCACAAACACCGTTTGGCTCAACCATCGCGCATGGGCTTTTGTCGTTGTCGCTGATCCCGAAACTGATGGAGCCGCTGCTGGTATTGCCCGAAGGTCTGAAAATGGTGGTCAATTACGGGCTCGACAGCGTGCGTTTCATTCAGCCGGTCAACGTTGACTCGCGCGTTCGTCTAAAAGTCACGCTGACCGAAGTCACCGAGAAAAAACCCGGTCAATGGCTGCTCAAAGCCACGGCCACGCTGGAAATCGAAGGTCAAGACAAACCCGCATTTATCGCCCAACCGCTGTCGCTTTGCTTCGTATAACCGACCTGAAACACGAAGCAGTCATAACAGATTGTTTCGTGAGACTTCTCGGCTGCGGCATACTCGCTGCGGCTATCGGACCGCGACTCCTATAAAGTACGCGCTGATCACGCCGAAACATCTAATTTTCGGGATTTACCATGCGCGCGCTTGCTCCACTCGCCCTGATTTTATTGCTGACCGCCTGTGGCGACGGAGAACCCCTGTCGCCTCCGGACGCTCGTCTGCCCGACGGCGGGCGTTATCGCGGCGAGGTCGTGAATGGCCTGCTGCAAGGGCAAGGCCGGATCGACTATCCCAACGGCAGTTGGTACGCCGGTGAGTTCAAGAACGGCCAGTGGAGCGGCCAGGGTGAATGGCACGCCAGTAACGGCGACATCTATAAAGGCGGATTTCAAAACGGCCTGTTTGATGGGCAAGGCACACTGACGACTTCCAGCGGCGGCAGTTACGTCGGCGGCTACAAACTGGGGCGTCGTGAAGGTGAAGGCACGCTCAAAGAGCGCGGCATGACCTATCGCGGTGAGTTCAAGGCCGATCAGTATGACGGTCTCGGGCGCCTGGAACTGAGCGACGGCAGTGAGTATCAGGGCCAGTTCTCCAAGGGCAAGCCCAACGGCGAAGGCCAGCGCAGCGATGCCAGCGGCAACCAGTTCAGCGGCAAATTCGTACACGGTCAGCTTGAGGGCAACGGCACGTTCACCAGCGCCGACGGCGATCAGTATGTCGGCGGCTTTAGCGACAATCAGTTGAATGGTCGCGGACGCTACGAAAACAGCGATGGCGATGTGTGGATCGGCCAATTCAAGGACGGGGCGTTCACTGGCAAAGGCGAATTGGTCGGATCTGATGGCAGCCACTATCAAGGTCAGTTCAGCAACTGGCGATACGCTGGCGAAGGTCGCCTGACCCTGTCGGACGGCAGTATCTTTGTCGGTCACTTCGTCAACGACAACTACGAAGGCCAAGGCATTTTGATTTCGGCTGACGGCAGCGTGCAGAGCGGTATCTGGGCCAACGGCCAACGCATACGCGATGCACAGGGCAAACTGTTGCCCGATCCGCTCGAAACGGGTTTGCTCGCCCAGGGCACCCTACTCGACAAAGCCCTGGCCGCGGTTCCCGTTTCCACACCCGCGACCGAGTTGTACAGCCTGGTGGTCGGCGGTGACGGCAAGCAAAGCGTGTTCATGCGCGAGGCCGATTATGTCGGCAACCTGCTGAGCACACGTTTTGGTGCTTATGGGCAAATCAGCCTGGTCAACCATCGTGATCACATGAACGACCGCCCGCTGGCAACCCGGGAAACCATCAGCCGCGCGATCCAGACGCTGGCACAACGCAGCGGCCCGGAAGACTTGATCTTCATTTACCTGACCAGCCACGGCACTCACGACCACGAACTGGTGCTGGATCAACCACGCCTGGAATTGTCCGACCTGCCGGCCAATGAGCTGGCCGTCGCGCTGTTGCCATTGAAAAATCGCGACAAGGTGGTGGTGATTTCCGCGTGCTATTCCGGCGGCTTCATCCCAGCGATCAAAGATGAAAAAACCATGGTCATCACCGCGTCCCGAGAAGATCGGGTGTCGTTCGGCTGCTCCGAAGAGGCGGATTTTACCTACTTCGGTGAGGCCCTATTCGGCAAAGCGTTAGTCGAAACCGATGACTTGCAGCAGGCCTTCAACGAAGCCCGCCAACTGGTCGCCCAGCGTGAAATTGCCGAGAGCTTCGAAGCGTCCGAGCCGCAGATGTGGGCGCCGAAGGGTGTCGTCGCCCATTGGATGCAGCTTCGTAAAAACCAGGCCGAACGGGCGCTCAACGCAGTTTCAGCGCGCAAGGACGTGAAAGCCGCCAGTAATCGTTAGTACCGCACAAAACGCAGGATGCCCCTGGCGCATATTGCCGAGTGAATCATATTTCATGGTGACACCCGCGAGCAGTGAGTCCAGATCGCCTAAGCTGGATGTATCAAGGGGGAAATGACCATGTACTTGACGCCGCGACACATTCTGCTTGCCGGAGCCACTGGATTGACGGGCGAGCACTTACTCGACCGCCTACTCAACGAACCCACGGTCAGCCGCGTGCTGGCCCCTAGTCGTCGGCCTCTGGCCGAACATCCCCATCTGGAAAACCCTGTTGGCGAATTCAATTCACTGCTGCCCACATTGAAAGGCCAGGTTGATATCGCTTACTGCTGCCTGGGCACCACTATCAAACAGGCGGGCTCGCAGGAAGCCTTTCGCGCCATAGACAAGGACATGGTGGTCGCGTTCGGCGAACGTGCCCGCGAACTCGGCGCTCGGCATCTGCTGGTGATCAGCGCAGTCAATGCCGACCCTGAGTCGAGCATTTTCTATAGCCGCGTCAAAGGCGAAATGGAAGAAACGCTGAAGGCGCAGGACTGGCCACAACTGACCATCGCCCGCCCTTCGCTGCTGATAGGCGAGCGCGAGGATCAGCGCCTGGTCGAGCAACTCGCCGCCCCGTTGGCAAAACTGATTCCCGGCAAATACGGCGGCATTGAAGCGTTGTGCCTGGCCCGCGCATTGTGGCGGCTGGCGTTGGAAGAACAGGATGGCGTGCGGGTTGTGGAATCGGATGATTTAAGGCGGTTGGGGAAATAAAAGGGTTACGCTTTCTGTAGGCGCCAACGTGTTGGCGATGCCACATGCAGTGTGACTTCAAGACCGTCTCGCGAATAAATTCGCTACACAGAATCTGTCCCCTTATTTTGGAGACCGGGGACAGATTGATTTTCAAAAAGCGCGAAAATAAATCAGTCCCCTAGACACTAGACATAAGGGGACTGATTTATTTACAGCGTTTCACCGTCAACGAATCTGTCCCCTCAATATTGCTGCTACAACCCACCCGTCGCCTGAAACCCCACGCCTATGGCGGTCAGCAGCGACAGCGGCAGCAAAAGCGTATCGAGCAATGCACTCCCCGGCAGGTCCAGCGCGGGGTATTTAGGGGCCTCGGTGCCGAAACGGTCTTTCGCACAACACCCGCCATCCATTGCATACAAATCCAGGCGCGTGCCGGAATACACCACCGGCGCACCGGGCTGATTGGCATCCAGCGTACTGACCGTCGCGCAACCTGTAGTCAACAACAGGCCGAGGGTGATGAACACCAGTCGCTTATTCATCCGCGCCAAAATGATGCTCCCCCCAACGTGGCAGCATGTCCTGCGGGATGTTCAACAAATTGAGGATTCGCGCAACGACGAAATCGATCAGGTCATCAATCGTCTGAGGCTGGTTATAAAAGCCAGGAGAGGCCGGCAGAATCACCGCGCCGAGGTTCGATAGCTTGAGCATATTTTCCAAATGAATACTGGAAAATGGCGCCTCCCTGGGCACCAGAATCAACTGGCGACGCTCTTTGAGGGTCACGTCTGCCGCGCGCTCGATGAGGTTGTTGCAGGCGCCAGTGGCAATCGCCGACAGCGTCCCGGTAGAACACGGTACCACCACCATCGCACTCGGTGCGCCGGACCCGGAGGCTACCGGAGACATCCAGTCTTCCTTGCCGTACACCCGAATCTGCCCCTCTGCTGCGCCAGTGTATTCGGTGAGAAATGCCTGCATCATCTGTGGTTTTGGCGGCAGCAACACGTCGGTTTCGGTGGCCATCACCAGTTGCGCGGCCTTGGAAATCAGGAAATGCACTTCACGGTCTTCGCGCACCAGACAATCGAGCAAGCGAAGACCGTATAGCGCGCCGGATGCGCCGGTCATGGCCAGGGTGATGCGTTCCGGCCCGCTCATTTGAGCGCCTCGGCCAGTTTGCCGTGCAGGCCACCGAAGCCGCCGTTACTCATGATCACCACATGCGTACCGGGCTGAGCCTGGCTTTTCACTCGCTCAATAATGCCTTCCAGCGAATCGCAAACCACTGCCGGCACCGAACACTGCGCTGCGGTCGCCGCCAGATCCCAGCCCAGATTGGCCGGTGCATACCAGACCACTTGATCGGCCTGAGTCACGCTTTGCGGCAGACCGTCGCGATGCGCACCGAGCTTCATGGAGTTGGAGCGAGGTTCAATGATGGCAATGATCGGTGCATCGCCGACCTTCTTGCGTAGGCCGTCCAGCGTGGTGGCGATGGCTGTCGGGTGATGGGCGAAGTCGTCATAAATGATGATGCCGTGTACGTCCGCAACCTTTTCCATCCGCCGCTTAACGCTTTTGAACGCGCTCAAGGCCTCGATGCCCTGCTTTGGGACAACGCCAACGTGACGAGCCGCGGCGAGGGTTGCGAGGGCGTTGGCAACGTTGTGTTGGCCGGTCATGTCCCAATCAACAGTGCCTTGAGCGACGCCATCGAAGATCACTTCGAATGTCGAACCATCCTCACTGAGCAACTTCGCCTGCCACTGACCGCCCTGCCCGGTAGTTTGCACCGGCGTCCAGCAGCCCATCTGAATCACACGTTGCAAGGCGGGCTCGGTGGTCGGATGAATGATCAGGCCTTCACTCGGGATGGTGCGCACCAAATGATGGAATTGACGCTCGATGGCGGCTAGATCGGGAAAGATGTCGGCGTGATCAAACTCAAGATTATTGAGAATGGCAGTGCGCGGGCGGTAATGAACGAATTTCGAGCGTTTGTCGAAGAAGGCGCTGTCGTATTCATCGGCCTCGACCACGAAGAACGGCGTATCACCCAAACGCGCTGACACAGCGAAGTTCTGCGGCACGCCGCCGATCAAAAACCCTGGCGCCATGCCCGCGTGCTCCAGCACCCAGGCCAGCATGCTGCTGGTCGTGGTTTTGCCATGCGTACCGGCGACAGCCAGCACCCAACGACCTTGCAACACGTGATCTGCCAGCCATTGCGGGCCAGAGACATAAGGCAAGCCTTTGTTAAGGACGTACTCGACCGCAGGATTGCCACGCGACAGGGCATTGCCGATGACAATCAGATCGGGCGCTGGGTCGAGTTGCGCTGGGTCGTAGCCTTGGGTCAGTTCGATACCCTGAGCCTGCAATTGCGTGCTCATCGGCGGATAGACATTGGCATCGGAGCCGGTGACTTTGTGGCCCAGTTCTTTGGCGAGCACCGCCAGTGAGCCCATGAACGTGCCGCAGATACCGAGAATATGAATATGCATGGCCAACCTCTTAAAACCTTCGCGCAGGTTAGCGTAGAGGCGGTAAATGCGCACGAGGCAATTCAAATGAGCGCTCACCGTTGCATGAGATACCCATCGTCCCGATAACGAGCTGTTGCACGATAAATATCAACCTGCGCGAGCAAGCTCCCACAGATCATCTACCGCTTGATGAATCAGCGATTTGCTTCATGTCTCGATATCCCGTGCTTGCGCAGCTTTCTATATAAAGTGTTGCGACTCAACCCTAACTCCCGCGCAGCGTGGGTCATGTGCCAGCGCTGGGCCTCAAGCGTGGCGATCAGTGCGACACGCTCGGCATCCTCAAGCGGCGATTCACTGACCTGAACACCAGCCCCGGCAACAACCGGCTGTCGAATCGACACTGGCAGATCACCCATCCCAATCCGACCCTCGTCACACAACGCCGCCAACGTTCGCAGCACATTTCGCATCTGCCGCACGTTACCCGGCCAATTGAAGTCCAGCAGCGCCTGACGCGCCTGGCCATCAATCAATACCGCCTGCCCACCCGCCTCCTCTTCAAGCAGAAAATCCAGCAACTGCGATTTATCACTGCGCTCACGCAATGCCGGCAGTCCAATTTCCAGCCCGTTCAATCGGTAATAGAGGTCTTCGCGAAAGCTGCCGTCTTCCACACGGCCCTGCAAGTTCCGGTGCGTCGCGCTGATGATTCGTACATCCACCGCTTGCGGCTCGCCGCCTATCGGGACCACCAGACGATCTTCCAACACCCGGAGCAAGCGAGTCTGCAATGCCACCGGCATATCGCCGATTTCGTCCAGAAACAGCGTACCGCCATCGGCCTGTTGCAGCTTGCCGCGCATGCCTTCTTTGCGCGCGCCGGTAAAGCTGCCGCCTCGATAACCGAATAACTCGCTCTCGATCAGGCTTTCCGGGATTGCCGCGCAGTTCAGCGCCACGAACGGCTTACCCGCTCGCAGGCTGGCCTGGTGTACTGCTTTGGCGAATGCCTCTTTGCCGCTGCCGGTTTCGCCATTGATCAGCAACGGCACATCGCGCTCAAACACTCGCAATGCTCGTCGAAATTCAGTTTGCAGGGCAGGCGTACCCAGGCAAATACCTGTCAGGGGCGGCGCGATAACGGATGTGCCGAGCGAGGTTGCCTTCGTCTCGGATCGCGGATGCTCACGGACAACCCCACGCACGAGTGCGAAAAAACCTCGTCCGTCTCGGGTACGTAGTGGCCAACCGGCAACTGCATCGACACTGGCGCGGCTGATCAACTCATCCAACGAGCAATCGAAAAACGCCTCAACGGGCCGGCCAATTAAATCATCCCGACCAAGGCTCAAGAGGTTCAGAGCGCTTTGATTCAACGCTTTGATCCGTCCCTCACCGTCGAAAGCCAGCAACCCTTCACTGAACAACCCCACCGAGGAGGCCTGCAAATGAAAGCGCAGTAGCCACTGATCATCGAAATGGCGCAGAAAATAACTGCTTTCGATCATCTTCGCCGAGAGATTCACCAATGCCATGGTGTGGAACTGGCTTTGCCGAGAAACGTCGTGCCGAGCCGATGACACATCCAGCACCGCGAGCAAATTCCCATGCGGATCAAACACCGGGCTGGCCGAACAGGTAAGGCCGGTATGGCGCCCACGGAAATGTTCGTCACGGTGAATGGTCAGTGACTGACGCTCGACGAGGCAGGTTCCGATGCCATTGGTGCCCTCGCGCGCCTCACTCCAATCAGCACCGAGCCACAAGCCTGCACGCTCGAAGATCTTCCGCTCGCCAGGTTCAGTCACGCAATTGAGGATGACTCCACGCGCATCGGTCAACAGAACTGCGTGGCCGCCTGACAATTGCTGATGCAGGCTATTCATCTCGACGCTTGCGATTTTCAATACTTGCTGCAGCCGCTCGCGGCTTTCCAGGACGCGCGCGTGTTCAAGCACGGTGGGCGCCTCGGCTTGAGCGGGGTCCAGGTGATAGTCCTGTAGACAGCGCAACCAGGAGCGGGCAATGGAGGGGTCGCTGCCGGGGCCGTATCGATGGGGGCTGCCTTGAGCCACAGTGAGGACTTGTCGGGCATGTCGAGTCAGATGATTGCTTTGCACTTTTTATTGTTCTCCCAAGGAGTTGCCGCCCAGCATCCTCCTCGCCTCCTGGCATTGCAATGCTGCCGAAGGATGAAGCAGACGAGCTGTCCCGGATTCGATACAAAGTGTCACCCGACGCGTGCCAGCAGCGATACAGCGCTCTTGCCCAAGCCCCAAAAACCTCGGTAAAACCCCAGTATTCATTGCTCCGCGACGCAGTGGCCCGAGCTTTGCTCTACGCTTGTCTTAAGCGCAACTGCGCGTTATCCCCAGACAATCACAAGAGCAAGGAGATATTCACCATGCGTTACGCCCATCCCGGTACTGAAGGCGCCATCGTTACCTTCAAGGCCAAATACGGCAATTACATCGGTGGCGAGTTTGTTGCGCCTATCAAAGGTCAATACTTCGAAAACACCTCGCCCATCACCGGCAAACTGATCGCTCAATTCCCGCGCTCGACTGCCGAAGACGTCGAAAAAGCCCTCGATGCAGCCCACGCCGCCGCCGATGCCTGGGGTAAGACTTCGGTTCAGGAACGCTCGCTGACCCTGTTGAAAATCGCCGATCGCATCGAACAAAACCTCGAAGTGCTGGCGGTTACAGAAACCTGGGACAACGGCAAGGCCGTGCGCGAAACCCTCAACGCCGATATTCCGCTGGCAGTCGACCACTTCCGCTACTTCGCCGGTGTACTGCGCGCGCAGGAGGGCAGCGCTGCTGAAATCGACGGCAATACTGTGGCGTATCACATTCATGAGCCATTGGGCGTGGTAGGGCAGATCATTCCCTGGAACTTCCCGCTGCTGATGGCCGCCTGGAAACTCGCGCCAGCCCTGGCTGCCGGTAACTGCATCGTGCTCAAACCCGCCGAGCAAACCCCGCTGGGCATTACCGTACTGATGGAGCTGATTGGTGATCTGCTGCCAAAAGGCGTACTGAACGTCGTGCAAGGTTTTGGCCGCGAAGCGGGCGAAGCGCTGGCCAGCAGCAAGCGCATCGCAAAAATCGCTTTCACCGGATCGACTCCGGTGGGCTCGCACATCATGAAACTGGCGGCCGACAGCATCATTCCGTCCACCGTAGAGCTGGGCGGCAAATCGCCGAACATCTTCTTCGAAGACATCATGAATGCTGAGCCCGAGTTCATCGACAAGGCCGCTGAAGGCGTGGTGCTGGCGTTCTTCAACCAGGGTGAGGTCTGCACCTGCCCTTCGCGCTGCCTGGTTCAGGAATCGATCTACCCGCAGTTCATCGAAGTGGTGCTGCAAAAGGTCCTGAAGATCAAGCGTGGCGACCCGTTGGACACTGACACCATGGTCGGCGCTCAGGCGTCTCAGCAACAGTTCGACAAGATTCTGTCCTACCTCGATATCGCTCAAGGTGAAGGCGCTGAACTGCTGAGCGGCGGGAAAGTGGAGAAGCTCGACGGCGATTTGTCGACCGGCTACTACATCCAGCCGACGCTGCTCAAAGGCAACAACAAGATGCGCGTGTTCCAGGAAGAAATTTTCGGTCCAGTGGTCAGCGTCACGACCTTCAAGGACGAAGCTGAAGCCCTGGCCATCGCCAATGACACCGAGTTCGGCCTGGGTGCTGGCCTGTGGACTCGCGACATCAACCGCGCTTACCGCGTGGGTCGCGCGATCAAGGCCGGTCGCGTGTGGACCAACTGCTACCACCTGTATCCAGCGCATGCGGCGTTTGGTGGCTACAAGAAATCCGGTGTTGGCCGCGAAACCCACAAGATCGCGCTTGAGCATTATCAGCAGACCAAAAACCTGCTGGTGAGCTATGACATTAATCCGTTGGGCTTCTTCTAAAACGGATTGATTAAGTGATCGCCAATGGCCTCTTCGGAGGCCATTGTTGTTTATGACGCCGTTGCAAGCCTTGCACCGACGGGGTCTGCAGTGCGCCAAAATGGAACGGTACACCGTAAAAAACGCGCTTTGAAAACCAGATCATCCCCGCAATTGGCACTCTGCATCACGATGGAGTATTAATTGCTTGCATCGCTCTCTACCGTCGGCCGCCCCTGGCATTGCCGAGAGACCACGCCCGGAGCACTCGCCTTCGGCCGTCATGGAGAATCTGTATGGCAAGCTTTTCTCATTGCGTCGGCGCACAGACCTATCGCTTCGACAGCCTCAAAGACCTCATGGCCAAGGCCAGCCCTGCGCGGTCCGGGGATTTTCTCGCGGGTATTGCAGCGACCAATGACGCTGAGCGCGTGGCGGCGCAAATGGCGCTGGCTAATGTCCCGCTCAAGCACTTTCTCCAAGAAGCCTTGATCCCCTACGAAAGCGATGAAGTCACCCGACTGATCATCGACACCCACGACACGCTTGCCTTTGACTCCGTCAGCCACCTCACCGTGGGCGGTTTTCGCGACTGGCTGCTCAGCGACCATGCCGACGAAACCAGCCTGCGCGCACTCGCTCCAGGCTTAACCCCGGAAATGGCCGCCGCCGTTTCCAAGATCATGCGCGTGCAGGACTTGGTACTGGTGGCGCAAAAAATCCGGGTGGTCACCCGATTTCGTGGCACCGTGGGCCTGCGCGGTCGCCTGTCAACACGCCTGCAACCCAACCACCCCACCGACGACCCTTCGGGCATTGCCGCGAGCATTCTCGACGGGCTTTTGTATGGCAACGGTGACGCCATGATTGGCATCAATCCGGCCACCGACAGCACTTCATCCATCGTTGCGCTGCTGGAAATGCTCAACGCGATCATCCAGCGCTACGAGATACCAACTCAGGCCTGTGTGCTGACCCACGTCACCACCTCCATTGACGTGATCAACCGTGGTGTGCCGGTGGACTTGGTGTTTCAGTCGATCACCGGAACAGAGGCAGCCAACACCAGCTTTGGGATCAATCTGAATGTGCTGCAGGAAGGTTACGAAGCGGGTTTGAGCCTGAATCGCGGCACGCTGGGGCAGAATCTGATGTATTTCGAGACAGGCCAAGGCAGCGCGCTGTCTGCAAACGCCCATCACGATGTCGATCAACAAACCTGCGAGACCCGGGCCTACGCCGTGGCGCGTCATTTCAACCCGTTTTTGGTGAATACAGTGGTCGGTTTCATCGGGCCTGAGTACTTGTACAACGGCAAACAAATCATCCGCGCCGGGCTGGAGGATCATTTCTGCGGCAAATTACTGGGCGTGCCAATGGGTTGCGATATCTGCTATACCAACCACGCCGAAGCCGACCAGGACGACATGGACACGCTACTGACGCTGCTGGGCGTCGCCGGAATCAACTTCATCATGGGCATCCCAGGCTCCGACGACATCATGCTCAACTACCAGACCACTTCGTTCCATGACGCACTGTATGCCAGGCAGACCCTTGGCCTGCGTCCGGCGCCCGAGTACGAAGCGTGGCTGGAAAAAATGGGCATACTCACCCAGTCCGATGGCCGTATACGTTTCGGTGACGCTTTACCACCGGCCTTCCGTCAAGCGCTGACACACCTGGCATGAGTAACGACCGCATGGATGACACCAGCACGCCCGGCCCAACCTCCGAAAACCCTTGGCTGGACCTTCGACGCCTGACCCCGGCGCGCATCGCCCTTGGCCGCACCGGCACCAGCCTGCCCACCTCCGCGCAACTGGATTTCCAGGCCGCGCACGCACAGGCGCGCGATGCCGTGCATTTGCCGTTCGATCATGCTGCCATCAGCGCCCAACTTGCAGCAAAAGGTCGCGATACCTTGTTGCTGCACAGCGCAGCGGCCGACCGTAATGCTTACCTGCAACGCCCAGACCTGGGGCGCAAGCTAGACGAGGAGTCTGTCCAAAAACTGACCGATTACACGAAGGCCCATCCGGGTGGTGTCGACCTGGCAGTGGTGGTGGCCGACGGTTTATCGTCGCTGGCAGTGCATCGACACACGCTGCCATTTCTCGAACGCATGGAGGACCAGGCCAGCGCAGAAGGCTGGTCGCTGTCACCCATCATTCTGGTAGAACAGGGCCGCGTCGCCGTCGCCGACGAAATCGGTCAGCGGCTTGGCGCAAAAATGGTGGTGATCCTGATCGGCGAACGGCCGGGTCTCAGTTCGCCCGATAGCCTGGGGTTGTATTTTACCTACGCACCGAAAGTCGGTCTGACCGATGCCAGCCGCAACTGTATTTCCAACGTGCGACTGGAAGGCTTGAGCTATGGCATGGCAACACATCGACTTCTGTACCTGATGCGCGAAGCCTGCCGCCGGCAGTTGTCAGGTGTAAACCTCAAGGATGAAGCCGAGCTTCAGACACTAGGATCAGACGCGCCGGTCAATACTCAGGGAAACTTCCTACTCGCCGGCCCGAAAGACTGATAGCGCATTGGATTGCCCTTTCTAAAAGGCTTAGGCAAAGTCGAATCTGCCTGCGCCAGCACCATGCGCCCCAATTAATGCTTTTTCAAAAAAATGAATTTGAGGCCAAACCATGCGGATCATTCAAGCCACCCTTGAGCACCTGGACCTCCTGACTCCGCTGTTCGTGAAATACCGTGAGTTCTATGGCGAGTTGCCGTTCCCTGACTCATCGCGCGCGTTCCTGGAAAAACGCCTACGCCGTGACGAATCAGTTATTTATCTGGCGTTGCACGATGACGACGACAGCAAGCTGTTGGGCTTTTGTCAGCTTTATCCAAGCTTCTCTTCGCTGTCGCTCAAGCGCGTGTGGATTCTCAACGACATCTACGTCGCCGAAGACGCTCGCAGGCAATTGGTCGCCGATCATCTGATCCAGAAGGCCAAGAAGATGGCTAAGCAATCTCATGCCGTGCGCATGCGGGTTTCCACCAGCAGCAACAACGAAGTGGCGCAGAAAGTTTACGAATCCATCGGATTTCGGGAGGACACGCAGTTCAAGAACTACGTATTGCCGATTGGAGATGCCTGACAGGCGCTCCGTTGGCGCAAGCTTGCTGACCAAGAAAGCCCACCGCCACCCTTAAATATTTCAAAACTAACAACACGACAGCCGCATTGCGGCTCTTGCCCCTATAATGCCGCCCGCACACACCTTTAAATTTCGACCAGCACATGACCCCGATTGGGTCTCACCACCCAGGTGCCGTACATGGATTTCAACCCGCTCGACCTCATTCTCCACCTCGATGTTTACCTCGATCTGCTGGTTACCCATTACGGGACCTGGGTCTATGCCATCCTCTTTCTGGTGATCTTCTGCGAGACAGGCCTGGTGGTAACGCCTTTCCTGCCAGGGGATTCGCTGTTGTTTATAGCAGGCGCGGTAGCGGCAGGCGGTGGCATGGACCCGGTTCTGTTGGCCGGTTTGTTGATGGCTGCGGCTATTCTGGGCGACAGCACCAATTACGTCATCGGTCGCACCGTCGGAGACAAGCTGTTCAGCAACCCGAACTCGAAAATCTTTCGCCGCGACTACCTGATCCGCACCCATGAATTCTATGCTCGCCATGGTGGCAAAACCGTCACTATGGCGCGCTTCCTGCCGATCATCCGTACGTTCGCTCCGTTCGTAGCTGGCGTGGGCAAGATGCACTACCCACGTTTCCTCGGTTTCAGCGTGCTGGGTTCAGTCTTGTGGGTCGGCAGCCTGGTGGCGCTGGGCTACTTCTTCGGCAATATCCCGTTCATCAAGAAAAACCTCACCTTGCTTGTGCTGGCAATCATCCTGATTTCGTTGTTGCCTATGATCATCGGCGTGGTGCGCAGCCGCACGAGCCGTTCAGTCGACGCCCGCTAAAGCATGTGGTCGCTCGACCGCTGGCTTAAACGCCGGACACTCGCACACCACCCAGTGCCCCCCGAGCTCTGGAGCCGTGTGCGCAAGCGCCTGCCGATTCTCGACGGTCTGAGCGCCGAAGAGGATCGTTACCTACTCGACAGCTGTGTACTGTTCCTACAAGCCAAAACCCTGACCGCACTGGAAGGCGTCGACCTGGATGACGAGTCGCGTCTGTTCCTCGCAGCACAGGCGCAACTGCCGCTGCTAGCCTTGGGCGACCTGAACTGGTACCAAGGCTTCCACGAAATCGTCCTGTACCCCCACGACTTCATCAGCCCGCAAAAGCATCGCGATGCCAGTGGTATCGAACACGAATGGAACGGCGAGCATAGCGGCGAAGCCTGGACACAAGGCCCAGTGATTCTTGCGTGGTCCGGTGTACTGATGAGTGGTGGCTGGGGGGCCTATAACCTGGTCATCCACGAATTGGCGCACAAGCTGGACATGCTAAATGGCGACGCCAACGGCCTGCCGCCACTGCACAGAGGCATGAATGTCAGCGAATGGGCCCACACCATGCAAAGCGCCTTTGACGCCCTCAACCATCAACTGGATATCCATCCACACGCCCACACAGCCATCGACCCCTACGCTGCCGAAAACCCAGGCGAGTTTTTCGCCGTCACCAGCGAGTACTTCTTCAGCGCCCCGGATTTGCTGGCGAATGCCTATCCCGCGGTCTACCAGCAACTGAAAGCCTTCTATCGTCAGGATACACTCGCCCGACTGACGGCACTTGAGCAGCAAAACCCGGCCTATAAGGCTCATACAAAGGTCTAGGCTCTATTGGCGTACATGGCAACCGCTGCCGAATATGCCTATAATCCGGCCCACTTTTTGGCGTTCGCGCCAGATTCTGACTGGTCAACAAAGGGGGCACTGCCCAATGAGCTACAGCAAGATTCCAGCCGGCAAAGACCTGCCGAATGACATCTACGTCGCAATCGAAATCCCGGCCAACCATGCCCCGATCAAATACGAAATCGACAAAGACAGCGACTGCCTGTTCGTTGACCGCTTCATGGCCACCCCGATGTTCTACCCGGCCAACTACGGTTTCATTCCCAATACCCTGGCTGACGACGGCGATCCGCTCGACGTACTGGTTGTGACCCCATACCCCGTTACCCCTGGTTCGGTGATTCGCGCTCGTCCAGTCGGCATCCTGCACATGACCGACGACGGTGGCGGCGATGCCAAAGTCATCGCTGTCCCGCACGACAAGCTGTCGCAGCTATACGTAGACGTGAAGGAATACACCGACCTGCCACCATTGCTGCTGGAGCAGATCAAGCACTTCTTCGAGAACTACAAGGACCTCGAAAAAGGCAAATGGGTGAAGATCGAAGGCTGGGGCAACGCAGATGCCGCCCGCGCCGAAATCCTCAAATCGGTTGCCGCCTACAAAGGCTGATCCCGATTTGCAGCCAGCAAAGCACCCGGTCCCTGGGTGCTTTGCTGGTTCTAATGTTGGCGAACCCCCTTGATCCGAACTCAAATCCCCACGCTCGCCTTGCCCCGCCAGTGGGAAAGGATCTATTGGCGATCAGTTGCAGTACAACCGTAAATTCCCCCCCATCACCCAACATGTGCTTGTTTCACACTCATATCCCTTCTATTTGTTAAAAAAATATCCGTTTAAATGTTTAAAAAAAATCGGCAAACAAACAAAATGTTTAACGAAAACACTACCCTGTCATTTCTAACAACCGATAAATTAATGGTAGCCAAAACCACGTTAATAAAAAAGCTATATATCAATAATCCCCCACCTGGCTCATCGTAAGCTCACAAGACTCAAACACCCCATCACCGTTGACCAATACAGCAACAACCAAGGAATTTTCCCACAGCTCCAACTTGTAACCGCGATCCCATCACTCACTCATATTTTCGACATTCATCTCATTTGAACACTTCGTTCATGTAAACGAACTTGAAGTCGCCGTAAACTTCATCCCATGAATACATCAGGTGATCGACTACGCGTGCTATTGC
>NZ_DASWOT010000124.1:0-57260 GCF_036404235.1 Pseudomonas sp.
ACGATCAGCGTCAGGAAGTCATCCGACAGGCACGGGCTCTTGGCGATCAAGGTGGTCAGCGACAGGTTGGCCGAAGCGCCGATCACCAATGCATAACGCTTGAGCGTGGTGTTGGGAAACAGGCTGTTGAGGTGGGTCTTCAAGCGGTTCAGGTCCATGTAGGACAGCTTGTAATCCTTGGGCAGCGAGACGATCGAGACCACCGACGAGCAATTTTTGAAGAAGTGCAGATCGTGTAGCGCTGCAGCGTCGTAACCCGATGTCTTGTACTGATCCAGCGCCGCACGATAGCGCCGCGACTCAATCGGCAGAAGGCTGATACCCTCGATTGCCTGAGTCATCTTGTTGAAATGCGGCAGGTCGATAGAGCGGAAGAACAGGTCGTCGATGTCCAGTCGCGGCGGCTCCTTCTCGAAAATCTTCAGCTTGTCCGATCCAGCTGCGGGTGTTTCCGGGACCACCGATTCGGCGTAGGCAATGGCCACTGGCCCCGCAAGACTCATGAACAGGTCGTTGGCGTCCAGGCGAATGGTTTCACCGATGTCGATACCGGCACGACGGAAATAATTCTGGTCGTAGTCGGTGGTAACCGCCTGCGCCGTCAGGATGTTGAAAATCTGCTGCGAGATGTATTGGTTGGCGTGACGCTCCATGGCGTTGACGTCGATGTTCTCGATGGTGCCGTCATCGCTTTGTTCGGCGTATCGCATGATGTCGTTGGAGATCAGCATCATCGCGTTCCAGGGCCGAATACGGCCCATGACACTGGCTTCGCTGCTGTCTTCATTTTCGAAGTTGTAGGAGAAGTCCCACTCCTCAGCCAAGTACTTGCACAGCAGGCGCCCGGCGTTGATGTGCAGTGCTTCGGACATTTCGCTGCGGTGATCGGAAATGTTCGGCAGCACGCAAATGCCGCTGGTGAAAATCGGCTCGAAGACGAAGGAGCGACCGCGCTTGCTGTCGTTCTCGCTGGCGGGTTTGGTGTCGAAGGTCTTGTTCATGTACGAGAACTGCTGGGCCAGGCCGAATTCCGAGGCCATGCCCGAACCGGTACCGCCACCAGCGCTGAAAATGTAGAAGTACAGGCGCGACTGGTTGGCTTTGATGCCACATGAGTCAATCAGATAAGAGTGGATCAGCTTCCAGTCGGCGCTGGAAAAATGCTCGGTGTCTTTGTTCAGGATGATCTTGGCCAAATACTGACCGAGGATCGGCGCGTTACCCGAACCGCCCGCATGAACCTCCGACAGGTCCATGATTTTCATCTTGCTGTAGTCCTTGATAAAACCGCTTTTCTCGCCCTTGCGCGAGAAACGAATGCGCCCGGCGATGTCCTTGTCCAGGTCGCCAAGCATCACCAGCGGTTCGACCAGGAACACCGGTTTGCTGGCTTTGCTCTGGACCAGACGCAGGTTGTTGCGAATCCAGCGTCCAGGGCTGTAACCCTTGTCCTCCCTGAGCCGGTCATCGTTGTTGAGTTGATTCAGATAGAATTTACGCGCGTTGTACACCAACTCAGCTACATCCAGTGCGATGTTGGAGCCGCAGCGACCCAGGCCGATCAGGCAAACCGACGGAAACTGTTGGTCGTTGCGCGCCTCACTGTCTTCAAAATGCAGCGAGGGCGGGAACACGATGTCGCGCAGACCGTCCAGGTTGTCGAGAATGCGATCAGTGTCGGTCTCAGTGAAATACAGGTACGACTTGGCAGGGGTCGGCTGAGGAAGATAAGCACCTTGCGGCACCACGGTGTGCTCGGCCAGCACATTTTCCAGCAGTTTAGATACAGTGCCAGAAGCCTCGATTTTATTGGTCATTGCGCGCCATTGCCTGAAGGAGGACGCTTAGATGTCATCGCGCCATCACAAAAAAGAAAAACCGACTGTACAGTGGGATATCAGCCATCGGCGATAGGGTTTAACCCTAGCCTCGACTCAGGGGTAACCCTCGGGTTGTCGGCGTTTCGTCAGGTTTCTTGAGATGTTTTGAGGTGCGCGAGCGCGTTCTTGAGTGGTCGGTCATAGCGTCAGCGTATCGGGGGCGAACGAAAGCGGTCTGCCCCAGGGTCTACAGTCCCTGCGATATCTTGCAGGGGTAACACGTTCATGCTCAGTCGCGCGGCTTCAAACACCGTGCCCGAAGGCCAGACGCCGACGGGTTTGCACTGATTAAGCTGTTGCATCAAAGGTCTCAAATCGGCAAGCGGCGCAGGCTTGCCGAACAAATAACCTTGTACGTAATCGCAGCCATATTCGCGCAGAAACTCCAATTGCTCTGCGGTTTCTACCCCTTCGGTGATGACTTTGAGGCGCAGGGTGTGAGCCATGAGGATGATCGCCTGAACGATTTCCATGTCTTGCGGCGAGGCGGGAATATCGAGAATAAACGAGCGATCAATCTTTACAGTGTCCAACGGCAAACGCTTCAAGTAGGCCAGCGACGAGTAGCCGGTGCCAAAGTCGTCGATTGACAAAGCAACACCCAATTTGCGGATTTCCTTAAGCAGCACGATGGTGTGGCTGATATTGCCCATCAGCGCGCTTTCCGTGATTTCGAGCTCAAGCCTGTGTCCTGGAACGTCAGCCTCACTGAGTGCCTGCCTGATCTCGTCCACCAGCGCGTCGCGCGCCAGATTCAGAGGTGAGCAGTTCACCGCGATGGTCAGCGTCTCAAAGCCGACGCTGCGTAATTGACCAAGGTCATGGCAAGCGCGCCGCAGGACCCAATTGTCTACCTCGGCGATCAAGCCATTGTTCTCGGCAATCGTGATGAAACGCTCCGGCGTCAGCAGCCCATGGATCGGATGTTGCCAGCGGACCAGCGCTTCCAGTTTGGCAATATGCCCTGTGCGCAGGTCGACAATGGGCTGGTAATACAACTGCAGTTGGTCTTCTTCGTGCAACGCATTACGCAATTGCTCCTCCAGGTGCAGTTCCAGGCTGGCCTTGATTTTCAGGTCTGGGCTGAAAAAGTTCACCGTATTACGTCCCAGGCCCTTGGATTGATACAGCGCGAGGTCAGCGTGCTTGAGCAATTCGTCCCAGGTGTCGCCGTCTTCGGGGTACACGCTGACACCAATGCTGGTGCTCATGACCATGCTCCGACCCGCCAGCTCAATAGGTTCTTTCATCTTTTGCATGATGCGTTGCGCCAGATGCAGCGCTTCCTCGGCATGGTGCAGAGGGATGAGGATGCAGAACTCGTCACCGCCAAAACGCGCAACGACATCATGCGCACGAGTTGCACTGCGTATGCGCTCGGCGATGACTTTCAGCAGTTCATCGCCCGCGTGATGCCCCAGGCTGTCGTTGATGCGCTTGAAATGGTCGATGTCGAGAAACATCACCGCCAGCCCACCCTCGTTGAGCTTTTGCTCCGTCAGCCGTTCGGCGAAGATTTGATTCAAGCCACGACGGTTGATCAGATTGGTCAGGGCGTCTTGGTGCGCCACCTGTTGCAGCGAAACGCGGGCCTGATCGAGTTGGCTGAGCAGGGCATTGACGCGTCTGAGGTCATGCTCCTTGCCTTGAAGTTTCTTGTCGGCCAATGCAGCGCTAATACTGCCGGCCATGATCAGCAGGACAATCAATGCAACGGTCAAGCTGAGTTCAAGCCCGTTCTGGGTACCGGACATGTGCAGTTTGGCATCCACGGGCACCACCAGATATAGCGCCCACATGCCGATGAAATGCGTACTGACGATCCCTGCGCCAAGTACCAGGCCGGCAACGTATTTCAGCAGTTGATGAATCAGGCCACTGCCCTTGCGAAGGTGCATTGCCAGGATCAATACAGCAAGACTCGAAATAATGGCGACCAGGATCGAAAGGCCGAACAACAATGGATCGTAGTATTGGGTTGCACTAGAACGCATCGCCGACATGCCGACGTAATGCGTGGCGCTGATGCCCAGGCCCATGCAAGTGGCGGCCAGCAGGTACTGACCCGACCGCAATGAAACCTGATTCAGCGCTTGCATCGCCACTATCCCGGCGACTAATGAGATAACCAGCGATGCGACCGTGATCGGCAGTTCGTAATGGATGTCCAGAGACGCCTGGAACGACAACATGCTGATAAAGTGCATGGCCCAGATACCCACGGCCAAACACAACGCGCCCAGCGTTCGCCAGCGCAGCTTGGCGCTGGCGCTCTCCACGTGCCCCACTCGCTCGGCGATGTCCAGCATGGCGAAACTCGCTGAGCATGCGACCAGATAGGCAAGTAAAACCAGATAGGGGTTGTGATTGCAGTTCAGCAACAAACGCCCGTCAGCAGGGAGCGCAGAGATAAAGTGTAAGCCCAGCCAATCCATAGCCTGCCCCATCCGTCCTTAAACCAAAGTTTCCATCGTTCGCACGAATAGTGGCACTTCACTATTATTATAGATATGCGTTTGAGTTAGCCAGTTGTTGTTGGGGCATTCTTCCAACTATTTTGAAATGAGAGATCGCCCCTCGTCCAGACGCCGCGCTATCGTGCAGCAAACACGGAGCAGCGCCTACAGACAATCTCTTTTATTCAGATAGTTATAGTGTGTTTGAAAAGAGTGTTCGCGGACATTTATAAAGAAAGCGTCTCTCGCAGGGAGAATGCGGCTAACTGGAGCGCGCTTACCCACGAATGCGGCGTGTCAGTCGATAACTCAACACCGGCCTGACGCCATCATGGGCAAACACGCGCCTATAAAACGAAGGCCTTATCCGGCCACCAACACCCGAATGGCCTCCAGACGCAGCGCTGCTTTATCCAGCATCGCCAGACCTTGCTCACGCAATTCGCGCAGTGCGGCCAGTTCGCTGTCGCGTACGGTCGGGTTGACCGCTTGCAACGCGGTCAGGCGCGCGAGTTCTTCCTCGGTGTCCGCCGCCAATCGACGCTGCGCCTCGGCGACACGCTCGATATGCTTAGGCGCAATCTTGGCTTCACCGGCGTTGATCTGCGGATTGAGCACATCGCGCTGAGCTTGAATGAACTTGTTGGCGCTAGCACGTGGCACGCTCTCCAGTTGCTCATTCAAGGTGGTGAATGACACACGGCCCGACAGGTCGTTGCCGTTGGCGTCCAGTAGACAGCGCAACGCAGCAGGAGGCAGATAGCGACCCAACTGCAACGAACGTGGCGCAACGACTTCACTGACATACAGCAGTTCAAGCAGCACGGTGCCAGGCTTGAGCGCCTTGTTTTTGATCAGCGCGACGGCGGTATTGCCCATCGAACCCGCCAATACCAGATCCATACCGCCTTGCACCATCGGGTGTTCCCAGGTAAGGAACTGCATATCCTCGCGCGACAGTGCCTGGTTGCGGTCGTAGGTGATGGTCACGCCCTCGTCGTCGCCCAGTGGAAAGCTGGCGTCGAGCATTTTCTCGCTGGGCTTGAGAATCAGGGCATTTTCCGAATGGTCTTCGCTGTCGATGCCAAATGCGTCGAACAGCGTTTCCATGTAGATAGGCAGGGTGAATTGATCGTCTTGCTCAAGGATCGCCTCCACCAGGGCATCGCCTTCGCCAGCGCCACCGGAATTGAGTTCCAGCAAACGATCACGACCTGTATGCAGTTCTGTTTCCAGGCGCACACGCTCGTTGCGGGCTTCGTCCACCAGCGCCTGCCACTCGTCGTCATCGCCACCGTCAAGCAGCGCAAGCAAGCGCGGGCCGAACTGGTGTTGCAGGGCGTTGCCGGTCGGACAGGTGTTGAGGAACGCGTTCAGCGCTTCGTGGTACCACTGGAACAGGCGCGCTTGCGGGCTGGTTTCCAGATAGGGCACGTGCAGTTCAATGATGTGCTTTTGGCCAATCCGGTCCAGACGGCCGATACGCTGCTCCAGGAGGTCTGGATGAGCTGGCAGATCGAACAGCACCAAGTGGTGTGCGAACTGGAAGTTACGCCCTTCACTGCCGATTTCCGAACAGATAAGCACTTGCGCGCCGAACTCTTCGTCGGCGAAGTAAGCAGCGGCGCGGTCGCGCTCAAGGATGTTCATGCCTTCATGGAAAACCGTGGCCGGGATGCCGGAGCGCACACGCAGCGCGTCTTCCAGATCCATCGCGGTTTCAGCGTGAGCACAAATCACCAGGACCTTGACGCGCTTGAGCATCTTTAGCGTATCGATCAGCCAGTCAACGCGTGGATCGAAGCGCCACCAGCGTTCGTCTTCGGTGGTATCCACTTGCTCTTGGAAGCTGACTTCCGGATACAGGTCGGCATGCTCGCCAATCGGCAGTTCGAGATACTCGGCAGGGCAAGGCAGCGGATAGGGATGCAGCTTGCGCTCCGGGAATCCCTGCACGGCGGCACGGGTATTACGGAACAGCACGCGGCCGGTGCCGTGACGATCGAGTAATTCGCGAATCAGGCGGGCGCTGGCTTCGGTATCGCCATCGGCCACGGCCGCCAGCAAAGCTTCACCTTCGACGCCGAGGAAACCGTGAATGGTTTCATGAGCCTTGGGCGACAGGCGACCTTGATCGAGCAGTTCCTGAACGGCTTCGGCCACCGGGCGATAGTTTTCGCTCTCGGCGCGGAAGGCCTGTAGGTCATGGAACCGGTTTGGGTCAAGCAGGCGCAGGCGCGCGAAATGGCTGTCTTGACCGAGTTGTTCCGGGGTCGCGGTCAGCAGTAGCACGCCGGGAATGACCTCGGCCAGTTGCTCGACCAGCGAGTATTGAGGGCTGGCCTTGTCTTCGTGCCAGACCAGATGATGAGCCTCGTCGACCACCATCATGTCCCAGCCCGCTGCAAAAAGTGCGTCCTGAGCCTTTTCGTCCTCGACCAGCCATTCCAGCGACACCAGCGCCAGTTGGGTGTCTTCGAACGGGTTGCCGGCATCGCTCTCGATGAAGCGCTCGGCGTCAAACAACGCGACCTGTAGATTGAAGCGGCGGCGCATCTCGACCAGCCATTGGTGCTGGAGGTTTTCCGGCACCAGTATCAGCACACGGCTGGCCCGGCCCGAGAGCAGTTGGCGATGGATGATCAGACCGGCTTCGATGGTTTTACCCAAGCCGACTTCGTCCGCCAGCAAGACACGCGGCGCAATGCGGTCGGCGACTTCACGGGCAATGTGCAACTGGTGCGCGATGGGTTGCGCACGAACGCCGCCCAGGCCCCACAGCGAGGATTGCAATTGGCGGCTGGTGTGTTCCAGCGTGTGATAACGCAGTGAAAACCATGGCAGCGGGTCGATCTGCCCGGCGAACAAGCGGTCACTGGCCAGACGAAACTGGATGAAGTTCGACAGCTGAGTTTCGGGTAGCGTCACAGGTTGATTCTGTGCATTGAGCCCGTGGTAGACCAGCAGGCCATCGACATCGTCGACTTCGCGCACGGTCATTTTCCAGTTCTCGAAGTGCGTGATCACGTCGCCAGGGGAGAACCGCACGCGTGTGAGCGGTGCATTGCGCAACGCGTATTGGCGCGTGTCGCCAGTGGCCGGATAGAGCACGGTCAACAACCGACCGTCCTGTGCCAGAACGGTGCCTAAACCCAGCTCGGCTTCGCTGTCGCTAATCCAGCGTTGCCCCGGTTGATACTGCTGCGCCATGCTGCCTGACTCCCGCCGTGAAAAAGCCGACTATGGTAACGGAACAAGGCGCTCAGGCCAAAGATACATTGTAAAAACGCCCGTATTTGTTGGGCTGTTGCCCACGAGTCGGCACTTGTTGAAAAAAACATAGTCGAAACTTGCGCGTCGCACGACTCAAGTCGACGGGAAAGCTGCCGACAGGCTTGGTATCAGGAGACCATTAACATGCTGCCACCGTTAATCCCTTTAAGTGCAGCACCCGTGACTTCGCAGCTAGACCCGGCCAGGTCAACCCCGAATATTGCGCCAGTGACGCCGGTACAGCCGAGTTCCAGTGAAACCACCATCGATCTGGGTGAGCGTGATCCCGAACAGGGCGTGTTGCTGCTGCGTGAAGAACAGCGCAGGCAACAACGCCGACGCAGTGACCGCCGCGCCGCCGATCGCCATTCTGCACAAGAAGAGGAACCGCTGGCGGTGCCTGGGGAATCGTTGAACGCGGACAACACCGTACCGGTCGTACCGATCATCGACGACGAGCCGCGCAAGGGGCTGTGGCTGGATTTAAAAGTCTGAAAGCGGACGACGCTGGTCAGGCGAGGCGCGATTGCGCATTATTGCCTGCATTACGAATGCGAGAGCCGCCCGCCATGAGCGATGACGAAAAACTGGTAGACCTGAGCGCCGAACGTGCCAAGCGTGCGCATGACCTCAACGACAAACGTCTCAACGAAGTACGCCAGGCCTTCGAGAAAGCACTGCCGATGGGCAAAAGCAAGAAGAAGCCCAAGAGCAAACCGAAAAAACGCTGAACCTCCTTCCGCTGTTTTGATCCCTGCTCCGTCTTGCCGAGTTCCTCCCATGGAGTGAGCTACGGCATTGATTTGGGTCAACACCCTCCAAGTCGTCTCTGGTTAATCTACATCCATCGAACAGGGTTACAGCAGAGCACGCGGTTATGCATCTGCTTTGATAAAAAGAGCACGCAAGGCATTTTGGGCGACTTCGGTTGCCCATTTTTTTTGCCTGGATTTTGCTTGGGCCAAGTCATCTCCTACGCGAACAAGCTCGCCCTACAGGAGAAACACACACATTCTGTAGGGGAGAATCTATTCGCGAGGCGGCGCACCTGATACAACCTGTCAGCCGCCTAGCCAACCCATTGACTCCTACGTCAACTCACCGTAATCGTTGGCAGCTCCGTCAGATGCACTGTCTGCTGCTTGCGTGGCGCCAGGATCTCGGCTTCGCCATCGACCACCAACTCATCATTCTGATTGAACACTCGCGTCGCAATGCGCACGCGAAACTTCGGTAGTTTCTCCAGAATCTCCAGACGCACGGTCAAGGTGTCGCCGATCTTCACCGGCTTCTGGAAGGTCATCTGCTGACTCAGGTAAATCGTGCCCGGCCCAGGTAGTTCACAGGCCACCGCAGCACTGATCAACGCGCCACTGAACATGCCGTGCGCGATACGTTCCTTGAACATGCTTTTGCCTGCGAATTCAGCGTCCAGGTGAACCGGATTGCGGTCTCCGGACATTTCGGCGAACAACTGGATGTGACGCTCTTGCACGGTATTGCTGTAGCTGGCGGTCTGGCCAACTTCGAGAGCCTCGTACGGGGTGTTGGTGACTTCGGTCATTAGGTGATCCTGTGACATAAATATTCAAAATGAAAAAATCGAAATCCTTGACGATCATTCCGTTCGGCGCGGTCGTGGCTCGGCCAGCGCCTGTTCGAGCCAGGCGAGTAAATCACGGGTGACTTCGTCGCGGTTGGTTTCGTTGAAGATTTCGTGCCGCGCCTGCGGGTAGATATTCAGCGTTACTGACTGATGACCCGTGTCCTTGAAGGCGCCGGCAAGATCCTTAAGACGCTTGCCCTCACTCACCGGATCACATTCGCCGCCCATAATCAGTAACGGCAGGCTGCGGTCGATCTGCGCAAGTTCGGCGGTTTTACTGACTTGCTGCAGCCCGCCCAACATATCCAACCAAAATTGATTGGTGCAGCGAAACCCGCACATCGGGTCTTTTATATACAGGTCGACCTCGGCTGCGTCGCGGCTGAGCCAGTCAAATGATGTGCGTACAGGCTTGAACGCCTTGTTGAATGAGCCAAATGACAAAAACTCGATCAGCGTGCTACGACCTGTGGCGCCTTGGCGCCAACGTTCGAGTCGGGCGATGATCGCCGCGCTGCGATACAACGAGACCGGCTGGAAATTTGAGCCACTGAGTATGGCGCCTTGCAGGCTTGCGCTGTGATGCAGCAGGTAAGCCTGGGCGATGTAGCTGCCCATGCTGTGACCCAGCAAAAAAACCGGCAATCCGGGATGCCGCTGACCGATGTCCTGGCAGAGACTGGCTATATCGCCCACCACTTTGATCCACCCATCCTGATCGGCGTAATGCCCGAGCACGCCGTGGGCGGCGGTTCGGCCATGACCACGCTGGTCATGGGCATACAGCGCAAACCCTGCCTTACTCAGCGCCGAGCCCAGTCGAGCGTAACGACCGCTGTGTTCGGCCATGCCGTGGGCAAGCATGATGATCGCCTTCGGTCCTGTCAGGGGAATCCAGGCATTGACGTAAAAACGGGTGTGGTCACTGGCATCGAGCCAAAACGCTTCGTGTTTCATGGCATTTCCATGGCCTTGTAAGAATTTGTTTTGAAAAGCCGCGTGTCGGTCCTCTGATATGAGTGTATAGCCGATGACAGATGACCGTCCGACACCGGCAAGATTCACATTGCTGATGACGCTGTGCGGTCTATTTGCCTTCCGGGGGTTAGCTGCTAACGTCCGGCAAGCACCCGCGTATCGATACGCGGCCAGCACTCTCAGGTAAGAGGAAAAAAACAATATGCAACCTGACTTCTGGAACGATAAACGCCCGGCGGGCGTACTCTCCGAGGTGGATCTGCGCGCATACAAGTCAGTGGTCGAGGTCTTCGAGCGCAGCTGCAAAAAATACGCAGACCGTCCAGCGTTCAGCAACATGGGCGTGACCATCAGCTATGCCGAGCTGGATCGCCACTCCGCAGCCTTCGCCGCCTACCTGCAACAACACACCGAACTCAAGCCCGGTGATCGCATCGCTGTGCAAATGCCTAACTTGATTCAGTACCCCATCGCCGTATTCGGTGCGATCCGGGCGGGGCTGATCGTGGTCAATACCAATCCGCTGTATACCCCGCGCGAGATGCGTCATCAGTTCAAGGACTCAGGCGCGCGTGCGCTGGTGTACTTGAACCTGTTCGGCAAAAACGTGCAGGAGGTGCTGCCCGATACCGAGATTGAGTACTTGATCGAAGTGAAAATGGGCGACATGCAGTCAGCCGCCAAGGGTTGGCTGATCAACACGGTCGTCGACAAGATCAAAAAGATGGTGCCCGAATATCACTTGCCCCAGGCCGTGTCATTCAAGCGTGTATTGAAACTGGGGCGTGGCGACCATTTACAGCGCGTGCAACTGGATCTTGAGGACATCGCGGTTTTGCAATACACCGGCGGCACCACTGGCTCGCCGAAAGGCGCGATGCTGACCCACGGCAATCTGGTGGCGAACATGCAACAGGTCTATGCCTGCATGTTGCAACACGGCCCCGACGGCCTGCCGATCTTCAAGCAAGGCAGCGAGATCATGGTTGCGCCGCTGCCGCTGTACCACATCTATGCGTTCACTGTGAACTGCATGTGCATGATGGTCAGCGGCAATCACAACCTGCTGATCACCAATCCACGCGATATCGGCGGCTTCATCAAGGAGCTCAAGAAGTGGCGTTTCTCGGCCATGATCGGGCTCAACACACTGTTTGTAGCGTTGATGGAGCATCCAGAGTTCAAAACCCTGGATTTTTCCACGTTGCGCCTGACCAACTCAGGCGGCACGGCGCTGGTCAAGTCCACTGCCGAGCGCTGGAAAAAGCTCACCGGCTGCCCAATAGTCGAAGGGTATGGCTTGACCGAAACCTCGCCGGTCGCCACCGCCAACCCTTATGGCGACCAGGGCCGATTGGGCACAGTGGGCATTCCCCTCCCCGGTACGCTGGCGAAAATCATTGATGACGAAGACGCTGAGTTGCCAATCGGCGAACGCGGCGAACTGTGCCTCAAAGGCCCGCAGATCATGCTTGGTTATTGGCATCGCCCGGACGCTACAGCCGAAGTACTGGATGCCGAGGGTTGGCTGAAGACCGGCGACATCGCAGTGATTGATACGGATGGATTCATCAGCATCGTCGACCGCAAAAAGGACTTGATCATCGTATCTGGCTTCAACGTCTACCCCAACGAAATCGAAGACGTGATCATGCGCCACCCGAAAGTCGCCAACTGCGCGGTCATTGGCATTCCCGACGAGCGCTCCGGGGAAGCGGTGAAGTTATTCGTGGTGCCAAGAGAGCCAGGCCTGACCTGCGAAGAGTTGAAGGCCTACTGCAAGGAGAACTTTACCGGCTATAAGATCCCCAAGCAGATCGTGTTGCGTGAGTCACTGCCAATGACGCCGGTCGGCAAGATCCTGCGGCGCGAGTTGCGCGACATCGCCTAACGTGCTTTAAGAAGAAGGACGGCGTGTGAGAACACGCCGTTTTTGTATCTGTTATCCGCCATGCCCCGCCCTCAAAATAAATCATTGATTGGACAGACGATAAATAACCTGCGGGAGAGCCGGGCGGCGTCTGGACGGCGGGGAGTTTGCTGTCTACCAAGGCAATCGTTGCGAGCACTATTTCGCTCCAAAAAAGAGGACAAACCATGCAAACCAAATTGCTGATCAATGGCCAACTGGTCGCCGGTGACGGTCCTGCTCAACCTGTGTTCAATCCGGCACTGGGCCGGGTGCTGGTGGAAATCAACGAAGCCAGCGAGGCACAGGTTGACAGCGCTGTGCGCGCCGCCGATGCCGCCTTTAATAGCTGGTCGCAAACTGCACCCAAAGACCGCTCTCTGATGCTGTTGAAACTGGCTGATGCCATCGACGCCAACGCCCAAGAGCTGGCAAAACTTGAATCCGACAACTGCGGCAAGCCGTATCTTGCGGCCCTGAACGACGAAATGCCGGCAATCGCTGACGTGTTTCGCTTCTTCGCCGGTGCCAGCCGCTGCATGGGGGGTTCGGCAGCGGGCGAATACCTGCCCGGACACACCTCGATGATCCGCCGCGACCCGGTCGGCGTCGTGGCCTCGATTGCGCCGTGGAATTACCCGCTGATGATGGTCGCCTGGAAAATCGCGCCGGCGCTGGCAGCCGGCAATACCGTGGTACTGAAACCGTCCGAACAAACCCCGCTGACCGCACTACGTCTGGTGGAACTGGCCAATGAGATCTTCCCGGCTGGCGTGCTCAACCTGGTGTTCGGGCGCGGGCAGACTGTCGGCAATCCGCTGGTGAAGCATCCGAAGGTGCGCATGGTCTCGCTGACCGGTTCAATTGCCACTGGCTCAAACATCATTTCCAGCACCTCGGACAGCGTCAAACGCATGCACATGGAGCTGGGTGGCAAAGCCCCGGTGATCATCTTTGACGATGCCGACATCGATGCAGCGGTCGAAGGCATTCGTACCTTCGGCTTCTACAATGCCGGCCAAGATTGCACCGCAGCGTGTCGGATCTACGCGCAAAAAGGTATTTACGAGAAATTCGTCGAGAAGCTCGGAGCAGCGGTCAGCAGCATCAAAGTCGGCTTGCAGAATGACCCGCAGACCGAGTTGGGACCCCTGATTACTGCGCAGCACCGTGATCGAGTGATCGGGTTTGTCGAGCGTGCGATGGCGCAGTCGCACATCCGCTTGATCACCGGCGGCAAAGCCATCGACGGCAACGGCTTCTTCTTCCAACCCACCGTGCTCGCCGACGCGCAACAGGACGATGAAATCGTTCGCCGTGAGGTATTCGGGCCAGTGGTCTCAGTGACCAAATTCGATGATGAAGCACAAGTGCTGCAATGGGCCAACGATTCGGACTACGGTCTGGCGTCGTCAGTCTGGACCCAGGACGTCGGTCGTGCTCATCGCCTTTCGGCACGTTTGCAGTACGGCTGCACGTGGGTGAATACGCACTTCATGCTCGTCAGCGAAATGCCCCACGGCGGACAGAAACTGTCCGGTTACGGAAAGGACATGTCGATGTATGGGCTGGAGGACTACACCACCGTGCGGCATGTGATGTTCAAACATTGAGGCGAGGTGTGGCACGGGCGCCTTCGCGGGCAAACCTTGCTCCAGACTGTCACTTGCTCAGAGAGGGTTCGGTGTCGGAACGCCAACTATCCAAATCAATGGGTGTCAACACTCTCCAGTGCTGCATACCCAGCGCCTGATAGAAGGCATTGAACTGCGCGAAACACTTGCAACTTTCAACGGTCAACCCTTTACAGACGCTTTCAGTTTTTTCGCTCAACTAACACTCATATGAATAGATTAAAAACAACAAACGACAGTATTTATATTCATATGGATGCATTTGGCGCTGTCGGTGCGTTGTCGGTACCCGTTCGGCCATTATAGGGAGCTTGTCCGTTGAACACATACCAAGGTTTTCCTGCAGGCGAAAGTGAGGCAGGACGCGCCATCGCGAAAATCGACTGGAGCACAACGACGCTTGGACCCATTTCCCAATGGCCGGCAGTGCTCAAGATCCACTTGAACCTGATCCTCAATTCCCCTGATTCGATGTATCTGCTCTGGGGACCGGAGTTGTTGTTTTTTCACAATGATGCATATGCACCCCTTCTCGGGCCCAGGCTTGCGAATGCTCAAGGCGCTGCGATCTCTGAGCTGTGGGCGGACGTGTGGGATCAGGTTCTGCCTTTCGCCGAGCAGGCAATGCGCGGAGTGCCCTACCAATGCCATGACATGCCGCTGACGATGGCGCGCTTTGGCGAGATGGAGCGTACATGGTGGTCATTTTCCTTCTCGCCAATGATCGACGAAAACAACGCAGTGGTCGGACTGTTCTGCACAACCAATGAAACCACCCGTCGCGTGCTTGATCAGCGAGCGTTGCGATCAAGCGAAAGTCGTCGCATGGACCTGATTGCCGACCTTGAGCGAAAAGTCATCGAGCGCTCGCACCAACGCGGCCTGACCTGGCAAGTCAGCCCTGACCTGCTGGCCGTATTGGCCGACGACTTGCGCTTCGAAACCACCAATCCGGCGTGGCGACGAGTGCTGGGCTGGTCGGATGAGGAATTATCGGGCTTCACCTACTGGCACCTCGTTCACCCCGATGATTTGGCACGCAGCCAAGTGGCGTTCGGGGCCTTGGCGCACAATCATCCAGTACTCAATTTCGAAAACCGCTACCGGCGCAAAGATGGCAGTTATCGCTGGTTGTCATGGGTTGCAGTCCCGGAAGGCGGCAAGATGTACTGCAGCGCTCGGGATGTGACGACAACCAAGCAGCAAGCGGCTGAACTGAGCGAACGCACCGAAGAGCTTGATCGGCTGTGGGAGATATCCCCGGATCTACTGGCGATGGTGGACTTCGACGGGCATTTCCTGCGAGTGAATCCGGCCTGGACCCACGTGCTCGGTCGCGATGTTGAAGAGCTGATCGGCACCCATATGCTGACGCTGGTCCACCCCGATGACCTCGAGAAGTCGCGCGCCGCACTTGGGCTGGCCACTGGACAAGCGCTTCCGCTGTTCGAGAATCGTTACCGGCACAATGACGGCACTTACCGCTGGATCGGCTGGACCGCCGCGCCGGGCAGTGAGGTAATCTTTGCCCTCGGTAAGCACATGACTGCCGAAAAGGAACGCTCCCAAGCGCTGCGTATCGCTGAAGAAGCCTTGCGTCAGTCGCAGAAGATGGAAGCAGTCGGGCAATTGACCGGGGGCTTGGCGCATGACTTCAACAACCTGTTGATGGGTGTCAGCGGCAACATTGAATTACTTAAACACCGCGTCGCGAAAGGTCGAACCGACGATCTCGATCGTTACATCCATGCAGCACTGGAAGCGTTACGCCGCGCAGCCGCGTTGACTCACCGGCTGTTGGCGTTTTCACGCCGCCAGACACTGGATCCCAAGCCGACCGACATCGATCATTTGGTCGAGGGCATGGCCGAGTTGATCCGCCGCACTGTGGGCCCCTCGATTACCATGGACATCATCGCCACTCATGCTCTGTGGTCAACACTGGTGGACGCGCATCAACTGGAGAACTCGCTGCTCAATCTATGCCTGAACGCTCGCGACGCCATGCCCGATGGCGGTCAATTGCTGATTGAAACCAGTAACAAGCAGCTTGGTCCGATAACTGCTCGCGAGCTGGAGCTACCAGCCGGTGACTATGTCGCCCTGTGCGTCAGCGACACGGGTACCGGCATGACCCCTGAGGTGGTCAAGCGTGCATTCGATCCGTTTTTCACCACCAAACCGATTGGCATGGGCACAGGGCTTGGTTTGTCGATGATCTACGGCTTTGCACGACAGTCTGGCGGCGGTGTGCAGATCTTTTCGACACCTGGGCGAGGGTCGATTGTGTGCATTTATCTGCCAGCGCGCATCGGCAGCACCATTGTCGAAGAAATCGAACCGCGAACTCTGCAGGGACAGCCGCAAATCACTGGCAGCGAAACGGTGCTGGTGGTCGACGACGAGCCTGCCGTGCGCCCCCCCGTGTGTGAGGTGTTGGAGGAGTTGGGTTATCGGGTGCTGGAAGCGGAAGTCGGCCCGTCGGCACTTAACGTACTGCAATCAAAACAGGCCATCGACCTGCTGATCACCGACGTTGGCCTGCCAGGCGGGATGAACGGCAGGCAATTGGCGGACGCCGCACGCTCGCTGCACCCAGCGTTGAAAGTGCTGTTCGTCACCGGCTACGCCGAAAACGCCGTCCTGGGCGAAAGCACCCTCGCCCCCGGCATGCACGTGCTGACCAAGCCGTTTTCAATGCCGGTACTCTCGATTCGGGTGAAGGAATTGCTGGAGGAGTGAGCCGCTTCGTCGCAACGCCGCACTGTGGCAGCAGATGACAGGCTCATCAGTTTCTTGGGAATTGGCTTGGTCGGCAATTTTCCGCTCATCTATCTCAGCGTCATAAGCGAATTACCGCTCAAAAAACGTCACAAACCCTTTTAAATCAAGTACCTGCACGCTGGCACATCTCCTGCTATCAGGAGAGCCTGAGCGCATTTGCGCGCGCCCTCTAAAAACAATCACTAGCAGGAACCTCATGGATATCCCCAACGCTCTGTCAAAAGGGTCGGCTGCTGCCCCCGTAGCCGAAAAAACCACCAAGAGTCGCCTGAAATCCATTTTCAGCGGTTCGGTGGGCAACATGGTCGAGTGGTACGACTGGTACGTCTACGCGGCCTTCTCCCTGTACTTCGCCAAAGTCTTCTTCCCCAAGGGCGACACCACCGCCCAACTGCTGAACACCGCTGCGATCTTCGCTGTTGGCTTTCTGATGCGCCCTATCGGCGGCTGGCTGATGGGTTTGTATGCTGACCGCAAAGGCCGCAAGGCAGCATTGATGGCCTCGGTGCTGTTGATGTGCTTCGGCTCGCTAATCATTGCCCTTACTCCAGGCTATGAAACCATTGGTGTCGGAGCGCCGATCCTCCTGGTTTTCGCTCGCTTGTTGCAGGGCCTGTCGGTCGGCGGTGAGTACGGCACCTCGGCCACCTATCTTAGTGAGATGGCAACCAAGGAACGTCGCGGCTTCTTCTCCAGCTTCCAATACGTGACACTGATCTCCGGTCAACTGATCGCACTCGCGGTCCTGATCGTTTTGCAGCAAACACTGACCACTGAACAACTGACCTCATGGGGCTGGCGTATCCCTTTCGGCATCGGCGCGCTGTGTGCCGTGGTCGCGCTATTCCTGCGTCGTGGAATGGAAGAAACCGAGTCGTTCACGCGCAAAAAAGACAAACCTAAAGAAAGCCTGATGCGCACACTGATGCGCCATCCCAAAGAGCTGATGACCGTCGTCGGCCTGACGATGGGGGGCACGCTGGCGTTCTATACCTACACCACCTATATGCAGAAATACCTGGTGAACACCGTCGGCATGAGTATCACCGACTCCACCAGCATTTCTGCAGCCACGTTGTTCCTGTTCATGCTGCTGCAACCCGTGGTGGGCGCGCTGTCCGACAAGGTCGGCCGACGCCCAATCCTGATCGCGTTTGGCGTAATGGGCACGCTATGCACGGTGCCAATCCTCACCACACTGCACACCATACAAAGCTGGTGGGGTGCGTTTTTCCTGATCATGGCGGCATTGATCATCGTCAGTGGTTACACCTCCATCAACGCTGTAGTGAAAGCCGAGTTGTTCCCAACCGAAATCCGCGCCTTGGGTGTCGGCCTGCCTTACGCATTGACCGTTTCGATCTTCGGCGGTACTGCTGAATACATTGCGCTGTGGTTCAAAAGCATCGGTATGGAGACCGGCTATTACTGGTACGTCACCGCTTGCATCGCCTGCTCGCTGCTGGTTTACGTATTCATGAAAGACACCCGCAAGCACTCGCGGATCGAAACCGACTGACCGACGACTACCTTTTCAGCAGAAAACCGGGGCAGCCACGCAAGTGAACTGCCCTTTTTCTTCAGCCGCAGCCGTTAAGTCGCTGAATTAGCGGTCAGTTTTGCAATATCAATTTCAGCGATGATCGTTAACAATAGGATTGAGTTCTTAATAATCCAGAGCCGAGTAAAGTTAACTCCACACCGAGTTACCTACTAATTAATCGATCTGGAGCAACTGTCATGAAAACTAATAAACTGATCTTCGGCCTTGCCTTCTCCATCTTGGCAAGCAGTGCATTTGCACTTCCAAGTGTTGATGCCGCTCAACACACTAATGCGCAGGTTGTTGCTGAAAATGGCTCTTCTCATACTAATATTGGCCGCCTTGCTTCTGACGGTGCTGCTCACGTCGGGGCAAACCGTCAAGCTGCCGATGGCGCTGATCACATCGGTGCAAACCGCTTGGCCTCTGACGGCGCGGACCATGTGGGTGCCAACCGCCTCGCTTCTGACGGCGCTGATCATGTTGGGGCAAATCGTGTTGCTGCCGATGGTGCAGACCATGTTGGTGCAAATCGTGTTGCTGCTGACGGTGCCGATCATGTGGGTGCAAATCGTTTGAGCTGATCGATATTCAGCTCTTGCCCCAGCCCGGCTTCTGCCGGGCTTAGTTTTTTTCAACCTGCATAAATCGCTGAAACCCGCTGCCTAAAGCGCTGTCCCTGCCGCGATCTCTTTAACCCTCTGAGCAATCGTGGCCGACCCAGCTCTGAGTCTGGATGGACACAGCGGCATACTCAGTCAAACGAATGAAATAGAATTCACAAAACAATAAATAAGTCAATAGTAAAATTTGCCGAAACTGGCAAAAAACGCCCCACCCTGGTACAAAATCCGCTACGACGCTTTAAAATCGGGCGCTGCAGCGAACTATCATTTTTAGCGATGTCCATTAGCAACCTCGTTAACTTCTACTTAATCTTTACGCGCGTAACATTGCATTCCATACCGAGTTAACAACTTATTTGGCTCTGCAGGAGCAATTACCATGAAAACCCATAAATTGATTTTCGGCCTTACTCTTTCTATCTTGGCATCGAGCGCGTTTGCTCTGCCAGTTAGCGATACTCACTCTGTAGTGAACAGCACTGTTGTTGCTGAAGGCGGTTCTTCTCACACCAACGCTTCGCATACCGGCTCTTATCGTCAGGCTTCTGACGGTGCCGATCGTGTAGGTGCAAATCGTCAAGCTGCTGATGGTGCCGATCACGTCGGGGCAAACCGCCTTGCTTCTGACGGTGCTGATCGCGTAGGTGCAAATCGCCAAGCTGCTGATGGCGCTGACCACGTCGGGGCAAACCGCCTTGCTTCTGACGGTGCTGATCGCGTAGGTGCAAATCGCCAGGCTGCTGATGGCGCTGACCATGTCGGTGCCAACCGCCTTGCTTCTGATGGTGCTGATCACGTAGGTGCAAACCGCGTCAGCTAACATAGCCTTGCGTTCGCTTCACCATTACTAGCCCGGCTTTTGCCGGGCTTGATCGTTTCAGGACCATGCTTTTGTAACCTTTTTGTAGAAGCAGCTTGCCGGAAGGCCTGGAATCCGTCGTCAATGCCTTGCACTATGACGACCTTTATTCCTTCAGACCGTCGTTGTCAGCCCCCTCAGGAAAGCGCGCCATGCCAGACGATATTTATTTCTACGAACCCGCCAACGGCCACGGACTGCCGCATGATCCATTCAATGCCATCGTCGGCCCGCGCCCCATCGGTTGGATTTCATCGCATGATGCCGAAGGTAAGCTTAATCTCGCCCCATACAGTTTCTTCAATGCCTTCAACTACATTCCACCCATCATTGGTTTTTGCAGTGTCGGTCGCAAAGACAGCCTGAACAATATCGAGCAAACCGGCGAGTTCGTCTGGAACCTGGCAACACGGCCGCTGGCCGAACAGATGAATTTAAGCTGCGCGCCCGTGGCGCCGGACGTTAACGAGTTCGAGCTGGCGGGGCTGACAGCAGAGCCGTCGCGCATCGTCTCGGTGCCCCGAGTGAAAGAAACGCCAGTGGCGTTTGAATGCAGGGTCACGCAGATCATTCAACTGCAACGTGCCGACAAAACAACGGTGCCCAGTTGGCTGATCCTGGGGGAAGTGGTGGCAGTGCATATTGCCAAGCGCTTGCTCAAAGACGGGATTTACGACACTGCCGCAGGCGAACCGATCCTGCGCGGCGGTGGCCCGGCCGATTACTTCCAACTGGGTCCTGAGGCACTGTTCAAAATGTACCGCCCCAAAGTCTGATCAGTCCTGAGAGAACATCAACTCACCTTCCGGCGTCACGTCGATCAGCCGCCCCAGCTCTTGGACGGCGGCTTGGTCTGCCTCCAATGCGGTCTTGAATTTCTGCTCTTGCAGTACGCGATGAAATGTCGGTGCGCCGCCAGCGCCAAGGCCCTTTACCGCGATCGCGGCACTGTAACCACCCTCGCCGGGGGACGCTGCAGAAACGGCTTCGAAGTACTGGAATTCTTTGCGTGCCATGGGGCTGGGTCCCTGCCTGGAGTTAAAGGCGGGAATTCTAAACCGGCTGGAGGCATTTAGGTCGTCGCAACCACGCTCTTCTGTGCAGATTTATCATCCCGCCATCCGTTCCTGCGGCAAGCCATAAGCCGCCTCAGCCTCACCTGCACTCACATCAACGAAGGTCTGAAAATCAAAACTGCCAACGATGCGTTTTTCCAGCAACTCGGAAAAAATCGTCAAATCAGGCGAGCAGAACCAAGCATTCATCGCCTGTTCATCGGACCACTGCCCACTGATGACCCATAGATCACTATCGGTCATGGATTTGTGCAATGCGAAATGCAGACAACCCTGAGCATCTGACGCCAACGCAATCAGCGGGCCCAAGCAGGCGCCCAGTTGTTCACTGTGTCCCGCAAGGGCTCGAACACAAACGTGGTGGCTCACGAAGGGAGATCTGGACATGCTCTACGCTCCTTTGATCAGCCGCTGCAAAGTAGACAGTGCGGCCAGGAGTGAAGATTAGGGGGTGAAGTCAAGGTTTCGTTAGCCAATTACTGCGTGGTTATTGCCCGATCCTGCGCACAAGCGTGTGGAGAGGTCGCCAGAGACGGGGAAATCAAGCCTAAGCCGCAAGCACTTTTAAGCAAGTTCGGCGCACCAGCCAGGCGTTTCATTGCCCCATCGGCAAGGCCGCGACAGAATCAGGCAATCATCCAGCAGAATTCGTCTACCACTGTTGCTTGCACAAAAATAAGCTGTGCTCCATTGAACGCCCGTCAGAGGATTCATCCATGTCGCAATCAGCCAGCCCCAGCGTGTCAATGGAACAACCGGCTCTGCCCGGACTGAGCGCGCAGATGCAGCAGCAACGCATGGAGCTGGCCGGCCTGATTGGGCGTCACGCGAAAAGCGAAGGTAGCCAGCCAACGGCAATCAAGTCACTGCACATGGTGCGCCATGACTACCCGACCCAATCAATACCGACGCTGGTCCAGCCTGCGCTATGCATCATGGCCCAAGGCAGTAAGGACGTGAAACTGGGTGATGCCTACTTCACCTACGACCCGCTCAATTACCTGGTGCTGTCAGTGGCAATGCCCATCAGCGGCAAGATCGTATATGCCTCGCAAGAAGAACCGCACCTGGCGATGCGTATTGATATCGACCCCATTGAGATCAACGCACTGATCGCCGAAGCGGGTCCCATAAGCGTACCCGCCAGGCCTAGCGGACGTGGACTGTACGTCGAGCGCATCGATACCACCCTGCTTGATGCGGTCATTCGCCTGATCCGTTTGCTGGACAGCCCTAAAGACATTCCAATGCTGGCGCCGTTGATCAACCGCGAGATTCTTTATCGCCTGCTGCGCGGGCAACAAGGTCATCGGCTGTACGAAATCGCCATTACCAACTGTCAGACACACCGGGTGACGCAGGCGATCAAATGGCTCAACGAGCACTATCAGCAGCCATTGCGCATTGATGAGTTGGCCAAGGAGGTGAACCTGAGCGTCTCGACCCTGCACCATCGTTTCAAGGCGGTGACGGCGATGAGTCCGCTGCAATATCAAAAGCAGCTGCGTTTACAGGAAGCGCGTCGGCTGATGCTCAACGACGGACTTGAAGCGTCCGCCGCCGGCTACAAAGTCGGCTATGAGAGCCCGTCACAATTCAGTCGCGAATACAGCCGACTGTTCGGCGCGCCGCCATTAAGGGATCTGGCACGCCTGCGCAAGACCGTTTAATCAAACACCCAGGGGCTGTTTCCGTTTGCTTGTGAGCCACGGTTGCGGGGTGTCAAACGGGAACAGCCCCTAGCACCCGGCATGCATCGTGCGGGAGGGTGATCGACACCGGATGGCCAATGCCCAAACCCACACTTTGGTTGGGCGTGCTCAGTGCAGTAAACGAAACGCCGCCGCAGCTTACCGTCGTCTCGATGGTGGCACCGATGTCCCTCACGAACGTCACCGTGCCCAGCAGACGATTACCCTCGGCCGCCTGCGGGTGCGACAGTTGTACATCCTCAGGACGCACCAGCATTTTTACCTCGGCCCCCACCGCCACTGAGTCTCCAATCGGCACCTGAATCGACTCACCACCAGGCAACGCCACGCGACCATTGCCCAGCGCCCGAGCCGGGAAGATATTCCCCGAACCAATGAAATCCGCAACAAAAGCATTAGCCGGGTTGCGGTAAATGTCGATCGGCGTGCCCACTTGCTGAACCTTGTGTTCACCCAATACCACCACGATGTCGGCCATGGTCATCGCTTCACGCTGATCGTGGGTCACCAAAATAGTCGTGATGTTCAGCCGCTGCTGCAATTGACGGATTTCCACCTGCATCGATTCACGCAGCTTGGCGTCCAGCGCCGACAAGGGCTCATCGAGCAGCAACAGCTTGGGATGCGAGGCAATAGCGCGGGCGATGGCGACCCGTTGGCGCTGTCCGCCTGAAAGTTTCGCGACCGGACGATCAACCATTTGCTGTAACTGAATCAGCTCAAGCAACTCAGTTACCCGTGCTTTTTGCGCGGCTTTGGTAACACCGCGCAGTTTTAGCGGATAGGCGATGTTTTCGCCCACTGTCATGTGTGCAAACAGAGCCAGCGATTGAAAGACCATCCCGAAATTGCGCAAGTGTGCGGGCGTATGGCTGATATCTTCGCCATCCAGACGAATCTCGCCATTGGTCACGGTTTCAAGCCCCGCAATCATGCGCAGCAACGTGGTTTTGCCGCAGCCTGAGGGGCCAAGAAAACACACAAGCTTGCCTGGCGGCAGATGCAGATTGACGTCAGTCACTGCGCAGGCCGAACCGTAGTATTTTTCGACATTTTCCAGAATCAGTCCGGTCATTGTTCAAGCCTCAATTCAGAACGAAACGCCACCTTCACCGACCAGCTTCTCCAGCGCCCAAATCAGCACGAAGTCGATCAGCACGATCAGCACGGCGAACGAGAAAACAGTGGGATCAAGCGACGAAACCGTACGGCTGTACATCCAGATCGGCACGGTCATGACGTCGATGTTGTAGAGAAAGTAGGTCACCGTGAACTCGTTGAACGAGACGATAAAAGCCAGCAGCATTCCGGCGAGAATCCCCGACTTCATCAGCGGCACCACCACATCAATGATGGCGCGGGTCGGTGACGCACCAAGCATTTGCGCAGCCTCTTCGACCTCGCTACCAACGGTCATCATCGCCGCGCTACAGTTTTTGATCACGAACGGCAATGCCAGAATCACGTGGGCGATCACTAACCGCGAGGTATCCAGATGAAATGGCAAGCTGTCGAAGACCAGCAACAAGGCCAACCCCAACACCACCATGGGAAATACCAGCGGCAACGACATCAGTTGCATCGCAAAGCCCTTGCCGCGAAAGTCGCAGCGGGTCAGCGCATAGGACGCGGGCACTGCGATCAGCGTAGCGAAGACCATGGTCAGACACGCCACCAACAGGCTCGTACCCATGGCCTTGCCCAGACTCAATACATCACTGGAGTCAGGGGACACGATGGTCTGCCACGCGGCCTTGTACCACTGCAGGCTGTAGCTGCTGGGCGGGAAGTCCAGATTAGATGCGCCACTGAACGACATCACGATCATGGTCAGGATCGGCGTCACAGCCAGGAATAGAATCACCGCCGACAGGATCGCGGCAAAGCGACCGGTCTCGCCAGGTAGCAGCGGCTGTGAACGAAACCGTTTTTTGCTTGATACGCTCACGACGAAGCCTCCAGCATGCGCCGACGGCGACCGGTGATGAATTCCGAAAAGGTCATGATCGCAAGCGTAGTGACGATCAATACAACGCCTGCCGCCGAAGCTGCGGGCCAGTTCATCAGAGGCGCAATCTGGTCGTGGACCATCACGGCCAGCATTGGCACCCGACGTCCGCCGAGCAGCAACGGCACGACAAAGCTGCTGGCATTGTAAGCAAACACCAGTGTTGCCCCCGTGATGATGCCAGGCAGGCTCATCGGCAGAATTACCTGACGAAAAATCTGGAAGCGGTTGGCGCCCAAAGTGGCGGCGGCCTCTTCGTAACTGCGCGATACGCCGCGCATGGCGCTGGCAATCGGCAACACGGCCAAGGGGAATGCAGTCTGCACGAGCCCCATCAGTACGCCGTTTTCGTTGTACAGCATCATGATCGGTCGGGTGATCAAGCCCAAGCCCTTGAGCGCCTGATTGAGCATGCCTGCAGGCCCCAGGATCACCAACCAGCCGTAACTTTGCAGCAATAGGTTAACCAGCAACGGCAGCAACACCGCAGCGAGAAAAATGCGGCGGATAAAGGGCGATTGCAGGCGCGACATGGTGTAGCCGACCGGAATCGCCAGGATCACGGCGATGGCTGCGCTGATCAAGGCCAGACGCAGGGTCAGCAACAATGATTTCAAGTAATAGGGCTCCAACAGCTGCGCGTAGCTGGCAAGGCTGAAGCCTGACCATTCCGCGCCTTTGGTACCGACACTCATGCGCAGGACCAGCAGGCTGGCAACGATCAGGACTGCAAGAAACAGCATCGAAGGCGTGAGAAACAACCACGCGCGCGCCGTTGCAGAAAAAGGCCTGGCGCGTGGCGAGCGTGGCGTCACGACCTGGCCTGTTATGGGTTGTTGTTCCATGGGAGTGATCTCGGGTTAAGCGGTGTGTCTGAGACGCATCAGTTGCCTGCACCCATGTCATCGCGGGTAAGCGCGTGCTCATCAAATACAAATATAACTATCTGAATAAAAGAGATTTTCTGTAGGAGTTGCCGAAGGCTGCGATAAAGTCCACAGGACCTTCAAGGGGCCATCCGAAACACTGTGTGCACCCCTCGCAGCCTTCGGCGATTCCTACAGAAACTCAAGAAATAATCAGGACGAGAAGATTTCGGTATACCGACGAATCCACTCTTCATGCACCGTCGCCAAAAACACGTTGTCGTGCATGATCGCTTTATCGGCAATTTGCTCTGGTGTCAGGATGTACGGGCTCTTGCGCGCTTCGGCGGAGATCACTGCTTTGGCGTTGACCGGGCCGTTGTAGATGTCTTCGGCCATCTTGCCCTGCACCACCGGGTCCAAAGAGTGGTCGAGGAAAGCGTAGGCCAGATCTGTGTCGCCGGGACGATTCTTCGGCATCACCGACTGCATCAGGTCGGTATAGAAGCCTTCCTTCATGCCGAAAGTGGCACCCAGACCGTAGTTCGGATCGCGAATCTGTTTTGGGAAAAACGCTGGAGCGTATAGCCCACCCATGTCCAACGAGCCTGTACGGAACAGTTCGGCGATCTGGTTCGGGTTTTCACCCAGTGTCACCACGCGATCTTTCAGCTCGGCCAGTTTTTTGAAGCCTGGTTCGATGTTGTGCTCATCGCCACCGGCCAGTTTGGCGGCGATGATGATCAGGTCCATTGCCTCCGTCCAGTTCGGCGGTGGCAGGAAAATATTCGGCGCCATGTCCTTGTCCCACAACGCCGCATAGGTATCCGGCGCCTCTTTCACGGTGCGAGTGCTGTAGATCAGACTGTTGCACCACAACAGATAACCGACGCCGTGACCATTGGCACCGGTGCGGTATTTCTCCGGCACGTCGACGATGTTGGGAATGCGGTTGAGGTCCGGTTTTTCCAGCAGGCCCGCTGCAGCGAGACCTTCAGCGCCGACACCCGCCAAGGTGATGATGTCGTATTGCGGACGATCACCACCGGCCTTGAGCTTGGCAACCATTTCCGAGGTGCTGCCGGTACGGTCGGCAATTACTTTGGCGCCTGTCTTGGCTTCAAAAGTGGCTGCGATGTTGCGTAGCGCCGCCAGGCCGGTGTCGTCTGACCAGGTCAACAGACGCAGGGTTTTGCCCTGGAACCTGGTGTCACTTGCGCTCGCTCGGATGAAAGGCATGGACAGGGCCGCGGCCCCCACCGACGCAACACCCACTGCCTTGATGAATTGCCTTCTGTTCAGATCATGTTTACCCACGTCGGACTCCATTTTTTCGGCTGCGTGGTTGAGGGAAATCGCACCTGAGCGCGCACCAGGGCCTTGTTGTAGTACCCGCGCTCCGGGCACTGCAGCAAGTCGGCGGGGTCATCCTGCGGGGGTGCAGGACCCTCAACAATCGAAAGTTTTTCATTGAAGCCATGTGCTCGACGCATGCCTTCTCACGAGGCATGCGTGAGCCATTTGGGAGCGAATCCAAAGGTGCGGATGACGTGTTTGATTCCTGAAAAGCCTGCAAGCCCCACACGCTCTGTTCGCGTTCGAGGCGGCTTTGTTAGTCGCCGCCCCAAGCGGTCTGCGAGAAGCTCTGCTGTGCCGCACAAAGCCCCGCCTGCAGCGCGTTCGACAGCGCTTGTGTCACAACTGACGAGATTAGTAACCAGACTGCACAGGTTGTCGTTGGCCAGAGTGATGGCTTGGGCCTCGCGGGCAAAACCGTGCCCGCACCGCATCAAGTAGAAAGTCTGTTCACGCGCCAGCGCACTGTCGAGGGGCACCTCGGTGAACACAGCGGTCTGCAAAAAATTGCCCAGCAACGTACTCGCCAGCCACTACCGGCCGCAAACGGTGGCGTCACTCACGATGCGGTCAATCCATTCATCCAGTTGCGTTGATCGATTTCGATCAAGGTCGGGCCTTGGCGGTCATTGGCCGCTCTCAATGCCACTTTGAGCTGCTCGACACCCGATACCGCTTCGGCCGCGCAACCCAACGCTCTGGCAACACCAATGAAATCCGGGGTGTAGATGTCCACGCCTACCGGCTCGATAGCGCGGTTGACCATGTATTTCTTGATCTCTTCGTAGCCCTGGTTATTCCACAACAAGACGATGATCGGTGTCCGCGCTTCCACGGCACTGGCCAATTCAGAGAGTGTGAATTGCAAGCCACCGTCACCGATCAGGCACGCCACCGGGTTACGTTCCCCGCGGTCCTGACTGCCTAACCATGCGCCGACAGCAGCGGGCAGAGCGTACCCCAGGGTGCCGTAGCCGGTAGACGAGTTAAACCAGCGGCGCGGGTGATCGAGGTCCAGCGTCAGGTTGCCGGTATAGACCGGCTGGGTCGAATCACCCACCAACACAACGTTTGGCAACACCTCAAGCACGGTTTTCAGGAACAGCGTCTGCCCGCGCATTGCCTCATCCCAAGCGCTTTGCAGGGTTGCGCGCAGGGCTGCCACACGCACACGGCCCCAGTCATCAACGCGTGCCTCTGGAGTGTGTTCGGGCAGGTTCGCGATCAACGCTTCAACGGCAGTCTTCGAATCGGACACCAAGGCCACGCTTGGCGCGAAGTTGCGTACCGTCTGATCAGGGTCGATATCGATACGCAACAGCGCGCCAGGAATCCTGAAGCGGCCCTGAAAAGTGATGTCGTAGTCGGTCTCGGCAAGCTCCGTGCCGATGGCCAGCACCACATCGGCGGCTTCGATCATCTCGCGGGTCGGTTCCAGAGATTGAGTCGAGCCGATCAGCAGCGGATGATTCGACGGCAACATGCCTTTGGCGTTGATGGTCAGCGCGACAGGAGCGTCCAACTGCTCGGCCAGACGAGTCAGCGCTGCCGCTGCGTCAACAGCGCCGCCGCCAGCGAGGATCAGCGGACGCTTGGCGCTTGCCAACAGCGCGCTCATTCTCGCGATGGCCGCAGGCGCGGGACCGGCGCGACTAATGCTGACTGGCTCGCTGCTCAGCAGTTCGTCGGCGTCCTCGACCAACACGTCCAACGGGATTTCGATGTGGACCGGGCGCGGGCGACCTGCCTGAAACAGGGCAAATGCGCGCGCCAGCACCAATGGCAGTTCGCCGGCAGACATCAGCGTGTGGGAAAACGCTGCGACGCCAGCCACCAGTGCGCTTTGCGAAGGCAGTTCATGCAACTTGCCCCGCCCACCACCCAACTGATTGCGCGATTGCACGCTGGAAATCACCAGCATCGGGATCGAGTCGGCGTACGCTTGGCCCATGGCCGTGGTGATGTTAGTCATCCCAGGCCCAGTGATGATGAAACACACGCCCGGTTTACCGCTGGTGCGTGCATAGCCATCGGCCATGAACCCTGCGCCCTGCTCGTGGCGCGGCGTGACGTGATTGATCGTCGAGCTGGCCAGCCCACGATACAGCTCAACAGTGTGTACGCCCGGAATTCCGAACACCCGCTCGACGCCATAGCCTTCGAGTAACTTCACCAACACTTCACCGCAGGTCGCCATGTCTCTGAGTCCTTGTCTCGGATATTGCTGGATGCCGGAACCGTTCAACTGCTCTCATCTCACAGGTAGGGCACAAACAGCAGTGAGGGTAATTGGAACCGTGCAGCCATATCTGTGACAACGCAAAAAATGTCATGCTTAGGCATGTTCTCAACTCATGCCTGCGCCCACTGATGAAACGGCTGCCTCCCCTCCCTGCTCTTCATACTTTTCTGATCACGGCTCAGTGCTGCAATTTCACGCGCGCAGCAGAACTGCTGCACATCACTCAGGGCGCGGTGAGCCGGCAAATTTCCGGGCTGGAAAGCCATTTGGGTTACAGCCTGTTCCAGCGTCAGGCCCGAGGCTTGAGTCTGACTGCGCAGGGTCGCGAGTTATTCCCGAGGATTCAGCAGATTTTCACGCTGATCGATGAAGCAGTGGATCAAGTAGGCGTCAAGCGCGAGGCGCTGCAACTCAAAGCGCCGACCTGCATGATGCGTTGGCTGCTGCCGCGACTACTGCAATGGCAGAAGGATCGGCCTGACGTGCCGGTAGAACTGACGACCACCGTGCAGCACGCGGTGGATTTCCGCCGCGAGGAATTCGATGCCGCAGTTGTGTATGGCGCCCGCCCTGATGGTTCGATGCAGGTGCATCACATCTTTGACGAACAACTGACCCCTGTTTGCTCTCAGCAACTGCTTGACGGCCCAGTGCCACTTAAAGCCTTGAGCGATCTTGAGCAACACATGCTTTTGCATCCAACCCGAGACCAACGCGACTGGGAACAGTGGCTCAAAGCTGCCGGTACAACCTTGAGTAACATCGGCAAAGGTCAGCATTTCGACACACTGGATTTGGCGATGACGGTAGCATCCCAAGGAGCTGGCGTAGCGATTGGTGACTGGGCACTGATTGGCGAGGACTTGAGCGCCGGTCGTCTGGTTATGCCTTTCGATCTTAGGGTCAGAACCGGGGCTGCGTATTATTTCGTCCACCCGAACCGTTCGGGAGCATCTGCGCAATTGCAGGAGTTACTTGACTGGTTGCTGGCTCAGGCGTCTGCCAGAGAGCAAGCCTAACGCCAAGTGTTCCCACAACGACATTGGCGCTGATAAAAACTTTCAATGTGCCATCGGCTCACCATCATCCCAATCCCGGCCTACACTCACTTTGTCCCGTTTAAAAATCTTTTTAAGTCGGATAAAGGTACTCGGCATGAAAACCACAATAAAAAGACAATGCATTTATGTACTGGCTGTTGCTTTCGTGCTTTCCCTATACGGTGCTGGCGCGTATCGAATCGAACAATTACGGCAGACACCACGCGTGGCCGTTTGCAGCTTTGGTCACTGTAATCCAACGGATGCAAGCTTCAGTGCATTGCGATGAGTTCCCCCATAAACGCCTGATCGCACGGCAAGGGAAGCTATCGATTAGCAAGCTAACGGACTAGACTGAGCAACCTTTCCTGCTGATGTTTTCGGTGGGGCAATCTGCCAGTTTGGGTTCCAGCCTTGACCAGTCTCAATCAAACCAGACCGAACATCCGCAGCATATTGTTCGCGCTGATGATGGCGGTATTTCTCAGTGCGTTGGATCAGACCATTGTTGCGGTCTCGATGCCCGCCATTTCCGCTCAATTCAATGACTTCGATCTGCTCGCCTGGGTGATCTCTGCCTACATGGTGGCATTGACTGTGGCCGTGCCGATTTACGGTAAGCTGGGTGATCTTTATGGCCGGCGCCGCTTGATGTTATTCGGGCTCGGCACCTTCACCCTGGCATCGCTGCTCTGCGCCATGGCACAAAGCATGGAGCAACTGGTGTTGGCTCGGGTACTTCAGGGTATTGGTGCAGGCGGCATGGTCTCGGTCAGTCAGGCGATTATCGGCGACATCGTCCCGCCGCGCGAACGCGGTCGCTATCAGGGTTATTTCAGCGGCATGTATGCTGCGGCCAGTGTCGCAGGCCCGGTGCTTGGCGGCTTCATGACCGAATATGTGTCCTGGCGCTGGGTGTTTTTCATCAACCTGCCGCTGGGCTTCGCAGCCTGGTGGGTGGCACGCAAAACACTGGTCGGGCTGCCCATCCCACAACGCAAGCCGATCATTGACTACCTTGGTACGGTGCTGATGATTATCGGCTTGACCGCCTTGCTGCTGGGCATCACCGAAATCGGTCAAGGCCACAGTTGGCGCGACCCACACGTCCTCGCTCAATTGGGCGTCGCATTGCTGGCGCTGGCGGTTTTCGTCGTTTACGAACGCCGAACCCGCGAGCCGTTGTTACCCATGCACCTCTTTGCCAATCGCAGTGCGGTGCTGTGCTGGTGTACGATTTTCTTCACCAGTTTTCAGGCAATCTCGCTCATCGTGCTGCTGCCATTGCGTTTCCAGACCGTAACCGGGGGTGGCGCTGACAGTGCAGCGCTGCACTTGCTGCCACTGGCCATCGGCATGCCGATAGGCGCTTATTTCGGAGGTCGTCGCACCTCGCTGACCGGTCGTTACAAGCCGATCATTCTCACAGGCGCACTGCTGATGCCGCTGGCGATTCTTGGCATCGCCTTCACACCACCACAATCGGTAGTGCTGATCAGTCTGTTCATGGTGCTGACGGGGATAGCCAGCGGGCTGCAATTTCCTACATCGCTGGTGGGCACGCAGAATTCGGTCGAGGCCAAAGACATGGGTGTCGCCACTAGCACTACCAACCTGTTCCGCTCACTGGGTGGCGCTGTCGGTGTGGCCTTGATGTCGGCACTATTGCTGGCGATGCTGGCAGGTTCAGGACTGACTAATCCGAGCGATACTCCAATCGCTGGCGAGGGCATGTCCGGCAATCTGTTGATGGACAGCCTGCATGCTGCGAGCGGTCCGGCACTTGAGTTGCTGCGTGGGCAGTTGTCGATGACCTTTCAACACCTGCTGCTCACCAGCGCCGCAGTGTCATTGTTCGGTCTGGCGGCTGCTGTGGCGATGCCGAACAATCTGTTGCGCGGCCGCGCCGACAACGACCGTTAAAAAAGCCGAGCAGGGACTCCCTGCTCCCTGCCCGTCTTCAGCCGTTGTAATAACCCACTGCGACTAGAAAACTGCCCACCTTGCGTATGTACGCGTGCTTGTGTTCGATCTTGTTGGTAACAGGGTTACGCCAGCGATACTCGTACTCGCCTTCGCTCTGCTTCTTGATCATCTCCAGCATGGGTAAGCCAACCGGCTTGCCTTCCGGGTCCTTGACCTTGCTAAAGTCGGTATTGACCAGCCGCAGGTTGATGCCGTGGGCGACATAGCGCTTGGTGGCGGTATTGACGACGAACACGTAGAGATCGTCCTGTAAAAATCCGCCTTTCAGGCTGTTGATGGCGTCGAGTGTACCCTTCTCATCCGCGACCAGCGCTTTGGACGCTTTATCGAGTAAAGCTTTAGCCTGTTCCGGTGCTGCGCGCGGTAGGTAATAGCCCACAGCCAATACTCGATTGTCTACGCGCTGAAAGTAAACGCGTTTGCGCTCGACCTTGCCGTCAGCCCAATTTTTCCACCGGTATTCGGCCTGCTGAATGCCCGCGCTTTCCGGTGTTTGCAGTACCTGCCTGAAGCTCTTCTGCAATTCTGGGTCCAGCACCGAGGACACGTCGCGCCCAATCAGCACCACCGACGGACCGCCACTGGCCAGCATGATGCCGTTGGTATCAGTGACGAAGACGTAGCGCTCGCCATCGACAAACTCACCTTGCCGACTGAACTCAGCGAAGGCCTTGTCGCCTTCCTGACGGAAACGGGCCACGGCCTTTTCCAACAACGCCTTGGCAGCGTTTGCTTCCTGCTCTTGATCGCCAGCGGCCCACACCTGACCGAAACACAGACATGCAAACACCATGACTATAGCGTTTCTGAGAATATGACTTCCTGATACAAGCACCATCACCGACCCTCGTTGTTATTAGTCTTGTTGGAACAGTTGGCTCAGAGCTTAGACGCGATATGGCAATGGGGAAGTATTCTCACAGCCAATACGTATTAGCGCCAGGCATCAAATCGAAGAGGCAGACGTATCAGACACTGCTCGAACCACTCACGACGTTCAACCTGGAAAGCTGTCCGTCGGCTGAAGGAGCACGGAGAATAAGTAAAGGGTAGGTAAACCAACTATTCAAATAGCAGTAAGAAAGGTATAGATACAGGCTAAGCGCCATACCGTTATAGTCGACCGGATCGATGCCCTGCTTCAAGAAGCAGCAATGACATCCTGATCTCATGCATGAACGTGATCGATACTGATTTAATCGCTAACCCCGCAAGGCCGGGCTGAAGCGAAGCATGTCCAGGACGGTGTCTACCAATGGCTCGGCGTCCTCGTACAGCGAAAAGCTATCCGGGACCAGCAACCACTGACCGAGAACACCGTGGACATACGCATGCAAACAGATCGCTCCGCGCACGGGATTCAAATCGGAGGGTAGCTGCCGCTGACGCACGGCGTTACTTAGAGTCAAGGCAATCCGCTCGTTACAGTCCAGAAAAATAATCTGGCGCTGGCGACGCATGTCACACATTTCGTCGGTGAATTCGAATTTATGAAACAGAATTTCATTGATACGACGGGTTTTTGGGTCTATTGCAACTTGTTGAAACAAATGAATCAGAAGTTTTCGCATCCAGCCCAGCGGATCGATTTCATCCTCTCTCTCGCTGGCTCTGGCCATATCCTCAAGCGGCTCATGCAGGCTGTCGAGCATCGCCTGCACCAAATCCGCCTTGTTGCTGAAATGCCAATAAATCGCGCCGCGGGTCACTCCCGCCAGTGCCGCAATGTCCGCCAGGGTAGTCCTGGCAACACCTCGCTCATAAAAAGCTTTTTCCGCCGCTTCCAGAATCTGCTTGCGGGTTTCCTGAGCTTCCTCTTTGGTGCGTCGGACCATGGCAGTAAAACCTCAATGAAATTGCTTCAGGCTTTCAGGTCTAACGGCCTGAATAGAATGCCGGGCGGCCTTTGTCTTGCCTTGTCCCGTATTTACAATCGATTGCTTGCTGCGTCCGATTGTCACAGACTGGGCTATTTACAAACAACCGCGAATGTAAGTATATTCGTTAGCCTACTACTTATCCAGTCGAAAAATATTTTCGCCCCTTCCACTTTCATGAGCGTCAGCTCCTGACCCGAGGATCTTCATGCAATTCAAGCCAGCTGTTACCGTACTGGTCACTGCCGTCGCCTTGGCATCGCTGCTCAGCGGATGCAGCAAAAAGGAAGAGGCGGCCGCTGCACCACCGCCTCCTCAGGTCGGCGTAGTTACTCTTCAAACCCAAGCCTATACCTTGACCAGCGAACTCCCTGGTCGCACGACTGCGTTCCGCATCGCGGAAGTCCGTCCACAGGTCAACGGCATTATCCTCAAACGCTTGTTCACCGAAGGTGCTGACGTCAAGGCAGGCCAACAGCTTTATCAGATCGACCCCTCGATCTATCAAGCGACTCTCGACAGCGCCAAGGCCACTTTCCAGTCGACTAACTCGCTGGCCACTCGCTACAAGCAATTGATCAACGAGCAAGCGGTCAGCCGTCAGGAATACGACACCGCCGTCGGTTCCGCGCGTGAAGCTCAGGCTGCTGTACAGACCGCCGAGATCAACCTGCGTTACACCAAGGTCTATGCGCCGATCTCTGGCCGCATTGGGCGCTCCTCGGTCACCGAAGGCGCATTGGTCAACAATGCCCAGACCGACGCCATGGCAACTATCCAGCAGCTCGATCCGATCTATGTTGACGTGGTTCAGTCCTCGGCCGACATGCTGCGTCTGCGCCGCGAACTGGAAAGCGGCAAGTTGCAGAAAGCGGGCGACAATGCCGCCAAGGTCAAACTGATCCTGGAAGACAGCACTCTCTACGGACAGGAAGGCAAGCTTGAGTTCTCGGAGGTCTCGGTCGACCAGACCACCGGCTCCGTTACCTTACGCGCCGTGTTCCCGAACCCTGAGCACCGTCTACTGCCAGGCATGTTCGTTCACGCCCAATTGCAAGCCGGTATAAACGCTCAGGCGATTCTGGTGCCACAACAAGGCGTCACTCGCGACCTGAAAGGCACGCCAACCGCGCTGATCGTGAATAACGACAACAAAGTGGAGCAGCGCACGCTGGTCGCCAACCGTACCTCGGGTACCGATTGGTTGGTCGAGCAAGGCCTGAGTGCAGGTGACCGTGTGATCACCGAAGGTCTGCAATTCGTCAAGCCGGGCGCGCAAGTGAAAGTCGCCGATGCGACTAACGTCAAATCTGCAGTTCCCGCCCCGGCCACTGCCCCGGCAACCGAAAAAGCCGCAGGCAGTAAAGGGGAGTAATCCATGTCGAAATTTTTTATCGACCGTCCGATTTTCGCGTGGGTTATCGCCCTCGTGATCATGTTGGTCGGGGCTCTATCGATCCTCAAATTGCCGATCAACCAATACCCGGCCATTGCGCCGCCGGCCATTGCTATTCAAGTGACCTATCCAGGTGCCTCTGCACAGACCGTGCAGGACACCGTGGTCCAGGTGATCGAGCAACAGCTTAACGGTATCGATAATCTGCGTTATGTCGCCTCGGAAAGTAACTCCGATGGCAGCATGACCATCACAGCCACTTTCAACCAGGGTACCAACCCGGATACCGCGCAGGTTCAGGTCCAGAACAAACTGAACCTGGCAACGCCTCTGCTGCCGCAAGAAGTGCAGCAGCAAGGTATTCGGGTCACCAAGGCAGTGAAAAACTTCCTGATGGTGATCGGCCTTGTGTCCGAAGACGGCAGCATGGCCAAGGAAGACTTGGCCAACTACATCGTGTCCAACATGCAGGATCCGATTTCCCGGACCTCCGGCGTGGGTGACTTCCAGGTGTTTGGTGCTCAGTACGCCATGCGCATCTGGCTCGACCCTGCCAAACTGAACAACTTCCAGCTGACGCCGGTGGATGTGAAAACCGCCATTGCGGCGCAGAACGTTCAGATTTCATCCGGTCAGTTGGGCGGCCTGCCAGCGACTAAAAACCAACAACTCAACGCTACCATCATCGGCAAGACCCGCCTGCAGACTGCCGAACAGTTCGGCAACATCTTGCTCAAGGTCAATCGTGACGGTTCGCAAGTGCGCGTGAAAGATGTCGGCACCGTCGGTCTGGGCGCCGAAAACTACAGCATCGATTCGCAGTTCGACGGTAAACCCGCCTCGGGTCTGGCGATCAAACTGGCCACAGGTGCTAACGCCCTTGATACGGCGAAAGCAATCCGCGAGACCATCAACCAGTTGGAACCGTTCTTTCCGCCCGGCATGAAAGTCGTTTATCCGTACGACACCACGCCAGTGGTCAGTGAATCGATTTCCGGGGTAGTCCATACCTTGGGCGAAGCGATCGTCCTGGTGTTCCTGGTGATGTACCTGTTCCTGCAGAACTTCCGTGCCACCATCATCACCACGATGACCGTGCCCGTGGTGCTGTTGGGTACGTTCGGCATCCTTGCGGCGGCCGGCTTCACTATCAACACCCTGACCATGTTCGGCATGATCCTGGCCATCGGCTTGCTGGTGGACGACGCCATCGTGGTGGTGGAAAACGTCGAGCGGGTAATGGCCGAGGAGAAACTTGGTCCGCGAGAAGCCACGATCAAATCCATGGAGCAGATTCAAGGCGCACTGGTCGGTATCGCCATGGTGCTCTCGGCGGTGCTGTTGCCGATGGCCTTTTTCGGCGGTTCGACGGGTGTGATCTACAAACAGTTCTCGATCACCATTGTGTCGGCCATGGCACTGTCGGTGCTGGTTGCGTTGATCTTCACTCCGGCCTTGTGCGCCACCCTGCTCAAGCCGATTGACCATGAAAAACACGGTCAGCCTAAACGCGGTTTCTTCGGCTGGTTCAACCGCACCTTCGACCGTAGCGTCAAGAGCTATGAGCGCGGCGTCGGCAACATGCTGCGCCACAGGCTTCCCGCGTATCTGGTTTATCTGCTGATCTTCGCCGGCATGATCTGGATGTTCACCCGCATTCCGTCCGCATTCCTTCCGGAAGAAGACCAAGGTGTGATCTTCGCCCAGGTACAGACGCCACCAGGCTCATCGGCGGAAAGAACCCAGGCAGTACTGGATGAGGCGCGCAGCTACCTGCTCGACAAAGAGTCGTCCGCGGTCAAGTCGGTGTTCACGGTGAACGGCTTCAACTTCGCTGGTCGTGGTCAGAGCTCTGCCCTGGCGTTCATTATGCTCAAACCGTGGGATGAGCGTGACGCCGACAACAGCGTGTTCGCCCTGGCCAAACGTGCTCAAGCGCACTTCTTCACCTTCCGCGATGCACTGTCGTTTGCTGTTGTTCCGCCCTCAGTACTGGAACTGGGTAACGCCACCGGTTTCGACTTGTATCTGCAGGATCAGGGTGGCGTAGGTCACGACAAGCTGATGGAAGCGCGTAACCAACTGTTGGGCATGGCTGCCCAGAGCAAGATACTGGCTGGCGTGCGGCCGAACGGTCTGAACGATGAACCGCAGTACCAACTGCTGATCGACGACGAACGCGCCAGTGCCTTGGGCGTGACACTGACGGACATCAACACCACGCTGTCTGTGGCGTTTGGTGGCAACTACGTCAACGACTTCATCGACCGCGGTCGGGTGAAGAAAGTCTATGTGCAGGGTCAACCCAATGCGCGGATGAAGCCTGAAGACCTTGAGAAGTGGTACGTTCGCAACAGCGCAGGCGATATGGTGCCATTTGCGTCGTTCGCCAGCGGCCAATGGGTCTTCGGTTCGCCTAAACTGTCGCGTTACAACGGCGTACCAGCCGAAGAAGTGCTGGGAACTCCAGCGCCGGGCTATAGCTCGGGTCAAGCGATGGCCGAAGTCGAAGCACTGGTGAAGAAACTGCCAGCGGGCATTGGTTATTCCTGGACCGGCTTGTCGTATGAAGAGCGGCTGTCCGGGTCGCAGGCACCAGCGTTGTATGCCTTGTCGATCCTGGTCGTCTTCCTCTGTCTGGCAGCGTTGTATGAAAGCTGGTCGATTCCGATCGCGGTCCTGCTGGTTATCCCGCTTGGCGTTATCGGTGCGTTGATGGCAACCAGCTTGCGCGGTTTGTCCAACGACGTGTTCTTCCAGGTGGGCCTGTTGGTGACGGTGGGGCTGGCGGCGAAAAACGCTATTCTTATCGTCGAGTTCGCCAAAGAGCTACACGAGCAAGGGAAAAGTCTGGTCGATTCGGCTATTGAAGCCTGCCGCATGCGTCTGCGACCGATCATCATGACGTCCATGGCGTTCATCCTCGGCGTTGTGCCGTTGGCGATTTCCACCGGTGCAGGTTCGGGCAGTCAACACTCGATCGGTACCGGCGTAATCGGCGGTATGATCACTGCCGTGGTCCTGGCGATCTTCTGGGTACCGCTGTTCTTCGTATCGGTCTCCGGACTGTTCAAGAGCAAACAGAAACACACTCCAAACGATGAGGCTGGCCAATGAGCAAGTCCCTGATCTCGCTGGCAGTTACCGCGTTTATTCTCGGCGGCTGTTCGTTGATCCCCGATTACAACCAGCCTGCCGCCCCGGTCGCCGCACAGTATCCGCAAGGTTCCGCGTATTCGCCGACCGAAGCGGCAAACGTTGCGGCGGCCGAGCAAGGCTGGCGTCAGTTCTTCCATGATCCGGCACTGCAGCAGTTGATTCAGACTTCGCTGGTCAATAACCGCGACCTGCGTGTCGCGGCGTTGAACATCGATGCCTACCGAGCGCAGTACCGCATTCAACGTGCCGACCTGTTCCCGGCGGTAGGTGCCGAAGCCACCAGCACCCGTCAGCGGGTTCCAGCTGACTTGTCGACAAGCGGCCAGGCCGGTATTTCCAGCCAGTACTCAGTGGGCTTGGGAGTCAGCGCTTATGAGCTGGACCTGTTTGGCCGTATCCGCAGCCTCAGCGAACAAGCCTTGCAACAGTACTTCGCCACCGAAGAGGCTCGTCGCAGCACGCAGATCAGCCTGGTGGCCAGCGTCGCCAATGCTTATCTGACCTGGCAGGCGGACAAAGAGCTGCTCAAACTGACTCAGGACACCTTGGGTACATTCGAAGAAAGTTACCGCCTGACCTCACGCAGCAACGAAGTTGGCGTGGCCTCGGCACTGGACCTTGCGCAATCGCGGACTTCCGTCGAGAGCGCTCGCGTCAAGCTGTCGCAATACCAACGCTTTGTCGCTCAGGACCTGAACAACCTGACGCTATTACTCGGCACTACCCTGCCCGACAACCTGCCAGCCGGTCGGCCTCTGAGCAACGACCTGCTGACCGAGTTGCCACCGGGCTTGCCGTCCGACTTGCTGCAACGTCGTCCCGATATCCTGCAAGCGGAATACAACCTCAAAGCGGCGAACGCGAACATCGGCGCCGCTCGTGCAGCGTTCTTTCCGAGCATCAGCCTGACGGCCAGTGCCGGTACTGCCAGCGGTGATCTTAGCGGTCTGTTCAAAGGGGGCTCGGGTACGTGGTTGTTCACGCCACAAATCAATCTGCCGATCTTCAACGCCGGCAGCCTGCGTGCGAGCCTGGATTACTCAAAAATCCAGAAGGACATCGGCGTCGCCAACTATGAGAAGGCGATTCAGACAGCATTCCAGGAAGTCTCCGACGGCCTGGCTTCGCGCAAAACCTTCCGCGAGCAGTTGCAGGCACAAAACGATTTCGTCACCGCCAACCAGGATTACTACCGTTTGGCTGAGCGTCGTTATCGCATCGGGATCGACAGTAACCTGACCTTCCTCGACGCCCAGCGCTCGTTGTTCAGCGCGCAGCAGTCGTTGATCAGTGATCGTCTGTCGCAATTGACCAGCGAGGTCAACTTGTATAAAGCGCTGGGTGGCGGTTGGTACGAAAAAACCCCGACCGGTCAGAAGCAACCGACCTCAGGCGATGTGCCTTCGACTCGACTGTTCTGATTTAAATGCTGCATAAAAAACCCATCGATTGATGGGTTTTTTATGGGAATCGATTCCCTTCAACTCAACAAAAACTCCATCACCCGCAACGAAAATACCTCGCCCAACTCGACGTTGGACAAATGCGCCGCATAGTAATCAGACAGCTGCGAGCCATGAATATGGTTCTGCAAGTAATGCCCATCAGCAAGTGTTGTAACCGAATCGTGGCTGCCGCAAATAATCAGTGTGTCCCCGGTGATAGAGCCGACGTGCTTGAGAAAGTCCGCGTCGCGTACCGCTGCACAGCATGCGGCATAACCCTGTGGTGAGGTAGCGGCCAGTACATCGGTCACGGCTTTCACCGTATCGGTGTGGTTGGTCGCAAACTCCGGTGTAAACCAGCGTTGCGGCGCCGTTTGCGCCAGCGAAGCCATACCCTGCTCGCCTTCACGTTCCAGCAGCCCAATGCGCTGATTCCAGATCTCGGGCGTCCCGATTTTCGCCGCGGTGTTACTCACAATCAGCTTGTGCAAACGGTCGTTGGCATGAGTCCCCAGCCATTGACCAATCAGCCCGCCCATCGACAATCCGCAGAAATGCGCCTGCTCGATATTCAACGCATCAAGCAGTGCCAATACATCCTGACCCAATTGCTCAATGGTATAAGGGCCTTGGCTGACCAGCGACTTGCCGTGCCCACGGGTGTCATAGCGCACCACCCTGAACGACTTGCTGAAAGCAGCGATCTGCGCGTCCCACATGTGCAGATCAGTGCCGAGCGAATTGGATAACACCAATACCGGAGCACCTTGGGGCCCCTCTATCTGGTAGTGCATTTCACCGTCATCAAGTTGTACGAATGCCATAGCGACTCCTCTTTATTGAGCACCAGCGTGATCGAAAACCAATGAAGTATGGATGACGCGCGCCCCAACAGCGGCGCGCGTAGCTCAATCAGTGATCTTCGTGCAGATAAGCCGGTTGTTTAGGCAGACGCAGACTGAACAGGAAGGCGATTGCCATCATCGCGGTGACGTACCAATAGAAGGTGTTTTCCATATTCATGCTTTTCAGGCCCAGCGCCACATACTCGGCCGAACCACCGAAGATCGCGTTAGCCACGGCATAGGCCAGACCCACCCCCAGCGCACGGACCTGAACCGGAAACATCTCGGCCTTCACCAGACCGCTGATCGAGGTATAGAAACTCACGATTGCCAGCGCCAGGGTAATCAGCACAAATGCAATAACCGGGCTGGTGGTGGTTTTCAGCGTCATCAGCAACGGCACGGTACACAACGTACCCAACCCGCCGAACCACAGCATCGAAGCACGACGACCGATCTTGTCAGCCAAAGCACCGAACACAGGTTGCATGCACATATACAGGAACAGCGCGCCGGTCATGATGTAACTGGCGACCTTGGCGTCCATGTGAACGGTGTTTACCAAGTATTTCTGCATGTACGTGGTGAAGGTGTAGAAAATCAGCGAGCCGCCAGCGGTATAACCGAGAACGGTAATGAACGCCGCTTTGTTGTGCTTGAACAGTGCCGACATACTGCCGGCGTCCTTGTCCTGACGCGCTTCGGCCGTCGTGGTCTCTTTTAATGTGCGACGCAGCAACAGCGAAATCACAGCCGCAATAGCACCGACAACAAACGGGATACGCCAGCCGTAGGCTTTGAGCTCATCAGAACTTAGGAATTGCTGCAGGATGACCACGGTCAGCACTGCCAGCAACTGACCGCCAATCAGCGTCACGTACTGAAACGAGGCGAAGAAGCCGCGCTGCCCCCGCAATGCCACTTCACTCATGTAGGTCGCCGTAGTGCCATATTCACCACCCACCGACAACCCCTGGAACAAGCGCGCTACCAATAACAGCGCTGGCGCCCAGGCGCCGATCGAGGCGTAGGTCGGCAGACAAGCGATCACCAGCGAGCCGGCGCACATCATCAACACCGAAATCATCATGGAGTTTTTGCGGCCATGCTTGTCGGCCACACGGCCGAACAACCAGCCACCGATAGGACGCATCAAAAAGCCGGCAGCGAATACACCCGCCGTGTTGAGCAATTGAACGGTCGGGTCATCGGACGGAAAGAACGCCGGAGCAAAGTAGATCGCGCAGAACGCATAAACGTAAAAATCGAACCATTCAACGAGGTTGCCTGAAGAGGCCCCCACAATCGCAAAGATACGTTTACGCCGCTCTTCCCCGGTGTAGTGAGTCGTTGTCATTATTTTTCCCCAGTTTTAAAAAACGGCCGGTTAAACGACCGGCCCTAAGTCGCCAGTCTACGACATAACCTGTAACACTAAGACTTAAGCAGTAACTCGCTTTCACCACAAGCGCAATCACCCAAGTCCACGATTCGCCTGTCCTGGAGGCATATCGCAGCGTTGGGTGACCAAGTTCCGGTAGCCGTTTTATCGTTCTATCGCCAACGCCAGCCCCTGTCCTACGCCAACGCACATCGTGGCCAAGCCTTTGCTGCCGCCGGTTTTTTCCAACTGATGTAATGCGGTCAGTACCAATCGTGCGCCACTCATGCCCAACGGATGGCCCAACGAAATGGCACCGCCATTGGGATTGACCTTGGGTGAGTCGTCAGCAATTCCGAGCTCGCGCATCACTGCTAGGCCTTGGCTGGCAAAGGCTTCGTTGAGTTCGATGACGTCGAAATCCGATATCGCCAACCCCAGACGCTCGACCAATTTGCGGACTGCGGGCACAGGACCGATGCCCATGACCCGAGGCTCAACCCCAGCACTGGCCATGCCGAGCACACGAGCGCGTGGCGTCAGGCCATGTTTTTTCACCGCATCGGCAGACGCGAGAATCATCGCCACTGCGCCATCGTTCAGCCCTGCCGCATTACCTGCCGTGACGGTTTTACCCGCACCGTTCACGGGTTTGAGCTTGCTCAGCGCATCGATATTGGTGTCGGCACGCGGATGCTCGTCCTTGTCGACGATGGTTTCGCCCTTTTTATGGGTGACGCGCACGGGCACGATCTCTTCGGCGAAGAAGCCAGATACTTGCGCTGCTGCCGCGCGTTGCTGGCTACGCAGCGCGAAGGCATCCTGATCTTCGCGAGAGACCTTGAAATCCTCGGCGACGTTATCACCGGTCTGCGGCATGGTTTCGACGCCGTAGAGGTCTTTCATTTGTGGGTTGACGAAGCGCCAGCCCAGCGTCGTATCTTCCAGCTTCTGGCCACGGCCAAATGCAGCGTCGGCCTTACCCATGACGAATGGCGCGCGTGACATCGACTCGACGCCACCGGCAATCGCCAGCTCCATCTCACCACAGGCAATCGCGCGGAACGCTGTGCCGACTGCGTCGAGGCCTGATGCACAAAGACGATTTAGAGTCACGCCTGGCACGGTTTCCGGCAGGCCTGCCAACAGCAATGCCATGCGCGCCACGTTACGGTTGTCTTCGCCAGCCTGATTGGCGCAGCCGAGGAATACCTCATCGACTTCGCTCCAGTTCACCGAAGGGTTGCGCGCCATCAAAGCCTTGATGGGCAATGCGGCCAGGTCATCGGCACGCACGGTCGCCAAAGCGCCGCCGAAACGGCCGATGGGGGTGCGAATCGCGTCGCAGATAAAAACGTCACGCATCATGCTTCTCCTGGTGCCTGACCGTGAGCGGCAGCGGTTCGCGCTTCCAGATCACGCAAGGCAGTCAGCTCGTAGTCGCTCGGTTCATCGGAATAAACTACATTCTCAGCAAAACGCAGCGCCCAGCCGGTGGCCGCAATCACTTGCTCGCGGGTCACCCCCGGATGCAGGGTGGTGACCACAAACTCGTTGCTGCCCTCCTCCGGCTCCATGACGCACAAATCGGTGATGATGCCGACCGGCCCTGCACCCGGCAGACCGAGGCGTTTACGCGAATCACCGCCTTCGCCGTGCCCTACTGAAGTCATGAAATCCAGCTTGTCGACGAACGACCTAGATGATTGCTTGAGGATAATAAGCACCTGCTTGGCGGAACCGGCGATCTCCGGCGCACCGCCTGCACCCGGCAAACGGACTTTGGGGTGGTGATAATCACCGACCACGGTGGTGTTGATATTGCCAAAACGATCAACCTGCGCGGCCCCAAGGAAGCCGACATCGACGCGGCCACCTTGTAGCCAGTAACGGAAAATTTCGCTGGTGGACACCACGGTATCCGCCGTTTCGGCCAACTCACCGTCACCGATGGACAACGGCAGCACATTCGGTTTGGCGCCGATAGGGCCCGATTCATAAATCAGCACAACGTCAGGCGATGACGTCAGACGCGCCAAATTGGCTGCCTTGGATGGCAGGCCAATGCCGACGAAGCACACCGCACCATTGTTCAAGCGGCGCGCTGCGGCCACGGTCATCATTTCACTGGTGGTGTAAGTCATTATTTTGCCTCCGAAGCGCTGGCCAACTTGCTCTGAAATTCACTGAAATCTGCGGTGCCGTGAATGTATTCGGCAATCCACGCGGTGAACGTCTCACGGTCGCGAGCGATAGGGTCCCACGCCTGGTAAAAACGGTTATCGCGCTCGTAGTAACCATGCGCATAGGAAGGATGCGCACCACCGGGTACGACGCAGACCGCGCTCAAGGCCCAGGTCGGCAAAACGCAAGCGTTCATCGGCGCCTTGAGGTCATCGACGATTTCTTCGACCGTAACAATGCAGCGCTTGGCCGACAGGGCCGCTTCTTTCTGCACCCCAAGAATGCCCCACAGCAGCACGTTGCCTTTGCGGTCGGCCTTTTGCGCGTGAATCACCGTGACGTCCGGGCGAACTGCCGGCACGGCAGCGAGCACTTCGCCGGTAAACGGACAGGTCACGGTTTTGATCAACGGGTTGACCTTCGGCAGATCGGAGCCCGCATAAGCGCGCAGCACAGCAAATGGCAGACCCGAAGCGCCTGCGACATAGGCATTGGCGAGGTCAGCATGACTGTGCTCTTCGATTTCCATTGGCCGAGGCCACTGCTTTTCAACCGCATCACGCAGGCGGTGCAGTGAACCGACGCCCGGATTACCGCCCCACGAGAAAATCAGTTTTTTCGCGCAACCCGCGCCGATCAATTGGTCGTAGATAAGGTCAGGCGTCATACGAACCAGCGTCAGGTCTTTCTTCTGCTGACGAATGAGCTCATGGCCTGCGGCGGTAGGAATCAAATGGGTGAAGCCTTCAAGCGCAACGGTGTCGCCATCGTTGACGAATTGCTTCACGGCGTCGCGTAGGGAAATGATTTCAGCCATGAGGTGCTCCAGGGTCAAATCTCAATGATGAACAGCGCTGTGGGCTGCGCTGGAATGAGATTGAGGTTATGCCTGGGCACAGAGCGGAACAATCCGATAATCGACTATGTGTTCGATAATCGAACACATAACACTGCAATGACCCTGGTCCAATCAGGTAAATAACTGCGTACTCAAATCCCGACTGGCGTCGAGCATGATCGGCAGAAACTTCTGCTCCAACTCGTTACGCGTGACGCGCCCGGCGCTGGTACTGACATTCAACGCGGCCAACACCTGCCCCGAGGCGTCATAGACCGGCACGGCAATAGAACGCAAACCTTGCTCCAGTTCCTGATCCACGATGCACCACCCCTGCTGGCGAACCTGCTGTAGGCATTCAAGCAAGGCCTCTGCGGTTCGCAACGTTCGGCTGGTCTTGGGTTGCAGGTCGACGTGTTCCAGGTACTCCTGCAGTGATACGTCATCGAGCGCCGCCAGGAGAATCCGCCCCATGGACGTGCAATACGCAGGCAAACGCCCCCCCACTGCGAGGTCCACGGAAATGAGGCGCTGGGTAGTCGCCGAGCGGGCGATATAAAGAATGTCATTGCCCTCAAGCGTCGCCATATTGCAAGCCTCATGCAACTGATCACTCATACGATCAAGATAAGGCTGAGAAGATACCGCCAATGGCGTCGACGACAAGTAGGCGTGTCCGAGCGTGAGCACCTTGGGCAGCAGTGAATAGGTTCGCCCATCCGTAGTGGCGTAACCCAGCTTGATCAGCGTGTGCAGGCAACGGCGTACGGCCGCGCGAGGGATCTCGGTGCGGTGACTGATCTGCGCGATGGTCAGATGCCGCTTGCGCTCCTGGAACGCATGGATCACAGCCAGCCCCCGTGCCAACGACGTCATGAAGTCGGGATCGCCTGTCAGCGCCTGAATACGCTTGGCCGGCGACGCGACGATGGGCGGAGCCAGTGAGGCGAAAGAATTACGCAGTTCATCGTTCATCATTAATACCGTTCGTCGTGGCTTGCACAGCCTTACAGATAGCCACTCTCGCCTTGTTCATCGACACTGGCAAGACCGTTTTGGGCGATTATCGAACGACTGGCCGATAATCGCATTTGACCCATCGCTGCGTTGCTTATACCTTTCACACGCCACATGTGGCTTCTTGGAAATACTGGTCAGGTACCCACTGAGAAGTCCCAGGCACGGCCTTGCTACCCGCAAGGCCGTTTTTTTCCTTTCAGGACATCCAAGCCATTGCAAAGGCGCTCTGGATGCGTGTAGGAACAATTACCAAGTCACCAGGAAGCCGGTATTTTCATTGGAATTACGTCGTCAGAAATTTGTCTGCTGGCGCCTGTCATTTAAATAACAAGTTTCGTCATAATTTTGCCTTCCTTAACTTCAGAACCTTCGTACAAAAAAACACTACTATTCCGTGCTTATTGAATGCCGAGAACATAGGCGGTTGACTCTTTCAGCGGTCTTGGAGATAGTAGCGATCAATTGACGCGCTATAACGCTGCGACGTGATTACGCCACTGCCCAACCGGCGTGGATCCCATCACGACACGCATGCACCGTGAACGTGCAATGCGCAGCGATAGACAGGCCAGAAGCCTGGTCGATCAGCCAGCCCCCTGGCAACCCAAAGAGTATGTCGCTACGACAGTTGTTTTTCTGGTGCCCGTAGCCGCATGCGGCAGAAGTGATTAATTCTTTTTTGTTGAAAGCTCCTTACGAGTTGTTATCCGACAGCTCAACTGCCGACAACATTCAACACTTCTCACCGCTGCGTCATCACCAGTATCCATTCAAACTAAACAAGGTAATACCGTGACGAAAGATGAACTGCGCGCGGAACTAGAGCGCCAGGAACAACGTTACAAGGATGTATACGGCGGGGAAATCACCACCTACGCTGCACAACCCGAGCCCGAACGCAAGCCGTGGCGCAAAAGAGCGAGCCTGCTGGATCAAGCGTTCCAGCAAGAACTGCAAAAGATGGAAAAAGAGCTTAAAGAAGAACCCTGAAGGTCCTGATCTTCGACGCCCATGATTTTTTTTGCGCGTCTTATCTTAATGGTTGGCACGATTCTTACCCGGTTTCAGCCAAGGCCTCTCGTTTCGTCTGGGGCTGAGGCGTTAACGCTTGCATTTCGTTTTCAGACAGGAAGTCAACAGGTGTGCGGACATGAAATTTCGTTGCAGGTTGCTACCAATTAGCAGCTTGCCTATCGATTAGTTTTTTTTCTGTCATAATCCCGCCCCCTTAATACCGGGTCAGAAAACCTTCCATGATCGATTTATTCAGCGGACTGGATGCTTGGGTAATTGTGAGCCTCGTGCTTGCCTTGGCATTTGTCCTCACCTTCGAGTTCATCAACGGCTTTCATGACACCGCCAACGCGGTGGCGACAGTCATCTACACCAAGGCCATGCCGCCACATCTGGCTGTGTTCTTTTCCGGTATGTTCAACTTCCTCGGGGTGTTGCTCGGGGGCGTCGGTGTTGCCTACGCCATTGTTCACCTACTGCCGGTCGAATTGTTGATCAACGTCAACACAGGTCATGGCTTGGCGATGGTGTTCTCGTTATTGGCAGCCGCCATCACCTGGAACCTCGGCACTTGGTACTTCGGTATTCCCGCCTCCAGCTCTCATACACTGATCGGCTCGATTCTGGGTGTGGGTCTTGCGAACGCACTGCTCAACGACATTCCGCTGGGTGAAGGCGTTAACTGGCAGAAAGCGATCGATATCGGCGCATCTTTGGTGTTTTCGCCACTGGCGGGCTTCTTCGTCGCGGCGCTGGTGCTGATCGCACTAAAGACCTGGCGCCCGCTGTCGAAGATGCACAAGACACCTGAACAACGCCGCAAACTCGACGACAAAAAGCATCCTCCGTTCTGGAACCGTTTGGTGCTGGTGATTTCCGCCATGGCGGTCAGCTTCGTACACGGCTCCAACGATGGCCAAAAAGGCATCGGTCTGATCATGCTGGTGTTGATTGGTATCGTGCCTGCGCAGTTCGTGCTCGACCTGAGCAGCACCACTTACCAGATTGAGCGCACACGCGATGCCACGCTGCACTTGAGCCAGTTCTACCAGCGCAACAACGCCACGCTGGGTGAATACCTGGCATTGGGCAAGTCGCAGAAAGGCGATCTGCCCGAGCGGTTTAGCTGCAATCCGGAGCAAACAGAACCGACCATCGACGCCCTGCTCACCAACCTGAAAGGCGTGTCCGATTACCACTCAATCGCCCCAGAACATCGCATCGAAGTCCGTCGTTACCTGCTTTGCCTGGATGACACCGCGCGCAAGGTAGGCAAGCTGCCAAACCTCGACGCCCGTGAAAAATCGGATCTGGACAAACTGCGCAAAGACCTGACCACGACCACCGAATACGCGCCATTCTGGGTGATCCTCGCTGTGGCGCTGGCACTGGGGGTCGGGACCATGGTCGGCTGGAAACGCGTCGTGCTGACCATCGGCGAGAAAATCGGCAAACAAGGCATGACGTACGCTCAAGGCATGTCGGCCCAAATCACTACCGCTTGCGCCATCGCTGCGGCCAATGTATTCAGCCTGCCGGTGTCGACGACGCATATTCTGTCTTCCGGCGTCGCCGGAACCATGGTCGCCAACAAAAGCGGCCTGCAAGGCGGTACCGTGCGTAATATCCTGCTGGCTTGGATATTGACCCTTCCGGCGACTGTCCTGCTGTCGGCTGGTTTGTTCTGGCTAGCGTCCAAAGCGTTGGCTTGATTCAACGAACGGTATACAAAACTGAGGGAGCAGAAAAATCTGCTCCCTCAGTTGTTTAGGGCCGCTTCCAGTCTTACTTCCTTTTCTTGCCGGTACCCAACAAAGACCCCATCAAACCGCGTACCAATTCTCGCCCGATCTGATTGGCCGCTGTACGCATCGCGTTTTTCATCGCCTGACCTGCCAAACCGCCCAGAAAACCTCCCGCCATATCGGCAAAACTACCACCCTGCGCTTCCTGGGTCGGCGTGGTACTGCCTTCAGGGGCTGCGACTTTGCGCGCCAGCAGCATTTCGTATGCAGATTCACGGTCCACCGGCTTGTCATAGCGCCCGGCCAATGGCGATTTGGCAATCAAGCTGGCACGCTCTGCTTCGCTCAACGGCCCGATGCGCGACTGCGGCGGCGCGATCAATACACGCCTGACCATTTCCGGCGTGCCTTTGTCCTGTAATGTCCCGACCAATGCCTCACCTGTGCCCAGTTCGGTCAGCACCGCCAACGTGTCGAACTCTGGATTGGGACGAAAACCGTCCGCCACGGCGCGCAAAGACTTTTGCTCTTTGCTGGTGAATGCACGCAAACCATGCTGAATGCGCAAGCCCAGTTGAGCAAGGATGTCGTCCGGTAAATCGCTTGGTGATTGGGTGACGAAGTACACGCCAACGCCTTTTGAACGAATCAACCGCACCACCTGTTCCAAGCGCTCTTGCAACGCTTTGGGCGTATCGGCAAACAGTAAATGGGCCTCATCGAAAAACAGCGCCAGTAGCGGTTTGTCCGCGTCACCGCGCTCAGGCAATTGCTCGAACAGCTCTGCCAGCAACCACAACAGGAACGTCGCATACACCTTGGGCGCCTCATGCACCAGACGACTGGCGTCGAGTAAGTGAATTCGCCCTCGCCCATCGCTGGCAGGTTGCAAGATGTCTTCAAGCTGCAACGCCGGCTCGCCGAACAGGGCTTCGGCGCCTTGCTGCTCAAGTACCGCCAGACGACGAAGCAGTGCCTGGCTCGACCCGGTAGTCATCAGGGCGCTGTCTTCGCCCAATAGCTCCGGCTGTTCGCGAAGGTGATTAAGCAGCGCCTTGAGATCCTTGATGTCCAGCAGCAACAGCCCTTCGCGGTCCGCTACCTTGAATGCCGCGTACAAGGTGGATTGCTGGCTGTCGGTCAGCTCTAACAAGCTCCCCAGCAGCAACGGTCCCATTTCCGATAGTGTTGTGCGCAACGGATGTCCAGACTGACCATGCACATCCCACAACGTAACGGGGTAGCCTTGGGGCCGATGATTCAGCCATGGCATCCCGGCGATTCGCTCAGCAATTTTGCCTTGTGGATTGCCTGCCGCACCGAGCCCGCACAGATCACCCTTGATATCAGCCGCGAACACCGCAACCCCGGCATCGCTGAAGGCTTCGGCCAAACGCTGAAGGGTCACGGTTTTGCCGGTGCCTGTCGCTCCGGCGATCAAGCCATGACGGTTCGACAGACGTAGCGCTTGCCCGACCGGCTGCCCGTCGAGACTGGCGCCAAAGACAATTTGTTGAGAATCAGGCATGTCATCCCCCGCCGATTAAAGATTGTTATTCATAGCACGCCGACAGCCGATGAGAAAAAACCGCTCACGCTGCCACGTAAGATAACGCCAACACGAGCCAGCGTTCCTTCACTTTAGCCGACACATCCTTGAGCCGGTTAATCCAGTGCGCTGCCACGCACTTACGACCGAACAACTATTCTTGTGAGTGGTCAATCAAAGGGACGACGAGATACCGGAGGGACGCACATCGTGCATATAGCTGACATGACCATGTTTTACGCACCGGCCAGCGGCGGCGTACGCACCTACCTTGACGCCAAGCACCGTCGCCTGGGACGTTATCCTGGTGTTCGCCACAGCCTGCTGATCCCTGGCGCCAGCCTGAGCAACGCAGACGGCATCTACAAAGTCCCCGCCCCGGCGCTGCCTTTCGGCAATGGTTATCGGTTTCCGTTACGCCTGGCACCTTGGCGAAACGTAATCAAAGATCTGCAGCCCGACCTGATCGAAGTCGGCGACCCTTACCTGACCGCATGGGCTGCCATTGACGCGCGCCGCCAACTGAATGTTCCGGTCATAGGTTTTTATCATTCCGACCTGCCGCTACTGGTCCGCAACCGCATTGGCACCTGGATGGGCACAAACGTTGAAAGCTACGTCGCCAAACTCTACAACAACTTTGATCGGGTATTGGCGCCCAGCACCGTGATGGCGCAAAAGCTCATGCGTCTGGGCGTTGAAAATGTCTACGTGCAGCCGCTGGGTGTTGATCTGCTGATGTTTGACCCCAGCAAACGTGACTCAGGGTTAAGGGCCGAACTGGGCATCAGCGATGACACCCGACTGCTGATATTTGCCGGTCGCGGTTCGCGGGAAAAGAATCTGCCCGTGCTGCTCGATTGCATGCGCAACCTCGGACACCACTATCATCTGCTACTGGTAGGCTCGCACATGCCCGCCGCGGTCCCGGATAACGTGTCGGTGATTGATCATTTTTGCCCAACCCATGAAGTGGCCCGCCTACTGGCCAGCGCCGACGCGCTTTTGCATGCCGGCGATCAAGAGACCTTCGGCCTGGTCATTCTGGAAGCGATGGCCAGTGGCACCCCCGTGGTGGCAGTTGCCGCAGGGGCGTTCACCGAAATCGTGCCCCAGACCTGCGGTCTGTTGTGCGAACGCAATAACGGGCAGGCCATGGCCGCAGCGGTGCGTGAGCTGTTCAGCGGTGACGTTGTCCAAAAAGGTTTCGCGGCTCGCGATTACGTTGAACGTTATTACGGGTGGGACACCGTCGTGTGCAGCTTGCTTGAACATTATCGAGCCGTTCTTGGTGGATCGATGCCGGTGCTTGCCCATGGTTGAATCGCAGAAAGGGGTTTTGACAGAACCCGCGCAGCACAGCGTCATGCTGGTACTGCACGACGTAGCGCCACAAACGTGGGAGGACTATCGTACGTTCGTGCAGGCCGTTGATCACCTGGGAAATATCCCTATCACCTGGCTGGTGGTTCCGGACTTTCACAGACGCAACGTCGTCGCTACCGATATCGATTTTCAGCGCAGGATGCATCATCGGCTAGAACGGGGTGATGAACTGGCGTTGCACGGTTATTATCACTGCGACGACGGACCGAAACCCCGCAATCCACATGAGTACTTCATGCGCAGAATCTATACGTGGGAGGGTGAGTTTTATTCCCTTGGTCAACAGCAGGCACTGCACCGACTGCATGCAGGGATCGAGGTGTTCAGGCATAACGATTGGCCGCTACACGGCTTCGTTGCACCCGCCTGGCTGATGAGCCAGGGCACGCGCGCAGCCTTGCGCACGTTGCCACTGGCTTACACCAGCGATCCACAGCACCTTTTTACGCTGCCGGACTTCACCGCCCTCGATGCACCGGGAATCGTATGGAGCGCACGCAGTGCGTGGCGTCGCGGCCTGTCCAAGGTGATCAGCGATCACCGCGAAGTACGCCTTGAGAACGCCGCGACTATTCGCTTGGGGCTGCATCCGGTGGACATGCGCCATGAATTTTCCCGCGATTACTGGTTGAATACTTTGCAACGATTGATTGAGAAAGGCCGCAAACCCATGACCAAATTTGCCTGGCTCTCGACGCAAGCGCCAAGCTTAAGGTCCGTCGCGTGAAGCGACTTGCATGGCTCTCGGCCGGGCTGATCGTAGCGTTGCTGATCCCGCTGTTCATGGGCGGCACGGAAATGTTTCAGCGCCTGCGCACCTTTCCTTTGAACCTGTTGTTAATCATGTTCGCCATGGTGCTGGTCGGCTGGTGTTGTAACACCGCACGCTTGCGCCTGCTGCTCGGCGACAGCGCCAATGGCCTGAGTATTCGCAAGAGCCTGGGCGTGGTCATGGCAACCGAATTTGCCTACAGCGCGACACCGGGCGGCAGTGGTGCTCCGTTGACGCTTGTGGCTTTGCTGTCGCGCAATGGCATCGGCCCGGCAAAAAGCACAGCTGCTTTTGCAACCGATCAACTCATGGATTTAGTGTTTTTCCTCGTGGCCCTGATCGGTATCCTGATCTACGCGCTGTTTCATAACCTGAGCGAACGACTGGAGTGGATGCTGATCGTCAGTGCGTTGCTAATCGTTGCAGCACTAGTGATGTGCGCAGGTTTCGCGCGCTATCACCGGCGATTCATCCTGTTCAACGGCATGCTGCTCAAGCGCTTCAACACCAAAGCCAGCACCCGCTTGCGATGGGCGCGCAAACTGCTGCACTTTCGCGATGCGCTGGCCGAAACCTGGAAAATGCCGCATCGCACACTGTTCAAAGTGTTCGTGCTCACCTGCCTGCACTGGGGGCTGCGCTATAGCGTGCTGTACCTGACACTGCAAGGCTTGGGCGCAGATATCCAATGGGCGTGGACGTTTCTGGTGCAAATGCTGTCCCTGAGCGCGGGACAATTCAGCCTATCACCAGGGGGGGCCGGGACGGCAGAGTTGACCTCAGCAGCCTTGTTGGCGCCCATGGTTGGGAAATCGACCGCAGCCGCGGCGATTCTGATCTGGCGGGCAGTGACTTACTACTTCTATCTGGTGGCTGGCGGCCCGGTGTTTCTGTTAATGGTCGGCCGCCCATTGCTGAACAAACTGATGCGCGTGAAACAAGCCTGATCAGTTGTTCTGGTTGTCTGGCAGAGGGTTTGGGGTGACGCCAGACGTTTCCTGCAGTTGTTTCCAGAGCTCGGCCGCGCCTTCAAATTCGGCACCGTCTTCAGGGGTTAGGGCATCGACGTCGTAACGGCTCAGGCAACCTTCACCAAGCGTTGGCGGAGCATGGGATACGGCTTTATCGAGTGGGTTGGTCATGTAAGCCTCCTGAGAATCCCCTATGCACATGCTCTGTTAGAGGCTCGCCCGCAAAGACAGTGGCCCCCATTCGAACCCGTCGAATGAGTGACTTCTTCGCACAGGTAAGCCTCGCGCCAACATCCATGGCTATACCACTCACACCATCACGAGCCTAGTCGAACACGACCGTCTTGTTGTCATGCACCAGCACGCGGTCTTCCAGATGCGCCCGCAGACCACGCGCCAGCACCATTTTCTCGACGTCACGCCCGAAGCGAACCATGTTTTCAATGCTGTCCCGATGGCTGACACGGACAACGTCCTGTTCGATGATCGGACCCGCGTCCAGCTCTTCAGTCACATAATGGCAAGTCGCCCCGATCAGTTTCACCCCGCGCAGCGAAGCCTGATGATAAGGCTTGGCGCCCACGAACGAGGGCAGGAAGCTGTGATGGATATTAATGACCTTGTGCGCATACTCACGGCACAACTGTGGTGGCAGAATCTGCATGTAACGCGCAAGCACTACAACATCGGCTGCATGCTGTTTGACCAGGCGTGAAACCTCAGCAAATGCTGGTTCCTTGTCTTTTGGGTCGACCGGTACGTGGTGATAGGGAATGTTGTGCCACTCAACCATACTGCGCAGGTCTTCGTGGTTTGAAATGACGCAAGCGATTTCACAATCAAGTTCATCACTGTGCCAGCGATGCAGCAAGTCTGCCAGACAGTGGGATTCGCGACTGGCCATCAGTACTACGCGCTTTTTCTGATCAGAATCGGTGATACGCCAGTTCATCGAGAACTCTTCGGCGATGGGCTTGAACGCCTCTCGCAGAGCCTCCAATTCCAGCGGCAAGGTGTCGGCACGAATCTCGTGACGCATAAAGAACCAGCCACTGTGGGTATCCGAGTGATGACTCGCTTCGGTAATCCAGCCGTTGTAGGACGCCAGAAAGTTACTGACTTTGGCAACGATACCAACACGGTCCGGGCAAGCAATCACCAGACGAAAAGTGCGCATGAGGGAAACTCCATAACTTCGCAAAGGCGGCCATTCTAGCGATTACGCAAGGACTGTGCAGTATTCGAATGCGCTTGATTTGGCTTGCGACGAAACGGCCACACCATTCAACGGCAATGCGCGGCAAAACAGACGCCTGATTGATGACGCCATCAAAAAAATGTGGCACCCGCACTAAATATGCAAGATGTGCTGATCGCGTGTAGCACTGCTATTAGTTTGTCGGATTCAGCAGGTCGGCAGGTATTTCAAGATGCTAAAAATAAAACTTTCCTTAAATGTTTACTTGCACAAAGTCTGTGACTATTATTGCGCTCATGCACCCTGCACATCACAACATAAGGTACCCCTCATGTCCCTGATCAACGAATACCGTGCGACAGAAGAAGCCATCAAAGAACTGCAAACCCGTCTGCAAAACCTGAAACAAGACGGCAAACTGCAGACCGAACTCGAGTTCGAAGGCAAACTGCGTACCTTGATGGGCGAATATCAGAAGTCCCTTCGCGACATCATCGCGTTGCTGGACCCAGAGTCCAAAATTAACAAGGCACCTCGCGGCGCTGTCGTGAAAACTACCGGCACCAAACGCGCTCGCAAAGTAAAGCAGTACAAGAACCCGCACAATGGCGAAATCATCGAAACCAAAGGTGGCAACCACAAGACTCTGAAAGAGTGGAAAGCCAAGTGGGGCGGTGACGAGGTTGAAAGCTGGGCGACCCTGCTGGACTGATTACCAAGTATCAGGGATCGCAGTTGTGCAGTAACGTACGACTCTAAAAAACGCCAGCTTGCTGGCGTTTTTTATTGCATAAGTCTTTTGTCATCCCGCTTTACAAGCCAAGACGCAAACGTAATTGCTGAGCGTAGTCTTGCCATTGGCCCAAGACCTTGAGCTGAGCAGGTGTCGCATTCAGCGATAACTCAATCAGTGCCTTGGTAAAGTCTTTAAGCGTATTGGGGGCTCCGGCCAGCGGGTCGGTCAGGCGAGTCTGACAAAAACTCAGCCAGCGTTGCTGCTCGGCGACGCTCAGGGTTTCGGCAAAGTTACGCGCACGGTACCGAAACAATAACTCCGGCAATCGCTCGTCATCGAACGGCCATGGGTCGCGGGCTAATTGCTGAGGTTCTGCAACTCGCACCTGCTCACAAAGGCGACGGTCACGGTCGTTAATAAAGCCAGCATATAACTGCTGCTCGGGGTCTTCGCTAGACGAAAAATCCTCACTGGCATAAACCGATTTCAACTTGTCCTGCCACAACGCCTGTCCTTCATTGAGACGCTGAACACGCTCTTTATAGAGCCCCATGTCCAACTGTAAACGCTGGCGATCCTCCTCACGCAGTACGCTTAAGGGCGCAATAACCGGACATTTATTTATATGCAGCAATTTGAGCGGCACCGGTAATTCACCGTCGGCCAGCTCTTCGCGGCGGGTATATAAGCGTCGGCGCAAGGTATCGTGGGTTTCTTGCAACAGGGGTTCATGATCAAGATGAAGGTCACACACAATCAACGCATTTTTGTTTGTTGGGTGCCACGCCAGCGGCAATACCACACCCAAATAACTGCGTGCCGCCGAAAAACGCCCTGATATATGCACCAGCGGTTGCATCAGACGGATTTGCTCCTGCACCTTGTGCTTACTGCGTAACTGAAAAAGATAGTCATAAAGCTTGGGCTGTTTATCGCGAATCAAGCGGCCCAACGCGATAGTCGCGCGCACGTCTGACAAGGCATCGTGGGCCTGACCATGATCAATCCCATTGGCCGCCGTAAGCCGCTCTAACTTAAGCGTTACTCGCCCCTCTTCCTCTGGCCATACAAAGCCCTCCGGGCGCAATGCATAAGCGGTGCGAACCACATCGATCAAATCCCAGCGACTGTTGCCACCTTGCCATTCACGCCCGTATGGGTCGAAAAAGTTACGGTACAGACTGTAACGGGTCATCTCATCATCAAAGCGCAGCGTGTTGTAGCCTGCGCCACACGTTCCGGGTGCTGCCAGTTCAGCATGCACGCGGGTCATGAAATCTGCTTCGCACAGCCCCTTCTCGGCCAAACGCTCAGGCGTGATGCCAGTCACCAGACATGCCGCAGGGTGCGGCAGGATATCGTCACTGGGTTGACAGTAAAGATTGATGGGGGCGGCAATCTCATTGAGCTGATCGTCCGTACGAATGCCGGCTACCTGAAGCGGTCGATCATTGCGTGGATTGATCCCAGTGGTTTCGTAGTCGTACCAGAAGATGCTTGAGGTCACGGTCTGATCCTGAACAGAAGTCGCGCGAAGTCTATCAGATCACCCTGAACGACCTCTGTAGGACTAACCCGGCTTCGCGCCCGGAAAAAGGACCTGTTTTAGAGTAAAGAAGCATTTTCTTACAACCTGCGTGCAAAGTGTCCGGTTGCTTAGCTGGACCTTGCTGGCTAGCATCACCCTTTAATTTTCTAGTGTCCCTCTCCCGACAATGCACTCTTCGCACGCCATGCCCGGCAAGACTGCGCAACCTGCGCCGCTGGACACTCGCATTCGCATGGAAACCCCAGAAGGCATCGACCTGCTGCTGCGCCCCGCCGGCCTTGTTTCCAGGGCCATGGCCTTCAGTATCGATCTACTCATCCGCGCCGTCGTTCTTGGCGCGTTGTTCCTGTTACTTAGCCCC
>NZ_DASWOT010000125.1:0-37108 GCF_036404235.1 Pseudomonas sp.
AATTCTTTACACGCACGCTTGACACATCTTCAATCTAAGCGAATAATGCGCGCCACTTGGCTACATAGCTCAGTTGGTTAGAGCATAGCATTCATAATGCTGGGGTCCGGGGTTCAAGTCCCTGTGTAGCCACCAAGTACCGATTTACAGATGTCTACAGCAGTCTCTAAATCACCTCAAGAAGCCCGCCCTGTGCGGGCTTTCTTGTTTCTGAATGTCCATCCTGGTCTACCGACATCCTTCACATCGTGTATGCCCCTATGTCTGCTTCAATAAAAATTGAACTGGAGGCATACACGGATGAAGCGCTGCGACATCCAACGCCGCCCCCTCTCCGATACAACACGAGCCAACCTAGCACCTGAATCAGGGGCAAGGTCAAAGCCTACTCCGGCGTAATTCGCTGAAAAAATATGAGGCACGCCTACTCCTCCTACAAGCCCCCCGATTTTCCTGTTACCGCTCCCAAAACAATAGAGAATAATTATCATTTGAGTTAAGGTGCTTAGCTGTTTATGGCGCTACAGGATGTTGGGCGATGTCTCAAGATCGCGAAAATCTATTAGCTGTGTTCATCGAGAACCGCGAGGCCCTGCAGTCTTACCTGATCCGTGAATTTGGCAGTGTCAATTTGGCAGAAGACATCACCCAGGAAACCTGGCTAAGGGTCGCCAGTCGCAAACTGAGTGAACATATTGGCAATCCGCGTGCGTATGTATTCCGCATTGCCAAGAATCTTGGAACAGACATTCGCCGTCGCCAGGCGATGGGGATTGAGGTGCAGGCTGCACAAGAGATCGTAGAACAGGTTCCGGCACAAGGCATTGATCCGGCCAACTCGGCCCAATTCAATAATGAGTTGCAGAGACTTGTACACGTGGTTGCCCACCTGCCACCGCGTTGCCGTCATATTTTTATTCTCTGCCGTGTCGAAGGCCTCAACCATCAGGAGATAGCTGAACAGTTGAACATCTCCAAAAGCACGGTCGTTTCACAAATGGTCAAGGCCATGCAACGAATCGAGCAGGCAATGGAATGAAGGCCCCGTTAAACTCAGTGATCATTCACTGCAGACTGATGTTCAGCGTATGACCCAACAAGACATTAAAACGCCTCTCGACCAAGCGCTGGAGTGGTGCATACGCCTGCAAGACGCTGGCGTTAGCGAAGCCGAGCTAAAGGCGTTCGACGAGTGGCTGGCGCACGATCGCGCCCACCATGAAGCGTGGCAGCGCGCCCAACACGTTTGGAGTACCTCGCGGACTGTCGCCGATGCTTTCGTTGAGTCTCGACGTGCAAAGCCAAAACCTCGCAGGTTGTTTCAATGGATGGGCTGGGCTAGCGCAGCGCTGATAGTACTGACGGTGGGCGGGATGAATATCTCGCCGTCTATTTGGGCTGATTATCGAACCTCAGTGGCCCAAACCCGTATCTGGAATCTAGAAGACGGCTCATCCATCCAACTCGCCCCTCAGACAGCCCTTGACGTGAAGTTCAGCGACGGAGAACGGCGGGTCCTCCTTTATCAGGGCGAGGCTTGGTTTAAGGTGGCCGCCAATCCTTCGCGCCCCTTTATCGTCGAAGCCAGTGACGGAAGTACCCGCGCGCTGGGCACAGCGTTCGACGTCAAGATCAAGGACGATAAGGTGGATGTGACGGTTACGGAACACGCCGTGCGTGTGGAACAGCATGGGCAACAGGTGGACGTGCAGCAAGGGCAGACGCTACGGTACGACCGCACGGGCATTTCTCAACCACTGGCCGTGAACCTGAACCAGCAACTGGCTTGGCGACAGCAGCGCCTTGCCTTTAAAGGTGCGCCGCTGTCAGAGGTTGTCGATCAGTTGCAGCCCCACTCTTCGTCGCGCCTGTTGATTACTGACGATGCGCTCGATTCCCTGTCTGTCACGGCCGCCTTCGACGCCCAACAACCCATGGCCGCCCTGCAAAGCCTGGCAGTTATTCTACCGATACAGGTCACCACTGTTGGCCCTTGGCTGACGCTAATTGGTGCTGACGTAAAAAAAATACGCGAATAAGAAAAGCCTTGTCATTGTAGTTTGCCCCTCATCCGTCTTAAGCCTTAACCGCAAACAAGATTTATTTGCGGTAAGACCGCCATCACTACGGATACCTGCACCTCATGTCCATTAACCCTGCTCGCCTAACTCCAGCCCCTCTCTTCATCGACCGGCTAAAACCGCTGTTGCTGGCCAGCGCCATGGGCTGCGTTGCCTCACTTCCTCTGTCTGCGTCAGCCCAGCAGGATGCCGCGTCTCAGTCCGCTACGAGCTACTACGCAATCGGTACGCAACCGCTCGATGCTGCCATTCTGGAGTGGTCTGCTCACAGTGGCATCCAGTTATTCGCCGATGCGGACCTGACGCGGGGCGTTACATCGAGCGCGGTCCAAGGGCAATACACGCCTCTCTCGGCGCTGGAGCAAATGCTCAAGGGCACGGGCCTGAGTTTCATTCTGGGCGAGAACAACCGGGCGTATCTGAAAAAAAAGCCTGATGTGGGCGCAGCCCTCGAACTTGGCGCGACCAACATCCAGGGCCAGGGCATGGGTCAGGCGACTGAGAACTCCAAGTCCTACACCACCGGTTTGACCAGCGTGGGCTCGAAAACCCCGACCAGCCTGCGCCAGACACCGCAGTCGATTTCTATCATCAGCCAGCAAATGATGGCTGATCAGCAGTTGACCGATATCAACGATGCACTGCGTATGACGCCGGGCATTACCGTGCAGAACAGTACCTATCGGACCTTCGACATTCTGTCCCGTGGCTTCAAGATCGAAAACTTCCAGCTCGATGGTGCCGCGCCGATGGCGTTGGGGAGTTCGCTGGGCAGCTTCTATTCGTCCAACGTCTACGATCTGGCCGAGTTCGACCACATTGAAGTGCTACGTGGCTCGGCGGCATTGTTCGGCGGCACCGGTGATCCGGGCGGCATCGTCAATATGGTACGCAAGCGCCCGCTGGACACCTACCAGCTGAAACTCACCGCGTCGGCGGGCAGCTGGGACAACTATCGCCAAGAAGTGGATCTCACCGGCCCGATCGCCTTCGACGGCAAACTGCGCGGCCGTATGGTGGTAGCCAACACCGATAGGCAGTATTTCATCGATAACCGCAGCACGGAAAAACCGTTCGTCTATGGCGTCCTCGAAGCTGACATCACCGATGACACCATGCTCACCGCCGGTATCCGCTACAACAAAGCCCATGAGAATGGCACGCAAAACTCTGTACCTCGCTACCTCGACGGCTCCGATATCGGTCTGCCACGTCACACTAGCCTCGGTCAAAACTGGGGTTATACCGATACCACCGGCCGCGAGATTTTCGCCAAGATCGACCACAAACTTTCAGATGACTGGAAGCTCAACGTTTCCTATACCGATCTCTGGGATGTCGGTTACTTCAAAACCACTACCGTCAGCGGTGTGGGCGTCAACAAGGAGACCGGAGCCGGGTTGTCCTGGAGCAGTACGACTGCCAAACAGGAAAACCAGCAACGCATGTGGGACACCAACCTGTCCGGCACCTTCGACATGTTTGGCCTGAAACACGATCTGGTCGTCGGCGCCGATTATCAGGACGTGACCAGTCGCTGGCTCGGGGTTGCCCGAGTGGTGGGGGGCGCAATCAACCCTTACGACCCGGACAGCACGCCGTTCGCCGAGCCGCCAAACAACACCAACTACACTCGCGATTACAGCCCCAATGACCAGAAACAGTACGGTCTGTATGGCAGCTTGCGCATGCAGTTGGCCGAGCCGCTGCATTTGATCCTCGGTGCGCGGGTGCAACGCTACAAGTTTGACCAGACCTACAAGACGCTTTCAGCGGGCACCTGGAAAACCTCGTCGGAAATTTCCATGCGCGAACCGACCAAGGTCACACCTTATGGCGGCCTGGTTTATGACCTCAATGATGAATGGTCGGTCTACGGCAGCTATTCGGAAATCTACAAACCGCAGGTAAGTTTGCTGACCGGTTCAGGCTCCTCGCTCGAAGCCATGGAAGGCAAGACCTATGAGACCGGTCTCAAAGGCGAGTTGTTCGGCGGTAGCGTCAACACCAACTTCGCGCTGTATTACACCAAGCGCGATAACCAAGGCGTGCGCGATCCAGCCTATCCTGCCAACGACTATGACTTCTCCGGCAGCTGCTGCTGGATTGGTAGCGGCGAAGTGGTGAGTAAGGGCGTCGACATGGAAGTGTCGGGTGAAATCATGCCTGACTGGATGTTGATGGCCGGTTATACCTATAACCAAAACCACAACAAGAGTTCCAAGACATTGCTGAGCACCCAGACGCCCAAGCACTTGTTCAAGCTGTTCTCGACCTATCAGCTGCCGGGAGTTTTATCGGACTTTAAAGTGGGCGGCGGCGTAAACCTGCAAAGCTCCAACTACTACAGCGGCACGGTGACCAACAACGGCGCCACCAATACCTATGACTTCGAACAGGCGGGTTATGCAATCTGGAATGCGCTGGCCGAATACAAGGTCGACGAACATTGGACCGTCACCTATAACGCTAACAATATCTTCGACAAAACGTATTACTCCACCGTGGGATCAACATCCGCCACCAACTGGTACGGCGAACCGCGCAACCACATGCTGACGTTGCGCGGTACGTTCTGGTAATTCACTTAGGACACATCGTTCGCGCCTCTTGTCATGGCGCGGTCACCGATGCAAGGCGTCACTGGTCCCATAGCAAAATCACTGCTGACGCTGCTGGCAGTTCGCCCCATTGAGCTGCGAGAAGCACAATGGCCTGAGTTCGACTTAAACAAAGACTATGGACGGTCCCGTTGAGCGAAAGGGTCTTGAGCACTTGGTCCCGCTTGCTAATCAAGCAATCGAGGCTCTCAAACAATTGCGCCCGATCACCAGGTTGTACACGCTTCACCTACGTGCAAACGCTGCGATTGGAGAAGGCCAAACAGTTGCTGGAAACCACCCGAATGCCCCAGGACAGCATCACGTATGCCGTGGGCTACTAAGATGGCGATTCTTTGCGTAGACTTTTCCGCCAGCGAGTAGGCTTGCTGCCAGCGGCTTACCGGAAGAAGTTTCAACCGGGCCGACATTGATTCAATCAAGCCTGGCCATAAAAGAGTGGGAACAGAACATGAAGAAAGCCGCCGTACTCACTGCCACCTTGCTGCTCACTGCAGGTGTGTTCAGCGTCCAGGCACACGCGGCCGGTGACGCTGAAGCGGGTGCGACACTGTTCAAACGACTCTGTGGGGGTTGCCATCAGGTTGGGGAGTCAGCACGGAGTTCATTTGGTCCGCAACTCAACGGCATCTTTGGCCGGCATTCCGGCAGCACCACGGATTACCAGTATTCCGACGCAATGAAATCTGCCGGTATCGTCTGGACCCGCGAAACACTGACCGCCTACCTCGAAGCGCCCAAACAAGTGGTCCCCGGCACCCGCATGATTTTCTGGGGGCTCAGCGATCCGGAAAAAATCGAAAACCTGCTGGCTTACCTGCAAACCTTTCAGCCGCAGTAATGCCTCCCGGCTTTTGCCAAGGACAGACAACGGCCGGCGCATGTCGCCTCGATACGCGTGCAGGAGAAAATCGGTAGTTATAGCGTTGCCAGCAGTCCAGGTAGGTTATCCACGGTGATCAACTGTCCGCAGCTGCTTTGCGCGATAGTGTTAAGCCGAGTTCGATAGGAGTCTAAAAGCCCTTTGAACAACAAGTTGCCGCCGGATAACGCGTTCCCGGGCATAGTACCTAACGTGAGCACTCCATTCTTGCGACCCAAAATACAAGTAGGTACACCGCGCGACAGGGCAACGTCCTCCAGCAGTTCAATTTTTTGTTTATTTAGGGGGTCGATATTGATTTTAGTCAGCCATTCCTTGATTTCGGATGTTGCGATATCTGGTGTGGTACGACTGCCGTTGATCAATGTCCAACTGTCTTTGAGTGTGCTCTTGGGCACCAAATAACGAATGGGGAGTTTTTGGTCAATATAAAGACGCAATTGAAGAAATGCATAACAGCGTCCGAGAACGTGAGCCGCCAAGGGCGTGTACTTGTCGAGCGAGCGGCTCAGAGAATCAGGATGTATGACAGAGGGAAAGCGCGTCAGCACCAAAACCTGAACGGCATCCACTTGCTCATCAACCAGATGACGTTCACTGCGGCAGAGTGACTGGCGCTCAGTCCGGTAAACATCACCCATTGCTTTAATCAGACAGGCGCCGGATGGCAATCCGCCTTTGTCTTCTGACATTCGCCTGACCATTTCCCATGGGTGGCAAAATGGGACCCCGTAAAAATAAAGTGCTAGCCAGATGGCGGTCAGGTGTTCCATGAAAATTTCATCGGCGCGATCAATTAATGTTTGGTCGTCGTCGAGCTTGGCCGTGGTGTCAAGTTTGGCATCTCTAAAGAGTCTGGCAAACTCACGTACGCCGGTACTCTTTTTCATCAATAATTCGCAAAACTCCAATAGCCAGGTAATAGTGTTTGCATTCGTTAGAGGCTGACCGAGAATAGGAGCACCCGTCGCGGATAAAGGTAGCTGAAGCGATGGTGACTTCATCGCTTGAAGAACATTGTCCTGGGCATGTTGTATGTACAGCCAGAAGGTCTGGATTGTCTTAATATCAAGTTCGACGTTCATTAGAGTGTCTCCTTGAAGAGATCACTTACCCGTCGATGGGCGGTGCTACCTCTACCCTCAAGGGCTATGCCGGTCTTGCAGTAATTTTCCAGAAAACGACTGAATATCGCTTTACACAAACGTTGCTCCCGGCACTCTGTTGACGTCTTTGTTTTGTCGTCGTTGTTTATTCTAAAATCGAGACCACTGTTCAAATAGACATTCATGCCCAGTGAGTTCAGCAGGAGCGTCAATGTGTCACCGCTCAGTTCCGCATAGTCAGGAATCTTGTTGTGGATGGCGGCCAGGCTGAGCGCTGAACACACATACTCTTCGCCCAGGCCACCCCGGTGCGCGGTGCGTCTGATGTTCCGGCGAGTCCAGTCTCTCAGCGGGTGCTTTTCATCCGTTGTATCCGAATCACTGGATAATTTACGCACCGTCGATTGGTTGATAGGCACTCGCTCGATGATCTGGTTGACTTGATTGTCGACGACATGCATCCAGAAGGGGGCCGGAGCTATCTTGATGCGCAGGTATTTTTCCTTGGCTTTGTCATCTGGCGGTGAACGATCATCACGCATATTGCGCGCCTCGAACAACACCACCAACTGCCAGGCCAGGCCCAGCAACGCTCTGAAGTAGTGCAATTGTTCGTCCGGGTCTGCGTTGAATGTAGGGATATCTATATCGGACACAAACTGGACAGATGCCGTTGAACTTCCCGAGCCAAGCGCATAAAGCAAGGTGTTACTCTTTTTTTTCCTAGACGCCTTTATGTAGGCACTCCAAGGATCCTTATCAAGTTTCCACCAGCTTTCATCTATGTCGAAATGACGAATAATGGCGTCAATGCGGTTTTCAGCTTTTCGATAGTCCTCATATAACGTTTCTTTCCATGCCTCCAGACCGTCCGCATTGAGTAGTGTTTCAAGCTTGTCTGTCAGCTTGTCCACATCTTCGTCAAGTTTCTTCTCGGTTTCTTGCAAGCCGCCGTAATGTTCTGCTGCCACGAATATCGCCACCATTGCCATGACGAACACAGCAGGTTGATAAGCTTCAGTCATCGATAACATAAAAATCATGGCTGGCAGTAAAGACAGACAGATCAATGTCGTACGAATGAATTTTGATTCGAACCAACGTTTGAATTTGTCTCTTCTGCGTTCTTTTTTTGCGGATGTTTCACGCCACAGGCTGTAATGGCCGGTAGCGATGAAGCATCTGAACCACAAGAGGGATATCAGGATGACATTGAGAATTTGGAAGTAGGTCTGATCGCGCGGGGGCTGAGGATGCTCCTTGGTTTCTTTAGCGCTAACGACGGATTGGTTATCCTCCAACTGAGTGGGTTGATCGCAAAGGTCTTTAATATGTAAAGGGTTGTGGCACGTGGTGAAAAATGTGGGGAAATCTGTGAAGTGCGATAAAGAGGGACGCCACGCACCGGCCACAATATTTTTCATCTCAATGTACGGTTCACTCGCTTCGCCACCCTTGTAGCTCTGATAGTAAATGTCAGAAACGAGATAAGCCGCCAGGAAAGACACAAACCAAAAGACCAACATTTTAAAAAATGTCTGGCCTTTGTAGTTTTTAGGCAATGTTTTCATGGGCTTCATGGCCACGTTTTGATTGGATCTAAAGCTTTACGCTAGCCCATCAATAGCGTTTGTCTAGGGTGGGTCAAGCCAAGAGGGTGACCACCCAAGGCTACGCGTGTCATTGAAGGGGACGGTCTCCCTGAGCTACCAACAACAATGAGCGGCACAGGACTTTGCGGGTGCTCCGGTTCCTGCAAGGCGACCAGGCGAAAACCGGCCATTTACAGCGCATACAGTGACAAGCCCTTTAGCGAGAAGCGCGACATGCCCGGCGGCTTTCGCGACAGCCCGCTCAGGCTCAATGCTGATCTGAGAACCTTGCCCCACTGGAATGAAATTCAGATCAAGGCTCGGGCAGAACGCCTAGCCAACAACGCCTTGGAGGTGTGGCCCGCCCCGCTGCTAGAGGACGAGGTTCTTTCTCACTATCAGCAAAAATCCCAAGGCACGGGGTACAGCATTGAAGATCACCCGCAGCTTCATAGCGGGAAGAGTCTGGAGCTGTTCGAGGCATTCCGGACTTCGGTGTTGGCGTTGGATCCATGCGTGAGTGAAGAGTTTTTGAAGCTGTACGTGGCGTATAAGGCAGAAACCAACTTTGTCGACGTGGTGCCTCAGGTCGGTCGCCTTCGAATAGCGCTAAATATGGAGTTTGCGCAGATTCACGATCCTAAGGGCTTGTGTCAGGACGTTACCGGGCTCGGTCGCTGGGGCAATGGCGATGTCTCAGTGCTGTTGGACTCACTCGACGATCTACCCTATGTGATTGGGTTGGTGCGCCAGGCTCTTGAACTTCAGATGGGTAATGGAGCAGATGCATGAGTAACTTCAAGCACGCCAACGTATGCGCTGAACATATCTGTCATCGCGTCGGCGTAGGCAGTGATTTGTGCAGCAGTACGAGGACTTCCCGAAAAGTCTTTTCCCACCGAACTGAAGGTCGTGGAAATTAAGTCGCAGGCAACAGCCCGGGTTGCTTCTTGTACCTCAGGAAGTAATTCAAGCATGAAACTTTTAAAAATCTGTTCTCCAGCCGCCCGAACCTCATGCGCTTGGGGTGCGTTACGGTAAAGCGGCGCAGCATCGCTCAGTGCGATCCGCATCTGGGCTTCTTCGCACTCCGAGTGAATGAAGGCATGCACGAACGTGCGAAGCCGTTCAAGCGGGGGCTTACTCTCGTCATTAAGGGTCCCGCAGAGCATTTGCGTGGTTCGCTGCCACTCATCGCTCTGGAGCCGAAACAGGATGGCGGCCTTGTTGGGGAAGTACTGATACACCGAGCCGACGCTGACGCCTGCCCGTTCCGCGACGCGGGCAGTGGTGAAACGGGTGGCACCCTCATTGGCCAAAACCTGAATAGCCGCTTCAAGGATGGTCGCCACCAGCTCTGTTGATCGGGCCTGTTTGGGCTGTTTACGTGAGGAAATCTGCGGGACCTGGCGATGAGTCATGGAGCATTCCTGCGTCGGTGCTAACGCGAATAGCGAATGTGACGAACTGCTCGCATAATTTTATGCGACGAATTAGTCGCATCTTAGTCCTGCGTCGTCAGCCCCTCAACCTTCAACGGGAAGCAATCATGAACACTCTTACTGCGCTACCGATGGCGCCGCTTATTGAACGCCTGTACGCACATGCCAGCGCTGCCACGAGCCCGGTATTCAACACGATCTCAGACGATGAACGTGAACGCCTCATGCGCAGCAAGACTGATTACCTGGAATTCTACGGGCTGTTGAAAGACCTGTGGCTACCGGTGTCACGCGATACCGGCAAGCTGCTGTACATGCTGGCGCGCAGCACAAAAGCGCGGGCAATTATCGAGTTCGGCACCTCGTTCGGGCTGTCTACTTTGCACCTGGCTGCTGCCCTGCGTGACAATGGTGGCGGTGTGCTGATCAGCAGTGAATTCGAATCGTCGAAGATTGCCTTGGCGCGCGAACACCTGATTGAAGGAGGCGTGAGCGACTTGGTGGACATCCGCGAGGGCGATGCACTTGTCACCCTGGCGACGGACCTGCCTGACGCCGTCGATCTGCTACTGCTTGACGGTGCCAAAGCCCTTTATGGCGATGTGCTAAGTCTGGTCGAAGACCACTTCAAGCCAGGCGCATTGGTGGTAGCAGACAACACCGATTATTGCCCTGATTACCTGGCCTACGTTCGCTCGCCGGAAAACGGTTACCTGTCGGTGCCTTTAGGCGACGACGTCGAACTGTCAATGCGCCTGAACTAATACCCATCAATTGAGGATTCAATCCATGCACGTGTTTGTGACTGGGGCCACCGGTTGGGTCGGCTCCGAGGTGGTAAAAGACTTGATTAACGCCGGTTACCTGGTAACAGGGCTGGCTCGTTCCGAGGACAAGGCGCAAGCGCTGGCAACCACGGGCGCGAACGTGCTGCGCGCTTCGCTTGATGACCTGGACGTACTACGCCGTGCAGCCTGGACGGCAGACGCGGTCATCCACACCGCGTTTAATCATGACTTCTCAAAATTTGCCGAGAACTGCGAGCAAGACCGTCGAGTGATCGAGGCGTTGGAAAGCGCCTTGAAAGGCTCCGATTGCCCACTGCTTGTCACCTCTGGGTTGTCTGGACTGGCCCGGGGTGCGACCGAGGCCGATCAGCCCAATGCGGCATCCCCACGCAAGTCCGAAGCCGCGGCCAGGGCCTTGGCCGAGCGCGGCATTCGTGCAGTGACCGTACGACTTGCGCCGTCGGTTCATGGGTTAGGCGACCATGGTTTTTTGCCCATCCTGATCCGGCTGGCGCGAGAGACGGGCGTATCGGCTTACATCGGCGACGGACAAAACTGCTGGTCCGGCGTATATAGAACCGATGCCGCGAGGGTCTATCGGTTGATCCTCGAACAAGGCGCTACCGTGCCGGCCTATCACGCGGTTGCGGACGAAGCCGTGCCGTTCAAAGCCATCGCCGAGGTCATTGGCCGTCGACTTGGCTTGCCGGTGGAGTCCAGGGAGCCGGCGCACTTTGGCTGGTTTGCCACGATGGCCGGGGCTGATATGGCCGTGTCCAGCGCCCACACCCGAGCGTTACTTGGCTGGACCCCGAACGGGCCAGACCTGCTGACAGACCTTGATCAATCCGACTATTTCAACGTCTGAAAGACGGTGTCCATGACACCACTTTTGCACTGGGTTTACCCCTCGGTGTAGTGGTGAACGCCCAGGGGTTCCAAAGGGATTGCGGTGGTGCGATTGTCATTGCGCGGCTGGCATCTGCCATCGTAGCGGGGGTGGCTTCGGTGCATCCGGCTGGCGCTGCGGCGCTTGCACTGTCGGTGCTCGGGGCATTGGTGGTGCTCTTAAAGGCGCCAGGAGGTGAGCGTCAGGTTTAATGCCTGACGCCGCTCACCCAACGCGATACATTAAAGCCTGATCCTCCCAAACCAAAACAACCAATTACAATCTCGCTCAAGGTGACACCGTGAACACCCATCAGAAGCTGCGAACCTTTGACCTGATCCGCGAAGCAGTGCTGCCGGAATACCGTGATCGAGTGACCGAGTACCTATCTCTCTACGAGGAAACGCTTCACAACGACAATGCCCTCGCCGACGACCTGCGCGCATCCGCACATCAGCTCAGGGGCTATCTGCGTGGCCTCAATACCACAAGGGTATTGGGCATGGCTGATCAGGAGGAGCTGGACCGCCGTATTGTGGAGTCGTGGTTATGACCCAAACGCCACCGCTCGTTAGATAAATGCCCTGTAGACATTGAGGGTGACGGTCCAGTGATCGTCCACGCGGTATTTCAGCACGGCATCCCAAACGGCATAACCACTCCGGCGGTAATCGAAGGGGATGCCGGTTTCGACCACGGCCCCGTCAAGCGGACTTACCGACGATAACCGGCAGAGCGTTGATTCATCTGCATGGTTTGCGGATGCGCGCTGCAGTCTCTAAATAACCTCAAGCAAGCTCGACTAGTTCTGACCTGCCTGTATCTGGTCGTCTTCTCGGGAAGCTGGAAGGTTATGATCGTTCGCCAACGGTAAAGTCACCACGAACTCACTTCCCTTGCCATCGCCCTCGCTCAAACCGATCACTGTGCCGCCATGGGCTTCGACCAACTCGCGAACGACTGTCAGACCAATGCCCAAGCCCGCGCCGTTGAAACCAACCGCGTGAACGTCTTGTACGAACGGGTCGAAGATAAACGGCAGTGCCTTGGCAGAAATACCAATGCCATCGTCGCAGACGCTAATCCGCAACACGTAAGCGTCTGCGGTGACCGAGAGCGTTACATTGCCGCCCGAGGGCGTGAACTTGGCGGCGTTGCCCAGCAGATTGCCAAGGATCTGAGTCAGGCGTACCGGATCGCCATTCACCGCTAACTCACATCCGGGCAGTTCGGCCGTAAAGTGCAGATGACGGGCTATCATTACCGGGCTGCAGACTTCAATGGCTTGATGGATTATCTGGACCATATCCACGGTACGGCAATCAAGACGCAGCTTGCCGGTGCTTGCACGGGAGACATCCAGCAAATCGTCGACCAGCCTCGACATATGCTTTACCTGATCCTCGATCAAGGCTTGCATCCGCGGCAGTTCATCACTGGACACTCGAACCAGCCGGCCTGCAATCATGCTGATGGGCGTCAGCGGGTTGCGCAATTCGTGAGCCACCAGGGTGAGCGTGTTTCGCTGTTGTTCCAGCATGCGCTCGGCTGAAGCCTGCAGATCCTGCGCACTGAGGGCCGCGATCACCAGTTGCTCATTGGCCTCACGCATCTCCAGATACAGGCGTTGTTCCTCTTGTGTGTACTTGGGCTTTTGCGCTTGGGCTTGCGCCAAAAGAATCGCCAATACCAATTGTTGATTAGCCTCGACGAGTTGCTCGATTTGCTGGCTGTCAACGAGCCGGTTGCTGGCTTCGTTCAACTCTTTTTGCAGTGCTGCCAACACTGATCTCGCCTCAACGGTTTTCTGGCCGAGCAGGAACAGTTCGCGAGCGGCAGTAGCCTTCGCGTCCTCGTTCCCGCCATCGGCCTGGCTCATGACCTTGACTCACGCATTGTCGATTCCTGTGTCCCGACGGGTTGGCCGCCCCCCCAGCAAACCTTCCTGGTCTGGCAACATGTCGCCGATCTGCAAACCTTTATCATCGATGCGATAAAGGCGCAATTCGTCGGAATGGGCGCTTGCCCGTACCTTGACCACGGCCATGATGCGCAACAAGCGGCTCTGCACTTCAATGTATCGCTGAACGATGATTGCATCGGTCAGAAACGCCGTGCCGTAAGGACTGAAACGCAGATCGGTGTAGCGGTCTTCCAGTTCCGAGGTCATCAATACGCTGACTCCGGCGCTGGTCAGTGCAGTGACCATGCGCGACAACGACTCGCGAAAGTCATCACGAAAAGTCGGCGCCAATGCCAATTCGAACCCCGACAGCGAGTCGATGACCACGCGGCTGGCGTTGAGTCGAGTGATCTCGGCCAGTAGCAGCTGGACGATTTCATCGATCGACAGGTCAGGCGCCCGACTGTCCACCAGACCAACCTGGCCGCTCTGGATCAAGTCAGCGAGAGTAGCGTTTTGCAAATGATTCGGTCGTTGCTCGAACACCGCGATCACACCAGTTTCACCATTGCGCGCACCCTCGGCGAGGAAGGTCGCTGCCAGAATGCTTTTGCCAGAGCCAGACGGCCCAGCCACCAACAAGGAATACCCGCGAGGCAAGCCGCCACCGAGCATCTCGTCGAGCTGCGGTACGCCCATTTTCAGGCGTTTGGCGGGGCGCTTGAGCGGCGCTTCAACCGGGTTGACCGCTGCGGGTGCAAACACCTTGATCCCTGACGTCGCGATGCGGAAGGTGTGCAACCCTGGCAGCGTCGGCTGGCCGCGCATCTTCATGATTTCCATCTTGCGCACCATGGAGTTGCGCTCAACGCTCTGCCGCAGCCAGATCAGGCCATCGGCCACGGTAAAAATAGGGTTGGTGTCAGTTTCGGTGAAGTATTCGCCGATCAGGAAAGTCGTCGCCTGCCAAGTGGTCATCAACATGCCCAGTTGCTGAACGAACTGCGGCAGGTTGTTGTTCGGGTTGTCTTCAGTCTGACTGGCGAGCACCACGGAGCGGAACGAATCGACGAACACCAGTGACGGAGAGTGCGCCTCGACCTCGCTGACAATGCGTCGCAGCACTTCGTCCAGATTACCGGCCAGGGTATCGTCGGCCAGGTTGATATAGCGGATTGATTGGTTTATCGCATCGCTGTCGAAAAAGTCGAACTGCTGCTGGTAACGCAGCATCTTCAGCGGCGGCTCGCCCAGTACGGTGAAGAACAGCGCCGGGCGCTCGGGCGTCGCCAAGGCAAACATCATCTGATGTGCAAGGGTAGTCTTGCCGCAGCCCGGTGGACCGGCAATCAGATTGAACGAAAACTCCGGTAAACCTCCACCCAGCACCTCGTCCAGTCCTGGCACGCCGGTGGCCAAGCGGTTGATAGTCACTTTGGTGCTCATTGCGAATTTTCCTGCGAAGGGGTGTCGCTCAAAGGAGGTTCCCACACGTCACGAAGCAAACGTGTGGTGAGTGAAGACCCGATCAGCGTGATCAGTAACTTATAGAGGGTGGTCAGCAACACCTCACCAAAAAATAACGCATCGGCTTCGCTTTGCTCAACGAGTACGGATGTCAAAGCCGTCAGATCCATGGTGGATTGCACACTGTCATAGGTGCCAGCTAGACGCGGATAAGTGGAAGCGCACAGTTGGAGGCTACGCCGGTACAACGCGGCAACCCCTTGCTGACCGATAATGGGCGTCAGGGCGGCGTCGATATCCTGCAATATTGAAACGATAGCCCCGGCGATCTTCGCAATGTCGGCATTGGGAGCAATGCGATGCGCCAGAGAAGCTACGATCTGACTGCTATCTTCGCTTGGCGTGGACATGGCTGACTGATATCTGATTGACTTGCGCCCGATAGTACACCCTATAGCCTCCTACCGAGACGCTTTAGCAGCACTACTCGGTTGTGGTCCGCCCGGTGGCGCAACGCCAGTTGACTTACCAAGCAACTCAAAATCCTGCCCCGTGACAACGCCGCTCGGGTCCAATAGATTAAGCCCCCTCGAAACGCCCAATTGCTTTCGCGCCTCAACCCCAGTTAATGAAGTAGTGAATTTCCAATGCCTGATTCCAATACCGATGCAACCGTGACGTCCTTATCCTCCAAGCGGGAATACGAGAACGCCATCAATCTTTCACAGCATGTGCCGCAGGCGAAAATCGTCAGCGAGATGGTGCTCGACGCCTTCCAGACCGCCAAGGAAAGCGACCAGATCCGTGAGCTTCGGGTTGCCATTCGTCAGGCGCATGATCAATTCGATGATGACAAAGCCTACGACCTGATGGGTGAACTCAAGCAGCTCAAGGACGCTGAAGCGTCTGACATGGCGGCGCTGGAAGACCTCAGCACAAAATTCCCGATCAGCCGGATTTTGTCCTGCTACAAGGACGACCCATCGTTTCAAGAGTTGGTCTACAGCCTGGCGCTGAGGGTGCTGAACCAGACCCATCAGGCCGTCAGCAATCCGAACCCCGGCAAAGGCAAAACTGCCCGCAGCAAGAAAGACATCGAAGTCTTCGTCGTCAGCAAGGACGGCAACAGCGTTACCCTGCCTCTGCGCAACCCACGCTCCAAGCCGTATGTGGACCGTGAAGCGTATGAGTTCCTCGGATTCTCGTTCGTGGGTGAAGGCGACGAGGCCGAGCTACAAAGCGATGTGTTTATGGATAAAGACGGCAATGAGCAGCCAGCCACACGCAAGAATATCGTGACGGCGATTGTGCAGCAGACAGCATTTGAAGGGTATAGCGCGGTCCAGCAGTAAGGGCCGGTTCAACATCTCGCTGGGGCGAGGCTTGCTCGCGAAGAGGCCAGGACATTTTGTAGATCTCTGAGCCTGGCCATCGACTTTGCGGGCTGGCATTAGGGCAAGCCTCGCCCCTACAGGACATTTTGGCCCTGAACCCTGGTTCGGCATCTCCATGTAGGAGCCGTGCTTGTCCCGCGACCGGCGGGGAACTCGTCGTAAACCTGTGCATGCGGTGTGACAGGCAGACCGTGCACACAGGTTTTACTGCCGCTGCGCGCCAGGTCGCCGGACAAGGTTCTAAAGCGAAGAAGATTTCCTACCCAGTTCCCGCGCCATACCTGCTACGCACCCGGCGCTATTAGCCTGCGCGGCATTCCCTCACATACTCGACCCACGACGCCCCACCCTGGAGAGCGTCGATCCAGATTCCAATAACAACAGCGCAACATCGCAATGGGGTTGAGTATGCAGTCGTGGTACGGAGGTATGGCGCCCAGTCAAAAACGAACCTTTTGGGCGTGTTTCATGGGCTGGGCGTTGGATGCGATGGACGTCCAGATGCCGGGCTTTCTGGTGCTGTGGATGCGCCGTAATATCAACGAATCAGCAGCCTTTGAAGCGGCCGCAGCATCGTCTCGGGAATGGGCGCCTGTTTTACTGAGCTGTTCCCGGCACATATTCGTGGCACTGCTGGCGGCTTTTCCTACAATTTTGGCAGAGGTATGGGCGCTTTGGTGCCCGCAAGTGTCGGCCTGATCAGCGCTTCGTTCGGTCTGGTCTCATCCATCGGTGTCTGGGCTGCGTGCTCGTATGTGTTGGTGTTCATCGTCGCGCTCTTTCTGCCGGAAACCCGTAACAAGGAACTCGAAATCCATGTCTGATCCCAAGCAACTGCGTAATGGCGGCAAAATTCTCGTCCAGGCACTGATCAGCAACGCCGTCGACACAATCTATTGCGTCCCCGGCGAAAGCTATCTGCCGGTGCTGGACGCGCTACACGACGCATCCTCGATTCGTACCATCGTCACCCGCCACGAAGGCGCGGCTTCGAACATGGCCGATGCCTATGGCAAATTGACCGGTCGCCCCGGCATCTGCTTCGTCACCCGAGGCCCCGGCGCGACCCATGCCAGCAATGGCGTACACACGGCGAAACAGGACTCGACGCCGATGATTTTATTCATCGGCCAGATCGAGGGCGGCTTCAAGGGGCGCGAAGCGTTTCAAGAAGTGGACTACACGCAGATGTTTGGCGGTCTGGCAAAGTGGGCGACCGAAATCGACAGCATCGAACGCATTCCCGAGATCGTCAGCAAAGCGTTCAGCATCGCTATGTCCGGTCGTCCGGGGCCGGTGGTGATCGCCCTGCCAGAAGAAATCCTGTTCGGTTCGGCCGTGGTGAGCGATGCCAAGCCTGTACGCATCGCGCGCGCTGCGCCCGATCCTGAGGCACTCGATGAGCTGCGCAACATGCTTGCCGCTGCCAAACAACCATTGGTGATCGTTGGCGGAACGGGCTGGGACGCTGACGCCAGCCAAGCCTTGAAACGCTTCGTACACGCTAACAACTTGCCGGTCGCGGCTTCCTTCCGACGCCAGGACCTGTTCGATAACCGCGACCCGCATTACGTCGGCCAAGTCGGTTTAGGCACATCGCCCAAACTCATCGAGCGCGTGAAAAATGCCGATTTACTGTTGGTCATTGGTTCTCGCCTGAGCGAGACGGTCTCGGCAGGCTATACGCTGATCGAGAGCCCAACGCCGAAGCAGCCACTGATCCATGTGCATCCCGACCCTGAGGAACTGAATCGCGTATACCGCGCGACATTACCGATCAACTCGGCCTTGAGCACGTTCGCCGCAGCGGTTGCCGACCTCACACCCGTGGTCAGCGACGCCTGGAAAACCTGGACCGAATCGGCCCACGCCGACTACATGGAGCACTCCACCCCGCCGCTGCCACATCCCCAACTGAAGGGTGTCGACATGGGCTCGGTCATCGCCCACCTGAACGAAGTGCTGCCTGACGACGCGGTGATCAGCAATGGCGCGGGCAACTACACCGTCTGGGTCCATCGCTTCTATCGCTATCGCCAACCGGCCACCGAACTGGCGCCCACCAACGGCGCCATGGGTTATGGTTTCCCGGCCGCCATCGCCGCTAAATTGAAAAATCCGCAGCGCACTGTCATCTGCTTTGCTGGCGATGGCTGCTTCATGATGTACCCGCAAGAGTTGGCCACGGCGATGCAGTTCAACGCGCCCCTGGTAGTCATCGTGGTGAATAACGGCATGCTCGCGACCATTCGCATGCATCAGGAGCGCGAGTATCCGGGACGTGTGTCGGCCACCGAATTGACCAACCCCGATTTCATCGCCCTTGCCAAATCCTTCGGTGCTCATGCCGAGCGGGTCGAACGCAGCGAAGATTTCCCGGCAGCCTTCCAACGGGCGCAGAAGGCGGGCGTCGCGGCGCTGATCGAGTTGCGAGTAGATCCTAGGCAAATAACACCCCAGGCTCGTCTGGATTAACAGGCGTTCGGCGATGTAACTGATGGTGAGACGATAGCTGTTCCCCTATCGCGCGATGGTCGGCGGCGCGGCGATGCACAACTTCGCCGGGCCCTGCTGGGCACTGTCACGCATCGCCCGTTCGGCCTCATGCAATGTGTCATTCAACGTGTTCGCGTACCCCGGTAACTCTGACCACGCTCGGTCAGACTGACACCGCGACCGCTGCGTTGAAACAACCGCACACTCCGCTGACTTCCTGACGCCAGCAAAATGGCGATACACTATAGCGACATCACTTAGCCATCACTCCTGACAAGGACGTTATATGTCGCTTCCTACCGGACTCAGGTCCATCACGCTTTGTTTAGCCCTGCTCCTGCCAGGCTGCGCCGCCCTGCAACCGCCAAGGCCAGCGTTCCCAGACACGCCGGAACGCTCTGCGTTGATGGATCGGATCGTCGAGAAAAGCATGATGGTCAAGCTTTCTAAAAACAATGAAGCCAAGCCGAAACCGTCGACGCCGCAATTGTCTACGCAACAGTTGATAGAAGCGCGCAAGAAAGACATGGGCTTCAGCATGCCAGAAGACTATTGGCTGCTGTACGCGCAGAATCTGGAGACCTTCAAAGAGGACGTCTCCCAGAATGATGCGAAGACGCTGACCCTCTACAAACTGCTGTATCGGGCCACATTGACGAAAGCGACTGACCAAGAGTTGGTGACGTTAGCCAATACCAACGCCAACGATATGGAATCCACACCCACCTTCAAAAGCGTGGTGAAAAATCCTGCTCAACTGACGATGGCTTATTTCCAGACAGGTAATCTTGTGACAGGTGCCGCGATTGGCCGCCATCTCAAACGCATGCGTGAAATGGACACGATCTATAATGTCTGCCCGCGTTACAAGAACTGTTGGGGGCAGATACCTGTCACCGCCGCAAAATGACCCAACGTCATCAACCTGAAGACCAGACACCCATTATTCGGCACAGGAAGATGCGATGTCTGCCCATCTGCTAACGCTGTTACCTGATCAACCAATCCCGGCAACAGCGTGCAGCACATCCCCCGTCAAAGAAGACTCGTTTGCTGTTCATTTTCTCTTCAGGACGTCGCCCGTTACCTCATCCCCGATCACCAGGAAATGCCCACCAGCAACGTGATGCAGGGTGCGCAGATCATCATGTCCCTGAAAATGCCAGTGCCCCTCGGAAAACACTCGCTCGTCAGCGTGAGCCGCAACCACTTCGCCAATGAACAAATCGTACTGACCCTGATTATGCGGCTCAGGCAGCAGTCGGCATTCAAGCCACGCCACGCAACCTTCTAGCAGCGGCACATCGATCACTTCGCCCTGGAATGTCGTCAGTCCGTAAGCGCTGAATTTATCGAGGTCCTTTTCCCTGGAAATCTCCAGACCCGAGGTTGAGCCTACGGTTTCGACGATATCAACCTGACTGATGGTCGGAACGTTGATGACGAAAGTGCCGGACGCTTCTACCAACTGGCGTGTCCAGACCGACTTATCCAGCACCACGGTGATTTTCGGCGGCTCGAAATCAAGGGGCATCGCCCATGCGGCAGCCATGATATTGCGCTTGCCATCGTGGGCCGCGCTGACCAATACGGTAGGACCATGATTAAGCAGGCGGTAAGCCTTGGACAACGGGACAGGACGACGGTGGAATGCGGTCATTGGAGTGATCCAGAAAGAAAAGTGCCTACTCTGAAATTACAGGTTTTGAGCTGGCAGGAGAATGCTCAGAGCGAACACGCCTTCAGTCTGTCGCTTCCCTGAACCCGCAATAAATACCCCTTCCCTATGGCCTGGAAATAGTGATGTAATACTATAACAAAACATTTCAGGCCTTCCGTACGTGAAACCTCCTACCCGGCTCCCTCTCGATATCGCGACTTCTGCGCTCGCTCAATCCGCTGGTAAGCGCGTGCTGGTTTCATTGGCCGTGCTTGCGCTGCTGTGGATCAGCGTCGCGTGGGCGGTAGCGATTCCATGAGCGCGGCTATCGATCTTCATGACCTGACCGTGACCTACGAACGGCGTCCGGCAGTGCATCACGTCAATGGACGTTTTGCGGCGGGCAGTCTGACGGCGATTGTCGGGCCTAACGGCGCAGGCAAATCGACGCTGATCAAGGCCATTGCCGGTACGTTGAAACCCGCTGAGGGTCGCGTTGATCGTGGCAGTTTGGCGACGCGGCATATCGGCTATCTGCCACAAGCCGCCGAGATCGACCGCAGCTTCCCGTTGAGCGTGGCGGACACTGTGCTGATGGGCGCCTGGCATCGACTCGGACCGTTTCGTGGCGTGGGCCGCAAGCAAGTTGAGCAGGCGCAGCAAGCATTGCTCGCGGTCGGTCTGGAGGGGTTCGAACAGCGCAGCATCGGTTCGTTGTCTTCAGGGCAATTCCAGCGTGTGTTGTTTGCTCGCCTGTTGTTACAGGACGCGTCGGTGATTTTGCTGGACGAACCGTTCACCGCCATCGACGCCCGCACCACTCGGGATTTACTTAAGTTGATCAGCGGCTGGCACGGCCAGGGACGCACGGTGATCGCGGTGCTGCACGACATTGAACAAGTGCGCCAACACTTTCCAAACACCTTGTTACTGGCTCGGGAAACCATCGCCTGGGGTCGCACCCCCGAGACTTTGAGCAACGACAATCTGCGCCGGGCAAAAAACATGGCAGAGCATTGGAGCGCTGACGCGCAACCCTGCGCGCTCAATGAGGAGGACGACCTGTGACGATTTATCAGGCATTGATCCAGCCCTTTGTCGAATTTGGTTTCATGCGCCGCGCACTGGTCGCGTGCCTGGCGTTAGGCATTGGTTCCGGCCCTGTGGGTGTTTTGTTGATGCTGCGCCGCATGAGCCTGGTGGGCGACGCAATGAGCCACGCTGTTTTGCCCGGCGCCGCGGTCGGGTTTCTGTTTGCGGGGTTGTCGCTGCCAGCGATGGGTTTCGGCGGGCTGATCGCGGGGCTCGCGGTGGCGTTGTTGTCGGGGTTGGTCAGCCGTTTCACGACACTGCGCGAAGACGCCAGCTTTGCCAGTTTTTATCTGACATCGTTGGCGGCTGGCGTGTTGATCGTGTCGTTGCACGGCTCCAATGTGGACCTGTTGCACGTGCTGTTCGGGACCATTCTGGCGATCGACGATCAAGCGATTTTCATGGTTGGCGGTATCGCATCATTCACGTTGATTCTGCTCGCGCTGATCTATCGGCCGTTGATTCTTGAGTGCTTCGATCCCGGTTTTCTCAAGGCCGTCGGCGGACGCGGGTCGCTGTATCACGTGCTGTTTCTGTTGTTGGTGGTACTGAATCTGGTGGCGGGCTTCCAGGCACTTGGCACCTTGATGGCCGTTGGCATGATGATGCTGCCCGCCACGGTCGCACGATTCTGGGCCAACTCTCTGACGGGCATGATCGTGATTTCCACATTGGTGGCAACGCTTTCGGGGTTCATCGGACTCATCGTGTCCTACCACGCCAGCGTCGCCTCGGGCCCAGCCATCGTGCTGACGGCCAGCACGTTTTACCTGTTCTCACTGCTTTTTGGACGCAGCGGATTTCTCCGTCGGCTGTTTCCGAGGGTTCACCTGTCCGGCTGATTGCTCTCTTACACAAAGGAAATCACATGAAACATTTGACGCTTCTGACAGCCGCCTTGGCGCTGTCGGGTCTGGTTAATGGCGCCCAGGCGAAAACCCTTGAAACCGTAGCATCGTTCACCGTTATCGCCGACATGGTGCATAACGTCGGCGGCGACCATGTTCACGTGACCTCGTTGATTGGGCCCAATGGCGACCCGCACGTCTACGAACCAACCCCCAATGATGCGCAAGCCCTGAAGAAAGCCGACGTAGTGTTTGTCAGTGGTCTGCACCTGGAAGGCTGGCTGGATCGGTTGATCACAGCCTCCGGCTATAAAGGTGAACCAGTGGTGCTGTCCAAGGGCATCATGACCCGCAGCATGGAGGAGGATGGCGAGCAAATCACCGATCCGCATGCATGGAACAGCGCGGCCAACGGCGTGGTGTACGTGCGAAATATCATTGCCGCACTGCAGAAAGCAGATCCGGCCAGTGCAGCCGATTACAAAGCCAATGGTGATCGTTACATCAAGCAATTGCAGGACATGGACGCCTATGCCCGTATGCAGATTCAGTCGATCCCCAAGGCCCAGCGCAAGGTGCTGACCTCTCACGATGCCTTCGGTTATTTCGGTGATGCATACGGCGTGACGTTCCTGTCGCCACTGGGTTTCTCCACCGAGACTGAAGCTTCGGCTGCCGACGTGGGCAAACTGATCAATCAGATCAAGCAAGAGCATGTCAGCGCCTATTTCTTTGAAAACTCGGGCGATCCGCGTTTGGTGCAACAGATCGCCAAAGCCAGCGGCGCGCATCCCGGGGGCGAGCTGTATGTCGAGTCGCTGTCGCCTGCAGATGGGCCGGCGGCATCCTACGTGCAGATGTTCCGTTACAACGTCGACAAGCTGACCTCGGCGATGAAGGGGCAGTAAACAAGAAATAAATTACCGGCTGGAGCGAGGCTTGCCCGCCAATGAGGTCAGTACATCCACCTGCACTCAACCAGGTCCACTGCCTTCGCGGGCTGATTCAATCTATGTGGGAGGGAGCTTGCTCGCGATTTGCCTCATGGATGACGACCTGGCGAATCAGCATTCCCACGACGCAGTGCTCTGAACGTCGATGCCATAGCGTTCGATGACCTGCGCGGCAAGCTCTGCCGTGACCTTGCCCTCACGAATCAACGCGGTGATCGCACCGAGCACGATGTGGTGGCGGTCGACTTCGAAGAAGCGACGCAACGCGGCACGCGTGTCGCTACGACCAAATCCATCGGTACCAAGCACGCTGTAACGATCATTGACATAGCAGGCGATCAGTTGTGGCACCGCACGCACGTAATCGGATGCCGCAATGATTGGCGCCCCGCTTGGCAAACACTCGCTCAAATGGCTGCTGCGCGCAGGTTGCCGGGGGTGCAGACGATTCCAGCGCTCGACTTCTCGGGCCTCACGCGCCAGTTCAGTGAAGCTGGTCACGCTCCAGATTTCGCTGTCGATGTGCCAATCGCGCGCCAGCAATTGGGCTGCCGCGATAACCTCGCGCAAAATGGTCCCTGAGCCCAACAACCGCACCGAGCCTTGGGCGTTATCCACAGCCTGCTCGCCAAAGCGATACAAACCGCGAATGATCGATTGCTCAACGCCTTTGGGCAGCGAAGGCTGTGGATAGTTTTCGTTCATCAGGGTGACGTAGTAGAACTCGTCGACATCGTGCTCCAGCATCTGACGCATCCCGTGGTCGAGGATGACAGCAAGTTCCCCGGCGAACGCCGGGTCGTAGGCGCGGCAGTTTGGCACCGTCGACGCCATCAAGTGGCTGGAGCCGTCTTGATGCTGTAAACCCTCGCCGCCCAAAGTGGTGCGCCCTGCCGTGGCGCCAAGCAGAAAACCTCGGGCGCGTTGGTCCGCTGCGGCCCAGATCAGGTCCCCGACACGCTGAAAACCGAACATCGAATAGTAAATGTAGAACGGCAACATGCGCAGGCCATGCACCGAATAACTAGTGGCCGCCGCAACCCAGGAGCTGATCGCGCCCGCTTCGCTAATCCCCTCTTCGAGAATCTGCCCGTTGGTGGCCTCGCGATAGCTGAGGATCGAGCCAATATCTTCTGGCTCATAACGCTGGCCGACGCTGGAATAAATCCCAATCTGCTTGAACAAATTGGCCATACCAAACGTGCGCGCTTCATCGGCCACAATGGGCACCACACGCGGACCGAGTTGTTTGTCCTTGAGCACATTGCTGAGCATGCGCACGAAGGCCATGGTGGTGGACATTTCCTTGCCATCGGCCTGCGTGGCGAACTCGCCATAAGTGGCCAACGCAGGTACCGGGATCTTCTCGGCCATCGTGCTGCGGCTCGGCATAGAGCCACCTAATGCCTGACGACGCTGTTTCAGGTAACGCATTTCGGCGCTGTTGGCGTCGGGCTTGTAGAAGCTCAGGTTTTCAACCTGCTCATCGGTCAACGGCAAATGGAAGCGCTTGCGAAAAGCGATCAACGCCTCGCGATCCAGCTTCTTCTGCTGGTGCGTGGTCATCTTGCCCTGCCCGGCTTCGCCCATGCCGAAACCCTTTTTAGTCTGGGCCAGAATCACTGTTGGCTGGCCTTTGTGCCGCGTCGCAGCTTGATAGGCAGCGAAGATTTTTACCAGATCGTGACCGCCGCGTTTGAGACGGTCGATCTGCTCGTCGGTGAGTCCTTGCGCCAGTGTGCTCAAGGCTTGGTTCTGGCCAAAGAAGTGCTCACGGTTGTAACGGCCGTCCTTGGCCGCGAACGTCTGAAACTGGCCGTCAACGGTTTGCGACAAGGCGCGCACAAGCGAGCCATCCTTGTCGCGCATAAACAAACTGTCCCAATCAGAACCCCAAACCAGCTTGATCACATTCCAACCGGCACCACTGAATAACGCTTCCAGCTCATCGATGATTCGCCCGTTACCGCGCACCGGACCGTCGAGGCGTTGCAGGTTGCAGTTGACCACCCAGGTCAGGTTGTCGAGACCTTCACGCGCCGCCAGGGTTAACGCGGACATGCTTTCGGGCTCGTCCATCTCGCCATCACCGAACACGCCCCAAACGTGACGCTCGTGGGTGTCCTGTAAGCCGCGATGCCCTAAATAGCGCATAAACCGCGCCTGGTAGATCGAGCTGATCGGCCCGATACCCATTGATCCGGTAGGGAACTGCCAGAAGTCCGACATCAGCCAAGGATGTGGATAACTCGACAGGCCCTTGGCACCTACTTGTCGCGCACCGATTTCCTGCCGATAGTGAGCCAGATCCTCATCGGTCAAGCGACCTTCGAGATACGCGCGGGCATAAATTCCCGGCGCCGAATGCGGCTGATAAAACACCAGGTCGCCGCCGAAAACGTCGCTCCTGGCGCGGAAAAAGTGATTGAAGCCGACCTCGAACAAATCGGCAGCGCTGGCGTAACTGGCGATATGACCGCCCAACTCGCCGTATGCCTGATTGGCTCGCACCACCATCGCCAAGGCGTTCCAGCGCATCAGTGAAGCGAGGCGTTCCTCGATGGCCAGATCACCAGGAAACGCCGGTTGCCGGTCCACCGGGATGGTATTGATGTAGGGCGTGCCGTGTTGCGGTTGCCAACCAATCGAAGGATCACGGGCGATGCTGGCGAGCATGTCGAGGATCTCCCGAGCGCGTTCGGGACCGGCGTTTTCCACCAACGACAGCAGTGCTTCACGCCATTCCGCCAGCTCTAATTGGTCGTTCGGGTGTGGGTCGTTGGCCGCGACAGGAACACTGGAATCGAAATGGCTCATAGACACCTCCACTTAAGTTTGGAAAAGTCTATGCTCCAGGACGCAGATTTTGTGACTGAACGGCGAGACAAGAAACCTCATCTACAGCATAAAACGCTAAAAAACAGGCGGTTCGAAGCACGATGCACTTTGACAGCATTGACCTAAAAATCCTCCGCGAACTGCAGCGCGACAGCAGCCTATCCAACGTCGAACTGGCCAAAAGGGTTCATCTGTCGCCCTCGCCCTGCCTCGCCAGAGTGAAAGCCCTTGAGGCCAGCGGCTGCATTCGTGAGTACGTAGCGCTGCTGGCGCCCGAGCATCTTGGTTTGCGCCTGAACGTGTTCATTTCCATCAGCCTCAAGGAACAAAGCCGCGAGGCGCTACAGAACTTCGAACGCCGAGTGTGTGAATGCGAAGAAGTCATGGAGTGCTATTTAATGACCGGCGACGCAGACTATCTGTTGCGTGTAGTGATGGCCGACATGCAGGCGCTGGAGCACTTCATTATCGAGCGTCTGTCGCCCATGCCGGAGGTTGAGAAAATCCGCTCCAGCCTTTCGCTCAAGCAGGTACGGTACAAGACTGCGTTACCGTTGAAGTCTTGAGCGATAAACCGAGCGCCCGGCGTACACCTATATTCGTAAACTGCCAAACTCGCTGCCGGATGTGACTTGGACTAACCGATGAATCCACTCTCGTTTGCACCGTTTCAGTACCTTGCCGATCTGTTGATCCCACACACCGTGACTGAAAAACTCGACGGCTCGCACGACGAATCACACCTGCATCGCGTCTGGCAAAACGTCTGTGCGATCCGTGACAAGGAAGGCGGCGATAACGAAGTGCTATTAGCGGCGACGCTATTGCACGATTGCGTGTCGGTCGAAAAAAACTCCAGGTTCAGGTCTGGCGCCTCTCGCCTGGCAGCCGCGAAAGCTACGGAGTTGTTGTCAGAGATGGGCTGGGACGAAGAGCGAATCGCCGCTGTCGCTCACGCTATCGAAGCCCACAGTTACTCAGCCGCGATCACACCGACCACCCTTGAAGCAAAAATCCTGCAAGACGCCGACCGGCTCGACGCCCTCGGTATGATCGGCGTTGCCCGGCTGTTCTACATTGCCGGACGCATGGGCAGCCAACTGTATGACGCTACAGACCCTCAGGCCGAAAAACGACCGTTCGACGACAAGCGCTACGCGGCAGATCATTTCAAGACCAAGATTTTTGGGCTGGCACAAGGTTTCCAGACCTGCACCGGCGCAGCCCTCGCACAGATCAGGCATGAACGAGCTGTGCGCTTTTTGGCTGAGTTTATGGAGGAAGTGGGCGCCGGGCGCTGAAATCGCCGAGAGGCACTCAACCCGCACTTGATACCGTTTGTCACCCTGAACGGAAAAACACCATAAAACTGAAATATTTCCATATGGATGTCATAAAGACATCATGGAAGCTCTCTATAACCAATGTCTCCGGTGTATTCGTCGATGGGGATTGGTTCGAAGTGAAAACGTTATTACCTCGATTGCTCGGTCACTCCTCCAAACCCACCCTTTTGCGTCGCTTGAAAATCACACAGCGGCTGATTCTGTGCTTCAGCATCACTGCGTTATTGCTGACGGCATTGGGGGTGTTTTGTCTGCTGCAGATGCAGAGCATCCGTGAACAGGGGGAGGCCGTTGAAAGCGGCACATTGCCCAGCATCGCCATGGCCGATGCGATTGCAATCGACCTGATCAAGCTGCGCGGCGAGAGCGCACGCCTGATCGCCAACGCTGACGATCCGAGTGCGGTGGTCACCAGCAAAATCAACGTCGAGCAACTCAGGAATGAAGTTGAAAAAGGCTTCAACGACTATCTTGCGCATGCCACCGACAGCACCGAACGTGATTCGATTAACGCATTGCAGGACGCCTACAAAGCGTTCATGCCGGGGCTGCACGATGAGATTGGCCTGATTGAACAACGCAAGCTCGATGACGCGCGAACACTGCTCAATACCACCCTGAGCATGCAAGGCGATTTAATGGACATGCAGGTGCAGTTGCTGCGTGAGCTGAATAAGCAGAGTGCGTCGGCCGCGGTCGACGAAGCCAGTAGCCGATTTCAACAAACCCGCATCATCGCCCTCAGCGCCATCGTCGTGGCATTGGTGCTCACCTTGCTGCTGGCCTGGCGCCTGAGCGTGAGCATCATTCGTCCAGTACGCTACGCCTTGCAGATCGCCAGCATCATTGCCGACGGCGACCTTAGCCCTCAACCGATTCCCGATGGTAAGGACGAAACCGCTCAGTTGCTGATCATGCTGGGGCGGATGCGCGGCAATCTTCACGGCACGATTGATCAAATTTGCGCTGCCGCGACACAGCTAACTCAGTCGGTGCAGGAAATGGGCGCAATTGCCGAAGCCAGCGCGCAGAACCTCAAGCTGCAAAACGACGAAATCGAGCAGGCTGCGGTGGCGGTTAACCAGATGAGCCAGGCGGCAGGAGCTGTGGCGGATAACGCCATGAATACATCGACCGAATCTCAGGCCTCCAACGCGGCGGCCGCGCAAGGACGGGAGCGGCTGTCTGGCACCATTGAGTCGATCAGGGAGTTGACCGACAACGTGCTCGATTCGTCGCATCAAGCGCAAGGGCTGGCCGAGCGCACGCTGAGCATCAGCAAGATTCTCGACGTGATCCGCGCCATTGCCAACCAGACCAACCTGCTGGCACTCAACGCAGCAATCGAAGCAGCTCGCGCAGGCGAGGCAGGACGTGGGTTTGCGGTGGTTGCCGACGAGGTACGTTCGCTTGCCCAGCGCACCAGCGCTTCAACGGCAGAGATCGAAGGACTGATCAGCGGCGTGCAGAAGAGCACGCAAGAAACCGCCCAAGCGTTGCGTGTGACCGCAGCACAGGCCAGCCTGACACTGGAACATGCGGCCGCGACCAACCAAGCGCTGACCGTGATCATCAGCTCGACCTCGACCATCAGCGATCGAAACGTGCTGATCGCCAGCGCCGCCGAACAACAGGCGCAAGTGGCCAGTGAGGTTGACCGTAACCTGAGCAGCATTCGTGACTTGTCGACGCAATCGGCCTCGGGCGCCCAGCAAACGACAGTGGCGAGCAACGCGCTATCAATGCTGGCGACGGACTTGAATACGATGGTGCAGCGGTTTGTGTTGTAACCCGTCTGGATGTCATCTGTACCTGTAGAGACTCTGTTCCCGATCAAGCTTTCAGCAGGTATTTTTCGCTGAAAAGCCTGGCCGTATCAAATGCTTCACCACTGCCAATCGCGCATGTCTTCAATGTAGCGGGGGCAGGAGCGAACGTGTTCGCGAGGCGGTGTGGCAGGCGCACCGTGTTTGTCGCCTCGCCAACAAGTTGGCTCCTACAGATCGTGGGGCAGACAGAGTTTGATCAGCAAGTACCCTAAGGAATTATTCCCCCTGCGGCCTCAACCGATACTGCGGCGGCAATTGCTCGAAACCGCTGATGGTCGCGTTCAGACTTTTCCAGCGACCATCCTTAATGCCGTAGATGCAACCATGCACTGACAGCTTCTGTCCGCGATGCCACGCGTTCTGCACGATGCTGGTATGGCCAACGTTCGCCACCTGCTGAATCACATTCAGTTCGCACAGACGATCAACACGCTCCTCTTCGGTCGGCAGCGTGGCGAGCAGCTCTCGATTCTCGTAATACAGATCGCGAATCGAGCGCAGCCAGCCATCGATCAAGCCGAGCTGGCGATTCTGCATCGCGGCGCGTACACCGCCACAGCCGTAGTGGCCAGTGACCAGGATGTGTTTAACCTTGAGCACGTCGACGGCGTATTGAATGACCGACAGGCAGTTCAAGTCAGTGTGGAGCACGACGTTGGCAACGTTGCGGTGGACGAACAGGTCGCCTGGCAGCATGCCGACGATTTCATTGGCGGGAACGCGAGCATCCGAACAGCCGATCCACAGAAATTCCGGGGTCTGTTGACGTGCCAGCTTGGCGAAGAACTCAGGATCTTCTTCCTTGATGGCAGCGGCCCAGCGCTCGTTGTTGTCGATCAGGTCTTGTAGCTCGTTCATGCGTTGATGCCTCGAAAATGGTGCTCAGCTATGACTGGCGCTCGACGCTCCAGGTCACGCCCTATTTGCGCCACTACAGAACAAAAAGGAATCTTCAGCAGTGGCGTCGGTCCACCTAATTAAGGCCTAAAAACATGAGGATTTCGCCATGACCGATGAACGCCGCCCTTTTGGTGCCACCCAACCCGAACCCATCGATGACAACGAAGACCGGATGGGCTCGATGGAAGAGCTGAACTTCAATGACAATAACGAACCCAGCGGTCGAATCGGTGACACCCTCCCGGCCGACGAACTGGAAAATTACATTCCTGACGAGCGTGCCCGCGAAGCCGGCATGACCGGAGCATCCACTGACGACCATGAGCCGACCGACGACGACATGAGCCCGGAAACGCTGATTGATGAAGACGGCGCCCGCTCAGCCCATGAAGAAGGTGAAGGCGGCCCGGCCGATTTCGACCTGAGTATTGTCGATGAGGACGAAATCGGCGCGGGCGGTGGTCTGGATGAGGAAGAAATGGCTATTTTCGACCCGCTGGATGGCAAACCCGACGTCTGAATAATTAGTCCAGCAGTGTGCAAGCCATGACCAGTGCGTCTTCTCGCCCGCCGATGGCCGGGTAATAATCGCGACGCCGGCCTATCTCGTTGAAGCCATAGCGCTCATACAGACGATAGGCCGACTGGTTGCTGGCCCTTAGTTCCAGAAAGCACTCCCGACCGTTCAGTTCGTAAGCACGCTTCATCAGACGATCCAGCAGCAACAATCCCAGACCTCGGCCCTGGCTTTCAGGCTTGACCGTGATGTTGAGCAGATGCGCTTCATCGATGATCACATTGATCACCCCGTGTCCCACTTGCTGCTCGCCTTCGAACATCAACCAGATTTCGTATGACTTCAAGCCGTCCAGAAAGATGCCACGCGTCCACGGATGGCTAAACGCTGCGTATTCGATTTTCAGCACTGCATCGAGGTCCGCCTCGGTCATCGGGCGAAAAGTTACTGCGTCACTCATTTACGGTCTTCCAACGAGCCATTAGTCGACGCATGGATTTCCACACCTCGGCTTTGCGCTGAGGCTCGTCCATTAAGAGTTCAAGCCCTGGCAGCGCCCAGGCAGCCCCCAGGCCATCGACCTGAAGCTCACGATTGTAGGATTGAGCGTCAGATTCACCGGCAAACCTCAGCGCCGGCAATCCGATCAGCCAAAGAAGGCTGCAAGGCGCTTCTTCGAGACGAGCAAACAGGAAGCCCTGAACGAAGTCACGCGCCGCTTCCGGCCCTTGGTCCATCTGACCGCGAACCAGCAACGGCCAGCGTACAGGCTCACCGATAATCTGCGGGCTGTCCGGCAGACCGGCGGCGCGCAGCATGTCCTTGAGCAACAAATACGAAGGATCGCGGCTCTGGAATGGCTCGCCTGTGGCCAGCTCCACCAACAGCAGGCAACTGCCAGCGCGCAGTAATTGCAGGGCGAAACGCGGCGGCGGTATGACAGGCGCTTTGACCGCCACAGGTGCGGCGGCATCCTCTTTCACAGCAGCCTTTACCGTTGGTTTCACCACTGGGCGCGGCATCTCCACCTTTGGCCGCTCGACAGCGTGCGCCGCTGATTGCGGCCGAGACGGCGCGGCCTCGGCCATCACCTGCGGCTCCGGTTCGGCAACCGGCGCTTCGACCAGTGGCGCAAGCAGTTCAGGACGCGACGGGGCGGCAAAAGGTAATTCGGTGCGCGGCAGCCAATTGACCACCTGCATGGCGGTCATATAAGCGCGGCGGCGGGACTCGTTGAGCAAAGGGCGGCCACCTGTGGATAAGTTAGGCAGGCGATTCTACAGACCTTCGTCGTTTCGCGCCGCAGTTGATCGACCGAGAGTGAAAACCGGCCTCGGCTATGCAGTACAATTGCCGCTTTTATTCGCTAACCAGCCGGCCATCCAATGATCGAACCTAAGCGCGTCCTGCGCGCCCTTGCCGAACACTGGGCACTGCTTGAGCCACTGTGCGAGCACTTCGACCAGGGCACGTTAAGCCTGAGCGAATTGCGCCTGCAATTGGCGGCCCAGCAAATCGAAAGTACTCCACAGGACATCACCCACCTGCTGGATGTGTGGATTCGCCTCGACATTCTGGTCCCGGTGGCCAAAAGCCCGAATCGTTTCGAGCTGAATGCGCAGATCCACGACTTTTTGTCCTATCTGCGTCGCGAGCATCGCCTCGGCCTGTGCCTGGAAATAGAAGCCTATCTGCGCCATCTGGAGCGCCTGGCCGGTTATATCCAGGACGCCTTCGACGTGCGTGACGCCGACGATCTCGCCCGTCAGTTGCGTTTGCTAGATATGCGCGTGCGCGACGTCTTGAAAAAACTCGCCAATGACGAACAGGCGCTAGTGTCCGTGGCCGAACGCGCCAAGACCAGTGACCGGCAGATTCCATTACGCCAGCGTTATGCCGAAGTACTGGCGACATGGGATGAATACGTCGAACCGATGATTCAACTGGTGAATGCCGACGGCGCCTTCGAGCAAGGCGTACGCAAGGTCGAAAACGTGCTGCTGCGCATGCTCACTGACCAGCAGCGTCTGGGGCATATCGTCGATGACGACATGTTGCTGCGAACCCACGCGCGCATCCTCGAAATGCAGACCAGCGCGCAGTTGACCTTGCGTCATGCTCGCGAGCTGTTGCTGCCGTTGCGCGAAGAAGCCCGACGTCACAATGCCGTGACCCGTGGCGCCGCGCTGGCCTTGTCGGCGATTCGTCGCAAGGGTATCGACGCAGTGCCACAAGCGGCAATGCCGATGTTCACCCGTCCACAAAGCACCTTCCTGGGCAGCGCGAACCAGGTCGAAGCCTATGTCTACGCGCTGGCTCGCTTCGAGCCGAAACCGGCGCGCTTCCCTAAGGCCAACACCACCCGCAAGGGCGAGCCACCCAAGGCACCACGTACGGTCAAGGAAATGATCGAGCGCTGCGAAGGCGCATTACCAATGCCGGACTTGATGGTGTGGCTGCTGGAGCAGGAACCCACCGGCGCCACCGACGAATTGCTGTATTGGTTCTCGCGCCTGTCGCGGGACAAACGCTTTCAGCGCGAGCGTCTCGAACGCCGCGAATATTTGACACAGGAGCACCGGGTCAGCCTGCGCTCCTTCGCCCTGCTCTCGAGCATAGACGTCACCCCAGAGAATTCGGAGGGCACCGCCCATGCATCTTGATCTGTCCGAAATGTCCCAGCTCGCACCGATCTTCCGCGAACTGTTCAAGGGCTATCACATCAGCCGCCGCGACCCGGAGCTGTACGCCCAACTGTCGAACTCGCAAGACCAATATCGAACCCTGTTCAAGGCGCTGGGCTTTGAGCTGGTGTGCGATACCCGTGGCTTCTATTACTTCGTGCCGGATCTGGCCGCCGCACAAGTGAACAAAACCGCTCAGCGGCTGGCGTTGTTTACCTTCATTCTGGTTGAGCACCTGGCCGATCAGGGTCGTGATCCGGTGGCCGTATTGGATGGTGGCAGCCTGGGCCGCGAAGAACTGCCCTCCTTGCTGGAAAAGTATCGAGACCTGTTCCTGCAGGCCGAAGTCCAGACCCAGGAAGAGCTTGAAGAAAAAATCATGCGCCGCATGACTCAACTGGGTTTTGCCAGCGAAGAAATGGGGGTTTTCCGTTTTCTGCCGCCGATGCATCGTTTCCTTGATGTCTGCCTCTCGGTCCAGCAGGACCGCGACCTGGCGGCCAGTTTGCACAGTGATCTACCATTGCCTACGCCAATACTGATCGATGACGACAACGACGAAAAATTGCTCGAAACCGACGACCCACTCGACCTCGCCGAATTCGAAGAGGTCGAACTCACCGACGAGCAGGCCTTGGCCCGCGCGATTGCCGAAGAACAGGAGCTTGATGCATGAGCCAGGAACGCTATGGCATTCGCCGCTTTGCTCTACTGAACACGGCCGGTTACAGCCTGGGCCTGTTCCCGCTGGAACATCCTTTGTCGGTCTACGGCGCTAACAACCTGGGCAAAAGTGCGTCGATCAACGCGCTGCAATTCCCGATTCTGGCGCGCATGTCGGACATGAGCTTTGGCAAATACAGCCTGGAGCAGTCCCGCCGCTTCTACTTTGCCTCGGATACCAGCTACATCCTGGTGGAAGTCGCCCTGCCCCACGGTCCACACGTGATTGGCGTAGTAGGTCGCGGGCCGGGCGGTGGCTTCGGTCACCAGTTCTTTGCCTACGCGGGCAAGCTGGACCTGGCGCACTACCAAAGGAACGACACGTGCCTACGGCAGAAAGAGCTGTTCAGCAACCTCGAAAGCCAAGGCTTGAAAGCTTACGAACTAAAGCCCGATGAGTTGCGTCGTTTGCTGGTGGGCGGCCATACCTCGATTCCGCTGGACCTGACACTGATCCCGCTGCGCTCCACCAGCGAGCAAAGCCTCAAGACCTTCCGCGCGCTGTTTATCAACTTGCTGCATATGCGTGAAATCACTGCCGCCAAACTCAAACAACTGTTCCTCGATGCATTCGAGCACAGCTTGCGTTCCGGCAGCGTCGATTACATTGCTGCGTGCGAAGAGGCTTTCCGCGATGTACGACGCATGGAGCAGGATTACAACGCACTCGTCTTGGCCGGCCCGCTGGTAGAAGCGCTGGCCAATGGCGTCAAGCAGCGGGAAGTGTTGCGCGGCAAGCTGCATCGCCTCTCTCCACTGCTGGACTCGTTGCTTGGCACGTGGCAGGACTACTCCAACGCGCGCAAGGAAGAGTTAGTCATTCAGGCCGAACATTACCGTGGCGAGCAAGATGCATTACAAAACGATCAGCGCGGCGGCACTCAAGAGCTGATGCGGCTCGAGCGTGAGATCAGTGGGATTCAACGCTGGATCGGCGAACTGGCCGTGCTTAAAAACCGCTTTGCGTTGGTCGAAGATGTGCGCGTTCTTGAGCAGCAATTACTGGCAGCCAAAGACGCACATGATGAACTGGCGGGCGCACTGGCCCAGTCACGTCAGTTCAGTGCTGAGGATTTGGACGAGCGTCTGCGGGATCTGGAAAAGCGTCTGAAGTCGGTCAAACAGCAACTCGATCATGCCGACAACAACAGCTATGCCCGCCTGCGTGAAGAGTTTTCGCAACCGGATGTCGAGCGTTTAATGCGCCTGTTCAACAGTGCGCTGTTCAGTTTGCCGTTGGGCGAACAGGGCATCGCACTGGACGACGGCGACGCTTGGGTTAAATCGTTGGAAGCGATTCTGGATGGCTTTAAAGGCGAACACTTTGAAGTACCGGGCCTGTCGATCAACCTGTCACACATCGAACCACCGGCTCTGCAGGCATTGGCTGATCGAGCGGCGTTACGCGATCAGAAAGAACGTCTTGAGAAAGAACTCAAACAGCTAAAAACCCAGCAAGCCGTAGCCGCTGACCGCGCGGCGAGCAAGACCCAGACCGAAGTGCTGTACCAGCAAGTTCTCGATGCACAGAAAGCGCTGGAAGACTTCCGTCGTTCGCAGACGTTGTCGGCCGAGGAGCCTGAGAAGCATGAGCAACTGGCGCAAATGGAAGCAGCTCAGGATGAACTGAAGCGTTCGTCCGATGCATTTACCGAACGCGTTCAGCAACTGTCGGCCAAACTCCAATTGGTCGCACGTCAGATCGGCGATCTTGAGTCCAAGCAGCGCACGCTGGACGATGCACTGCGTCGTCGTCAGTTGCTACCGGCGAATCTGCCGTTCGGTACGCCGTGCATGGATCCGGTGGATGACTCGCTTGAAAACCTCTTGCCGCTGCTCAACGACTATCAGGACAGTTGGCAGGGTCTACAGCGTTGCGATGGTCAAATCGAAGCGCTATATGCCCAGATTCGCTTGAAGGGTGTGGCCAAGTTCGACAGCGAAGATGACATGGAGCGTCGTCTGCAATTGTTGATCAATGCTTATGCACATCGTCAGGATGAAGCGCTGACGCTGGGCAAAGCTCGTCGTGCTGCGGTGACCGACATCGCTCGCACGCTACGCAACATTCGTAGCGACTACGACAGCCTTGAGCACCAGTTGGCGCTGTTCAACCGTGAGATCAATAAACGTCAGGTCTCCAACCTCGAAAGCTTCCGTATCGTCTTGGCGCCTAACAAGGAAGCGCTCAAGCATATCGATCAGATTATCCACAGCGCCGGGCAATATGAAGAAGGCGAAACTCTGTCGGTGTTCGATCTGAGCCAGAGCGCGGACCAAGACAACAAAAACGAAGAAGCCAAGGAGTATCTTGCGCGCCTGGTTGCAGCGAACCACAACCAATTGGGGCTGAAAGATCTCTTCGAGTTGGCCTTCGAGATCACCAAAGTCAACGGTCAGCCGGTTATCCACACCGATATCGACGGTGCAGCGTCCAACGGCACGACGATGACCATCAAGGCACTCACTAACATGTACTTGTTGCTGCACTTGATGGATCGCGAACAGGCCGGTCGCATTCGTCTCCCTTATTATCTGGATGAGGCGGCAGACATTGATGAGAAGAACCAGGCTGCACTGTTAGAAACCAGCCTGCAGTTGGGCTTCGTCCCTATTCTGGCAAGCGTTAAGCCCCAGGTGTCTGCTCATGTAGCGATTGGCCTTGAGGGCGGTAGCGGACCTGCCGGCATCTATATCGATGAAGCAGACTGGAAGTACATTCGTCGTCGTGATGAAGTTGTGAAAGAGAAGACTGTCGAGCTCTTGGAAGAGGCGGCTGAATGAGTTGAGCTGACGGGGATGGAAGGTCGCATGAAGATGCGGCCTTTTTTATTTCACGATGACTCCAGCACCGAAATTCGCTGGACTACACCTCAGCCAGATACAGTAGTTTTATCAATAACTTAGGCGAGTTAAACATATGCCGGTGCTTTCCGAAACCTGACCTGACTTCCGACCGCCAGACTCCTATCCGGCCCTTGGAATCCGGGTCTTTCCAAGGAGTCATCATGGCTAAGATCAAACTCATTAAGTCCGCTGTCGATGCGGCGCAACCC
>NZ_DASWOT010000126.1:0-3887 GCF_036404235.1 Pseudomonas sp.
CCTGGTCGGCGAGGCGACTGTCGTCCAACTGTGTGTCATCCACATAAAACAGCGGGTGTCCAACTGCGCAATACAGCAATGAGCGCTCGCTGTAGAGGGGCTGATATTCAAGCCCCGATAATGCGCTGGCCTGTGGGACAACACCGACATGCAGTCGACCGTCCAGCACGCCTTGCTCTACTTCGTTGGGTGCGATCATTCGGATGTTGATATGTACATCCGGCCCACGTTCCTTTAACTGGGAGAGGGCGTGGGTGATGTGCATATGGGGAAGGGTAACGAGGTTGTCAGTCAGGCCGATGTTCAGTTCTCCACGCAGGTGCTGGTGCAGGCCATTGACCTCTGTACGAAAGCTCTCTAAAGCACTGAGCAATTGCAGAGCAGACTGGTAAACCTCTCGTCCTTCTTCCGTCAGAGAAAACCCTGCGCGCCCTCGCTGACACAGGCGCAATCCAAGTCGCTGTTCGAGATCGCCCATTTGCTGGCTGATGGCCGAGCGCCCAATGCCCAAGGCACTTTCGGCTGCCGAAAAGCCTCCAGATTCAACTACGCTTCGAAAGATGCGCAACAGGCGGATATCGAAATCACTGACTTGTGCTAGCGGAGCGGGACGTCGGATGCTCATAGTTTAGTCATTACCCAACTAAAGATCGTAAAAGTAGAGTTTTTCGGACTTTATGCCCGTGGCAACTTAGCTGCAACCCGGTCCTGCTTCTGCCCAGCGGAAGGCAAGCCACCCACACACCCTTGTGAGGTCAATTCCAATGAATATGCCCGAGTCTTCCGACATGTCCTTGACCAGCCAGTTGAAGCTTGATGCTCACTGGATGCCCTACACCGCTAATCGCAATTTCCATCGCGATCCGCGGCTGATCGTTGCGGCGTCGGGTAGCTATCTGACGGACGACAAAGGTCGCCAGATTTACGACGGTTTGTCGGGACTTTGGACCTGTGGAGCGGGTCACACCCGTAAAGAAATCCAGGAAGCAGTCTCACGCCAGTTGGGTACGCTGGATTACTCGCCGGCCTTCCAGTTCGGGCATCCTTTGTCGTTCAAGCTTGCCGAAAAAATCACCGATCTCACGCCTGGCAACCTGAACCATGTGTTCTTTACCGACTCTGGTTCCGAATGCGCCGATACCGCTGTGAAAATGGTCCGTGCTTACTGGCGCCTGAAGGGCCAGGCGACCAAGACCAAAATGATCGGCCGCGCGCGTGGCTACCACGGCGTAAACATCGCTGGCACCAGCCTTGGTGGGGTTAACGGCAACCGTAAAATGTTTGGTCAGTTGATGGATGTCGATCATCTGCCGCACACGCTGCTGGCCAGTAACGCATATTCGCGTGGCATGCCGGAGCAGGGCGGAATTGCGTTGGCTGACGAAATGCTCAAGCTCATCGAGTTGCATGACGCCTCCAACATCGCCGCGGTCATCGTTGAGCCAATGTCGGGTTCAGCTGGGGTGATCGTTCCACCGCAGGGCTATTTGAAGCGTCTGCGTGAGATTTGTGATCAGCACAACATCCTGCTGATCTTCGACGAAGTCATCACAGGCTTTGGCCGCACAGGTTCTATGTTTGGCGCCGACAGCTTCGGGGTCACGCCGGATCTGATGTGCATCGCCAAGCAAGTCACCAACGGCGCAATTCCGATGGGTGCAGTGATTGCCAGCAGCGAGATTTATCACACGTTTATGAACCAGGCGACGCCTGAGTATGCGGTCGAATTCCCGCACGGTTACACCTACTCGGCGCATCCGGTCGCTTGTGCCGCCGGTCTTGCTGCGCTGGAACTGCTGCAGCGTGAGAATCTAGTACAGCAAGTGGCAGAAACTTCGCCGCACTTCGAAAGCTCGTTGCACGGTCTAAAGGGCACCAAAAACGTCATCGACATTCGCAACTATGGTTTGGCGGGGGCTATTCAGATTGCTCCACGTGACGGCGACGCCATCGTGCGCCCTTTCGACGCTGCCATGAAACTGTGGAAGGCCGGTTTCTATGTACGCTTCGGTGGCGATACGCTGCAGTTCGGGCCAACCTTCAACAGCAAGCCTCAGGACCTGGACCGTATGTTCGACGCCGTGGGCGAAGCGCTTAATCAGGTCGATTGATTCTCTTATTACAAACAGGCGCGGCTTGGGTCGCGCTTGATGGCATCTTTATGGAGTCGATTCATGAGCACCATCCAGCACTTGATTCATGGCGAACTGGTAAGCGATAGCGGTCGTACTGCCGATGTGTTCAATCCATCGACAGGTCAAGCGATTCGTAAGGTCCCGTTGGCCAGCCGTGAGACCGTGCAACGGGCTATCGATTCGGCCAAGGCGGCGTTTCCAGCTTGGCGCAATACACCTCCAGCCAAGCGTGCGCAGGTAATGTTCCGCTTCAAGCAACTGTTGGAGCAGAACGAGGCACGTATCGCTCAACTGATCAGTGAAGAGCATGGAAAAACCCTTGAAGACGCCGCGGGTGAGCTCAAACGCGGAATTGAGAACGTCGAGTACGCCAGTGCTGCGCCGGAAATTCTGAAGGGCGAGTACAGCCGCAACGTAGGACCAAACATTGATGCCTGGTCGGACTTCCAGCCGTTGGGCGTAGTCGCAGGTATCACCCCGTTCAACTTCCCTGCGATGGTGCCGTTGTGGATGTACCCGTTGGCGATTGCATGCGGTAACTGCTTCATCCTTAAGCCGTCCGAGCGGGATCCAAGCTCGACGTTACTGATCGCGCAGTTGTTGCTTGAGGCAGGCTTGCCAAAGGGGGTACTTAACGTTGTGCATGGCGACAAGGTTGCAGTGGATGCGTTGATCGAGGCCCCGGAGGTCAAGGCGCTGAGTTTTGTAGGCTCTACGCCGATTGCCGAGTACATCTATAAAGAGGCTACATCGCGTGGCAAGCGGGTTCAGGCGCTCGGTGGCGCGAAGAATCATGCGGTGCTGATGCCTGACGCGGATCTGGACAATGCAGTCAGTGCGCTGATGGGTGCTGCCTATGGTTCGTGTGGTGAGCGCTGCATGGCTATCTCCGTTGCTGTGTGTGTCGGCGATCAAGTGGCTGATGCGCTGGTGACAAAGCTGGTTCCTCAGATCAAAGCTTTGAAGATCGGTGCTGGCACGACGTGTGGCCTGGACATGGGACCTCTAGTTACAGGGCAACATCGGGATAAGGTCAGCGGTTATATAGACGATGGTGTCGGTGCCGGCGCGAATCTGGTTGTGGACGGTCGCGGGCTGAGCGTGCCTGGTAATGAAGAGGGTTTCTTTTTGGGCGGCTGCCTGTTCGATCACGTCACTCCTGATATGCGTATCTATAAAGAAGAGATTTTCGGGCCAGTACTGTGCATCGTCCGAGTTAATAGCCTTGAACAGGCCATGCAGTTGATCAACGATCACGAATATGGCAACGGTACCTGTATCTTCACCCGTGATGGCGAGGCGGCCCGTTTGTTCTGCGACGAGATTGAAGTCGGGATGGTCGGTGTCAATGTGCCGCTGCCTGTTCCTGTGGCCTATCACAGCTTTGGTGGTTGGAAGCGTTCGTTGTTTGGTGATTTGCATGCTTACGGTCCGGACGGCGTACGGTTCTACACCCGGCGCAAGGCGATTACTCAGCGCTGGCCGCAGCGGGCCAGTCATGAAGCGTCGCAGTTCGCCTTTCCTAGCTTGTAAATAAAAGGTAAGGGGCGTGCCTTAAGGTCCGCCCCTTACTTTTGGGGCTGTTCCTTACAGGTATGATAATTTAATGAAATTAACTGTTGACGGGGTGTTGGATGTGTCTATAATTCGCCCCACTTCCGGCGCAGACGAAACGGAAAACTCCTTGGTAATCAAAGAGTTGGACGAAGTAAGCAGGGCCGAAGTGCTTCGATTTGCAGGTTAAATCGACAG
>NZ_DASWOT010000127.1:0-43789 GCF_036404235.1 Pseudomonas sp.
TGGGTCGCGCTTGGCAATCAGCGGTCCCCATTGCAGGATCTGCTTTACGTTTTCCAGACTTATTATCCGTGGCTTTTTCTTGCCCCCCCATTTCAGGCCGATCCAGGACAGGTTGCGGATCTCGCGCTTGCGCGGTTGCCCCCCTGCGGCCTGGCTGTGATGCGTACAGTCCGGCGACATGTGAAACCAGCCGACTGCCTTACCGCCGCACTCTGTATCTGGATCGCCTTCGAATACGTCGGTGGTGAAATGCTTGGCGCCGGGGTGGTTGATGGTGTGCATGCTGATCGCTGTGGCGCTGTGGTTCTTAGCCACATTCACCTTGCGGCCAAGCCCCATTTCCAGCCCGGTACCGGCGCCGCCACCACCGCAGAAGAAATCCACCACGATTTCATCGTCTTGAGCGTTGAAGCCAAGCGTGTACTGAGTTTTAAAGTCGAACAGTGGTTTTTTCAGAGAGGTCATACAGCACCTCCATCTTTGCACGAGCATGGCAGGCAGCCTTGGTTGCAGTCGCACGAGGGCGAGCTGGTGCTCAAAGCACGAAGGCGCGGGCCAGAATACAGGGCGACTGAACAACCGAGGGCGGCCCAGCCAGCGAGGAAAATGAACAGGTTCATTCGGCACCGCCTTCGCTGCCGACAGTTGCGCGGCGCTCAGCATTGCGCTGGTAGATCAGCAACCGCTGCTTTGCAAAGATGATCTCGTGATCAGTCGCTGGGCGAGTCGAGTACGGCATGCCGCCTGGAGTCTTGCGGAAAACCCACCCGTAATGGCTTAGGTTTCTGTCGAGGTTGATCAAGTGAAGGCCATCGTCGCAGGGCACCATAAGGTGCGTATACCCCTGAGCAAGCTGCGCGGGCGGGCAAACCTCAGCGTTTAGCGTTGCATCAGTGGTCGCTGCCTCGCGCAGCTGTTCGTGGGGTATACGTGCCTCGGCAGTGGCGCTGACAGTTTCAGTAATGCCTGCTGCTGCGCAGCAGAGGCTCTTTGTTTTCTGCGCGGCGACATCAATGGCGTTTCGGAGCAAAGCGGTCGGCTTGCTGTGTGCTTTCCGTGCGATCACCTCACCCGCTTTCCTCCGGTGCTCGATGGCGAGTTGGTCCATCAAGCGCTGAAAGTAGTTATCTCGCGCTTCCTGAATACCCCACGGGCGTATGGTTTTCGCGATAGGTTCAACGCCATCAAGGCAAGACCAAGCGGCCGAATGGTGGGGCATCAGATCGCGGCGCTCGGATGCCAGCGCGATCATGTCTGCATTGAGTACGCACGCCGGCAGTTCCGAATCAATCCAGAACCGTTTGCAGATGGCCAGCCAGATCTGTTCCTCAATAGCCTGGTATGCCGGCATCGCCAGCTTGAGGGGGCGAACCATATCGCCGACATAGGCTTCGGTCGCGTCATGAAGCAAGGCAGCCAGCTTGTGTTCGTCGGGCACCAGATCGGCAACGATGCAGCTGTGTTGCGCGACGCTGTAGAACTTGCGAGTGTGCCCACCGAAACGACAGATGTTGGCGAGAGCGTGCGCAATGTCGCGTGGATCGATCAGGTCAGCGTCAGGTGCAGCGAGATCAAGGCTTCTGCCGAGGAATGTCAGGATCTGAGTCATGCGACCTCCTTGACCAGATCGGCCAGCAGCAGCGCGTTCTCGGTGCCTTTGTGCAACTTGCGCAAGGCGTCATAGCCGATCAGCGTCTTCAACTGGCGGTCGAACTCTTTGCGATAGCGCGTCACCAGTTGCAGTTCGGCTGAGGTTTTCGCGTGGAGGTGGTGCAATTCGCCGGCGGCTTCAGGTGAAAGCCGAAGTAGGGGAGTTGGACGTCTCATGCCGCGTTCTCCTGTGCTACCGGTTCCAGCAGATCGGCCATGGCGAGTGCCTGGTCGCGGAGTGCGAGCGTGTCACGTTCGATTTTTTTGCCGGTGCGCAACGCGCTGAATGTTGCAGCCGCGATCCTCAACTTGTCGGCGATGTCGAGTAGGGTTGCGTGCTCCTTAGCGCCGAAGGTCTGGCTGGCTCTAAGTTTTTTTGCGTGCGCGGCCAGGAGGCTGTGATCTGCACGAAGGAATGCAAGAGACGCCTCCAGCTTGCGAATCTGCTCGTCTTTCTCGGCGTCGGTGGTCATCTGGCCGAAGCCTTTGCCTGTGTCGAAACCGTCTCGGCGGCCTATCCAATAGCTGACATAGATGATCACGGCGGACAGAACGGCCAGCAGCGTGACTGCGAAGATCTGTGTATTGGTCATGGTGGTGTGCTCTTTGGTTGGGGCTGGTGGTGGCAGCCTTCGGGGTTAGTGCTGGGGGTGGATTCGCTTCATGGCCTCGTTGAAACTCAGAACGCGGCGGCGCTCAACACCGAAGTCTTGAGGTTCGTGCTGCGTGAGAATCAGGTGGTCTGTGATCGGGATTTTCTGGTCTGGAGTCCAGTCATCACGGATATGATTCAGGTTCAGCGCGTCTGCCAATGCTTTGGCGTTATGTGTTTTTCCGCAGCCTTGTGGGCCATAGACAAACCAACTCTTGGTGTCGGTGGGATGAACGGTTTTCATAGTGTTATTCCTCGCTGGTGGTGGCAGCGGTTGGAGTTGTGTTATTCAGCGTCTGGATCTGGTGGATCAGCCAACCCGGCCATAAGCTTTGCCTGGTAAGGCATGTAGCCTTCGGCACGCAGCTCGTCGTAGCGGCGGTAGTCCACAGCCAAATAGCTGCACTCGCCGCAAAGGCGGTCGGTTCTCTCGTCTTCATGCAATGCGGTTCGGCATTCCCTGCACTGGTTTACTAGGCTCATTGGGGCGCCACGCTGCTGTCGAGCTGGGTTCCGGCCATCTCTTCGTCCGCCTTGTAAGCGCGGATGTCGATCAACGCCGCCACATGCTTGATATGCGCGTACCTCAGCGCCTTGCCGCTATCGTCCAGCGTGATCACCGGGATCTGGATACGGCGGCTGTTGATTGCCTCGGTAAAGGTCTTTTCATTGAGGTTCTTGAAGTAATGCACGCGCAGCTTTTCGAGGGGGATAAGCACGTCGCCGAAGAGGTGGTGAAGCATCTCAACGGTGGTGCTATCCGGTGCTGGAAGCAGCCGAAGCGGTGGTTGCAGGGGGGCTGCCATCACGCGGCCTCCTTGATACCGAACCGTTCGGCATCTTGACGAAGCTTGCCCAGAACCTCGTCGACTGTGCGGCCGAGCGCCATCAAGGTGATTTCGTCATTTATGAAAATGAATGTTGAAAGGCGGACATCGGAGTCGTGATTAAGGCTCAGATAAGTACGGTAGGTGTAGGGGCCGAGCGTTGTTGCGATCATTCCTACGGCTGCATGCAGCTCCATTTGAGCGCGTTGCATAGGCGTTTCCGACTCAACCTCCGCACCGGCTGCAGCGCAAATAAAACGCGCCCATCCCTGAATAAGCTCGGGAGTACGTTTACCGCTTGGCACGGTGGACAACTCAGTTAGGGCACGGTCAATCAGTTCGTGATCCATGGTTCTTACTCCTCTTCGGATGGTTCCAGGCAATCAGGCAGTGCTTTTTCGTAAGCTCGCGCAGATGCTCAGGGACTTCGAGGAGCGCTGCGTTTCGCTCCTCTTTGGTCCGCATTGCGACGATCTGGCGAGCGTATTCCCTAGGCCACGTCACGGCTGTCAGCCGGAATCGGCGGCAGTTCGATGCCGAGTTGAGCGGCCAACCAAGGGATGCCGGGTTGTTTCACGCGAACAGACTGGCTGTACTGCATGCCGAGCTTTGGATGCCACCAGTTACTGTCTTTTACCCGCAGATAATCCCGGTCGCGCGTGGGATACGCTGGCAGGTTGCGGTCGTTGAGGAGACCTTTTGCACGCATCAGTTCGATGAGCTTGGGCCGGGTGATGCCCAGATACTTGGCGGTTTTTTCGAGGTTGCGTTCCATGTTGCCCCCTAGGCTGCATGCGCGGCAGGTGTCGCTAGCGCCGCCAGGTGGGTGATGGATTCGGCTACTTTCTCGTACATGTAGACGGTATCCCCGGCCACGGTGAAGCACTTGCTACGTGGTTGTTTCACGCCAATGCTCATGATGGTGGTGATGCTCGTCCGCGTTCGGCAGGGATGGATCGCGATCTGAATGGGTAGCTCAAATCCGAGATCCAGATCAAGAAACCCCCCCGTACAGATCAGGTTGAACACCTGCTCGCGTTGGTGCGCGCTGAATACCCCATATCGGCGATCAGCGTGCAACATGGGTAGTGGTGCTGCGGTGATATCGATGGGGCCATTGGCGATCTCTTCGATGAAGTCGGCCAGGCGAAGGTGCATTTTTTTGCTGTTTGGCAGCGTGAGCGTATGACGCTGACTGCCCATCGCGACTGAGAACAGTGTCTCTATCGTGCTGCGCTCTACGGTCAGGCTAAATGGCAGCACCTTTCTGTTGGGGCTGGAGCGCAGCGTGTGGTTGAACGTCTGGCTGAGATTGACCTGCGCGTTGAGCAATGCCAGGGTGCGATTGTCGAGTTTGAAGCGCTTCATGCTGCACGCCCTCCATCGTTAGGATCGAATGGGGTAGGACGTGCGCGGTTGGCTACCAGACGGGGTTTGCCACGATGAATGATCACCAGGCAATTGGTGTGGAGTTCGAGCTCTTCAATCAGTTTACGATTGCTTGAACACGCTGGGTGGACGTGTAGCGTTGCAGTGGTGTGCATGGTGTTGCCTCGCTCTGTGGTGGGAGAGTGAGTAAAATATCAACTGTAAGTTGATGTTTGTCAACAACCTATGGTTGATATTTTTGAAGTGGTCCTTGTTTGTGGTAATTATTTTGAGTATTCGGAAAGGGTTGCTGATTGGATCCTGCTCATACAGTCCTGCGAGCAAGGAGGACAAACACGGACAAGGGATAGAGCAGAAATGGCGAAACCAAGCCTGACCAGCGTACAAAAAGCAGCACTCGTAGCACTAAGCCAGTGCGAAATAGATCAACAAAAAATAGATAAATACCTGTGGACGGTCACGCTAAACAATGTTGAGTATGCGGCAGCGACCATAGATAGCCTTATAAATCGCGGCGCTATCAAGAAAGTTAGAGCCCATAAAGCGTCGAACACCCCCGCTCACTACGTACTGACTGAATTAGGTAGTGAGTGGGCCAGCCACTTGCCGGAAGATCTGAAGAAAAAGAAATATGTCTCGCCTTGGCAGGCCCACAAAGAATCACGCGGCGAATATATGAGCATGCAAGCCGCCCTCACAGCAGCCGGATCAAAGTTTAGATCAGCCACCATTTATGAGCTCATGCAGCTCAAAGGCTTGGTGCGCAAAGCTTCAAGAACTTCGTCCTCTGGAGAGAAAACTTTTTTCCGAATACTTACGGCAGATGGTGAGAAGTACGGACGAAACATCCCGACTTATCACCCAGAGGAAACTGAAGTTGTTTTCCACCCAAACGACATACCAGCCCTTCTGGAGCGCATCGGGGTTTCGTAAGCCGGGTGGGGACTCGACAAGATCATTCGATCAAACGACAAGCCCTGCTACTTTTCCGCAGAATTGGTCATTCGGGAAGAAATGTCCCAACTACTTTCCCGCAAATATGTGTCTCTTCCGTAAACTCAATGATTGGATACTGTGGATTGATTGGACGTAAGTATTGCCGTCCAGCATCTTCAACCAGTATCTTGAATGTCGCTTCATTCGTGCGCGGTATCCGGGCGACTACACGATCGCCTGCCTTCGTTACGACCTCCGGATCAACAAAAATTATGCAGCCTGCGGGATAGCTGCGCCCTGGTCCAGGGTTAGTCATGGAGTCGCCAAGCACCTTAAGGGCGTATCCGCTTGAACTGATGGGTACTGGACAGGAAAGCCATGAGTCGGCGTCGTATGGCTCAAAGTTTGAGATTGACTCACACCAGGCACCTGCCTGCACCCAAGATATCAGCGGGACCTTGCCAAAACGTTGTATTAGTGCGCTGACGTTGCTGTTTCCGAGGCTGGCCAACTGGATCACATTGCTCTCGTTGGTCTGTTCTTTTGGGAGTACGCCGTATTCCAACCACTCCCGTCTCACCTTCAGCCACATACAGAGCGCTGCCATACTGTCGGCTTCTGCCATAGCTTCGCCGTTGAGCCATTTACTGATGGCTTGAGTGGTTTTATCAACCCCCAGAATCTTTAGCTGCTTGTGGATATCCACGCCGCGACCCCGGCTGCGTATGCCGGCATCATTGAGGGCTTCGTGAAGGCGCATGCTGAAAGCGGTGCGTAATGTATTTTTATCAACCATTAGTTGAGAGTGCCACGGAGCTTGCGCAATAGTCAGTTGATGTTTAATATCAACCCGGAGTTGATAAAAGGAGTCTCTCATGTTGGACCCCGCTGATTTTCCGAGCCCAATTGCGTTTGCTTTTGAAGCTGTAGGTGGCATCGGTGCCGCTGCTAAGATTTGCGGCCGTAGCTATCAGGCGCTTAACAAGTGGCGTCTAGCGGCCAGTCTCCCGCGTACCGATTACACGGGTGAAACCCAATACGCCAGGCTTTTGGCTACAGCCGCAAAGCAGAAGGGTAATGCGTTTGACGCTACCTGGTTGCTCCATGCATCAGCCCCGCAAAAAGCTGCGGCGTAGTTAGAAAAAAGGCGACCCAAGGGCCGCCCAGTTCCCCCCGACAGCACCACCACAGCGCTGTCAGGTCTCGGTAACGATTGACGGGCACACCACATGCTTAACCGCCAATCTTTATCGAGTTTCCAAGGCCCGGAAGCCTTGGTGTTGCTGCCTTCTCCACCACAGATAGGGCAGCTGTTGCGCCAGAGGTGAGCAACGGATTGTTCGCCTCGGCACGGTGCCGGTCAGACCGGCGTGTGGACCCTTTCAAGCCACGCGGCAAATGTATCACCACTACATGCTGCGCGGCACTGGCAACTTACAAGGATTAATGCCATGAGCCGAATCGCTCTGAATTGCGTTGATCGAGCACAGCGGGAAGTCCTGACGCTCGAATTAGCGCTTTACCACGCCGCACGGGATTACCCAGGCGGTGCCGCTGCAATTGCCGCCACCATCGGCAGAAACCCCACCACGCTGCAGCACAAGCTTTCCCCGACGCACCCGACCCATGTCGTCAATGTGCAGGAATTCAGCGAGATTCTGGAGTTGACCAAGGACCGCCGCATTCTTGACGCGGTCCATGCGCTGGTTGGCGATACCATCTGGCAGGACCTTGCAGCCTGCTATACGGGGGATATGCCCGAGACGCTGACGGTCGGTATCGCTAAATACTTCCATCAGGTTGCTGACTTTGCCGAAGTATGGGCCGAGCACATCAGTGACGGTCGTGTCAATGACCACGAGCTGGCTGAAATCCACCATCGCGTTTTCAGGTGCATCCAAGGTCTTTTGGGCATGCTGAACCGCGCCTCCTACGTCAACCACACGACGAAGGGGGCTACCCATGGCTGATCTCGCGGATTTTGCTAATGACCTGGTGCAGGAGCGCATTGATCGGGCGCTTGCTGCACGCAAGTTTGTTCCCGTCCGTCACTCCTTAATGTTCTGCGAAAGCTGTGATGTGCCGATCCCTTCGGCGCGACGTTTAGCGGTTCAGGGATGTACTCAGTGTGTGAGTTGCCAAAGCTTTGATGAGTTGAGGAGTGCCCGTTATGCTCGATGAGGTTCTAGGACAATTTGCAGATTATGGCCTGGAGCCTGAGCAACCCCTTGAGTTCGGAAAAATCATCCGCTGCAAGACACAGCAGGACAAGGGTAAGGAAAAGAACGGCTGGTACGTGGTGCATGAACACCGCACCCAGAAAAACGAGACGCTGATTTTCGGCGCCTTTGGCGACTGGCGCTCGGGCGAGTCGCAGAAGATCAAAGTCAAGGCCGGGCGTATGAGCGCTGAAGAGCGAGAGGTCATGCGTGCTCGGCAGGAAGAGGCCAAGCGGCGTGCTGCTGAAGTTGCGGCCAATGCGGCGCGTCGAGCAGCCAATCGTGCGGCGGGGTTGTTCCAGCGTATGCCTGAGAAAGGCAAGAGTGCCTACCTGGATCGAAAGCAGATCGTCGGCTTCAAGGTTCGCTACGCGCCGCGTACAGGCGCGGTGTTGGTGCCGATGAGCAACGTTCGGGATCAGATTGTCGGCCTGCAGGTGATCTTTCCCGAAAATCAGGAAGACACTGGTCGCGATAAAGCCTATTGGCCCTACGGCATGTCGAAGGAGGGCGCCTTCCACTTGATCGGCCCACACCCTGAGCCAGGTGAGCCCGTATTGATCTGCGAGGGGTACGCCACGGGCGCCAGCCTGCACATGGCGACTTCTCTTACTGTTGCTGTTGCCTTCGATGCGGGAAACTTGCTTCCAGTGTCCAAGGCTATGCGTGAGCGGTTTGCTGGCTGTCCTATCATTATTTGTCGTGATGATGACTGGAAAACCAAGCGGCCTAACGGCGAGCCTTGGAACCCAGGTGAAGATAAGGCCAACAACGCCGCGTTGATCGTCGGTGGTCAGGTGGTTGCGCCGATATTCTCCGGCGTACGTGAGATCAAGTGGACTGACTTCAACGACCTGCATGTTGCCGAGGGATTGGAGGCGGTCCGACGACAGGTGTTGGCGGTGGTGAGGCCTCCAGCAGCTGGTGGTTGGAAAGATCAACTGGCTCGCACTGAAAGCGGTGCGCTGATTGCGCATATGCAAAACGTTGAGCTGATCCTTGGTAATGACGAACGTTGGGCGGGTGTCATCGGTTACAGCGTCTTCAGTTCCAAGATCATCAAGTTGCGTTCCGCACCTTATGGCGGCGGTGATGGTGATTGGGCCGACATCGATGATATGCGGGTGATGAAGTGGCTCGCGCAGCAATACAACCTGCGGGTCAAAGCGTCCCATGTGATCGAGGCGGTGAGTGTGGTTGCCCATGACCACGCCTTTCATCCGGTGCGTGAATACCTGCAGGCGCTTGAGTGGGACCGTGTCCCTCGGTTGGAAACCTGGTTGACCGATGTGATGGACGTCCGGGCCAGCGACTATTCAGCCAAGGTTGGCAAACGCTGGTTAATCTCTGCGGTAGCTCGGGTGATGCGTCCGGGCTGTAAGGCTGACTCGGTGATGATCCTCGAGGGTGGGCAAGGCGAGGGCAAGTCCACCGCGATGGGTGTTCTCGGTGGCGAGTGGTTCATGGATACGCCCTTTGCCCTCGGCGATAAGGATAGTTTTCAGGCGATTCGCGGCAAGTGGATCGTCGAGCTGGGGGAACTGGACAGTTTCAACAAGGCTGAAAGCACCAAGGCCAAGCAGTTCTTTTCGGCGTCCACTGACACATACCGGGAGAGCTATGGCCGCAGAACGAATGACGTGCCACGCCAGTGTGTGTTCGTGGGCACCACCAACCAAGAGGAATACTTGAAGGACGCCACTGGCAACCGGCGTTATTGGCCGGTGTTCTGCAACAAGGTCGACCTGGACAAACTCCGCGAGATCCGCGACCAACTTTGGGCTGAGGCCGTGTTCTGCTATGAATCCGGTGATATCTGGTGGGTGACCAAAGACGAATCATGGATGTTCGCCGAGGCACAAGACGAGCGCTTCGTGGTGGATGAGTGGGAGGGGCTTATTTTGACCTGGATGGAGGAGTCGCAGATTGGCGAAACCGCTACAGGCAACGAAATATTGAGCCAGGCGCTCAAGTTGGACTTCGGCCATTGGGGGAAACCTGAGCAGATGCGGGTCGGTGCGATCATGCATCGCCTTGGTTGGCGCAAGAAGCGGCTGACTGCGCTGCCTAAAAGTGGCGTGAGGCAATGGGCCTATCAGAAACCCGCCACTTGGGGGCGGGCCTCTGTATTGGAGCAGGGACGGGATGAGGAGCCTTGCTTTGATTAAGCGAATCGATGAGATGCTCAAACTCTGGGCGCAGGATCTGCATTCGCCTATGCAGTGTGGTGGATCTGGTGGCGGCAACATGATTGCCATGCTGATGGAGTGCAAGGGCGAACTGATACGCGGCACACGTGGCAGTCGGGTGTTGTTGGATGAATCCGCAGACATTGAACTGATCGTCAACAAGCACTTGCCGGCGCAGCTGTCGTTGGTCGTGCGCGAACACTACTGCAACCACGATAGCTTCCTGTCGCAGAAGTACACGCACTGTGGTTGCAGCCGTGACACCTACTACCAGCGCCTGCATGAGGCGCATCTGCACATCGCGGGACTGCTGATGGGGAAGGCTGCATGAACCTTGGCACCACTTCGTCTGCAACTGTCCAACCGTCCGGCCTTGTCCTACTGCGATTTGATGCGGTAGGACAAGTGCAGGCCGCGCCGTTAGGGGGCTGTCCTACCGTCCAACCTCTGCATACGTCATGCACACATGAGCGCAGCGGGCACGTATTCGCGCCTATGGCGCGCACGCGTGTTTTTAGCTTTTTCTCTATACGGGAGAATAAAGTAATTAAGGTAGGACAGTTGGGCAGAGCCTTGAATCTAGGCGCCTGTAGCTGTCCTACTTTGATTCTGGATAGTAGGACAGGTCAGACAGCGCATTAGAAGCGATAGCCGATTGAGTGCGTTGCACCCGTGTTGTACCTGCGTCCCACCCACGTTGTACCCGTATTGCTCGGTGGCATTAAAACTGGCTTGCTGCCACCGGAATCCACCTGTAAAAAGTACTCATCTTCGATAGGTGCGACCGCAGAGAGCGGCAGGCACCACCACACTAAACCCGGCCATTGCGCCGGGTTTTTGCGTTTATGGGGTAGGGCGATGACGAACGAGCAACAGGCGTTGATTGATATGCCGATCTGGATGGTGATTGTCCTTTCCCTGGTCGGCGGGGTTTCCGGCGAGATGTGGCGGGCGGACAAGGCAGGCATGCGCGGCTGGTCATTGATCCGCCGCTTGGCCCTTCGATCCGGTGCCTGCGTGGTCTGCGGGGTGTCGAGCATGATGTTGTTATATGCCGCCGGGGTTTCTGTCTTGGCCGCCAGTGCAGTGGGTTGCCTCACGGCCATGGCCGGCGCCGATGTTGCCATTGGGCTGTACGAACGCTGGGCGGCAAAGCGCCTGGGTGTATCCGACCTGCCCACGTCGGGCGGCGGGCAGGGATGATTGGCTGAAGGTGACGGAATACGTGGGCTGTAGGCGGGTCAGTCAAAATCCTGTGCCGAAAACCTGCCGGGGACCCTAGGGGTATTCAGAGGACACGGGGTCGCAAACCCGCGGGACTGTGTTAGCGGACAGTTCACCAGCTTAGTGAACCGAGGTGAACTGGTGAACGACCCTGAGTTAACTGGGTGAACTGGACAATTCAACATGACCATTATCAGCAAGTCAGAGTTTGCAGCGAGGCGGGGCTGGGCCAAATCCTACGTTTCCAAACTCGCCAAACAGGATCGGCTGGTGCTGACCCATGACGGCAAGGTTGATCTTGAGGCGACCGAACGGTTACTGACCGAATCTGCTGACCCAAGCAAAGCAGCCGTGGCGGCCAGGCATGAAGACGCTCGTGTCGAGCGCGACGTGCGTACCGAGTTGTCTGTAGCCGCCGAAGTACCTGCGGTGCAGCCCCCGAGCAAAGGCCCCGATTTTCAAAAGGCTCGCGCACACCGTGAGTATTACCTGGCGCAGCTGGCCGAGGCTGAGTTTCGCAAGGTCCAAGGCAACCTCGTTGAGCGCGAGTCCGTAAATAACGCCGCGTTCGCAGCCGGTCGGATGGTGCGCGACCTGATGTTCGGGCTGTCACCCCAGATCGCTCCCGAACTGGCGGTAATGACCGATCCCTGGGAAATCGAAAAACATCTCACGACTGCCTTCCGCCGCGTCTTTACCGACGCTTGCCGAATGGGCACGGCTGACCTTGAACACGCACTGATAGAGACATAAGCCTATGCCCGAGGGATATGCAGACGGTGCAGAGGTGTACCGCGAGGCGTATTTCCGAGGGCTGACCCCTGACCCTGACCTATGGGTCGACGAGTGGGCAGATGAGTACATGCGGATCCCGCGCGACAGCGGTGCCGCTGAGCCAGGACAATACCGCACCGCCCGTACGCCCTACGCCCGTGAACCTATGCGCTGCCTTTCACCAGCGCACCCATGCAAGCGCGTGGTCACCATGGTCGCTTCGCAGCTGATGAAAACCCAGATCGCGCTGAACTGGATCGGCGGTCTGATCCACATGGCGCCGTCGAACATCCTGACACTGCTGCCCAGTTTGGGGCTTGCCAAGCGGGTGTCCTCTCGGATCAGTAAAACGATCAAGGCCACGCCAGTGCTGCGCGAGCGTGTAGCGTCCAGCCGGTCGCGTGACTCGCGCAACACGATGGACACCAAAGAGTTCGAGGGTGGCTCGCTGTACGTCACCACCGCCGGTTCTGCCGCCAACCTGTCCGAGCTGTCGGCCCGCTACGTGTACGGCGATGAGATCGACCGCTGGGAAGTGGACATTGGCGAGGAGGGTGACCCCATCGAGCTGGCAGAGACGCGAGGCAGCACCTTCGGCCGTAACGCGAAGTTCTACTTCTCCAGCTCGCCGACTATCAAGGGCGCATCGCGGATATCTGATCTGTTCGAAGGCAGCGACCAGCGTTATTACTACGTACCGTGTCCGACCTGCGGGCACATGCAGACGCTGGAATGGGAACGTTTGCATTACTCGAAAGACTTCCGAGTAGTGCATTACCAGTGCGCAGGGCCTGATTGTGATGTGCTGATCGAGGAGCACCACAAGGGCGACATGCTCGCTCGCGGCGAATGGCGCGCGCATGCCGAGGGTGATGGTGAGACCGTAGGTTTCCACCTCAATGCGTTGTACTCGCCGCTGGGCTGGATGGACTGGAAGTCCCTCGCCAAGCAATTTGAGAAGGCCAAAAAAGCCCAGGCAAAAGGCGACCTCGAACCCATGCAGGTGTTCTACAACACCCGTCTGGCCAAGGTCTGGGACAGCGCACAAGAGCAAACCAAAGCCGACGTGCTGATAATGCGGGCACGGAAGGAGGGGTTCACTCTTGGGTCTCTGCCCGCCGCCGTGATGATGATTACCGGTGCCGTCGACGTCCAGGCCAACCGCCTGGAGTTTATGGCGATGGGCTGGGGCGCGGGCATGGAACGCTGGGTGATCGACCATCAGGTGATCGCGGGCGATCCTTCGGACCCGCGCACCTGGTCAGCGCTGGACGAGTTGCTCAAGACGCGGTACCGGCATCCGTGCGGCGTGGGGCTGGCGATACTTGCCACGGCGGTCGACTCCGGTGGTCACCACACCGATGAGGTTTACCAGTTCTGCCGAGTGCGGCGCTGGCGCAACATCTTCGCGATCAAGGGCGCGAGCAAACCGGGCAAACCGGTGATCGCGCAGCGGCCGTCGAAAGTCGATGTGACGTGGAAAGGCCAGACCGAGCGCGGCGGCGCCGAGCTGTGGTTCGTCGGCACCGACACCGCGAAGGACTGGATTTACAACCGCTATCCGTTCGAAGACGGGCCGGGCGCCTTGCACTTTGCCAATGACCTGCCGGATGAGTTTTTCGCCCAGTGCGTGGCCGAGCGCAAGATCACCCGCTACGTCAAGGGCTACAAGCGCATCGAGTGGGTCAAGGGCAAGGCCGAGCGTAACGAAGCGCTCGACCTGATGGTGTATTGCCTGGCCATGGCGCATTACCTGGGGATCAACCGCTACAACGAACACGACTGGGATCGGGTCCGGCAGGCGATGGCGCAGTCGGGGTTATTCGATGAGACCGCCGCCAATCCAGTATCGACGATACCAAATAACGTCAGCCGGACTGCTCCAGCGACTGCAGACGCCAGCGATGTTTCGTCTGTTCAGTCCCACACTCCGGTGGTTCCTGCGCGACCCGTTGCTGCAGTGGCTACCCGCCGCAGTTCACACAGCGGGTATCTGAAGAGACGCTAAGACAGGCCAACCATGGGGCCGATAATGGGAGTCAGATACCTGGCTCCCAGGCCGAACGCCTGGGACACCAGGCCCTTGGTCACATCTTTGCCACCTTCGGCGACGCTGGAAATCAGTGCTTCGCCCAATGAAGCCTTGCCGTTCACGCTGTCAGGTGTCGCTTTCAGAATTTCAAGACCTTTAGGCGTTAGAACCGCATCGCTGATCTGGTATGACACGCGTTTTCCGCCGAAGACATAGCCGGCTTGGATCAGCCAGTTTCCTGTCGCTATAAAAAACTCAGCGTCATCTGTGGGCAGCGTCATCTCTAGACGCTCGTCCCATATTTCAGCGACCTCAATAAAGTCTTTCGGCGTCAGCGTGCAAGGTCGTGGGAACTGCTGATACAGCTCGGCAAATATCTTGCCGGCGTAATCGTCGAATTTCTCAATATTGGAGACAGCCATGTCGGAAAACTCCGTAGACGTGGAAAAAGCAAATCATGTGCAAAGGGTCAAAGCCGACGCTGAGTTACAGCGTGAACTTCGTCGGGTAATTGCCGAACAGCTTACCGGTCGTATGGATTGGGTTCGTGCTCGCATTTACTGGCGGTTGAAGTTACCCGAAATTCAATCTGATCAACTTGCCGAAGCTCTGGCCGAACTGCTGGCTGGCGGCAGTTTCTGCCAGGAAATTCAGTCCCGTAAACAGAACTTCAACTGACGGTTTTTTTACATCACTCCCGTCCCCTGCTCAAGAGCGCTCATTTATGGCCTTTACCCAGAAGCACCTCGACGCGGTCGAGGAGGCAATCGCACGCGGTGAAAAAGTCGTGCGCTATGCCGACCGTAACGTCGAATACCGCACGGTCGACGAGCTCCTGCAGGCACGCGATCAGATCCGCACCTCGCTACTCAATGCAGCGCCGCCTCGCTCTCGCGTGGTTCGGCTCTATCACGGAGGCAAGGGACTGTAATGGCGCACTATCCGACGCTGACCCGTAACGGATTCCTGCTGCCAGATCGCATCAAGGCCAGTTACGAAGGCGCCGGTGAAGGGCGCAGATCGGCCAGTTGGGATGCGCCTGACAGCGGGGTCAACAGCCTCGTCATGCCGGCATTGCGCAACCTGCGCTCACGTTCCCGTGCGGCGGTACGCAACGACCCGTATGCCTTCAACGCCATCGACAAACGCACCAGTAATCTGATCGGCACCGGGATCAATCCCCGGCCACGTATCGACGACGACGCGTTACGCAAGTTGATGCAGGAGCTCTGGGAAGATTGGGTCGAAGAGTCGGACGCCGATGGCTTGGCCGACTTCTACGGGCAGCAAGCCTTGATTGCTCGCACCGTTGAAACGGCCGGGGAGGCATTCATCAGGCTACGACCGCGCAGTCTGGACCAAGGCCTCGCGGTGCCATTGCAGATCCAGGTGCTGGCCCCGGAGTTTGTCCCGCACGACAAGTTCGAGGCCACTAAAAACGGCAACATCATCCGGGCCGGTATCGAGTTCAGCCCCACAGGCAAGCGCGAGGCTTACTGGATGTACCGCTCGCATCCACGGGACGCTTCATCGCTAAACAGCGGATACAACCAACTGCTGCGCGTACCGGCCAGCCAGGTGCTGCATATTTTCGAGCCCATCGAGCCGGGGCAACTGCGTGGTGTACCGCGATTGTCGCCGGTACTGAAGCGCCTGCGCAGTCTCGACAACTACGATGACGCGGTGTTGTTCCGGCAGGAAGTCGCCAACCTGTTTGCCGGCTTCATCACCAAGCCGGCACCAGATGCCGGTCAGGTCCCACGGGATCCGGTGACAGGTGCGCCATTGAATCCAGATCGCGATGGCTTCACGCCGATGGTAGCACTGGAGCCCGGCACCATGCAGGAACTGGTCGCTGGCGAGGAGGTGGAATTCTCCAAACCACCGGATGCTGGCAACAACTATCCGGATTTCATGCGACAGCAATTGATGGCCGCTGCAGCGGGGTCGGGCACGCCTTACGAAATCCTCACCGGCGACATGCGCGGGGTCAATGACCGGGCGCTGCGCGTGGTGTTGACCGAGTTTCGGCGTCGTCTGGAGCAATTGCAATTCGGCGTCTACGTCCACCAGCTCTGTCGCCCGGTGCGCGCCGCGTGGATGGACATGGCGGTTCTCTCGGGCGCGTTGTACCTGCCTGACTATGCCAAGCGCCGCCGCGAATATCAGCGCACGCGCTGGGTGCCACAGGGCTGGGCCTACATCCAGCCGGTGCAGGACGTGCAGGCCAAAATCCTCGAAGTCAACGCAGGCTTCGGATCGCGCAGCGAGATGGTCCTGCGCACCGGCTACGACGCCGAAACGGTGGATCTGGAAAACGCCGCTGATGCTGAGCGCGCTCGCAAGCTGGGCCTCAATTACAAAACGCTCGCTGAAGTTGTCGAGCCCGATGAAAAGGAACAACCATGAGCAAGAAAGCGAAACCGCATATTTACAACCGGGCCGGCAAGCGAGTTCAGGTGCAGGACAAAACCTGGTACGCCGTGCAAGCCGATGGCGAAGCCGCTGAGCGGGTCATCGAAATTTTTGTTTACGGCGAGATCGGCGCATGGGGCGTCACGGCCAATCAGTTCGTGCAGGATCTGCGTGCGATGGACGACGGTGTGTCACCGGTCATTGCGGCCTTCAACAGTATCGGCGGCGATTTGTTTGACGGCCTGGCGATTCACAACGCGCTGTCGCGTTTGGGCGAGCGCTGCACCGGCCGTGTCGATGCCTTGGCTGCCAGTGCGGCGAGTGTGGCGGTCTGCGGCGCTCACCGCGTAGTGATCGCGGCCAACGCCATGTTGATGATCCACAACCCATCGACGTACACCGGGGGCGATGCCGAAGACTTCCGCCGTGTTGCCGATGTGCTGGACCAGACCCTCGAAGCGATTATCGCGGCCTACAAGTCCAAGGCCCCCGACGTCGACGAGGCTGAGTTGCGGCGCCTGGTCGATGCCGAGACCTGGTTGACCGCCAGTGAAGCGGTGGCGCTGGGTCTGGCCGATGAAGTCGGTGACGGGGTCAAGGTCAAAGCTTGTCTTGGTCAGGGCTGGGTGATGCAGCGCTTTCAGAATGCACCGGCTGATTTGCTGGCCCAGCTCGACGAGCCTCCGGAGGCTGACCCGGATGATCCTCCGCTGGTGCCACCGGCGCCGGTGGTTGATTCCACCAGACTCGCATTGATGATCACCCAGAGCTGCACCCAGGCCGGCATCAGTAACCTGATTGAACCGCTGATAAAAGTCACCAAGCTGGTCGATGAAGCCACCGTTCAGGCCGCACTCACGCGAGCCAGGGCAGTAAATGACCTGTGTGTGGCGGCGCGTTTTCCTGAAGCCACCGTGGGATTCGTCTCTGCCGGGCTCGATGTCGACGCGGTGCGCGGTCGCCTGTTCGACAAGCTCGTTGGCAGTGGCAAAGGCTTTGAGATCGACAACAGCCTGCCGCTGCAAGATGACCCCGCATTGAAAGTGCAGGCCAAACAACCCGACCCGCCATCGATCTGGGCTGCCCGCAAAGGCGCTCAGGTCGGGCAAACATCATCCTCGAAAGGAGCTTAATTCATGACCATCAAGCAAGAGCCGATTCACGCTGGCGAGTTTCTCCTTTCCGAGGGGAACGGGAAAATCTCCCGCGAAGCAATCGATGTCGCAGCGGGCCCAGCGTTGCAAGCGGGTCAGATCCTTGGCCTGGTGACGGCCAGCGGGCACTTTGCGCCCTATGACCCAATAGCCGAAGACGGTAGCGAAAATGCGGTAGCGATCCTTTACGGGCCGCTGGGCGAGTCAGACATCGTGCGGCGCGGTCGTGCCGTGGTGCGTCTGGCCGAGGTCAGCGAAGCGCACCTGACCGGTCTGGATCTCGCTGCCGAGAAAGAGCTGGCCGCGCATTTTCTGATCGTCCGCTAAGACGTTCTCTCACCTTCACCACACCCCGCCTCGAGCGGGGTTTTGTATTTCTGGAGTGTACCCATGGCCGATATCGCCATTTTTGATGATGAGGCGTTTACCGTCACTGCATTGACCGCTGCCATCAACGACCAACCTTACCTGCCGGGCCGCATCAGCAGCCTCGGCCTGTTTCAGGAGGAAGGCATTGAAACCCTGACCGTCCAGATCGAAAAGGACGGAGACACCCTGGCGCTGGTGCCTGCCGGTGAGCGCGGCACCTCCGGCCTTGTCGTCGGTGCGAGCAAGCGGAAATTGATCCCCTTCAATACCGTGCATCTGCCTGAGCGCTTCACCATTCAGGCCGACACCATCCAAGGCATCCGTGCGTTCGGCACCCGTACCGAATTGCAGGCGGTGCAGGATGTGGTCAATGCGCGGCTGGCCAAGGCACGCCGTCAGCTGGACGCCACCCACGAATTCCAGCGCATGGGCGCGCTGAACGGCCTGGTGCTGGATGCCGATGGCGAGACACCATTGCTGGATATTTATGCGGCCTTTGGGGTGCAGCGTCAGATGCTGTCCATGGGGCTTAACGATCCGGCGACTGAACTGCGCGTCAAAAGCGGTGAGGCGCTGGACATGCAGGAAGATGCGCTCGGTAGCGTGACCAGCAGCGGCTCTCGTGCGTTCTGCGGAAAGAACTTCTGGAACAAGCTGATCGTCCACAAGTCGGTCAAGGAAACTTACCTTAATACCCTGCAGGCGGCTGCTCTGCGCGGTGATGCACGGGAAAGTTTTGAGTTCGGCGGCATCGTCTGGGAGCGTTATCGCGGCAAGGTCGCTGGTATTTCGTTTGTTGCCGACGACAATGCGTTGCTCGTCCCTGAGGGCGTTCCCGACCTGTACATCTCGGTGTTCGCACCGGCCGATTACATGGAAACGGTCAACACCCAAGGCATCCCGTATTACAGCAAGGTCGAGCCACTGCCGTTCGGCAAGGGGATTGCCGGTGAAGCCCAGTCCAACCCGCTGCACCTCTGCACGCGACCTCGGGCGCAGATCCTGCTGGAACTCTGATCGTGGGCTTTCGTGACCTGGTCGAACGGATCGATGCCACGGTGTTCGAGGTGCTGGCCGACGTTGGCTATATCGAAGGCCGCAAGGTCGCGGGAATGTTCGCCGCACCGTGGCTGCAGCACACCATCGGGCGGCTGAACACCGGCCTGCGCGAGCCCAGTTTTATCATGCGAGTCGGTGACGCCGATGGGGTCGACCAAGGGCAGAGCGTCACCATCGAACTGCCTACTCTGGATGGCGGCGGCGATTACACCATCGTCCATCTGGAGCCCGATGGCGCCGGACTGGTGGCCCTGGTCCTGAGGTTAAAACCATGAGCATTGGATCGTTTTACAAAACCTCATCCAGCAGCGGGTTGATCACCATTCAGCCTTCTGCTGCTGACCTGCAGGCGTTCACCGACTTTGCCAAGCTGGTGCCAAAGGCTGCTGCCAATGCCCAGCGTCGCGCAATCAATAAGACACTGGGCTGGCTACGCACTCACATCGCGCGCGAGGTCGGGCGCAAGGAGGGCATTGCCATGCGCGCCGTGCGTCAGCGTCTGCGGGCATATTCGGTCAAGGCGGGCAAGCAGCAAGGCAAGCTCTGGTTCGGTATCAATCCGTTGGAGGCCAGCCGAACCGGTCGGCCAAGACAGACACAGTCGGGCGTATCAGTGGGGCATCGGCGTTACGGCGGCGCGTTCTACAAAAAGGTTTACGGCAGCAAGGCAGACATCTGGATTCGCACGGCGAGCAAGCATTTCAAAGCCAGCGATTACCCGAACAGCGAAGTGTCGGGCGCCAGTGGGCCCAGCTCCGGCTGGATCGCCGAGCACGACAGCCGCTTCCCGTTGGCGAAAGCCAAGGTGTCACTGGAGGACGTCAGGCCATTGTTCGAAAGCTGGACACGCCGGGCGGATGCCAGGCTGCTGGAAATTCTCAAACAGGAACTGAATTACGAACTTCAAAAGTACCTGCGAGGAAACGCCCGTGGATGATTTGCCTCTCACGCTCGATCTGTTTTTTTCAACCGTAGAGCGTCAGCTCAGCGAGCAACTGCCGGGATTGAAAACCGTTGCCACCTGGCCTGACATCCGTGAGCGGATCCACTTGCCTGCGCTATTTCTGGAACTGGCCGAACTGGAGCCAGGCACCGATCCGGGGAACGGTCGTGTCGGGTTGGTGTGCCGTTTTGATGCCTACCTGATCGTGGCCGCTGAATTGGCCCGACATCATCATCAGGCCGCCCAGTTGGCGACGCAGCTCGCGGTATTTTTGCGTGCCCAGTATTGGGGACTGAATGACGTCGACGCCGCAGAGTTTGTTCAGGCAGGGCCTGATTGGACCAAGCCGGAGCTCGATAGTTACACCGTCTGGAAGGTCGAATGGACCCAGCAGATCTATCTCGGCGAGGAGCAATGGCCTTGGCCTGATGTCGCTCCGACGTTTCTGGAGCCTGAGCTGGACCCCGAGCAAGTTCAAATCGACCCGGTGCTCTCATGAACGCTGTGGCGCTTGGAGAGCATGACCGCATGATTGGGGCCATGATCATGCCGTGGCACGTCGTGGCGGTCGACACCGTTGCGGGGAGGGTCCGCATCCAGTCGCGTGAATGGGTCAGCCCATGGGTTCGTTGGCACAGCGTGGCGGCCGGCAAGGCCCGGCACTGGCGAGCGCCCAGTATGGGCGAGCAAGGAACATTGCTTAGTCCGAGCGGCGTGCCTTCGCTGGGCCGTTTCATTGCCGGTCTGTATAGCGACGCCGGCGCCCAGCCGGATAACCGCGATCATGTTGAAGTTTGGCGTTTCGATGATGGTGGCTCACTGGTTTACGACTGGGAGGCCAATACCTACGACATCACGTTGCCGACCGGCACCGGTACCATCAAGGTTGGCGGCTCGACGTTTGTCATCACGGACACTGACGTGACGGTGACATCGTCGCTGATCAAGCTGGCAGGCAATACGCAAATCGAAGGCACGTTACAGGTGACCGGCGACATCAACGGGCTCGGCAAGATCATCGATACCGGTGGTAATACACCGAACCACAAACACTGATTTTCACTGTCATTACGGCCCGCCAAGTGCGGGTTTTTTGCATCTGGAGGATGCTCATTATGAGCAAACAGAAAACCGAGTTAAGTACCGTTGCCGTGGAATCTCAGCTCGCCAGTCCGGCACCTGGTGCCGAAGTTGAAGTGGCCAACGCGGGGGTTGTACTGAAGCCAATCATTCCCGCACAGGTATTCCGCGACAAGGTCTACACGTCTAGAACCCTGGTCATGCCGGACGGCTGCACACTCCCCGTAGCCAAAGGCCGGGTGACGGCTGTGACTGAAGACCAGTTCGCGTTTCTGAACGCCCATCCAGATCTGGAACCGTTACAGGAGTAACGATCAATGATCGGAATGGACCGACGCACCGGCCTGCCGCTGACCGGGCTCGGTCACTTGCGGCAGTCCATCGAAGACATCTTGTCGACCCCGCTGGGCAGTCGACGGATGCGCCCGGAGTACGGCAGCAGCCTGCGCCGGTATGTGGATTTACCTGTCAACGAAGGCTGGAAAAGCGCCGTGCAGGCTGAGGCCGCTCGGGCGTTGGGCCGTTGGGAACCACGTGTGCGGCTTGATCGCATCAGAGTTGTCTCAGTGGTCGACGGGCAGATTGGTTTTCAAATCGGTGTCGAGTATTTGGGCGAAGATCAATTGCTGGAGGTGTCCGCATGAACATCGTGGACCTGTCGGCGCTTTCATTGCCGGACGTCCTGGAGTCTCTGGACTTTGAAGCCATTTATGCCGAGGAACTGGCGAACTTCCGGCAGTTGATGGGCGATAGCTGGACCGCACAGCTTGAGAGTGATCCGGTCCTTAAGTTGTTGGAGGTCGCGGCCTATCGCAAGATGGGCGACCGGGCGCGGGTCAACGATGCGGCCAAGGCCCTGATGTTGCCCTACGCCAAAGGCTCCGATCTGGAGCAGTTGGCCGCACGCGTCAATCTCCAGCGGCTGGTGATTCAAGCGGCTGACACCACGACCGTACCGCCAACGCCTGAGGTTCTGGAAGAGGACGATGCGTTACGCGAGCGCGTCCAGATGCGCTGGGAAGGGCTGACCACGGCAGGGCCGCGCAATAGCTACATTTTGCATGCACGTAATGCTTCGGCCCTTGTGGCGGATGCCACGGCCGACAGTCCATCGCCAGCCGTGGCGGTGGTCACGATTCAGCATTTGAACGATACGGGGGTGGCCGACCCCGAGCTGTTGGCCGCAGTGAAAGCCTACCTGAGCGACGACGACATCCGCCCGGTCGCTGATCGGCTGACGGTGCAGAGCGCGGAAATCCTGCCGTACACCATTGACGCGATCCTTCATCCGGTTGGTTCCGGCTCTGAAAACGAAGCGATTCTGGCCGAGTGTCAGGCCCGACTGGCAGCGTGGGTCAATCCACGGCGGCGCCTGGGTGTTGAGGTGGCCCGTTCCGCGATTGACGCCCAGTTGCACATCACCGGCGTTCGGCGGGTTGAGTTGGTGGACTGGCAGGACATCGTTCCGACCGATTCTCAGGCGGCGTATTGCACCAGCTACAGCGTGAAGTTAGGGGGCTGACATGACCAGTCTTCTGCCGCACAACAGCACGCTGCTGGAGCGCTCTATCGACGGCGCAACTGCTGCCATCACGCCAGCTCCATTGCGCAACTTGTACAGCCCCGATACCTGCCCACTGCGCTTGTTACCGTTTCTGGCGTGGGAATGCTCGGTGGACCGCTGGGACGAGACATGGACCGAGGCCGCCAAGCGCGCCGCCATTCGGTCCTCGTATTACATCCATGCACACAAGGGCACGATTGGCGCGCTACGGCGCGTCGTGGAGCCGCTGGGCTTCCTGATCGAGGTGCTGGAGTGGTGGCAGAAGGTGCCCGAAGGCGTCCCCGGCACCTTTGAACTGAAGGTTGGCGTGCTTGATACCGGCATCACCGAAGAGATGTATCAGGAACTGACTTGGCTCATTGATGACGCCAAGCCCCTGACCCGGCATATGACGGGGCTCGCAATCAGCCTTGAAACCGCTGGCAGCATGACCGTATTGGCCTGCCTCTACGACGGCGACGAAATCGACGTTTACCCGCCTGCCCAACGTGACATCGATGTCGCGGGGGCGTTCGGCGTGCCTGGACGGGAAACCACTATCGATACTCTGGATGTGTACGCATGATTAACCAAAATTCGCAGTTTCTCGCCATTCTGACCAACATCGGTATGGCTAAGCAGGCGAACGCTGATGCACTGGGCGTGCCCTGGAAGATCACGGCCATGGGTGTCGGCGATGCCAACGATACGGACCCTGTTCCAAGTGCCGCGCAAAAGACACTGATCAATGAGCGCCGCCGAGCGCCGCTCAATCAGTTGAAGGTCGACCCGAACAACATCGCCACGATCATCGCCGAGCAAGTCATTCCACCGGAGGTGGGTGGCTGGTGGATTCGTGAAATCGGGCTGTATGACGCTGACGGGGACCTGGTGGCGGTGGCCAACTGTGCTCCGACGTTCAAACCGTTGCTTACCCAGGGCGCGGGCCGCACGCAAGTAGTGCGGCTTAACCTTCTGGTCAGCAACACCGGCAACGTCGAACTGAAGATTGACCCGTCCGTGGTGCTGGCGACCCGCGACTACGTTGATCGCAAGGTGATCGAGGAAATCAACAAGCTCGACGGCAAACAGTCGGTGCGCGTTGCGGCAACCGCAAACATCGTCCTGAGTGGTTTGCAGCCTGTCGATGCGGTACAGGTTGCAGCGGGCGACCGCGTATTGGCACCGTTCCAGGCTGCTGCCAAGGACCGGGGACTTTACACCGTGGTCGCTGGCGGGCCTTGGGTCCGAACGGCGGATGCCGACAGCAGTCTGGAAGTAACGCCGGGGCTGTTGGTCACGGTCGAGGAGGGGGCCACGTATGCCGAATCCATCTGGGAGCTGACCACGGATGCACCAATCGTGCTGGGCACCACGGCACTGACGTTCGAGATGGTCGCGGGTGTGACTGTCGGGCCGGGCACCTATCGACAGGTCACGGTCGACAAGCGCGGACGAGTGATTGGCGGGTATAACCCGACAACGTTATCGGGTTTCGGTATTGGTGATGCCTACACGGCTGCCCAGGTAGATGGGTTTGTTGGCGGACTGAGCACGGCGATCAACAGCAAATTGGATATGGCGGGCGGTTCGATTTCTGGCGAGGTAACGTTTTTTAACGACACTGATGATTCGCCGGAACTGCGCTGGAATAACACGCTCTGGAATACATACATCGACCTGTATAAAAACCAGTTCCGCATTATCGCCGATCAGTCAGGGCCGCCGATTTATCCGATGGTGTTTGACCTCAACGCCAACACCTTGTCGTCATTTGGCAATACCGTATTCACATCGGGCAACTTCGATCCAAGCCTAAAGGCCAACAAGGCCACGACGCTGGGCGGTTACGGCATTACGGATGCTTACACCAAGACGGCGGTAGATGCCATTGCGACGAATTTGTCCAACTCGATCAACAACGTCAATACCACTTTAACGGCCTCAATCACCCCGAAGTTGGACAAGACGGGAGGGAGTGTCTCGGGTCGAATCACGCTGACCGATGGAACTAACGCATCCCCTGCGCTCCGGATGAATAACACGTCCTGGAATGCCTATATGGACGTGTTCAGCGATCAGCTGCGGCTATACGCAGATCAAGGCGCCGCAGTGACCTATCCGCTCGTGTTCGACCTGACTGCCAAATTTGCATCGTTGTTTGGGGGTACTGTCTGGACCTCCCTGAATCGGCCTAAAAACACGGTTAGTTGGGGGGCAAATGGCTGGTTTCGTGACTCTGATACGGGGCGTCTTGATGTTTGGGGGCAAGCGTCAATCGAGGTGCCCAACGCCGTGGGCAGCGTGGCAAACCTGGCTATCACTTTTTCAACTAATTTCCCGCTAGAAATTAGCAACGTGAGCTTTGCAAAAGTTGCAGGCGATGCGACAGAAGTTGTCGAAAGCGACGTCGGCTTTTACGGGCTTACAAATTCGGGAATGACCATTTCCGTCAAGCGTGTGTCTGGTGCTCAAACGGGTGGTGAAAAAATCATTGTTCACTATCGAGTGACTGGGCGTTAAGGAAAAAAAATGAGCGAAACAGTCTATTTGCATCGGATTACTTTGGCGCTGTATCCGGTGGCTGTATACGGCGCCCGTGACATGCTGATCGTCGACCCTGAGTGGCTCGCGCCAGAAGGTAGGGAGGGCGCCGAGGCCCCGTTGGTCAGCGTGCCTAACCCCAATTGCCAATTGCCGCCGGGGGCTGAACTGATCGAACTGTCAGCGGATGAGTACGAGCTTTTGAAGGGCGCCGCCGGCGCCGGGAAGATTATCGGCATTGAAGATGACGGGCCGGTTTTACTCGATCCTCCCCCACCATCTGCCGAGGTGCTGAAGGCCAACGAGCTGGCCTGGCGAAACGTTGCCATGTCGCAAACCGAATCGCTGATTGCTCGCCATCGTGACGAGCTTGACGCGGGGGCGGCGACCACACTGACGGCAGACGAGTTCAAGCAATTGCAGCAATACCGGCTCTCGCTGCGGGCTTGGCCTGACGCTGTGGGCTTTCCGGATGCGTTCAAGCGTCCGGCTCCTCCGGATTGGTTGGCGGCGCAGCTGTAAACGTTCACAGGAACACCGAAACGCGCCCCGCCCTGACGGGGCGTTTTCTTTTCCGTTACGCGTAACGCAACACACCCGAAAAGCCCTGCCATGCGGGGCTTTGTCATTTCTGGAGAAAGCTTTATGAGCACTGGTTTCTTTCACGGCGTCACCGTCACAAACGTGGACACCGGGGCGCGAACCATTTCGCTGCCGTCGTCCTCGATCATTGGTCTGTGCGACACCTTCACGCCGGGGCCGGGCGCCGATGGCACACCGGCTGCGGCAGCCAACGAACTGAAGTTGATCACCAGCGAGCGCGAGGCGATTGCCGCATGGGGGGCAGACGCGGAAATCACCAAGGCATGCCAGGCGATCTATGCCCGCGCCAAGGCCGTGATCGTGGGGTGCGGTGTCGCCAAGGTCGCGGATGAAGCAGCGCAAACGTCCTCAATTATTGGCGGCGTGCTGGCGTCTGGTCAGCGTACCGGCATGCAGGCGCTGCTGGACGGCAAGAGCAAGTTCAACGCCCAGCCTCGTCTGTTGATCACGCCGAAACATTCAGCGACCCAGGCCGTTGCTACGGCGCTCGATGCCTTGGCCGGCAAGCTGCGGGCAATTGCTATCGTCGACGGGCCGAACACCACCGACGAAGCGGTGATGGCTTACGCCGAAGAGTTCGGCAGCAAGCGCGTATTTCTGGTCGATCCGGGTGTGCAGCGCTGGGACACCACCCTGAACGCCACGGTAGACGGACCCGCCTCGGCCTATACCGCCGGCCTCTTTGCCTGGACCGACAACGAATACGGTTTTTGGGCGTCGCCATCGAACAAGGAATTTGTCGGCATCACCGGTACCACGCGTCCGGTCGAGTTCCTGGACGGCGACGAAACCTGTCGGGCCAATCTGCTGAACAACGCGAACATCACCACCATCATTCGTGATGACGGTTATCGCCTGTGGGGCAACCGTACGCAGTCCAGTGATTCGAAATGGTCGTTCGTTACCCGAGTTCGGACGATGGACATCGTCATGGACGCCATCCTGTACGGCCACAAATGGGCGGTCGACCGCTCGATTACCAAGACCTACATCAAGGACGTGACCGAAGGTCTACAGAACTTCATGCGTGACCTGAAAAACCAAGGTGCGGTCATCAACTTCGAAGTCTACGCAGACACCGAGCTGAACACCGCCAGCCAACTGGAGCAGGGCAAGGTGTATTGGGTGATTCGCTTCACCGACGTGCCGCCCGCTGAGAACCCGAACTTCCTCGTCGAGGTCACCAATCAGTGGCTGACCGAAGTGCTCGACACCAACGCCTAAGAGGGCTGCTCAATGATTCCGCAAACGCTCTTCAACACCAACCTGTTCGTCGACGGCATCAGCTTTGCCGGCGATGTGCCGGAGTTGTCGTTGCCCAAGGTCTCCGTCAAGACCGACGCCTATCGCGGCGGCGGCATGGATGCCGAGATCGATATGGACATGGGCCTCGAAAAACTGGAGGCATCGTTCAGCACCAACGGCGTGCGCAAAGAGGCTATGAAGTGGTTCGGCCTGGCTGATGGCAACGCGTTCAACGCCTCGTTCCGAGGGTCCTTTAAGGGACAGAAAGGGGAATTTACCGGCGTCATCGCGACCCTGCGCGGCATGCTCAAAGAGAACGATCCGGGCAGTTGGAAAGCGGGCGACAAGGCCGAGTTCAAGTACTCGGTCAGCGTCACCTACTACAAACTCGAAGTCGACGGTTCGGTCATGTACGAACTCGACCCGATCAACTCGGTGCGCGTGGTCAATGGTGTCGACCAACTCATTCAAATGCGCACCCAGTTGGGGCTGTAAGGAAAAACCATGAAAACGTTGAATATCGATGCAAAAGGCAAAGACAAAGACCCGGAGTGGATGCAGGTCACGGACGCTGGCGTGACGATCACCCTGTCAACCCCGAGCGAAATGAACGGCGTCAAAGTGCCAAAAATCAGCCTGCGTTCCCCAACCATCCGCGAGGTGCGCGCCTGTCAGGCAGCGCATCCGGGTGATGAAGCGGCGGTCGACGCCATGTTGTTCGCGAGCCTCGCCGAGATCGGGGAAAAAGACGTGATCGGCTTGACGGTAAAGGACTACAACCGCGTTAACCGTGGCTATTTTCGTCTGGTCGACGAAGACGAGCTTTAACCCTTCGCTGTTCCGGCAAATGGCAAAACGTCTGGCCAATGACACGGGTTTTACTCTGGCTGAGATTGAGGCAATGCCGTTTTACGACATGGTGTGGTGGCTCACGGATTGAGCCGCTACACCCCGTAAAACAGTGACCCATGGGGTGACACAATGGCGAAAGAATTAGCGCTTGGCCTCGTTATCGGCGGTGCAGTCAGTAAGTCGGTCGGGGCTGCGTTCAAGGATGTTGAGGGCCGCATTAAAGGACTGGAAACCACGGCGGGCAAGGCCAAGGTGTTGCAGTCGGTTATCGGCGAGACCAAAAAACTGCAAGATGAATGGCGCAAGGCTCACCTGACAGGTGCGGCCACGGCCGAGGGCTTGCGGCGCAAACTGGATACAAATCTGGAAACCCTGCGCCGTCAGGGCGTCGAGGTCCGCAACCTCGGCAAGGCCTATGAAAAAATGGGCCGCAAGGCTCGGTTGGCTGAGTTGAAGTCAGTCGGGCATGCGCAGCTCAAGCAGGGTGCCACCGGGCTGCGTAACACGGCAGTCGCCACGGCGGGCGCCGCTGCTGCCACCATGATTGTGCCGACTAAAGTCAGCGCTGAATTCGGTGCGGTCATTCGCGACATCGCAATTAAAGCGGGTATTGCCAACACGCCCGAAGAAAGACAGATGTCCAGCACCATCATCGATACCTCGCGCAATACAGGTATGGCCCGCAACCAGGTGGCCGACGTGGTGAACGCGCTGGTCGGTGCCGGTATGGACCTGAAACAAGCGATGCAGTACGCGCCAGTCGCGGCGAAGTTCGTCGTCGGGCAGGGCGCTGATGGCACCGACACGGCGAAGATGATCAATGCACTGGGACAGAACGCCAAAATCACTGATCCCAGGGACATGCAAAAAGCCCTTGAAGCCATCGCCTTCCAGGGGCAGGCGGGCAGCTTTGAAGCCGCCGATATGGCGAAATGGTTTCCTGAGCTGCTGGCCGGTATGGGCAAACTGGGGATCTTCGGCAACGACGCCGTCAGCCAGCTTGGCGCCATGCTTCAGGTCCAGATGAAAACGGCCGGCAGTTCGGACGAGGCTGCGAACAACCTGAAAAACTGGATGGAGAAAATCGGTTCTAGCGACGTAGTGAAGTCCTACAAGGATGCAGGCATCGATTATCAGGGGTCCATGGATACCGGCCTGCAGAAGGGCATGTCGACATTGGAGTCCAGTTTCGCCCTGGCGCAAAAGTACGTTGAAGCGACGGACCCGAAGAAAGCCAAGTCGATGGCTGAGGCCATGGCGAAGATCAGTCAGGAGGCCGATCCTGCCAAGGCCAAGGAGATGATGTCCTCCCTTGAGCAGGCCTTGCGCACTGGCGATTTGTTCTCGGACATGCAAGTTAAGGCTGCGCTCACGGCCTACATGCAGAACAAGCAGCTTTATCAGCAGTTGAAAAAGGACTCTGCCGAAGCGACAGGCATCTTGGACAAGAACCTGGCTGAGCGCCGCGATGCGTCTGCACAGAAATGGAGCGAAACCGGGCAGGCGCTGGACGATGTACTGCGCAGTGCCGGCGATGCGATGCGTCCATTGACCGACAAATTGTCGACCGGTCTGACCGATATCGCCAAGGGCATCGCGGTAGTGAGTGACAAATCCCCGGTCCTGGTAACGGGTTTGCTCGGTGTGGGAGCGGCCATTGCCACCATCAGCGCCGCCTACAGCACCTTCAAGATCGCCAAAGGCCTGATGAACATCGGTCGCGGCACGCTGATGGGCAATCCCAACCTCGTGCAGAAGGTGGCGGTGGTCAACGGGCTGGGCGGCGGTGGTGGCCTTGATTTCGGTGGTGGCAGTGAAAAAACCAAGGGCAAGCGTTGGGGCCGTCGTAGTCGTGCCTCGTCAAACTTGCCTGATATGCCGACAGGCTCAGCCAAGCCGCGCATGCGTGTGTATGCCGGTGGTGGTCCGCAGACGCCCAAGTCGCTCAGTGGCTGGACGCCTCCGACCTCAACGCCCAAGTCACCGGCGACTTCTGTGCTCAAGGCGTCGGGTCCGACCCTCGGTGGTTTGGCGGGGGGCAGGGGCAACGTCGCCGCTGCCTTGTTCGATGCGGCTATTTCGGCAAAAGAGGTCTACGACACCGCTGAGACCAAAGACGAGAAAGCCGAGGGTTACGGAGCTGCTGCGGGACAAATGGCGGGAACACTTGCCGGTGCGGCGGCAGGTGCCGCAATTGGTTCGGTGGTGCCCATTATCGGGACCGCGATTGGCGGTCTGATTGGCGCGTATGTCGGCAGCATGGGCGGCAGCGCCCTCGGTGGTGTAGTAGGGCGTTCGCTTTTTGGTGGCAGTGATGAGTCGGTGACCGAGAAATCTGAACCACCTCCAACTGCAACAGCGGTGGCGGCCGCGACAACCGCCCAAGCCCCGGCAGCAATACCGGAGCCTGAGCCCGTCGCGCCGGCGCTCGATCCTGCGGTGTCTTACAACCCCAGCGATCCGAACAGTGTGGACCCGTTTGTGGTGAAAAACCCATACGGCAAGCGACCACGCTTTCCGGGGGCATCTCTGGCGAATGACCCTGATCGGTTACGGATCAACGAAGACATGCGCCGTGCTCTGGCGCCAGCACCCATGGCTGCCCCCACTGCCGTTACGCGTAACGGGCCTTCGGGCGCGGTGCCCAGCATGAGCGCCGTGGCGGACTCCTTCAAAGAGGCTGATCCGAAAAGCCCTATCTCGGCGCTGATGGCCCCGATCAAGGCAGATTCCCCGGTCGCGGCGGGGCCGCCCAAGCTTGAACAAAGCAACACGTTTTCGCCGTCATTCAACATTGTCGTGCAAGGCGACGCGAAAGATCCTCGCGAACTGGTCAATCAGATGATGCCGGAGATCGAGCGTCACCTGGCTGGCTTGGCGCAACAGACGGCGCGGCGTGAGATGTCCGACCAACCCACCTTCTGAGGAAGCACCATGACGTACGTGGAAAATATGCAGTCGGGCCTGAAGTCCCTAGTGCAGGCCGGAGAGGCTGGGCGCAAGAGTGTCGACGGCATGTTAGCGCCGGTGAATGGGGCTATCAGCTCGATCACTGGCGCCGCTGACGAGCTGGAAGGCATTCCATTTGTTGGCCCAGTAATCGGCGCCAAGCTACAACGCATCACCGGTGCAATTGGCATGGCGCAAGCCAAGGTCGGACAGGCCATGGCCCTCTATGGCAAAGCTACGCGTGCGGCCTCGGCAATTCAGGAGCGGGTTTCCGTCCTGGGTGAACAGATCGACCGCGCAAAGAGTGTCGTCAACAAGCTGGCTGCGAAGGTCAGTCCGGGGTCTGAACCAATATTTTCGACCGCTGACATTGCGCCGAACGGAACGCCGGCACCCGAAGCGGTGAAGCCATTCCCGCACCTACTGATCATGCAGCCGTTGACGCCCAACACCCAGCCGTTTTTCTTCAACCTGGACACGGCAGCTTTTGACGAACTGAGGCGCACCACCGCGTTTCGATGGGCCAGTCAGGAACGTCTGACACGTCGACCGGCGCAACAGGCGGTCGGCATGGGTGAGGAGAAAATCACCATCAAGGGTGCGATTTTCCCCGGATTCAAGGGCGGCTTGAAACAACTCAATACCCTGCGCAGCATCGGCAAGCAGTTGCAGCCTTTGCTGCTGACCACCGGCTACGGCGAGGTGCTGGGTAACTGGTGCCTGTCGAGCCTGGACGAAGAGCAAAGCGCGCTGCTGCAGGGCGGTATTCCTCGCAAACAGGCCTTCACGCTGGAGTTTGTACGCTATGGCGACGACATGCAGGACGTCTGACGGCGACATGCTGGACACAATCTGTCAGCACTATTACGGCCACCTGATCGGCACTGTGGAAGCGGTGCTGGATGCCAATCAGGGGCTGGCCGATGAACCTCAGCCATTTCGTGCTGGCCTGTTGATCACGCTGCCCGAAGTCGCCGGTGCTGTCGACGAGACGGTCACGCTTTGGGATTAACCGGCAGCTTTCAGGCAGGCAATGACAGAGTCCTGGTAGTTGGAATGGTATTGCGTGAATTTTTCCACATCTCTGGCGATCAGGCTCTGCCAGGACATGGCCGCGCCGATTGACGCTTTGTTGCATTCATTGAACGGAGCAAAAAGCCCGCCGAACCGCGCGCCTTCGTCTTGAAGTTTATTCAACGCGATGGCCTGGTTGCGAAGCTGTACTGCGTTGATTTTTCCTGACTGAGCAAGTTCGAGCCCCTGATCGACGGTGGATACCAGACGCATCATGAATTCCTTCGCTTCTTTCGGAGGGATCTTCGCCGCCGCTTCTTGCTCAGCCTGATACTGCTTGGCTCTCTCGAGTTGCTCGGCAGTCGGTGGGCTGTCTGGTGTCAGGTCGATGACCTTGAGTTTCTGCTCTGCTTGGGCGGACAAGACACTTAGTGCGAGCAGTGCGAACGCCAACATCCTTTTCATTTCTTTACTCCTGTAGTGGAAGGACGCGACGGATTCTAGTGAGTCCGTCGCGCCTTGTCACAACTGCATGGTGGCTCAATGAAACCCATGTTCCGAATCGTTGCCAACGGCACCGACATCACCGCTTTAATCAACGACCGAATGCTGCTGGTGCGCACCATCGACAAGCCGGGCAGTAGTTCGGATGACTTCGAACTGCGCATCGATGATCGCGACGGTGCAGTAACGCTACCCAAACGCGGCGCGAAGATGGAAGTTTATCTGGGCTACGAAGGGCAAAAACTGACGTTTATCGGCAGCTATACCGTCGACGAAATCGAAGTATCGGGACCGCCCGACACCATCGTCATCCGCAGCAAGTCCAGCGACACCCGCAGCAGTGCGAAAACCACCCGTAGCGGCAGTTGGGAAGGCGTCAGCCTGGCGAGCATCGTGGCCGATATCGCGGCGCGTAACGGCTGGAAACCTGAATGCACGGTGCAAACCATCGTCGAGCGGGTGGACCAGTTGAGCGAATCCGACCTGAACTTCATCACGCGCCTGGCCAAGCAGTACGACAGCACGGCCAAGGTGGCAGATGGCAAGCTGATCGTGTTGCCGCGTCAGGGCGGTATCAGTGCCAGCGGCAAGAGTCTGGGCGTGGTCGTGATCAAGCGCAGCGACGTGAGCCGTTGGCAGTTCAGGCTGGGCGACGACAACGTTAAGTCAGCGGTGAAGACCTCCTACGCAAACAAGAAAGGCGAGCTGGTGACTGTCCAGCTCGACAACGAAGACAGCACCGACGGTTTGCCGCCCATTCATACTGATCGCCATATTCATCCGAACAAGACCGCTGCCGAGGCAGCGGCCAAGGCGCGGCTGGCGGGCTTCAATCGGTCGACGGCGGGTGTGCGGCTGGAGATGGCGGGTCGCACTGACCTGTTCGCTGAGCGCGAGATTCACGCTCAGGAGTTTAAGGTCGGGCTCGATGGCAGTTATCTGGTCGACTCGGTGGAGCAGGTATTCACCCAGTCCGGTTGGTCGACCACTGTCGAGTGCAACGGCGGCAAAAAGGGCAAGGCCAACGCCAAGGGCAAAAAGAAGAAGCCCAAGAAGGAAGTCAAAGTGCTCCATCTGTGATGACCCAATCATCGCGCAACCAACGCCGCCATTGAGCGGTTTTTTTTCGTCTGGAGAAAAGTAATGCCCATAACTGACAAAGACCGCGATGTACTCGCGCGCACGCTGTGGGGTGAGGCTCGCGGCGAAGGCCTCGCCGGAATGGTGGCAGTGGCATGGTCTATTCGCAACCGTGTCGAAGACGGCAAAGAAAAATCCTGGTGGGGTGAGGGCTATACAGGTGTCTGTCAGAAGCCCTATCAGTTCAGCTGCTGGAACCAGAACGATCCGAACTATCCATTCATCAGCGGCGCCAAGCCCATCCCGAAAGCCGAGTTCGCCACATGCCACCTCGCCGCGCAGCAAGTGATCGACGGCGTGAAGCCTGATCCAACTGGTGGCGCGACTCATTACTACGCAACCACGATGCCGAAGCCGCCGAAATGGGTGGTGGGCGCCAAGCAAACACTGAAGCTTGGGCATCACGTTTTCTTCAAGGATGTCCCATGATCGCCGCCCTAAAGCTGGTCCCGGTCTGGGTGTGGGGAGTGGTGGTGCTGATCGTTGCGCTGTCGGGTGGTCTCGCATATCAGACATTGACGCTGGCCAGCGTCCGCACAGAATACGCCGACTACCAGAAAGGCATCGCTGAAGCTGCCGCCAAAGCCAGCGAGCAAGCCCGTGAAACAGAACAGCAACGCCAACGCGACATTGACCAGGTACGTACTGATGCAGCTGACCAGAAACAGAAAGATGATGCTCTTGCTGCTCAGCAGCGTGCTGACAATGACAGCTTGCGCGACCAAACCCGAAAGCTGCTCGCCGACCGCGCCACCCTCAATTCCCGCCTTGCCGCAAGAGGCAAGACAATCAACGACCTTGCCGATCTGCTCGCCGAGCTGCGATCAGAAGCTGATGAATACGCGGGAGAACTGGCGTCAGCGCTTACAGCAAGTCGTCGGGCCGGATTCGCCTGTGAGCGGAGCTATGGCGCCGTAGCAGGGAAAAGGTGAATGCATATAAAGGAGAGGAGCTCATCGTTGGGCGGCTGACGTAGAATCCTGGTGCAGAGCCTATGCTTACCAGGGAGATACACATGAAGTGGGCAGTAATGTTGTTCGTGTTAATCCTCGCCGGATGCGCGTCAAAAGTTGTCGAGTATCAGGCATCCCCTATATCCGACCAACAAGCGCGGTCGGTGATAGAGCAGGTCTTGATGGAGCAGCCGCAGAAGACTAGACCCGAACAAGTCGTTTTCACCCTCGAATACATCGCTTATGGAAATGGGGTGATTTCAGAGACCAATGGTTTCGGCAGTGCCGTTCCAGTTGGCAACAGTGCATTCGCCGCAGGCTCATCGACTACCAAGTCGAAGTCACTTCAGACACGCATTTATTTCAATTCAATCGGAACGGTTACGCTTTATTCAAAGCGTGGGCGATGGGTAGTGATCACACGGAACCGAGCGGGATCTGTCCTCATTAGCTCTTTAGTCGACAGCCAATCCAAGGCCGAGCGTTTCGTTGACTCAATGATTCATTTCAGGGATAGGTGATCGTCGGCAGGACGCCGGGGGAAGGGGGTGTTTCAGATAAGCGGTACATCGAGATTCTGTGGATAACTCACCAGTACAAAAAACAATGTACGTCCATTTGTACGCTTGCCAGACACAACAAGGACCTGCATCGCTGCAAGCCCTTGATTTGTATGGGCGTCAGGAGTCGAATCATAGTGCAGCATATTGGATTTAATATTATTTTTTGAGTTCGTGCAGAATTCTATCTCTTAAACTACCCTTGGACGTCCGCCAATACCTTGCGGTTGAGGTATATAGCAATTTTTACCTAATTTACTGGCGCGAGTGGGTTGGTTCCATTTTTTGATACGAAAGCGTACAGCCACCCCTGGGGTCAATTACTTAGCCAGAGGTGGAGTCAATTAAACCAAAGTCGCGGTCGATATAGCGGAAAGTATTAATGGTGCACTTGGAGCAGGTGCATGTCGCATGCCTTGTGAATACTGACTACTAGAACGTACCTCTCAGGGTCAGCATGTAATTGCGTGGATCCCCATAGAAGTTGCCATTCGCCGCGCTGGAGACCGTCTGGTAGTAGGCCTTGTCGAACAGGTTGTTGGCATTGAGCGACACAGTCCAATGATCATCCACGCGGTACCTCAACAGGGCATTCCAGACCGCATAGCCACTTTGCTTGTAATCGAACGGAATGTTCGACTCCACCACGTTGCCATTACCATCCACCCGCACGGTGGTACCGCTGACATAGGTGGCGCTTTGCACATCGACGCCACCCCCCACGGTCCAGTCCGAGAGATCTCCAGGCAGCTGGTAGGTTGTCCATACCTTGAATTGATGCTTGGGCGTGATTGTGCTCAATGCCGTGCTGTCGGTCTCGTTCTTGTTGTAGTTGTACACGTAGCTGCCCATCAGGTTCCAATCCTTGAGGATTTCGCCCGTCGCCTCCAGCTCGATACCCTTACTGACAACCTCGCCCTGGTTCACGTAGCAGCAACTACCGCCATACAATACCGACGCCTCCGGGTAGTTAGTATCCTGCACTGCACCGTTCTTACGTTTGGTGTAGAACACGGCAAGGCTGGTGTTCAAACGGCCATCGAACAGTTCGCCCTTGATGCCCATTTCGGAGGTCTTGCCCTCCAGCGGCTCCAGCACTTCGTTACTGCCCACCGGCCCGCGAAGGTAGCTTTGCTGAGGTTTGTAGATCTTCGAATAGCTGCCATACAGCGACCACTGCTCATCGAGATCGTAGATGGCGCCAAAGTAAGGCACGAAACGTGTGGGTTCGCGCATGTCGATGTCGCTCTGCACCACCCCTGCGTTGGTATAGACCTGCTCGAAGTGGTAACGGGCTGCCCGGCCACCCAGAATAACCTTGAGCGGGTCAGTTACCTGCAGCGTCAGGCGCCCGTACAGGCCATACTGCTCCTGGGTATTGGGGCTGTAGTCACGCGGGGTCTCCAGCGAAATCGTAGTAGGCTTCCAGTAACCTGGGTCGAACACGTCGATGGGCACACCGGTCCCGGTGAACACCCCCGAACCCTGCCAGCGACTGGTGACGCGCTGATAGTCGGCTCCAAGCACGAATTCATGCTCGCGGCCAAAGGCATCAAAGCTGCCAGAAAGGTTACTGTCGATCAGGTCCTGGCTGGTGGAATAGACGTTATAGCTAGCGCGCCAAACGGGCCCGGCCAAGGTCACCGGGTTGACGGCGTTGCCCGATACCGCTGCCAGTGCCTCGCCGGCGTCGCGGGTATTGGTGTACGAGACGTTCAATTTCCAGTCGTTGTCGAAGTAGTGATCGACCTTGGTGAAGATCTCCTGGGAGATGTTGTCCATGTAGGACCAGTTCTGCCCAAGGTTGGTGTGACGCGCAAGCCCGATGTCTTTACCCGTGGTATAGCGTGGCAGGCCAAGCGACGAGTTGGAGTGGGTGCTTTCATACATGCCCCCCAGGGTGAAGATGGTCTGAGGGCCCAGATCGACCTCGAACACCCCGTAGATCGTGGGTTTTTGCGTGGCCAGCTTATCCGTGAAGTACTGGCGGTCGGTATAGGCCGTCACCAGGCGCCCGCGTACGTTGCCGCTGTCGGTCAACGGGCCGGTCACGTCGATTTGCGAACGGTAGTTGTCCCAGGAACCGGCGGCGGCCTCGAACTTCAACTGGAAGTCCGAGAGCGGGCGCTTGCGCACGAGGTTGATGACGCCACCGGGGTCACCCACACCGCCGAACAGCGCACCGGAACCCCGTAACACCTCTATGTGGTCGAACTCGGCCAGGTTATAAAGCCGGCGCGAGTAGAAGCTGGTGGCCACCGACGACAGTGCCATGGGCGCCGCGCCGTCGATCTGGATGCTGTCGATGTTGAATCCGCGCGAGTAGAACTCGTAGGTGTCGCTGGTGGTTTTTTGCACCGTGACCCCGGGAGCCATTTTCAGCGCATCCTGCAGGCTGGTGACACTGCGATCTTCAATCAGCTGGCTGGACAACACCGACACCGATTGTGGCGTGTCGCGCAGGCTGGTCGGGCTCTTGGAGCCCACGCTCACCGCACCGGTGGTATAGGACCCACTGTTCTCGGTCATCTCGCCCATGCCCTGCCCACTGACCAGCGTACTCCCGAGCTCCAGCGCCGCGCCGCCGGTGGTGGCCACGGGGTCTAGTATCCAGTTGCCATTGGCCGCTTGGGTGGCGCCAAGGCCTGAGCCCTGCAAAAGCGTGTTCAGGCCCTGCTGGTCGGTGTAGTCGCCGTTCATTGCGGTCGCATACTTGCCACGGACCAGCGCGGGGTCAAATGGCAAGTTGATGGCGGCAGCCTGTGCAAACGCACTGAGTGATTGCTCCAGCGTGCCTGCAGGCAGATTGTAATGACGTATTTCGCTCTGTTCGGCGTGTACCGCGCAAATCGGCAGCGCAATGCTTGCCGCGCTGGCAAGCAACACGCCACGCAGAGCTACGGCAAGGCGGGTTCTGGGTATATATCGAAGTGAGAACGCAGATGACATGTGAATTGAGCTCCATTCGTTTGGCAGGGTGTTTTCCCTGTAAGCCGAAGTGCTCGGAAAAACCCGCAGCGTGAAATCATTTTTTTTTGCAAATTATTCTCAACGAGCAACAACGCGACGCCAGAATCGTGTGAAACGCTCGACTCTGACGGGCATCGAGTCGCCAAGGGCATCTAGTGCCAGGTCGATATCGTCAAGCTGGAAAACGCCAGACACTTTCAACCCCGCGATCTGGGGGCTACAGCTAATCCAGCCTCGCTGATAGCGCGCCAGTTCCGTAAGCAGCTCCTGCAACGGCAGGCTGCGCGCCACCAGCTGACCTCGGGTCCAGGCGCTGGCATCCATTTCGTTTTGTTGAAGTTTGCGGCTACCCTCGGCGCTGATTGTGTATTCCTCGCCCGCAGCAACCAGTTGCTGCTGCGCGGAGTGATGGATGAGGACCCTGCTTTGTTCGACCAAAAGCCGGGTACGCGTATCTTCTTGGCGTACCGCAAAAGCAGTACCCAGAGCCTGCAAGCGCGCCTGGGCAGTATGTACCCAGAAGCTGCGCCGGCCGTCGGGCGAACCTTTATCAGCGCCAGTTTTGATGAAGATTTCACCCTGCAACAGCTTGATCACGCGCTGGCTATTGGTAAATGAGACATCGACGGCGCTGTTGGTATTGAGCTGCAGCTGTGTACCGTCGGCGAGCATCACTGTTCGTTGCTCGCCCACGCGGGTGCTGTAGTCGGCACCCCAGCGCCGAACCTGCTCCTGGCTCTGCCAGCACATCCCCCCAATGATCAAGCCTGCGCCCAATACCTGGAGCAGTTGCCGACGGCCCAGCTGACGATGTTGCAAGCGCTTAAGGGTGTCACGCGCGACACCACCCGGTACGCCTGGCAGGTTGGCAAGGTTGCTGAAGGTAGACTCGTTGCTCAGCAACGCCTGCCAAGCTGCCTCATGCAGGGGATGAAGCTTGCGCCAACGCAGGAAACCTTGCAGGGCATCTTCATTAGCGTAACCGGACTGCAGGCGCACCATCCATGTGATCGCTTGGTCGAGCACGTCTTCGGGTACTTCGGGTCGCGGTGTGCTACTCATGTATTGGCGAAATAACAATGGCGGATAGCCTTCGCCATGTAGCTTTCCACGGACCTCAGGCTGACCCCCAGCTGCGCAGCGATCTCCTTGTAGCCCAACCCGTCCAGGCGCGACAGTAGAAACGCGGTGCGCACCTTGGGCGGCAAGCCATTGAGGAGGGCATCCACCTTGGCCAAGGTCTCAAGCAGGATCATCTGTGCTTCCGGGGAAGGCATCAACGCCTCAGGCAAGTTGGTCAATGCATCCATATATGCCCTCTCGACACGATCACGGCGCACGCGGTCTATCACCAGAGCGCGCGCGATTGTACTCAGCCAGGCTCGTGGCTGGCGGACATCCTGGATGCGATCAAGTTTGCCCAGCACATTTACGAACGTATCCTGAGCTAGGTCGGCTGCGTTGTCCCCTTGGCGCAAGCGTTTACGCAGCCAGTCAACCAGCCAGGCATGGTGGTCGACGTAGAGGGACTGAACATCAGCCTGCGTTACAGATGACACGGGCGGTGTAGACACTGCAGCTCTCTTGTTAGCATAGTATTGCGTTTGAGAATTTATCTCATCTTATATGGGCTCGATTATGCCTGACAAGCTGCTGCGAAGAGGGACGTTGAAACGGTAAAAAACTGCTGTTCTTTCAAACGTTAAATATCCATGACTTTTGCAATCGGCGAACGAGCAGACACACGGTCATCGCATAGTGATACCGCGTAGCCGCACTGTGTGCATCTAGGCAATGCTCAAGAAACCAAGCGACATGCTTTCTCTGCCAAGACCACGGCGTCTTTCGTTGCCAGCTTTCTGCGATCTCAGCTTGGATAATCGTCGCCTGCCGCAAGTGGCGTTGTCGCGTAGCGTGCGACCCTTTCAGCACCGCAGACAAGAACAGCCCCATGTCAAATGGCTTACTCATGCCCGCCCTCCAATGTAGGCAGCGACCACATCAGCGCGACCGTGCCCCAGTTCATAGCTGATTTGCCGTCGAGCCTCGCGGTCAAGACGCCGATTGATCTGGCAACATTCACCGCCGTTGATTGGCGCGCGGTGTTGAGTAATTTGCTCATAGCGCTCACATGCGTACGCCGCTCGTAGCTCATGGAAGCCCTTGAGGTTGTGTGCATGAAGGATTTCTCGCGTAGGGTGGATTCACGTCGACAAACAACAGAAAGCCGAACAAGCCCTGGCCAACCTCGATTCGAAAAACTCTCGGGAAAGGGATGCGCTCAATTACGAAACTGGACCAGATATGGATCGTGAAATGTAATTGAGATGTTTGTAGTCGGCAGGACGCCGGGGGATGGGTAAATCATTTCCGCAACCATGAGCAGACCCCTTGATCTGCGCGGCTTAGAGCTCATGAGAAATAATTGAGTAGCGGAAAGTATTTTAATCTAAGTGTTTGTTAGGTAAGGATAAATAGGCAGTCTTGAAAACCGGCGAACGTTAATAGCGTTCCCAGGGTTCGAATCCCTGGTTTCCCGCCAACATTCACGACAAGGCCCTGATTATTCAGGGCTTTGTCGTTTCTGGCGTTTGGATTTGAAATCCTGATGTGCCTAAGCGTTCCATAACTATTGTGGAAGCGTTCCATAACACGACCTATTTCGAAGGTTTAGCGGTCGCTCCGATCCTCCTGTAGACCCGCTTGGTGATTTCCTGTTTGCTGTGCCCGAGCAATAGGCGAACACCGCCGTATCGGATGTCATCAAACCCGGGAGTGGCAATGCATTCTGAGCATGACTATTGGAAGATTGGGCCCGTAGAGCTGGAAGACACCTCCCTCGCCGTGCTGGTTTCGGTTCAAAAAAAACCACTTTGGGTATCGGGTGTTGACTTCAGTGGACAGGATCTTTCGCGACTGGATCTGCGTTCAATCCGCTTCGAGAGATGCCTTTTTGCCGGAACGGACTTCACCGCGACAGACCTGGCCAATACTGACTGGCAAAGCTGCAGGGCATCGCAGGCGGTGTTCCGGGCAGCGACACTGGAAGAGGCTAGCTTTTCCAACTCAGACCTTAACAATACCGTTTGGCAGCGCAGCAAACTGGCGCATGCCTCTTTTGAGGGATGCAAACTGACGGGTGCAAGTTTTGCCGACACCACGACTCTGGGGTTGACATTCAAAGATTGCGTTCTGCGCAGTGCGTGTCTGTCAGGCATCTCATTTTACAAATCTGAATTGTTTAATCTGGATTTCGCGGAGGCTGACTTAAGCTACTGCGACTTCCGTCATGCTGTCTTTATAGAGGGCGGTAGCTTGTCTATGGCGCGGGTCAATAATGCTCGATTTGACCAGGCAGACTTACGAGAGGCAAGCCTGCACGGATTACGCCTGACCGACGCCAAACTATTCAAGGGGGCGACTATCTCCAAGAGTCAGGCAACCATGCTGCTGGCCGGCCTGGGACTTCAGGTTCTGTAGGGTTGGGCTGTTCGTTCGCGCTTCGAAACCATGGGCGACATGTCGACCGCAGCGCAGGGCTAGGCGAAAGCGTCAGGAGGGCGTTTTTTCCGGACGCTTAATGCTGCGCCATAAGCGCCGCAACGCATAGCAGGCCTTGGATGACAAAAAAGGGCTGAGTTAATCCTCAGCCCTTTTTTGCGCTCGGCGTTTGACAGCTTGCCGTTCACGCAAAAGTGCCTCCAGTTCATCGGGCAGTAGCGGCTTACTGAACAGATACCCTTGTCCGTGATCGCAGCCTTTGTCAGTCAAGAACGCCAATTGCTCCTGGGTTTCCACGCCTTCGGCAATCACTTGCAGGTTGAGGCTGTGGGCTAACTCGATGATTGTCCGGGTGATAGCCGCATCCTGAGGGTTGCTGCTCACTTCGCGGATAAAGGCGATGTCGATTTTCAGTTTGTCTATGGGAAACCGGCGCAAATACGCAAGGCTCGAGTAGCCCGTACCGAAGTCGTCGATGGCAATCTGTATGCCAATGGAGCGAAGTCGCTGCAGGCTGGCGATGGTGTGAACGGTATTTTCCATCAGTGAGCTTTCTGTCAGCTCGACTTCGAGCCAGCGCGGTTCGATCTGGCTGTCCTTGAGCGCTTGAGTAATGTCGGCAATCAGGTCGCCTTCGATAATTTGCTGGCCCGAAACGTTAACAGCGACCTCCAGCGGCTTCACGCCTGAGCGTTGCCAGCTTGCGATCTGCTCGCACACGCTGGCGATCACCCATTTCCCAACGCGAGAAATTAGCCCAAGGTTTTCCAATATGGGCACGAACACGGCCGGAGAAATATTGGGCTGTCCGGGGCGCGGCCAGCGCAACAATGCTTCCAGCCCACAAATACAGCCGTCACTCAGCCTGACCTTGGGTTGATAAACCAACTGAAACGATTGCTCTTGCACGGCTTGGCGTAGCGCGGTTTCCATCTCCAGGCGCGCCAGAATCTCAGTGTTCATCTGCGTGGTGTAAAACCGATAGGTGTTCCTGCCAGCCTGTTTGGCGCGACTCATGGCGGTGTTGGCGTACTTGATCAAGCCCTGCGCTTCTTCGCCGTCATCGGGGTAGAGGGCAATACCCATGCTGGCTGTCATCGACGTGTCGTGTCCGCCGAGCCGGTAAGGTTTGTGCAGCACTTCACGTATGCGCTCGATCATTTGCTGTGTGTCGGGCTGACCTTCTCGAACCATCAGAATCAGGGCGAACTCGTCACCGTCCATGCGCCCCAACGTATCGCTGACGTTGAGGCAGTTAGACAGACGTTGACTGAGTTCTACCAGCATCTGATCGCCAATCAAATGACCCCAGGTATCGTTGACCATTTTGAAGTCGTCGAGGTCGACCGTGATCACGGCCAACTGCCAGCCGCTGATGGCTGCCTGGGTGAGGCCCATCTGTAAGGTGGTGTAAAACAGGTTGCGATTGGGTAACCCGGTCAGTGAGTCGTAGTGGGCCATTTTCAGCAGGTGCTGATCAGCTTCCTTACGGTGGGTGATGTCGCGAAAAATAGCGATGATGATCCAGTCGGCGCCGGTTTTGTAAGCCTGGCGATGAATCTCGACGGGCACATGGCTGCCGTCCTTGCGGCGTATGCGACTTTCGATCGTTTCGCCTGGGGCTTTGCCGCTAATGATCAGGTCGTACAGCACCTCCAATTCGGCAATCGAGGCGTCACCAAGGTCTGCGAGGTCCGTGTGCAGGAGCTCGTCGGGAGGGTAGCCCAACACCACGCAGGCGGCTCTGTTGAACTCGATCAGCCTCATGGTGCTGCGGTTGATCAAAAAGATCGAATCGTCGGAGGCATCCATCGCTGAACGAAACCGTTCCAGATCGATGGTTCGCTGCTGTAGCTGCTCCTCGACCATGAGGCTGTGGCTTTTCAGGTAATCACCGAATGCCTTGAGCCTCAACAGGTTACGCACCCGCAGCCACAACTCGACACTCTCCACCGGTTTACTGAGGAAATCCTCGGCACCCGCCTCAAGCCCCCGCAGGCGGGAACGTTGATCACTGAGTGCGGAGAGCATGATGATCGGGATATTGGCGGTCGTCTTGCTTCCCTTCAGGCGGCTTGCGACTTCATAGCCGTTCATTCCCGGCATCATGATATCGAGGAGGATAAGATCGGGCGGTTCTTGCTCGACCATTGCCAGGGCTTCTTCTCCTGAGCGGGCGGTCAGCGTCCGATACCCTTGATTCTCGAGCATGACGCTTAGCAGTTTACGAACCTGAACTTCATCGTCGACGATCAAGAGTGTGGCGGTCTTTTCAGACATAAGGCGAACTCAGGCAAGGGGCTGTGCAGGCCGTTTGTTTTTAAGCAACGTGTCAATCGCCTGATAGAGCTCCTGGTAGCGTAGAGGTTTGACGATGTAGGCGTCACAGCCGGCAAGGCGAGATTTTTCTTCGTCTTCCTTCATGGCCATTGCGGTGAGTGCAATCACCGGAATGGCCGCAGTCTGGACGTCCTGTTTGAGCAGTGAGGTCGCTGCCAG
>NZ_DASWOT010000128.1:0-18712 GCF_036404235.1 Pseudomonas sp.
ATGATGAAACAGGCACAATCCATGCAAAGAAAATATCGTATACGAAATCCGAATATCCCATTACTTGCATCCTCCGAGGCTTCTATGAAAAACCACGCTGTTGCCGTAGCCCTCCTCGCTGTAATGAGTACCTGTGCCCTCAACACCGCTATGGCCGACAAGCTCGATGACATCATCGACTCCGGCAAGCTGCGTTGTGCTGTGACGCTGGACTTCCCGCCGATGGGTTCGCGCGACGAGAAGAACACGCCAGTCGGATTTGACGTGGATTACTGCAACGATCTGGCGAAGGTGCTGGGCGTTACCGCAGAAGTCATTGAAACGCCCTTCCCGGACCGTATTCCGGCGCTGGTGTCCGGGCGTGCCGACGTAATCGTGGCGTCGACGTCCGACACGCTTGAACGCGCCAAAACCGTGGCCATGAGCATTCCGTATTTCGCGTTTCAAATGGTCGTGCTGACCCGCGACGACACCAAAATCGAAAAATTCGACGACCTCAAGGGCCGTCCGGTGGGTAACACCAGCGGCACATTTGAAGCCATTGCCCTGGAAAATGACGTGAAAAAATGGGGCACTGGCAGCTTCCGCGCCTACCAGACCCAAAACGACACCATCCTCGCCGTCGCTCAAGGCCATATCGACGCCTCGGTCGTGACCAACACTGTGGCGGCCGCCACCCTTAAATCGGGCAAATACAAAAACCTGAAAATTGCGGGCAATGCGCCATACACCATCGACTACGTTTCATTGGCCGCCAAGCGCAATGAATACGGCCTGATCCACTACCTGAACTTGTTCGTCAACCAGCAAGTGCGCTCGGGCCGTTACGCCGAGCTGTATGAAAAATGGGTGGGTGGCAAGCCAGTGGACCTGACCGTGCCGGGCGTCTACTACTGAGTTCGGTGCATAACCTGCCGGGCGTTTACTACTGCGTTCGGTGCATAACCTGTAGGAGCCAACTTGTTGGCGAGGCGATTAGGTGTTGTGCCCGATAGACCGTCTCGCGAACAAGTTCGCTCCTACAGAAAATGTGCTCGACGCTTTATTGCGACTTACCACAGGAGCCCACGATGTCTGAAGTTTCGTTGAACGGTCGCTGCCTGGTGGCCAGAACCATGGTTGTTGGATGTGACCGTGCCGGGCGTTTACTACTGAGTTCGATGCATAACCTGTAGGAGCCAACTTGTTGGCGAGGCGATTAGGTGCTGTGCCCGATAGACCCTCTCGCGAACAAGTTCGCTCCTACAGAAAATGTGCTCGACGCTTTATTGCGACTTACCACAGGAGCCCACGATGTCTGAAGTTTCGTTGAACGGTCGCTGTCTGGTGGCCAGAACCATGGTTGTTGGATGTGACCGTGCTGCGCGTCTACTACTGAGTTGAGAAACACTCAATTCCATCTGTAGGAGCAGGGCTTGTCCCGCGATCGACCGAGCACCGGGCGTTTATGCGGCGTTTGCCGCGCAACCTGTAGGAGCCAACTTGTTGGCGAGGCGATTAGGTGCTGTGCCCGATAGACCGTCACGCGAACAAGTTCGCTCCTACAGAAAATGTGCTCGACGCTTTATTGCGACTTACCACAGGAGCCCACGATGTCTGAAGTTTCGTTGAACGGTCGCTGTCTGGTGGCTGGGTTGGCGCAAGGTGAATTGCTGTATGCCGACATGGCCTTGAGTTTCTGGGGTGGCGTTGAGCCGTTCACCGGGGAAGTCATCGACCGTCATCACCCGCTGAGCGGGCAGATCATTAGCGGTCGTGTGTTGGCGATTCCCAGCGGCCGCGGTTCCTGCACCGGCAGCAGTGTGTTACTGGAGCTGATCCTCAACGGTCATGCCCCGGCGGCGCTGGTGTTCGAGCGGGTCGAAGACATCCTCACCCTCGGCGTGCTGGTGGCGGAGCAGATGTTCAATCAGTCGATCCCGGTCATCAGCCTGGGTGCCGAAGGCTTTGCCGCGTTGCGTGATGTGCATTACGTACGCGTTGAAAACGACCGATTGACCTGTTTCGACGCGCCCCCCTCACCTCTTGCACCCCGCGCACAACAGACCTTCAACATCAGCCACGCACACGTCACGCTCAGTGAAACAGACCAGGCGTTGCTCGACGGCACTCACGGTAAAGCCGCACAAGTGGCGATGGGCATCATCCTGCGCATGGCCGAGCTACAAGGCGCAACCCAATTGCTCGACATCACCCAGGCGCACATCGACGGCTGCATTTATACCGGCCCGGCAAGCCTGCGCTTCGCCCGACAATTGGTGGATTGGGACGCCCATGTGCGCGTGCCGACCACCCTCAATTCCATCTCGGTAGATAAGCGCCGCTGGCGCGAACTGGGCGTGGACCCGGCGCTCGGCGAACCTGCCAGCCAGCTCGGCGATGCCTACCTGCAAATGGGTGCGAAAGTCAGCTTCACCTGTGCGCCTTACTTGCTCGACAGCGCGCCTGAGTTCGGCGAACAGATCGTCTGGGCCGAATCCAACGCGGTGGTCTACGCCAACAGCGTGATTGGCGCACGCACGCTGAAATACCCGGATTACCTCGACATCTGCATCGCCCTCACTGGCCGCGCGCCGAAAATCGGTTGTCACCTGACGCAACAACGTCACGCAACCCTGCGCATCGAAGTGCCAACACTCGACGCCCTGGACGACAGTTTCTATCCGCTGTTGGGCTACCACGTCGGCCTGCTGTGCGGCGCGCAGATTCCGGTGATCTGCGGCCTGGAACACCAGGCGCCGACGCTGGACGACCTGAAAGCCTTTGGCGCGGCCTTCGCCACAACATCAGCCGCACCGATGTTTCACATTGCTGGCGTCACGCCCGAGGCCAGCAGCGCCGAAGTGGCCCTGGGCGCCATAGCACCCGGCAAAATCCTGCACATCCAACCCGAGGATCTACTGCACAGCTGGCGCGAGCTCAACAGCGCGCAAAGCCCAGACGTAGACGCTGTGACCTTAGGCAATCCGCATTTTTCCCTCAGCGAATGCGCGACCCTGGCGCAGCTCTGCGACGGCCAGCGCAAACATGAGTCCATCGCCATCGTCATCACCTGCGGCCGCGCCACGCTGGAGAAAGCCCAGGCAGCGGGCCATGTCGCAACGCTGCAACACTTCGGCGTGCAGTTTGTCACCGATACCTGCTGGTGCATGCTCGGTGAGCCAGTACTGCCGCCGACCGCCCGTAACCTGATGACTAACTCCGGCAAATATGCGCACTACGCGCCGGGCCTGGTGGGTCGTCGCGTGCATTTCGCCAGCCTCGCCGAATGCGTCGAAAGTGCCCGCACCGGCCAGGCCAGCGGTCGTTTGCCGGTGTGGTTGCAGGCGGCTCAACGAGCGGAGGTCGCCGCGTATGTTTGATTACAGCTTCCACTGGCGCGCCGCGTTCAAAGCCCTGCCGGACATGCTTGGCGGTGCGTTGGTAACGTTCGAAACCGCCGCCCTGTCGATGATCCTTGGGGTGATCATTGCCCTGTTTCTAACTTTTATGCGCCAGGGCAAGCACCGCGCATTCCGAGGCTTTGCCGCCACCTGGATTTCCATCGCGCGCAACACGCCTTCGCTGTTCCAGGTGTACATCCTGTATTTCGGGCTGGGATCGTTCGGCATTCATATCAGTTCGTGGGCCGCGCTGCTGGCCGGGATCACCATCAACAACGCAGGTTATCTGGCGGAAAACTTTCGCGGCGGGCTCAAGGCTGTGCCCGACACACAACTGCGCGCCGCCCGCTCATTGGGCATGAGCGCACCACAGGCGTATCGCCTGATCGTCATCCCGCAACTGCTGCGCATCGTCTTCTACCCGCTGACCAACCAGATGGTCTGGGCGGTGCTGATGACCTCGATGGGGGTGATCGTCGGCCTCAACAACGACCTGACCGGCGTCACTCAGGATTACAACGTCAAGACCTTCCGCACCTTCGAATTCTTTGCCATCGCGGCGGTGCTCTATTACCTGATTGCCAAGTTGATCGTGGCCGTGGCACGGCTGCTGTCCTGGCGCCTGTTCCGGTACTGAGGGGAAGACCATGTTCAACACCAGTTTTAGCTGGACCGACCTGCAGTTCATGCTTCAAGGCGCCTGGGTGACGATCCTGCTCACCGTCATTTCAATGTCGATCGGCACGCTGGCGGGGGTGATCTGCGGCATGCTTCGGGCCCTGTTCCCGCGCAGCACTGTGCCCCTTTCATGGCTGCTGGACGTATTTCGCAGCGTGCCGTTGTTGATCCAGTTCGTGCTGTTCAATGCCCTGAAAAGCATCGTTGGCCTGAACTGGAGCGCGTTTGCCGTGGCGTGCGTGGTGCTCGGTTTCTACGTCACCGCGTACTGCACGGAGATCGTGCGCAGCGGCGTGCTCTCGGTGCCGTTGACCCTGCGCCGTGCCAGCCGCTCGTTGGGCCTGAGTTACTGGCAGGACTTGCGCCAGATCGTCATGCCGATGGCCACGCGGGTGGCGTTCCCTGGCTGGATCAACCTGCTGCTCAGCGTCATGAAAGACACCGCGCTGGTGATGTGGATCGGCATCGTCGAACTGCTTCGCGCCTCGCAAACCATCGTCACACGCATTCAAGAACCGCTGCTGGTGCTGTGCATCGCAGGCCTCATTTACTACGTCATGAGCCTGGTGATCGCACGCCTGGGCGCCCGACTGGAAACAAGGTGGCAGGAAAATGATTGAGATCGACAACGTACACAAATCGTTTGGCGAGCTTGAGGTGATCAAGGGCGTGAGCCTGCAGGTCAACAAAGGCGAAGTGGTGTCGATCATCGGCGGCTCGGGCTCGGGCAAGTCGACGCTGCTGATGTGCATCAACGGCCTGGAGCCGATCAACAGTGGCAGCATCCGCGTCGACGGCACCCAAGTGCATGCCAAGGGCACCGATATCAACAAACTGCGGCAAAAAATCGGCATCGTTTTTCAGCAGTGGAACGCCTTCCCGCACCTGACCGTGCTGGAAAACGTGATGTTGGCACCGCGTACCGTGTTGGGCAAAAGCAAGGCCGAAGCCGAGGCGCTGGCAGTCAAGCAACTGACTCACGTGGGCCTGGCGGACAAGCTAAAGGTGTTTCCCGGCAAGCTATCGGGCGGGCAACAGCAGCGCATGGCGATTGCCCGTGCGCTGGCGATGTCGCCGGATTACATGCTGTTCGACGAGGCCACTTCGGCCCTCGATCCGCAATTGGTGGGCGAGGTGCTGGACACCATGCGCCTGCTGGCCGAGGACGGCATGACCATGATTCTGGTGACCCACGAAATCCGCTTCGCGCGCGATGTGTCGGACCGCGTGGCGTTTTTCCGCAACGGGCTGGTGCATGAGATCGGCACGCCGGAGCAGGTTATCGGCAACCCGCAGCGTCCGGAAACAGCAGACTTTCTGCGTTCGATCAATTAGGTAATGGGCACTGCACGATCTGCCCTATCGCGCAGCAAACACAGTCCACTGTAGGAGCGAATTTATTCGCGAATCGGTTTTCCGATCACGAATATCTGTTGGTTGTACCAACGTCTCGCGAATGAATTCGCTCCTACACAAACGTGTTCTTTCATTGGTTATGTGTTTTTGACAGGAGGGCTATCGGTCATGCGCTCATCGAAAGTGATTCATGTGGTCAGTTGCCACGCTGAAGGTGAAGTCGGCGATGTGATCGTCGGCGGCGTTGCACCACCACCCGGCGACACGATCTGGGAGCAATCGCGCTGGATCGAAAAAGACAACGTGCTGCGCAACTTCATGCTCAACGAACCGCGTGGCGGTGTGTTCCGTCACGTCAACCTGCTGGTGCCGCCAAAAAACCCAAAGGCGCACATGGGCTGGATCATCATGGAGCCCGCTGACGTGCCACCGATGTCCGGCTCCAACTCGCTGTGCGTGGCGACCGTGTTGCTCGACAGCGGCATCTTGCCGATGACCGAACCGCAAACCCGGCTGATTCTCGAAGCGCCGGGCGGTTTGATCGAGGCCATTGCGCACTGCCGTGACGGCAAGGTGCAAAGCGTCGAGGTACACAACCACCCTTCGTTCTCCGATCAACTGGATGTATGGATCGAGGTGCCGGGGCTGGGCTCGATCAAGATCGACACCGCGTATGGCGGCGACAGTTTTGCCATTGTCGATTCGGTGGGGTTGGGCTTCTCGCTGACCGCTGACGAGGCCAAGGATCTGGTAGAAACGGGGCTGAAGATCACCAAGGCGGCGAATGAACAATTGGGCTTCAACCACCCGACCAACAAGGATTGGAATCACATCTCGTTTTGCCAGATCGCTGCGCCGTTGAATTACGACGGCGGTGTGGCCAATGCGGCGAATGCGGTGGTGATTCGGCCCGGCAAGATTGATCGCTCGCCGTGTGGCACCGGCTGTTCGGCGCGCCTGGCGGTGTTACATGCCAAGGGGCAGTTGCAGGTCGGGGATCGATTCATCGGGCGCTCGATCATTGGCTCGGAGTTCCATTGCAAGATTCAACGTGAAACCGAGGTGGCGGGGCGCAAGGCGATTGTGCCAAGCCTGTCAGGCCGGGCGTGGATTACCGGCACACATCAACACATGCTCGACCCCAGTGACCCGTGGCCGGAAGGTTACAAATTGACCGATACCTGGCCGATTGGGTTGCCGTTGTAGCGCAGACCTGTGGAGCCAACTTGTTGGCGAGAAGAACGGCGCGGTTGTCGGGTTCGACGCATCGCGAACAAGTTCGGGCCTACAGGGCCTGGCCGCGCTCGCATCACTATCAGGCAGCAATACTTTTTCTTAACCGGGCAGTTTTTTGCCTTAACACAAACGTATACGAAATACCTTTATTCGAAATGGAGTGAATCATGAGCAAAACCGTAACCTGGAGCGGTGTCTTCCCTGCCGTCACCACTCAATTCAATGCCGACTTTTCCCTCAATCTGGAAGCGACCCATAAGGTGATTTCCAACCTGGTGCGCGACGGCGTGTCCGGTCTGGTGATTTGCGGCACGGTCGGGGAAAACACTTCGCTCAGCGTGGCCGAGAAGATCAGTCTGGTTGAAGTTGCCAAGGATGCGTCGGCCGGGCGTGTACCAGTAATTTCCGGGGTCGCTGAATTCACCAGTGCCAATGCCAGCGCGGTGGCCAAGGACGTCGAGAAAGCCGGGGCCGACGGGATCATGTTGATGCCGGCACTGGTGTATTCGTCCAAACCCTTCGAGACCGCCGCGCATTTTCGCACCGTGGCGGCCGCCACCGACCTGCCGATGATGGTGTACAACAACCCGCCGATTTACAAAAACGACGTGACGCCAGACATCCTGATTTCCCTGGCCGACTGCGACACCATCGTGTGTTTCAAGGATTCATCCGGCAACACCAACCGCTTCATCGACGTGCGCAACGAAGTCGGCGACCGCTTCGTGCTGTTCGCGGGCCTGGATGACGTGCTGGTGGAAAGCGTGGCGGTGGGGGCGGTGGGTTGGGTATCGGGCATGTCCAACGCCTTCCCAAAAGAGGGAGAAACCCTGTTCCGCCTGGCCAAAGCAGGTCGCTTCGCCGAGGCCATGGCGCTGTATGAGTGGTTCATGCCACTGCTGCACCTCGACGCCCGTCCGGATCTGGTGCAGTGCATCAAGCTGTGCGAAGCCATCATGGAACGCGGCAGCGCCCTCACCCGCCCGCCACGCCTGGCGCTGCCGGACAGTGATCGTGAGTACGTGGAAAAACTCATGAAAGCGGCATTGGCCAACCGCCCGGCGTTGCCGGAGGTTGGGTTGTAAGCAGACCTGACACGCAAAACAAAAAACCGCCCGGTCATTCAACCGGGCGGTTTTTTTGCTGAGCGGTGGTTTTAAAGCGACTTACTTACCGGTCCACTCTTTAACGCGATCCGGGTGCTTGGCAATCCAATCCTTGGCTGCAGCTTCAGGCTTGACGCCGTCCTGGATGGCGAGCATGACTTCGCCGATTTCATCCTTGGAACTCCATTGGAACTTCTTCAGGAAATCCACAACGTCCGGGGCTTTGGCAGCCAGTTCGGTGCTACCGATGCTGTCTACGGTTTCAGCCGCGCCATAAACGGCTTTAGGGTCTTCGAGGAACTTGAGCTTCCACTTGGCGAACATCCAGTGCGGCACCCAGCCGGTCACGGCAATGGATTCCTTCTTATTTTCAGCGCGTGTCAGTTCGGCAATCATGCCAGCGCCGGAACTCGCTTGAAGTTTGTAACCGTCAAGACCGTAATCCTTGATCGCCTGCTCAGTCTTGATCATCACGCCTGAACCTGCGTCGATGCCAACGATCCTTTTCTTGAAGGACTCATCGGTCTTCAAGTCAGCAACAGAGTTGGCTGTCACGTACTCGGGCACGATCAAACCGATTTTTGCGTCTTTAAAGTTAGGGCCGTAGTCGACAACCTTGTCTTTGTTCTTGGCCCAGTATTCGCCATGAGTCGCTGGCAGCCAGGCCGATAACATCATGTCCAGTTTGCCGGTGGCAACGCCTTGCCACATGATCCCGGCTGCAACGGCTTGCAGTTTCACCGGATAGCCCAGCTTCTCTTTGATCAATTCAGCGGCCACGTTGGTGGTCGCAACACTGTCGGACCAGCCGTCAACATAGCCAATACTCAGCTCCGGCTTGGTAGCGGCAAGGGCCAGCGTGGAACTGATGGCAAGCGCCAGAGCGGCACCTGCACCCAGGATTTTTCGCATCTTCATCTTTAGTTCCCCGGTAGTTCTGAACCCGAATGTCGTCGGGCATCGTTAACGTTTTTTTTAAGACGGCGACCTGCGCCCGAATTTGGCGCGTCGCGCGCCTTTAACGCTTCAACTGCTTGCCCGTGCGATGGGTTTCATCGCGCTGACGCCTTGATCATCAACCCGCACCGCCCCACCGCCTTTCCTGCCAGCGACACTGAACCATCGGGAAACGACATCACAGAGCCATCAACGACAGACAGGTCGTAAAAAGAGCGAAGTCCGAACGAAAATTGCATGGAAAATCAAAATCACCCGAATACGCCGCGCCCTAAAGACTTTTCATGAGCGCGGGTTGAACCTGCGCCTGTGTAACCGAGTGTGCCCGACGACCGCTCATTGTGTTACCGCATGATGAGTCTGCGGGCCTCAGACGGGTAACACGGAAACAAAAAATCATCTCGTGCCCTGCTGAAAATCTTGCAAAGACAGTAAACCATTGATTTTAAACACAATAAAAAAGTTGGCACGCTGCCTGCTATATCTTCTGCATAACAAGAATAAAAAGTGGTAAACCAATAAAAACAAAATGAATCGGCTCTGACATAACAAGAACAACGGCACAGAGACGCAGCTAACAGATTTTTTTGGAGTGGATGTGCTTTACCGGGGGTTGACCCGGCAACCGTAGAGAGAACAATAAAACTACCTTCAGGTAGCGCCAAAACAGGTTGGATCCCTCGTTCATAACGAAGGGCATCAAAGCAAGTCAGCGCTCAAAAAAATACGTTTGCTCTTGTATCCCGTATGGGGATCACCAAAAAGCAGTAAAGGGATTGGCCGCCAAAAACAATAACAGGCCGCCCTAAAATAATAAAAAAAGAGCATATGCAACGATTTGAAGGGGAGCCTCGGCTCCCCTTCATGCTGTCTGGGGGTTGGTTTCTACGAACAGTCCTACCACCGCCAGCCCAGACTGGCGCGCACCTGACACATCCACTACAGCGCATGATCTGTCCAACGCCGACCCACCGCGTGGGGGACGTCAGCCCGTAACGCGTCCTCTGTCAGACTGCCAGCCAGAGGCTACGCGAAGAAAAATGCGAAGTCGGACAAGTTTTAAAGCACACACCTGCATGTCAAACGCCCCAGAACGTGTATTGTCCCAAGCGGTTGGCATAGCTGACGTGCCAATGCGGCACTTTGGCACCACTCCCGTGTCATAGCCTGCGGTACCTCAACAGCACTTCTTTCCCAAGGGATTTAGTCATGCTTCGTTTTCTACGCTTCGCCGCCGTGATTGGCAGCCTCTTTTTGAGTGCGTCCGTGATGGCAGTCGATGTCGACCCATCCAGTTATGGCTTTCCTTTGACCAACCCGTTCGAAGCGACTATCGCCACAACCCCGCCGGAACTGCGCAGCAAACTGCCAGATGACGCAGACATCGATCAGGACGATTACAGCCTTAACCTGCGCCCGGAACGCGAGTTCACATTGCCCGACAACTTCTGGGCGGTGAAAAAGTTGCGCTACCGGCTGGCGAAACAGGATCACCCTGCACCACTGATCTTTCTGATCGCAGGCACGGGTGCGCCGTACAACAGCACGCTCAATGAATTCTTGAAAAAACTGTATTACGGCGCGGGCTACCATGTCGTGCAGTTGTCGTCGCCGACCAGCTATGACTTCATGAGCTCGGCCTCACGATTTGCCACACCTGGCGTGACCGAGGACGACGCCGAAGACCTGTATCGCGTCATGCAAGCCGTTCGTGCCCAACAAACCAAGCTGCAGATTACCGACTATTACCTGACCGGCTACAGCCTCGGTGCGCTCGACGCCGCCTTCGTCAGTCATCTGGACGAAACCCGCCGCAGTTTCAATTTCAAACGCGTGCTGCTGATCAACCCGCCGGTCAACTTGTACACCTCGATCACCAACCTGGACAAGCTGGTTCAGACCGAGGTCAAGGGCATCAATAACAGCACCACCTTTTATGAACTGGTGTTGGCCAAGCTGACCCGTTACTTCCGCCAGAAAGGCTACATTGACCTCAACGACGCGCTGCTTTACGACTTCCAACAGTCCAAACAGCACCTGTCGAACGAGCAAATGGCAATGCTGATCGGCACCTCGTTTCGCTTCTCGGTGGCGGACATCTCGTTCACCTCAGACTTGATCAACCGTCGTGGCCTGATCACACCGCCCAAGACGCCGATCACCGAAGGCACCAGCCTGACCCCCTTCCTCAAGCGCGCCCTGCAATGCGATTTCGATTGCTACGTGACTGAGCAAGTGATCCCCATGTGGCGTGCGCGCACCGACGGCGGCAGCCTGCTGCAATTGGTCGATCAAGTGAGTCTCTACGCACTGAAGGACTACTTGAGCACCAGCAAAAAAATTGCGGTCATGCACAACGCCGATGACGTGATCCTTGGCCCTGGCGATCTCGGTTTTCTGCGCAAGACTTTTGGCGACCGCCTGACCGTTTATCCGTATGGCGGCCATTGCGGCAACCTCAACTACCGCGTCAACTCCGACGCCATGCTGGAGTTTTTCCGTGGCTAAACGTCTATTGTTCATCGCGGCCCTGCTGTGCGCAGGCGTGGCTCACGCGGCCGACGCGCCGATTGTTTCCAAGGCGACGCCAGTGAGTCGGGTCGACAGCCCAGATGGGTTTACCGAACCCTTGAAGTCGCTCAAATTCAACCCAGGCCTGGATCAACGCGAATTCGAACGTTCCACGCTCAACGCACTCAATGTGTACGACCCGTTGGAGTCCTGGAACCGCAGGGTGTACCACTTCAACTATCGCTTCGATGAGTGGGTATTTCTGCCGGTGGTCAACGGTTATAAATACGTGACTCCAAGCTTCTTGCGCAGTGGTGTCAGCAATTTCTTCAGCAACCTGGGTGACGTACCCAATCTGTTGAACAGCCTGCTGCAGTTCAAAGGCAAACGCTCGATGGAAACCACCGGACGGCTGCTGGTCAACACCACCTTGGGCATCGCAGGCCTGTGGGACCCGGCGACCAGGATGGGCCTGCCGCGCCAGAACGAAGACTTTGGCCAGACACTGGGCTTTTACGGGGTGCCGGCCGGTCCGTACTTTGTGCTACCGATCCTTGGGCCGTCTAACTTCCGTGACACCGGCGGCCTGCTGTTCGACTTCACCGCAGAATCGCAGATCAACTTCCTGAACGTGTCACAGGTCAGCGAAGACCACCCGGAAATCTACCTGCTGCGGGCGATTGATCGCCGCTACAGCACCAGCTTCCGTTACGGCCAGATGAACTCGCCGTTCGAGTACGAGAAGGTGCGTTACGTGTACACCGAAGCGCGCAAGTTGCAGGTCGCCGAGTAACGAGATCGCTTCAAAGAGAACGGCCAACCGAGGCAACTCGGTTGGCCTTTTTTGTGCCTGCGGCGAGGCGACCAACGCGGCGTGCCTACAGTGCGTTCTGGCCCTGAACTGCGCCCCAAATGTTGGATACCCATCCAACCACCGGGCGTTTATTACTGAGTTCGGTGCATAACCTGTAGGAGCCAACTTGTTGGCGAGAGGAGTTGTGCGGCGTCTCAGACATGACGCCTCGCGAATAAGTTGGCTCCTGCAATCAATCGTGCGCGGGAAGTCATCGAATACATCGATCAATATCTAGCAAAAAACCCACCCATCGATCATCTGAACAGGCATAGCATAGCCACTATTCTCACCTGTTCAGGAGTTGTCTTCCCATGACTCAACTACGCAAAGTACTGTCGATCCAGGCCGGCCAACCGACGTCCGACGGTGCCGGCGTGCAACTGACCCGCGTGTTCGGCGGCCCTGGCGTCGAACAGTTCGATCCGTTTCTGATGCTTGATGAGTTCGGCTCCGACAAGCCCGACGACTACATTGCGGGCTTCCCACCGCATCCGCACCGCGGCTTTGAAACGGTGACCTACATGCTCGAAGGCCGTATGCGCCACGAAGACCACATGGGCAATGTTGGCCTGCTACAAGGCGGCGGTGTGCAATGGATGACCGCCGCGCGCGGCGTGATCCACAGTGAGATGCCCGAGCAGGAAGAAGGCACGATGCGTGGCTTCCAGCTCTGGTTGAACCTGCCGGGCAAGTCGAAGTTGAGCGACGCCAGTTACGAAGACATTCAGCCGGAACGCATCCCGCGCCTGACGACTCAAGCAGGCGTCGAGGTGGTCGTGATTGCCGGCCAGTTCGACGACGGCCAGGTGCAACAAGCCGGTGCGGTGCAGCGACCAGACACCGAGCCGCAGTATTTTGATTTCCACATGCCGGCGGGCAGCGCGATCAGTCCGATAGTGCCGCAGGGCCATTGTGTATTGCTGTACGTGTATGAAGGCGAGCTGGAAGTGGTTGGTCAGCCGCAAAGAGTGGGCACACGTCGTCTGGCGCGATTGTCGGAAAGCGGCGAGCTGCAACTGCGCAGTGAGTCTGGCGCCAGCGTCCTGCTGATCGCTGGCAAGCCGTTACGTGAGCCAATCGTGCAATACGGCCCGTTCGTCATGAATACCCGCGAAGAAATCGAGCAGGCGCTGCGGGATTTTCGGGATGACCGGTTGACAGCTTGATGCGGACAGTCCTGCTTCTGCCCAAGGCGCAAGCGGACCGGTATCAGCCATAAAAACGAGGCTGTCTCAAGCAATCACTCCAACCTTAAAAACCGCAGCAACTCATCCTTCTGGGCCATCGCATCGCGTCGGCCCAACTCGATCAGTTCGCTGCAATAGCCCGCTTCAAACAGCAAATAACTCAGCACCCCTGCGCCACTGGTCTTGGTCGCACCCGGTCCGCGCAAAAACATGCGCAGCGCCAAGGGCAATTCATGGCGATGGCGAGCGGCGATTTCATCTATCGGCTGGCTCGGCGAAATCACCAACACCTCAACCGGCGCCAGTGATTGCGCAGGCGTCGGTTGTTCGGATGCTTGCGGCGAGGGCTGACGATGTTGAAGGGGTAACAAACGGCTTAGCAGGTTCAGTCGTTCAAGCAACTCAATGTCGCTCTCAAGGCTGTCGATGAACGTGCTGTTGAGCAGGTGTCCGCTGATTTGCGCCAGGCTCGGCTGCACGCCGCTGACCGCTCGGTGAACGGGCACATTGGCGTTCACGCCACGCGGGTTGCCGCTGACGCCGACCACCAGCACACGGTTCGCCCCCAAGTGCAGCGCCGGGCTGATGGGCGCCGACTGCCGCACCGCGCCGTCACCGAAATATTCCTGATCGAGCTTCACCGGCGCAAACAACAGCGGAATCGCCGAACTGGCCAGCAAATGGTCGACCGTCAACTGTGTGGGCACACCCACTCGCCGATGCCGCAACCAGGACTCGATGGCGCCGCCGCTTTGATAAAACGTCACCGCCTGCCCCGACTCGTAACCGAAGGCGGTCACTGCAACGGCATGCAGGTGCTTCGCGGCAATGGCTTCGTCAATCCCTGACAGATCAAGGCGCTGGTCCAACAAATCACGCAGGGGCGAGCTGTTGAGCAGGGCCACGGGCACCTGACCACCGCCAATACCCAGCAGGCTTCGACCTAAAAACCGTGCTGCCTGACGAACGACCCCGGACCAATCGCTGCGCAGCACCTGATGACTGCGAAAGCCCTGCCAGAAGTCTGTCAGTTCGTGGATCGCGGTACGAAATTGCGCCGCACCGCTGGCGAGCTTGACTGCGTTGATGGCCCCCGCCGAGGTGCCGACAATGACCGGAAACGGGTTTTTCGCCCCGACCGGCAACAGGTCGGCAATGCCTGCCAGCACACCCACCTGATAGGCCGCGCGAGCGCCACCGCCAGACAAAATCAACCCGGTCACGGACTCTACGGCACGCTCAGGCGCAGTCGCAGTCGCGTTGACAACAGGTTGCTCGGTCGCGCGGGTTGACATGTAGGAAGAACTCGATGATTCAGCCACGTTTTTTATAGAGTTTCGGCTCGCCAGGCGGCCTGCTTTTGAAGCGCCGATGCGCCCACAGATATTGCGCGGGGCACGCGGTGACAGCGCGTTCCACCCACTGATTGATGCGCAGGCAATCGGCTTCGTCGCTTTCGCCGGGGAAATCCTGCAGTGGAGGATGAACCACCAACCGATAACCACTGCCGTCGGCCAGACGCTCCTGAGTGAATGGCACCACCAACGCGCGGCCTAGTCTGGCGAACTTGCTGGTTGCGGTCACGGTGGCCGCCTGGATGCCAAACAGTGGCACAAACACGCTCTGCTTGGCGCCATAGTCTTGATCTGGCGCGTACCAGATTCCGCGTCCGGCGCGCAGCAACTTGAGCATGCCGCGCACATCCTCACGCTCGACCGCGAGCGAATCAAGGTTATGCCGCTCGCGGCCACGACGCTGAATGAAGTCAAAAAGAGGATTTTTGTGTTCGCGGTACATGCCGTCGATGGTGTGCTGCTGGCCGAGCAGTGCGGCACCGATTTCCAGGGTCGTAAAGTGCAACGCCATGAGGATCACGCCCTGCCCGTTCTCATGTGCCTGCTTGAGGTGTTCGATACCCTCAATGTGCGCCAGACGCGCCAGACGCTCCCTGGACCACCACCAACTCATGGCCATTTCGAAAAAGGCGATCCCGGTGGAAGCGAAATTCTCCTTGAGCAGCCGTTTGCGCTCAGCCTTCGACCACTGCGGGAAACACAACTCAAGATTGCGCGCGGCGATCACTCGGCGATCAGTGGCGAAACGGTACATCAGTGCGCCAATAAAGCGGCCCAAAGCCAGCAATACACGAAACGGCAATTGAACGGTCAGCCAGAGCAGGCCCAGCCCGAGCCAGAGTGGCCAGAACCGCGGGTGAAGAAAATAAGCTCGAAAACGCGGGCGATCCATTACAGCTTCCGTCAAGACAAAGGCGGGCATTCTACATCGTTCTCGCCCATCGGTTGCGCTTGATCAGTGGTGGCTCGCTTGCGACTCGCGGGCGTTCTCGCTATAAGTCTCGGCACTTTTAGCGACAAGCCGCTGTATGACGACATGAGCCAAATCGAATCGCAAGACCAGGATCACGTGTTCCAGCTCAAGGGCAGTATGCTCGCCATCACGGTGCTTGAGCTGGCGCGCAACAATCTCCAAGCGCTGGACCGCCAGTTGGCGGCAAAAGTCGCGCAGGCGCCGAACTTCTTCAGCAATACCCCGCTGGTGTTGGCCCTGGACAAACTGCCCGCCAACGAAGGTGCTGTCGATCTGCCGGCCCTGATGCGGGTTTGTCGCCAGCACGGCTTGCGCACATTGGCCATTCGCGCCAACCGCATCGAAGACATCGCCGCCGCCATCGCCATTGATTTGCCAGTACTGCCGCCATCAGGCGCACGCGAACGTGCCCTCGATCCGACAGAAGGCGAAGTGAAGAAAAAACCGGTCATTATCGAAAAGCCGCCAGAGCCGTTGATCAAGCCAACCAAGATCATTACCGCGCCGGTGCGCGGTGGGCAGCAGATTTACGCGCAGGGCTCTGACCTGGTGGTGATTTCCTCAGTCAGTCCGGGCGCGGAACTTCTCGCCGATGGCAACATCCATGTGTATGGCCCCATGCGGGGTCGGGCACTGGCGGGTATCAAAGGCGATACCAAAGCGCGGATTTTCTGCCAGCAAATGGTTGCCGAACTGGTTTCCATCGCCGGGCGATACAAGGTTTCCGAAGATTTGCGCAGAGATCCTCTGTGGGGCACCGGGGTACAGATCAGTCTGTCCGGCGATGTGTTGAACATCACCCGTCTTTAACGGATACTGCGCCATTTTCAAAGCCACTCTGATTCGTCGCGAAAACGATGCGAAGGGAAAGGAAATCCGGGAAATTCAGTTGTTTTCTCGAACCATGAGCCTGTCATGGGTTCTCTTCTCCGTCATTGCTTGAGTACCGTTGCGTCACGAGGGGTTCTTCAGGGATCTGGGTTCGTTTGAAACATCGGCGAGCGACTGTCAGCCTGCTTTTAACGCAGCCTGACCGAGCGCAGCCACTTTTCGGACGAAGCCTATCTGTCCTTTTCCTCTAGGGGTTATACACCTTGGCCAAGATTCTCGTGGTTACATCCGGCAAGGGTGGTGTGGGCAAGACCACCACCAGCGCCGCAATCGGTACCGGCCTCGCTTTGCGCGGTCACAAAACAGTCATCGTCGACTTCGACGTCGGTCTGCGTAACCTCGACCTGATCATGGGTTGTGAACGCCGCGTCGTGTACGACTTCGTTAACGTGGTTAACGGCGAAGCCAACCTGCAACAAGCCCTGATCAAAGACAAAAAGATCGAAGGCCTGTACGTGCTGGCGGCCAGCCAGACCCGTGACAAAGACGCGCTGACCAAAGAAGGCGTCGAAAAAGTCCTGATGGAACTCAAGGAAACCTTCGAGTACGTCGTCTGCGATTCCCCGGCCGGTATCGAGACAGGCGCTCATCTGGCGATGTATTTCGCCGACGAAGCAATCGTCGTGACCAACCCGGAAGTGTCTTCGGTGCGAGACTCTGATCGCATGCTGGGTCTGCTGGCCAGCAAGTCTCGTCGCGCCGAACGTGGCGAAGAGCCAATCAAGGAACACCTGCTGCTGACCCGCTACAACCCTGAGCGCGTGAGCAAGGGCGAGATGCTGGGCGTCGAAGACGTCAAGGAAATCCTCGCGGTAACGCTGCTGGGCGTGATTCCCGAATCCCAGGCGGTGCTCAAGGCTTCCAACCAGGGCGTGCCGGTGATCCTCGACGATCAAAGCGACGCAGGCCAGGCCTATAGCGATGCCGTTGATCGGCTGTTGGGCAAAGAAAAAGAGCATCGTTTCCTGGACGTACAGAAAAAGGGATTTTTCGAACGTCTGTTCGGGGGTAATTAATGAATATTTTTGACTTCTTTCGTGCCAATAAAAAGGTAAATACCGCGTCGGTCGCGAAAGAGCGTCTACAGATCATCGTGGCGCACGAACGCGGCCAACGCAGCACCCCGGATTACCTGCCAGCGCTGCAAAAAGAGCTGGTTGAAGTGATCCGTAAATACGTCAACATCGAGAATGATCAAGTGCATGTCGCCCTGGAAAACCAAGGCAGCTGTTCGATTCTTGAGCTCAACATCACCCTGCCAGATCGTTGATCCGGCGCTCGCCTACGGCGGTATCCAATGTCGCTCTGCCCGGAGTAACGTTGGATGCCGCCGTTGGCGTTTCTAGCGTTCCGCTGCTTTGAGGCCGTTACATGCCGTTGTCGAACATCCGCATCATTCATCAGGACGAAGCCGTTCTGGTGGTCGACAAACCTACCCTGCTGCTGTCTGTCCCCGGTCGTGCCGATGACAACAAAGACTGCCTGATCACCCGCCTGCAGGAAAACGGTTACCCCGAAGCGCGCATCGTTCATCGGCTGGACTGGGAAACGTCGGGCATCATTCTGCTGGCACGCGATCCTGATACCCATCGCGAGCTGTCGCGGCAGTTTCATGATCGCGAGACTGAAAAGGCCTACACCGCGCTGTGCTGGGGCCAACCGCTGCTGGACAGTGGCAGCATTGATCTGCCGTTGCGTTACGATCCGCCGACCAAACCTAGACACGTGGTCGATCATGAGTTTGGCAAGCACGCGCTGACCTTCTGGAAAGTGTTGGAGCGCTATGACACCCATTGCCGCGTTGAGCTGACTCCGATTACCGGGCGCTCGCATCAGTTGCGCGTGCATATGTTGTCGATTGGCCACCCATTGCTGGGTGATGGGTTGTATGCGCATCCCCAGGCATTGGCGGCGTATGGCCGGCTGTGCCTGCATGCGAGCATGTTGAGCTTCACCCATCCGGTTTCGGGCGAGCGGTTGCGATTTGAGTGTCCTGCGCTGTTTTGAGGGTGGGTGAGGTTTTTTGTGTTGGTAGTGGGATTGTGTGTATATCCGTTATTTCGGGTGATGCTGATATGGGTTCCGCTCTTACAGCGGGTCACATTTCAGGCACTGGGATCGTGTGTATATCCGTTATCTCGGGTGGCGCTGATATGGGTTCCGCTCTTACAGCGGGTCACTTTTTTCAAGAGCCAAAAAAGTAACCAAAAAGGCCCTGCTCCC